>NZ_SLZV01000065.1 GCF_004346095.1 Faecalimonas umbilicata | reverse complement strand
GAGAAATATCCATGATTCTTGTTCATTCATCTGAGATAGAAACTTTAAAAAACCTTTATTTTAAAGGAAAAAAGACTTGATTTATTAGGGAGGAATGGGCTGTGAACAAAAAGCAGAAAAAAATGTTGACAAGAATTATTATTGCTGCAGTTATGATAATTGCATTGAATTTAGTACAGGTAACAGGCATTGCAAAATTAGTGCTATACTTGGCAACATATTTAATAATCGGTTATGATATTTTAAAGAAAGCTGGAAAAGGAATTATAAATCGACAAGTTTTCGATGAAAATTTCTTAATGGCAGTGGCAACAATAGGAGCTTTTGCATTAGCAATTTACTCTAGAAGTGGAGATTACAATGAAGCAATCGCAGTTATGTTGTTTTATCAGATTGGAGAATGGTTCCAGAGTTATGCCGTTGGAAAAAGTCGAAAAAATATTAGTGCGTTGATGGATATTCGTCCAGATTATGCAAATATAGAAATCAATGGAAAATTAGAAAAAGTAGATCCTGATGAAGTTGGTGTTGATAGCATAATTGTTGTGCAGCCAGGAGAAAAAGTTCCGTTAGATGGTATTGTAATAGAGGGATCATCTAGCCTTAATACAAGTGCATTAACAGGTGAAAGTTTACCTCGTGACGTGAAACAAGGCGATGAAATCATCAGTGGTTGTATCAATATGACTGGTGTTTTGAAAATTCAAACAACAAAAGAATTTGGTGAATCCACAGTTTCAAAAATTTTAGAGCTTGTGGAAAATTCAAGTTCAAGAAAATCCAAATCAGAAAACTTTATTTCTAAATTTGCAAAGGTATATACTCCTGCAGTCTGTTATGGTGCATTGGCATTGGCATTATTACCACCATTGGTACAAATGTTGTTTTTAGGCCAAACAGCACAATGGGGAGTGTGGATTTACAGAGCTCTGACTTTCCTTGTAATTAGCTGTCCATGTGCATTGGTTATCAGCATCCCACTTAGCTTCTTTGCCGGTATCGGTGGTGCTAGTATAGAATAAATTAAATTTCTGCTATATATTTTTGAGATGATGTATGGTAAAATAGTGTTATCAAAGAAAGGATGATCGCTATGAGAAAA
>NZ_SLZV01000064.1 GCF_004346095.1 Faecalimonas umbilicata | reverse complement strand
CTAGTATAACGAATATTAAATAATTGCTATATCAAACGGATGCCGCTTCCTCTTCACTGATTTCATCCATTTTATATTTCCAGTGATAAATCACAGGTTCACGATTTACTTCATCAAAATACCTGTAAATTCGCTCTTCCAATTCCTCTTTGGTATTGACACGGATTCCACGAAGCATTTGCCGGGTCATCTTACTGAAAAAACTTTCAATCATGTTTAACCATGAGCCATGTTTCGGAGTAAACACAAATTTAAAACGTCCCTTTGGCAGCGTATCCAGAAAGCTCCGTGTTTCTTTGGAAGTATGCGCGGAATGATTATCCAGGATGATCCGGATTGTATCCTGTGATGGATATTTTTTGTCCAGTATCTTTAAAAACTCAATAAAATCAGAACTCTTGTGAGTCTCACTTACTAACGGGATGGCTTCTCCTGTAAGCAGATCAATGCCTGCCAGCAAAGAGAGCGTTCCAAGACGTTTGTATTCTGCATCACGATATACCTCTCCGTGTTCCGGTGTCGGGCGTAAATCCGGTGCAGTATTGGAGATTGCCTGAATACCCGGTTTCTCATCATAGGACACCGTAATCGTCAATTTATAATCGTCTGGAACAATGAGATCACCATTCTCATCAAACTGCATTTCAATCTGTTTGTAGACCAGCAGGACTTCATGCATTTTTGATTCAAAATCAGGATCCCTCTTTTCGCAGTAATATTTGATTTTAAAGGGTTTCATATCCTGTTCCCTGAGGAATTTCTGGATATAAGGTTTCGTAACTGTTGAAAGTCTTGGATATCCCGCCTCCTCTGCATGTTTCTGAATGTATTTATGGAGAGAAGCCAATGTCCACAGTTCCTGCGCATAACCGAGTTCTGCCGGTCTCTGACACGCAATACTGATCATCCATGCCTTCGCATCGTCGGTGATTTCGGATGGACGTCCAGGACGCTGAACATCAAACAGTGCAGCATCCACACCGCCTTTATGAAACTTCGAAACACAAAGGCGTACCGTGGCAGTGCTGATTGCAAGTTTATCAGCAATTTCCTGGAATGTCATTCCATCGGCTTTATATAAAAGAATCCTGGCACGATCCACGACTTGTGCCTGAATGGTTCTCTTTTTTGATAATGATTTAAGGTAATTCCTGTCTTCATCTGACAGAGGAAGATATGTTTTTCTCATAGCGATCATCCTTTCTTTGATAACACTATTTTACCATACATCATCTCAAAAATATATAGCAGAAATTTAATTTATTCTATACTAG
>NZ_SLZV01000062.1 GCF_004346095.1 Faecalimonas umbilicata | reverse complement strand
CATCCATTCTCCTATCACCACTTGGTTATGCCCTCGACCGATTAGTAACAGTCAGCTCCATACATTACTGCACTTCCACCTCTGTCCTATCTACCTCGTCGTCTTCAAGGGGTCTTACAACTTGCGTTGGGATATCTCATCTTGAGGGGGGCTTCACGCTTAGATGCCTTCAGCGTTTATCCCGTCCCGGCTTGGCTACTCTGCCATGCACTTGGCAGTGCAACAGATACACCAGCGGCCAGTCCACCCCGGTCCTCTCGTACTAAGGGCAGCTCCTCTCAAATATCCTACGCCCACGCCGGATAGGGACCGAACTGTCTCACGACGTTCTGAACCCAGCTCGCGTACCGCTTTAATGGGCGAACAGCCCAACCCTTGGGACCTACTTCAGCCCCAGGATGCGATGAGCCGACATCGAGGTGCCAAACCACTCCGTCGATGTGAACTCTTGGGAGTGATAAGCCTGTTATCCCCAGGGTAGCTTTTATCCGTTGAGCGATGGCAATCCCACTTTATACCACCGGATCACTAAGTCCTACTTTCGTACCTGCTCCACCCGTCGGTGTCGCAGTCAAGCTCCCTTCTGCCTTTGCACTCTTTGAATGGTTTCCGACCATTCTGAGGGAACCTTTGAGCGCCTCCGATACCCTTTCGGAGGCGACCGCCCCAGTCAAACTCCCCACCTGACATTGTCCCCCAGCCGGGTCACGGCTGCTGGTTAGAAACCCAGTACTGCAAGGGTGGTATCCCAACAGCGACTCTGTATCTACTGGCGTAAATACTTCTCAGTCTCCCACCTATCCTGTACATGCAATACCGAATCCCAGTATCAAGCTGGAGTAAAGCTCCATGGGGTCTTTCCGTCCTGGCGCAGGTAACCAGCATCTTCACTGGTATTTCAATTTCACCGGGTGCATTGTCGAGACAGTGCCCAAATCATTACGCCTTTCGTGCGGGTCGGAACTTACCCGACAAGGAATTTCGCTACCTTAGGACCGTTATAGTTACGGCCGCCGTTTACTGGGGCTTAAGTTCAAAGCTTCGCTTACGCTAACCTCTCCCCTTAACCTTCCAGCACCGGGCAGGCGTCAGCCCATATACTTCACCTTTCGGTTTTGCATAGACCTGTGTTTTTGCTAAACAGTTGCTTGGGCCAATTCTCTGCGGCCAGTTCTCACTGGCACTCCTTCTCCCGAAGTTACGGAGTCATTTTGCCGAGTTCCTTAACAATGCTTCTCCCGTCGGCCTTAGGATTCTCTCCTCATCCACCTGTGTCGGTTTACGGTACGGGTATGATATAAACAATAGCGGCTTTTCTTGACG
>NZ_SLZV01000061.1 GCF_004346095.1 Faecalimonas umbilicata | reverse complement strand
ACATATCGTTGCAAACAAGAAAACGGCTACACCGCCCATGTTTACTGGGCTTGTAGCCGCATTTTCATTTTTCAACTGTCAAAGATGGGATTATACACCCAAAACGGGATCCTTACAATCTTATCGTCCCTTTTCTTTACAGTTCTCTTTTTAAGAAGAAACGTCTGTGACTTCATTACAGAATTTTCTTTCTGTTTCTGCGATGATAAAGCCATCACAGATCACATACTATCGTAAGGAGGATTACCATTATGCACATTCAATTAGACGAACGTCTTACCAGTTATATGAAAGAACATCACAAAGAAAATATTCTGATCACTTCTATGCTCTGCCATACTTGAGGCGGCTCCCGGCTGGAGGTTTCAGCAAGATTTATCGACGCAGAGGAAACTGCCGCATTAAAAGCAGATCATTTTCAAGTATTCCCTCATCCACTTGGGAACGTCCTGATCCGCCGTATTCCACAGCACATGGAGGAAACAGTGACTCTTGGACTATCCAAATTTTTCAAAAGGATCACAGTGCAGGGAATCTACTCTGCATAGCAGCCCGTTTTTCATCACTCCCCCTTTGGAGATACTGTCATTCTGATTGATTGGCGTGACAGTATCCCCCCTCTAAAATCTTATTACTTTTACTTTGTGAACTACTGCTCCCTAAAGGCAAGTGGATTTCCACAATTTTTCTTTAAAATGAAAATTCCATAAACTCTACACAAGACTCCGTATAAAGAAGAAAATACAATGCGTGTATCCCTTCTACACTCTTTACTTCAATAGTAGAATCTTCCCACGAACAAGACAAGTCTATCTCTTTTTCCCCAAGACACTCTCCATTCGGTGAATCAATACATACCTTTACAAAAACAGTTCCTTCTCCACGTAATTTTACTGTAATTCTTTGAACATCTTTCCAATCAAAATATTTAAATCCTACCACAGTATCTTTTCTTAAATTTGTCAGATAATGAATGGCCTTCGTCTCATCATTCCCTACCGATTCCTCATAAATGTACCCCTCATTCTCTCTCCTATGCTGTCGAACATTTAATTTTTCTTTTGAAAACAAACTTCCCATTAAACAGCAGCAATAACATGCATTATAAGTTCCCATTGTCGGCAACGGTCCTCTATTTAAACCACAGCTTGTGATTTCCGCTTGATTAAACGAACCATCTGCATTCACAATAAGCTTTTCGGCGCATCCTTGTCTGCTACATTCAATTGCATGTGTTTGTCTATGATAAAAAATATACCAATCTTCCTGAATCTGAACTAAACCGCCATGTACATTCCCATATGGCATCACCGGAGTTTCATTTCCATTCATTCCAATATCTGCACTGCTGACCAACACTCCCCTATACTTATATTTCCCTAATGGAGATTTTGAAACCGCATAGCTCAATTCATGGCTCGTTTCGCCTGAATACACCATCACATACTCCCCATTGATTTTCCTCGGGCTTGATGCCTCTTGACACTCCCCACAGCTAAAGCAGGGGGATTCTTGCTTCAACCACTACTGCATTGGAGATAATACCATGCGGTATTTCAATGTCTTACACAGTG
>NZ_SLZV01000060.1 GCF_004346095.1 Faecalimonas umbilicata | reverse complement strand
TGAACTGCTCCCCGTCAAGAGGACAGAGAAAAAATATAAAATTTCCCCGGCCAGCAGCTAAATGTTGCTGGCCGCTTTTTATGCAGCAAGGCACAACTTGTGTTTTTCTATCGGCGTCAGCACGCCCAAGTTACGCTGGACTCTTCTGGTGTTATAATAACGGATGTAGCACTCAATCATTTGCACGAGTTCCTGTTTGCTAGTGAAACGCTTGCCGTAATAGCGTTCCCGTTTCAAAATGCCCCAGAATCCTTCCATAGGTCCATTGTCAATGCAATGAGCCACACGGGACATACTCTGAGTCATTCCAGCCTGTACGAGTTTGTGGTGGAAGGTTCTGCCTGTGTATTGGAAACCTCTATCGCTGTGGAACAGCGGGTGGGCATTTGGATTCGCCTTAACAGCTTTGTCAAAGGTTTTGTAAACGAGTGGATTATCATTGTGCTCACTGAGCACATAGGACACGATGCGCCGGTCACAAAGATCCAGAATGGCACTTAGATAGAGTTTATGTACTTCCATGCCATCATACCATTTGAACTCTGTCACATCAGTAAGCCATTTCTCATTCGGCTTCTCCGCATAGAATTGGCGATTCAGCAGATTTTCAGCAAGATACTGAGGGTTCTTTGCCCGCCTTGTGCAGCCGTGGTTATTGTACTTCACAGTGGATCTTATATCTTTGGCCCGGCAGATGCGCAGCACCCTCTTGTCATTGACATAGATACCATGGTCATGACGCAGATCGTCATTCAGTCTCCGGTAACCTTTATCCGGACTTTCTGAATGGATTTTCTCAATCTTGTCGGCCAACTGTTCGTTCTCCATTACTCTGTGGCTTAGCTTTCCGGAAGCCCATTTGTAGTAAGCAGAACGGGCTACATGGAGAAGGTCACAGGCTGTCTCAACAGCAAACCCTTGTTCTTCATGACACTCTCGAATGGCTATATAAGTATGTCGTTGTCTTACTTCTGAAAGGCATCCCTCCTCTCTACTTCGTCCAATTTTTTTAACAGTGCATTCTCCATTTCCGCCAGATACAGTTTGTGTTTGAGCTGCTCAATCTCAATTTGCGCCTGTTCCAGCTCGGTACGGGGAGTTTGGTCCTTCTTGCGCTGTCCACGCCGGTCCTGTAATCCTGCTTCTCCCATCTGCTCAAAACGAAGTGTCCAAGTACGAACTCGTTGGTAACTTACCTGGTATTTTAAGGCTATTTCCCCGTAGTTTTTCCCTGTAGCGATACATTCCCTGGCTATTTGAACTCGTTCATCAAATGTGGTTTCTCGTCCTTGCTTCATATAACTTCCTCCTCCAGAAAACTTTGTGGAATTGAAATCTCCATGAGCATTATACACCTTTATCCAGTTGCTGAGTTGACGATCATTTCGCAACTTATATTTTTGGCTGATTTCTTTGAGACTGCCCGCTCCAGATAAATATTCCAGCACCGCCTTTAACTTTAGTTCTGGCGGATAGACTCGATTTTTTTGATATGGTAAAAATCCAGCCGCCCCTTCTGCCTCATACCGTGCGCTCCATCTATAAATTGTCGTTGTCCCAACCCCTGCATCCCGAGCCGCCTGAACTAAGCTTATTTCCCCTTGCCGGTACTTCTTGATAATCTCGACTTTTTCTTCTGTGTTTAGTTTACCTTTTTGTGACATAGAATTGCTCCCTTCATGATGACAGTTTGTTTTTTCACTGTCTCTCATAAAGGGAGCATATCA
>NZ_SLZV01000059.1 GCF_004346095.1 Faecalimonas umbilicata | reverse complement strand
AAGATGGAACAAAAATACTCTTGTATTAGATTTTGAAATGGTATATAATACACATATGAATATTGCATATAAATCTAATAACAATATAGTCTATTCTTGCAAATACCATGTTGTGTGGTGTCCTAAGTATAGACGCAAAATTTTAACAAATGGAATAGATACCCGATTAAAGGAACTTCTTCTTGAGTATGCTGCAAATATTTCTGTAGACATCATGGAAATGGAAATCATGCCAGACCATGTACACATACTCATGGAGGTAGACCCTCAGTTCGGTATTCACAAAGCGGTTAAATCATTAAAAGGATATACTTCAAAAGTTTTGAGAAATGAATATCCATCATTGAAAACAAGAATGCCGTCACTGTGGACCAACAGCTATTTTGTATCAACGGTTGGTGGTGCTCCGCTTGATGTAATCAAGCAGTATATCGAAAATCAGAAAACATCGCAAAGACAAAAGGATAAACTGGGATAATGCAAAAAGGTATCAAATTTAGAATCTACCCGAACAGGGAACAGCAAAATTTAATCAATCAGACACTTGGCTGTTGCAGACTCATCTACAACAAAGGACTTGCTATGCGTAATGAAGCCTATGAGAATGGCAATAAAATTGGCTATGCTCAGACTTCGGCTATGCTGACCGAGCTTAAAAAGTGTGAAGATTTTGCATTTCTTAAAGTGGTAGATTCTATTGCGTTACAGCAGTCTTTACGTGATTTGGACAGAGGTTTTGTGAACTTTTTTCAGAAACGTGCTGCACACCCAATATTTAAGAGTAAACATAACCGCCACCAGTCCTACAGAACGATCAATCAAGGCGACAATATCCGCATTGCAGGAAAATATTTAAAACTTCCAAAACTGGGATATGTGAAAGTTCGTCAGTCGATGGAAATTGGAAAAATCCATAATGTAACCATTGAACATACTCCAACAGGCAAGTATTTTGCAGTGCTGAATGTGGAATTTGAACCACAACCAATGCCTAATAAGGGCGGTATGATAGGTATTGATGTAGGTATAAAAGAATTCTATTCCGACAGCAACGGAAATGTTGTGGCAAATCCCAAATATCTTGAGAAGTCCATGCGTAAGCTTGTGCGTGAACAGTGTAAACTGTCACGCAAACAAAAAGGCTCAAACAATCGTAATAAACAACGTGTAAAAGTTGCTTTAGTCCACGAAAAGATTACTAATCAGAGAAACGATTTTTTACAAAAGCAATCAACTATACTGATTCGTGAAAACCAAACAATCTGCATAGAAGATTTGAAAGTAAAAAATATGATGCGTAATCATAAACTGGCACAGCACATAGGTTCTGCGTCGTGGAGTAAGTTTTTTGATATGCTTGCATATAAGGCTGTCTGGTATGGGAATGATGTTGTAAAAGTACCGACTATGTATCCAAGCAGTCAGACATGTTCTTGTTGTGGATATAAGAATCCACTGGTAAAAAATCTGACAGTTCGTATATGGGAATGTCCAGACTGTCATACAGTGCATAACAGAGATAGCAATGCAAGTATAAACATCTTGAATAAAGGACTGCAAATGCAGTCAGCATAAATATATATATAAGACTGCACCGTAGGGCATACGGGAACAGTATAATCTAGCTTGTGGACACTGTGTAAGACATTGAAATACCGCATGGTATTATCTCCAATGCAGTAGTGGTTGAAGCAAGAATCCCCCTGCTTTAGCTGTGGGGAGTGTCAA
>NZ_SLZV01000058.1 GCF_004346095.1 Faecalimonas umbilicata | reverse complement strand
AGGAGCTTCCTGTATAATTCAAATATAAGGAATTCCAAGAAAGAAGGTTGAGAAAAAAATACCTCAGTGTAGAATAAGATTACTGACTTTGCACGGTTAGTAACAATCTTATTGAACAGAGAGGTATCTAAAATGAAGTATAACACACAGAACGCAAAAATTAAATCTATTACGGAAAAGACATTAATTGTTGGGATTGATGTGGGAAGTGAAACGCACTTTGCAAGAGCATTCGATTGGCGTAATTACGAGTATTCAAAGAAACCGTTGGAATTCAGTAATACAGAAGCTGGATTTATGACTTTAAAAGCATGGATGGCGGATCTTGCAGAAAAATACGGTAAAAACGTTGTGATTCCGGGAATGGAACCAACAGGACACTATTGGTTCAACCTTGGAGCATACCTGCAGGACAATGGCATGAAACCGGTTCATGTAAATCCACATCATGTAAAGAAGTCAAAAGAACTGGATGACAATAATCCAAACAAAAATGACCGTAAGGATCCAAAGACAATTGCGGCGCTGGTAAATGAAGGGAGATTTTCATATCCATATATACCAACTGGTATTTATGCTGAGATTCGGAGTCTTTCAAATCTCAGATTACAAACCCAGGAAGAAATTACAAGGATCAAGAACCGTATCGCAAGATGGTTTAGCATCTATTTTCCGGAAATCAAAGACGTTTATAGAAATCCGGATTCTGTGAGTGGTCTTATGATATTAAAAGAGGCACCTTTGCCACAAGATATCGTAAAACTGGGTGTAGATGGAATCAATAAGATTTGGCGGGATGCTAAGTTGAGAGCGGCTGGACTGAAGAGGGCAAAGACCCTGGTAACGGCTGCAGAGCACAGTATTGGAAGCCAGGAAGCACCTGATAGTGCAAGAATTGAATTGAAGAATCTACTGAACGATTATGAAATCTACAAAAATAGAGAGGAAGACCTGATGAGCCTGACAGAGGAAAAGTTGTCAGAGATTCCTCATATAGATAAGTTGTTGGAAATCAAAGGAGTTGGATTGAAAACAGTGAGTGGATTTGTTGCCGAAGTAGGAGACATCACACGTTTTGATAATCCAAAGCAACTGCAAAAACTAGCTGGATATGCCATTGTAGAGTGTAGTTCGGGAAAACATAAGGGCGAGAGTCACATCAGCTACAGAGGAAGAAAACGCCTCAGATATGTACTGTATGAAGCAGCCATATCCTTGATTGCAAGGAATGAAGAATTTAAGGAAGTACACCGGTATTATCGAACTAGAAAAGAAAATCCGCTAAAGAAGATGCAGTCAGTCATAGCAGTTGCGTGTAAAGTCTTAAGAATCTTTTATACGATTTTGACTAAAGGTGTGACTTATGACGGTGCAAAGATGATGCAAGATATCAAGAGACCACAGATGCTTGCAGCATAGAGTGCAGGAAGTAACCAACCCGAAAAGGTACAAAAGCAGAATGTAATGGGGAACGTCCACTGAAAAGTGCTGTTACAGGAAGCAAGTCAGTAATAATAGGAACAAAGAATGAGCAGGTAGTTGGCAGGAATATTTTCCATAGGGCAAGACCCTGACAAGGAGCTAAGCTGACACCCGGATTATGGATAGGCAGAACGAAGGAAGTTAGGACTCACGAAGTGATGATCCTGGTAGACACGGGAGGTGCGTTGCCATAGATGGAAGGGAATACACAAGGCCATTTAAAACGAATAAAAAAGACGTTTTATTTCGTATACCCTAAACTAGCTATTTTCGTACCAGATACAGAGAAATATCCATGATTCTTGTTC
>NZ_SLZV01000057.1 GCF_004346095.1 Faecalimonas umbilicata | reverse complement strand
ACATCGAACGGTTTTCTCTTTAAGAACTGCTACAGTCAGTGTAGCATATTTAACAACAATCAACAAGGCTCCTCCCACCACCTAAAGGTAGTGGGGTTCCGCCTATGACAAACGAAAGGTTTTAAAATTATGAATTTTACAACGGAAGAAGCAATGAATGCCCTGAAAATTCCAAAAACAGAGCAGGAACAATATACAAAGAAATTGAAACAGAAATAGATCTCTATAAAAAATTCCTTATAGAACTATAACAAAAAAGGTGATGCCAAATGAAATACCGGTTATCATTCGATTGATTCTAATTTTCTCTTAAATCCGGTTTCATTTTCTATCACCTTTTTGTGAAACTGTCAAAAATATCTTTTAAATTTTTTCTATCAAAAATATCTGTTAAAATTTACAATTCTTCCCTCGTCACATTTTTCAGCCATTTGTAACTCTTATAACGATACCACGTGATCGGAATCTTGATGATCTCATCACTCATCAGGATCATATAGACCACTGGCACACTACAGTGAAATACAAATGCAGCAAGTGCTCCAAACAAGATCGAACAGCCCCACATGGTGGACATATCCAGTATCAATCCAAACTGTGTGTCACCACCGGAACGGAACGTCCCAACAATCAGTGTCGTATTATATGCCTGTCCTACTACAAAATAAGACATAACAAAAAACATAAACCGCATGTACCCTCTGGCAGTCTCTGACAATGTCATCGCCTCCGCCATAAACGGAGCAATCGCAAGAATCAAGATTCCACCGAGCACTCCCATCAGTACACTGAGCCATACGAACCTGCGCGCATAGGCTTTTGCATGTTCGTATTTTTTCTCTCCGATTGTCTTTCCAAGATAAATTGCCGTCGCACTTGCCAGACCGAATGCAACCACTGTTGCAAGCTGTCTTGCCACTTGCGCCACAGAGTTTGCCGCAACCGCTGCACTTCCCATATGCCCAAGCACCGCTGTGTTTGCCGCAGTTCCAAGCCCCCATAGTACTTCATTCAAAATAACCGGAAATGCATATTTCAAGAAATCCCTGTTAAGCACTTTCTCGGTATGAAGAAAGTATTTCGTATGAAACTTAATATCCTTATTCCAGAAGTGAGAGTATAGACAGACTAAGGCCATCTCCAACAATCTCGCAGTCAGTGTACCGATTGCGGCACCTTTGACTCCCAATGCCGGCATTCCAAACAATCCAAAGATCAACACCGCATTGATGCCCACATTACAGATCAGAGAGCATAAGTATACAACTGTCGCCACAACAACCCGCTCTACACTTCTCATAATATAAAGATAGGTCTGCGTAATCCCCATAAAAATATAAGACCAGCTGACAATCCGAAGATAGACCACTCCTTGTTCTATCACCTCTGGATCTGAAGTAAAGATCTTCATCAATGTATGCGGAATACTCTGGGCTGCCACAAAAAATACAGCTGTTACAATTACGGCTGAACGCATTCCAAGTCCTAATATCTTCTCAATTGTGCAGATATCCTTCTTTCCCCAATACTGAGCAGTCAAAACGGTCGCCCCGGAAGTCAGCCCAAATAAAAACAGCGTCATAATATACTGTACCTGCCCTGCCAGAGAAGCACCCGAAAGCGCATGCTCCCCAACCTTCCCAAGCATCACAACATCGGCTGCCGTCACACCTACATTGATCAGATTCTGAAGCGCCATCGGAATGACAAGCGCTAACACACTGAGATAAAAATTCTTCCAGTTTATATTCAAATGTTGCTCTGATTCTTTTACTTTTCCAAACATCCTTTTCCTCCCTAATAAATCAAGTCTTTTTTCCTTTAAAATAAAGGTTTTTTAAAGTTTCTATCTCAGATGAATGAACAAGAATCATGGATATTTCTC
>NZ_SLZV01000056.1 GCF_004346095.1 Faecalimonas umbilicata | reverse complement strand
TGTGTGCGCCTTGCGGCGCACGTCGCTAATGGATGAAAGTTCCTAATCCGCCCTAGTAGTGGGAAGGATACAGCCAAGACCAAGGGTGTCCTATTCATGGCAAGCCTATGATTAACGCGAGGGGAATCTGAAGGAAGGTGGAGGCAAATCTCTGGTCTGACGAACAGAAATCACATCAGGCTATAGTTAAGGATAAGGTTGCACAACAAACTAAAGTCCAATAACTACTCGGAATTAACTGTAGTAAATGTGGCAGATATATGGAGAGAAAGTGACGTGTGGTACCAAGGGAGGTCTCGTCAGCGGAAAGAAACAAAGTATGAAATCCGTCAGTAACAACGAATGGCGAGAAGTCAGCAGAAGTCATAGTAAACCGGTGGTTGCAAACATCGGCGAAGGACTGAACTTTAGGAGATACAAGCTAATGAATGTAACTGAAAGTAGATTTAAGAATAGACAACTTCATATGGAAGACTATCTGCAAATGGTATCTGCGGAACAGAAAGAGTATGCAGAAGTGTTCGACTACTCTAAGATTACTGAAAAGAGCGGTGTCATCACAGACTATTGGACGAACAATCTTTTGGATTTGATTTTGCGAAAGGAGAATCTTAATGGAGCCTATAAGCAAGTCAAAAGAAACAAGGGAAAAGGCGGAATCGATGGTATGCAGGTAGATGAACTTCTGCCCTTTCTAAGAGAAAACCAAGAAACCCTAATCCAAGAGATAAGGGAAGGCAAATATAAGCCGAACCCCGTTCGAAGGGTAGAAATACCCAAAGAAACAAAAGGCGAGTTTCGAAAGCTGGGAGTACCTACGGTTGTCGATAGAGTCATTCAACAGGCAATCGCACAGGAACTCTCTCCAATCTTTGAGGAGCAATTCTCAGAGAACAGTTTTGGTTTTAGACCGAAAAGAGGAGCACACGATGCTCTTAGACAATGCCAAAAGAATGTAAATGATGGCTATGTGTATGTAGTGGATATGGATTTGGAGAAGTTCTTTGATACCGTATGTCAGAGTAAGCTAATTGAGGTATTGTCACGAACTATCAAGGACGGCAGAGTGATTTCACTGATACACAAATATCTGAATGCTGGGGTTATAGCAAACGAAAAGTTTGAGTGTACAGAAGTCGGAATGCCACAAGGAGGACCATTGAGTCCGTTGCTCAGTAACATAATGCTAAACGAGTTGGACAAGGAACTGGAACGCAGAGGGCATAGATTTGTCCGTTACGCAGATGACTGTATGATTTTCTGTAAGAGCAGAAAGAGTGCGGAAAGAACCTTGAAGAACATCATTCCGTTTATTGAAGGAACGCTTTTCCTAAAGGTGAACAGGAAGAAAACAGAAGTGGCTCACATCAGCAAAGTCAAGTATCTCGGTTATACCTTTTATAGATACAAAGGCAAATGCAGATTCAGAGTACATCAAAAGTCAGTAGTCAAGATGAGAAATAAAATCAGAGAGCTTACTGATAGGAACAAAGGCATGAACAATGCAGAACGGGAAAGGAAATACCAAGAGTATGTGCGAGGATGGGTAGAATACTTTAGACTTGCAGATATGAAAGGACTTCTCAAAACAACGGATGAATGGGCAAGGCGTAGAATCCGGGCGGTCTATTGGAAACAATGGAAGAAAATCAAAACAAAGTATCGAATGCTGAAAGCATTAGGAATGGAACATTGGAAAGCCAAAGAACTCGCTTGTAGCAGAAAAGGTTACTGGAGAATGGCGAAAGTCTTGAACCAAATCTTTTCAAAGAAAATAATAGCCAAGCTAGGTTATACATCCATGTTTGACTATTATCTAGTAGTTTGTGAAAACTAAGGAACCGCCTAGTACTGAACGGTATGCTAGGTGGTGTGAGAGGTCGGCTAATCAATTAATGATTAGCCTCCTACTCGATT
>NZ_SLZV01000055.1 GCF_004346095.1 Faecalimonas umbilicata | reverse complement strand
ATCATGAGGTAAGCTTCAGCTCATCCTTCGAAAAGGACTTGCATCCACTCCCTCCCAAACCGCACGTACACCTCTCGATGTATACGGCTTTCCGCTTATCATTTGCGGTGTTACGAATGAATTAAATTATGGCATTCGGGGCATACCACGAGTGTTTTCCGTCTCCTTTTTCGCATGAGCAATACCCACTCTGTATTTCCCTTTAAATCTTTGAGTTTCTTAACTTGGTGTATTACCAGATTTCTACAGTCTTTTTGGCATAATTCACAAGTATGACGTTCCACTCTCTGTTTGAGAGTGTTAGTCTTGGCATATTTTGAAAACTGCGGAAGCTCGCTTACATTATCAAACTTTGTAGCACATTCCTTCCGTTTATAACCATCCCTGTAGAATGTTGTTGTTTTCATTCCCTGCCTTGTTTCATACGCAACTGTAAATAATTCGTTTCTGCAATATCTCCGCTTAATCTCATGAACATTCGTCTTATACTTGCACGCAAATGTTTTATACATGCTGTATTTCATTACATTGGCAAATCTCCCTATTTTAAAGGAGTCATTCGCTATGGAGTAATAATTATATAATCCACGGACTTCTGCATTGTATCTTGCGAGAATTTCAATATCGCTCTGGTTTACCAGTTTTCCCCTATGAAGGGCTACAAATCTCTCTTTTCCGTTTTCGTTGATTTTGATTTTCATTGCTTTGTATTCAATTAACTTACCTACCCATTTTTGGCGTGGAACATACAGTTTAACAACTCCTGTCTGACATCTCTGAACCCTTCCGTTAGAAGCCTTCTGTAGCGTCTGCACTCTTGATACCGTAATGTCGTAACCTAGAAATCTTGCTCTGTCTCCAGTGTGCGTAACCTTTGTCTTAGTGTCTGACATTTCTAATTTCAATGCTTTTTGCAGGAATATTTTCACGTCTTTCTTGATAGCTTCTGCGTCTGCTTTGCTACCAATAACCCCGATGATAAAATCATCCGCATATCTCGTATACTGCACCCTTTTATAATTACTGTCGTTATAGACGTAAGGTGTTGTAGATTTTTCAATCATTTCCAGTTCCTTAAGATTTTTGCATCTGATTTTCTTTTCTTCATCAGACAGACTATCCCATATCTCTCTGCCCTTTTTCCTATATCTGTATGCCTTACCGACACTGGACTTATATGCAGTAGAAAAATGTTTCTTCTTGGCTTCTGTATTGAAGTTTTCTGCATAATTTTCCATAAATTTGTCCATTTCATGAAGGTAAATATTTGCCAGCACTGGACTGACTCCCGACCCCTGCGGCACTCCGCTATAGGTTCTGTTGAATGTCCATTGTTCCATATATCCTGCTTTTAGGAATTTCCATATAAGCTGGATAAACGTTTCGTCATCAATCCTCTTTTTCAAGAGGTCGATAACTACATGGTGGTCGAAACTGTCAAAACAAGCGTGTATATCTCCTTCCACAAACCAGTTCGCACCAGTAAAGGTGTTCTGTATCTGTTTCAGTGCTGTCTGACCGCTTCTGTTTGGTCTGAACCCATGTGATTTATTACTGAACACAGGCTCATAAATACTCTCCAAAATCATCTTAACGACTTCCTGCACGAGTTTATCATCCCCTGACTGAATACCCAGAGGACGTTTTTTACTGCTGTTTTTCTTTGCAATATATTCTCTTCTTGCAGGCTTAGGTTGGTAACTTCGGTCTTTTAAGGATAAAATAATCCTCTCAATTTTCTCGTTACCCATGCCATCAATCGTTGTTCCATCAGCTCCGGCAGTCATACTGCCATCATTTGCGTAGATATTTTTATACGCAAGCCAATAAAACTCCGGATTGTACAGATTTCTGTATAATCTCTGAAATCTGTAAGTTTCATTCTTTGACTTTTCCATCAAATTTTTCAATACCTCAGTTGGATTTCTCAATGCCTCTCGCACCTTCCTTCATTTTAGTATTTTCTGATAAGCTGCTTCCCTTCGCCATGTGAACGTCATTAACGTCTCGGACTACTATGGGAGCTGTGTGACCATGCCTGTTACCAGGTTTAGGTCATCCCCAGTTAGTAAATACAGGATTAGCATTCAGTGTTGTCGGCACCGACTTTCGCCATTTATCCGCTGTCTTGCGGTTGCTCTTTCATGAGTATCGCTTGCTTTCATAACTGCGAAATGAAACCAACATGAAAAGCATACGTTTCAATCCTTTTCGTATGCGGGGCACGGGTTCCCCCGCTCTGGCTATCGTTTAGGCAGTTTAGCTTTGTACCTCATACACTGATTTTTATTCTTAAATATTCTGACGCATAGGATTAGCGCCTTTCCTATTTACGTTCCAACTGGAACAACAACATGCTACACTCCCCTTCGGGTTTCCCCTCTCGGATAAGTTGTAGAATAATAGGTTGTGATTTTTCATCACCTGATACTTTTACCTACCGCTTGCTAAAGGCGGTATCCTGTAAGTACCACGTCGCCAATTTATATTGCGCTGGCGACTTCCGGGCGCACACAATT
>NZ_SLZV01000054.1 GCF_004346095.1 Faecalimonas umbilicata | reverse complement strand
TTCTTCTTATATTGGCAATTACTTTAACGACCATTTTATTTACTTCAGTATTGGAAATTGGATTTGGCGGTATGCAATCCATTCAGGAAACACAGCTAAAATTATCCGGAATGAAAGCGGACGCAGAACTTCGATTTTTGGACAAAGAACAGTTTCAGAAGGTTCAAAACTCCGATTTATTTGAAAGTGTGGGAGGGAGAGTTCCCATTGCTCTTATGGAAGGGGAAACAAAGTTACCTATTGAGATAGATTATCTGGATCAGGCCGGTATGGAAGCATATTATATTTCATTGGAAGAAGGGAAAGTACCTGAAAATGAAAAAGAAGTGATTTTATCAGAGCAAGCATTGGAAGAACTGGGGATAAAAAAAGAAGTGGGAAGTCATGTTCCGGTGTCTTTTACATTAAGAGGTCAAAAATACAACTTTGACATGCGCTTGTCAGGCTGGTATAAAGGCGGTCCTAAAGTTAATTTTATGATTGTATCTGAAGCATTTTTAGAACACAACCCTGAAGTGGCAGAAAATACATACGATCTTGATAAAGAGATTTTAGGAACCTATTATGCAAGTGTTTGTATGAAGAATACAGGGAATATTGAACAAAATCTTAAAGAATATGCAGAAAGTCTTGGGGCGCAAACAGAAAACGCTGACGGAAGCAACTATGTTAATGTAGCAGTGAATCCCATGCTGTATTCAGAAGATGGGAATACAGGAGTTGGTCTTTCTATAGTTTTTTTCGGAGCATTATTTATTTTGTGTGGATACTTATTGATTTATAATATTTTTGATATAGGTGTTATGCAGGATATCCAAGAATTTGGAATAATGAAAACAATTGGAATGACCGGGAAACAAATCAAGAGATTAATGCGAAAACAGATGCTTTTTTTATCTCTTATTGGTATTACGATTGGCTTAGTGATTGGATATGGGCTAGGGGCACTTTTGTTGCCAGTTATTTTGAAAAATTGGGAATACAGTGAGGAAGAACTTACTATTGTACAATCGGTACACCCGGCTATCTTTATTTTAACAGTTCTTTTTGTATTGATTACGGTATTTTTGAGTATGAGAAGACCTTCTAAAAAGGCAGCTAGGTATTCTGCGATTGAAACAACAAAATATACCGAGGTAAAGAAAAAGACAGTAGAAAAGGATATTCGTTCTATTAAAAATATAGCAAGGAGTAATTTACAGAGAAACAAAAAAAGAACGATTTTGGTTTTTACATCTCTTATATTAAGTATTGTATTTGTTAATGCTTTATGGATTATTTCTGATAGTTTTGATGAAGAAAAATATATCAATTCACAAATGCGAAGGGATTATTTGCTTGCGTCTACAGATACTTTAAATCCAAGTATCGGATATATTAGATCTTCTGCAGCATTGGATGAAAATGCTATTCAGGAACTAGAAAAAAATTCTATGGTTCAAAATGGGACTAAATTGTATAAGAATACAGTGGATAATTTTGATATAAGTTTTGAATGGGGCAGTGAAGGCATTGACATAGAACAATATCGACCAAATGTAGAAGTTGATGGGATAGTGACAAATGAAGCAATGACAAACTATGGATCTTTAACCTTGTCGAAAGACGAAAAAGCTCTGTGCAATGTATGCGGTATTTCTGAAAATTTTGTTGACAAAATGGAGATTTTAGAAGGAGAAAAAAATATTGTTTCTATTAAGGAAAAATTAAAAAGTGGAGATTATATTTTAGTTGCCGTTTCCAAAAATACAAATGGTACTTACAACAGTGATAATTTGAAAAATTCACCAGGTATTGGGGAAAAAGTAACAATTTATAAGAACGGAAAGCCATTAAAAAAAGTGGAAGTATTATCTCAAATTTTGGTAATAGATTCAGAGCAAATATCAGGTAGCAGTGTAACTGGTGATGGTACCATCTTAGGTCCTTGGTTTTATTTAGGAGAAGATTTATTTAAAGAATTGTATGGAGAAGCCAATTTAGTGAATTATTCTTTTGATGCAGATGAGAAAGATGCTCCTGCTGTGAATAGAATGTTACAGGAAATATCAAAGGAATTTTCTGATGTTGGATTTGAAACTACAGAACAAAGGCACTCCGAAATCGAAAACTATAAAGCACTGGTTAGAATTTTAGGTGTGTTGATAGGAGGAATTTTAGGTGTAATTGGAATTGTAAATCTTGTGAATATTATTTTTACAAACTTAATTGTACGTAACCGAGAATTAGCAACATTTAGAAGCATAGGTGCAACTAAGAAACAATTACGTGAACTGATTGTAAGAGAGAGTGTAGGATATGTTTTTTATGCTGCAATTGGAGGATTTATATTTGCAACACTAATTAGTATGACAGCAGTTAAGGGTATATGTTCTTCTATTTGGCTTTTTACTTTCCAATTTACATTACTTCCAGCAGCCATTGTTATAGTGTTGTATTTCATAATAGCTATTATAGCTTCTGAGGCAGGGATTTATCTTTGGGAAAAAGGAAGCATTACGGAACGCCTCAAAAATCTGTAGATAAGATGATTTACAGCATAAAAATGCTGATAAACCAGAATATAAACGAAGGGAGGTGTAGGATATGTTAGAACTTGAAAAGAGAATGCAGGAAGAACCTTTTGATGTAGAGGTTCAGTATTGTGATCCGGATGATTGCTTGCATGATTGTCTGATGGCACCAGATCATTGTAACACACACGTAACTTCACTGTGGTAAAGGAGGAGAATACCATGAAAGAATTGGAAAAAAGAATTCAGGAAGCAGTATTTGATGTAGAAACCCAGTATTGTGATCCAAGTGATTGCTATCACGATTGTTACCATGAAGGCGTTAATAATTGTGATGCTGATATGTCTACAATCTGGTAAGAAGGAGCTTCCTGTATAATTCAAATATAAGGAATTCCAAGAAAGAAGGTTGAGAAAAAAATACCTCAGTGTAGAATAAGATTACTGACTTTGCA
>NZ_SLZV01000053.1 GCF_004346095.1 Faecalimonas umbilicata | reverse complement strand
ATGTGATTTTGAAGGTATATGAAAAAGAGAAGAGATAGAAAAGAGAGAAGATATTTGCAGGAGCAGATGTCTTTTTTTGTATTTAAAAACAAGAAAGGATTTTATAGAATAAATAGATTTTTAGTTGACAGAAATGTCTGTTGGAAGAGAACATTCAAGACAGTATAATAAGTATAAATCATCCATGAAAGATGAGAAAATGATAGGAAGGAGAGATTATATGAAACAAGGAATCGGAGAAATTCTTGTAAGATTAAGAAAAGAATCTGGAATCACACAAGCGGCTTTGCGGGAAGGAGTTTGTGCGGCATCGGAATTGGCAAAAATTGAGAACAATCAGAAAAATCCAGATCCATTTTTGCTGGATCATCTTTTCAGACGTCTTGGAAAATCTGCGGTACGGTTGGAGTATGTTCTTTCCGCTGAATTATATCATCTATATGAACTGCAATATGAGATTCAGGTGCAGATTTGTCGCAGGGAATATGATCTTACAGAAAAGCTGATTTTTGAGTATGGGAATGAGAAGAAGGGGAAAGGAAAGATTCACCGCCAGTTTATTGCACAGAGTCGGGCGCAGATTGCATGGCTTCAAGAAAAAGAATCAGGGGTGGTTTTAAAATATATAGAAGAAGCAATCATGCAGACGGTAGACTTCAAGAATCTTTGGGAGAAGGGAAAAGTATTAAGTGCAGAGGAGATTAGGCTGTTTTTATTTCGATGGGAAGTATTGAAAAAGGCAGAAAGCAAAGAAAAAGCCACATTGGCAGAATTATGGAAAATTGTTGAGTATATTGAGCACAGACAATTTGAACCCGAGGAGCTTGCAAAAGTTTATCCATATGCAGTGCTTTTACTAAATGAGTATGGCGATGGATCAGAGTTAAAGACTTATTGTATAGCTGCTCTTGAGAACGCATTGGAATTATTGAGAGAAGAAGGGAAAATTTTATATCTTCCGGAGATATTAGAAGCATGTGCGGAAATTTACGCTAAGAATGAGAGACATGAGGATCACAAAAAGGCGGGAGAACTTTTGAGAATGCGAGATGCATTAGTACATTTGGAATTGGAATATGGTATGCGTTTTGAAAACTATCGTTTGTTTTCTGATATAAACAGAAGCTTTAAATTGGATTATGAAATGATACGACAGAATCGTCTTGCTTGCGGTATGACTATGGAAGAATTGTGTGATGGAATTTGTACATGGGAAGAGTTGTCAAGAATTGAGAGAGGAAAATGTAAGCCGAATGATAAAACATTTGAAAAATTGATGGAGAAAATGAATCGGAAAAGGGGAAGAATTGAAGCGTATATTACAACGGCAGATTATGAAATGATTTTGTTGGAAGCTGAGATGGAAAAAGCTTTACATCGATTTCAATATGAGAAAGCAGAGGGGATTTTGAAAGATTTATCAAAGCGATTAGAGTCGAATTATCCTGAGAATTGTCAGTATTTAGAAACAGAAAAGGTAAGGATAGAAATTTCACGCCAGCATTTGACATTTGCTGATGGTATACAAAGTCTAATTTCTATTTTAGAAAAAACGGGATATGAAAAAGAGATTTTTACATATAATCTAACAGCAAATGAAAAAAATATCTTAACTTTAATTGCATGCTTATATCAAAAATGGAATAGGAAAGAACAGGCAGTACAGATTTTAGAAAAACTTTTGATAAATTATGAAGCAAGTTCATGTAATCCAGCATTTATGATAAGAGAATGGGGATTAGTTTTAGGAAATCTGGCGGGATTATTGGAGGAATTAGGAGATATATCTAGACCAATAGAACTTTGTAGAAAGAGATTGAAGACAGCCCTAAGTGCCGGACAAGGAAGAACGTTGGGACGAAGTGTGACGATTATTGCTTGTGTATTAGAAAGAAAAGAAAAAGATTTTGGTGAATTTTATGATGCATTACGCCTTTTAAAATTAATGAAAATGGATTATCGCTTTAATTGTGTGGTGGATTATATTAAAAAGAATGGATATGTGGAATTCGATGAAGAAGCTGTATAAATGATATAAACTAAAAAATGGCAACAATCAAAGGTCGCCATTTTTCATCACCACCGCCCGGATCCGTTGAATAGGAATTTGGTAAATAAGAAGTTGAAAAAGAAACAGAAGAGTCTTCAGCTATGGTTAGTAGAAGAAGAAACACTATTAATACAAGAAATTTTTTCATTATATATCACCTCCATTAGTTTTTTTATAATAACTTTGAAGAGAAAGGAGTTGTATGGCATTTTTGGAAAATTAAAACTTTCCAAAAATGTCATACAACTTTTTCTTAATTACTGATAAAATTCAAATTAACAAATACGAAAGAAATATAAAAATATGAGGAGGAGATGGAAAGATGTTTGAAATGCTTGAAAAATTAAAATTGGATGATGAATATGCAATTATAAACAGAAACAGTGAAAATCCATTTGTAATTTTAGAAGGCGGAGGTCCATTGATTTTTGATAGATTAAGAATGATTCCAAAAGAACAATTTGAATTTGAAAAGTTCTGTAAAGAATTCTCTCAGGAAATGGGAGTTAGAATAGAGGAAATCAAAGAAGATGTAAATCTTGTGTTGGAAGTTTTGAAGTATGAGGAAACAGACACGACAGAAACTGATGGGAAATCAGTTATATCTGATAATACATATGCCTATGTTTATGATTACTTTAACAGAAAAAATAGCAGACAAGCTGACCCAGCTCCCAATTTCAGAAATAAGGATTTCAATGTATGGCACAAAAGAATTTCATGACAGATTTGTAGGGATTGAAGGAGCATTTGATAAGTCTTTGCATGCATTGCAAAAATTAAATGAAAAAAAGAAAAATTTCTGTATGGCAAGCAGTGTTGTTACGAATGAATGCGTAGATTCTTTGTTAGAATTACATCAAATGCTAGAAAATATGGGAATTAGACATCGTTTAACACCGTTAATTTATCCAACGACACAAGGAGATTTGTCGCCTACAAAACTTAGAATAAGTGAAGAAAAGATTGTAGAATTACTTCATCAGAAAATTTTTACTTATTCTGGAAGTGAATGTAACTCGGGAATATCAAGGATTAGAATTTCTCCATTAGGAGAGGTAAATCCTTGTGAACTGTTTAGAAATGTGTCTTTTGGAAATCTGTTTGAACATAGTTTAAAAGAAATTTTATCATCTGAAGAGAGACAGAACTGGATAAAGTTTGTAAGAGAAGAATCAAAAGTTGGTGAGTGTCAAACGTGTGAGAATAGAAAATACTGTCCAAGATGCCTTGAGGTTCTTTATCCAATGTGTCGTAAAACCCCTTGCTTTAGCTATGGGGATATAAGACACTTCCATCGAATTTACGTAAGTAATTGAAGATGGAACAAA
>NZ_SLZV01000052.1 GCF_004346095.1 Faecalimonas umbilicata | reverse complement strand
GTAAGCAAAATAGCAGGTAAAGGAACACATCTAAGATTGCGTTAATAGCGAGAATGGAATCAACTTCCAACTCGTATATCGCAGACCTGCAGGTCGAGAATATGCCGAGTTGGTGGTTGATGGAATGGAGCGACCAACACTGTACAGCGGAGCTGTTGCCCTCGGAGAGAGCGACGGCTCCTGCCACACGGCGAGTGTGGGTAAGCCGGAACGGCTAGGGCAACGCCCTATTGAGTGGATTTCTGGAGAGTGGGAAGGTGGGGGAGTAACTACGACACTCCCCCACTGTGTTCATTGGTACACCAATCTTACAACAGACAAAAATCTTAAAAGTGTTAAAATGATTTACTCAATATTGCAATTTACATCTTTAATTTCCATCTGCCCTTCGATTTGAGTGTTTTTGGCTTTGATGTTGGTTTCCACATACTCATAACAAACACCCATGCGATTAGAGTGAGAGCCTTTAAATATAACTTCTGGATTCACTCTGTATGCCCCAGAATTGATTTTCTGCAGAAAAGCAGGATTTCCTTCGCATAAAGCCCTTATAGTCTTGCTTACGGTGTCAAGACTCATGCCAGAAGCTTCTGCTATAGCTCGCTGAGTCATAATTAACTGATTTTCTTTATCTAAGTGATCAATGATCCAAAAAGCTAGTCTGAGTTTTTGATTACTGATAGAATCCAAAGAATTGACTAAATGTTGCAACCACACTTTGTGAAAGTTAAAATCTCGTTCTTCAAGAACGTTCATTTGCATTGGATATGTTTCTCCAGTTTCAGGATCGACTAATTCTTTATATCCAACAAATTTTTGCTTTTTCTTGGTAATCATATGTGTAAATCCTTTCATATGTTCTGTTTGATTTAGTACAATTGTACTGCATTATTTTCTTCGTGTCAATATATTTGTTCTGTTTTATTCAGAACACTTGTAGTGAGATTTCAGTACAAGTGTACCGAGAATTCAGTACAAGCAAAATCCCTATAAACCTTGAAAAATAGGGATTTTTTAAGGTTTTATCTTAAATTTACTCTGTATCTATTGTTAAGACAAGTATTTTTCGGCTAAAATACACCCTTTTCTAGCCAGTAGTTATAGCTCTATATCATCAAACCTAACAGAGATATACTTTCTCGCAACCAAACACTTGCCCCGCCGACCCGCCGCCCTGTTAGGAACCGTCGCTCGGGGCATTCCTCCGCTACGCTGCGGAACCGTTGGCTGTGCCAAAAAACGAACAGAGGAAAGCAGTATTGTGCAGCCACTACTTTGTCATTTTTAATTTTGACAGTAGCGACTGCTTAAATAACAAACAGCTTCCCCACTACTTTCCGTCTTAAACAAATAGATACAGAGTAAATTTTATTAAAAAACAGAGAAAATCCCCATTTTTCAACGTTTTTAGGGTTTTTGCTTGTTGTAAGAATGGTAAACAAACGTTGTAAGATTGGTGTACAAATGTTTTCCCTTGTTTACAACAAAAAAGTAAAAATTGTATTTTATAAAAACAATGGAAAAAAAATCGTAAGTTTTTAAACTGTGGATTGTTTACTTATGATTGCATTGATTTATCAACAACGTGAATACTTGAAATGAAAAAGTGCATATGCTATAATGCCAGTAGGCAAAGAATGAGATTATGTCCATGCGGACAGAAAAACCCCAGGAGTCGCAACCTCCTGGGGTTTTTTGTGCTAGTTGTCACTGTCATTTCCATCTAGCCACTTGCAAAGATAATGGCAGGTTATCCCTGCTATGATGGAAACTAAGAATGAGATTATGATTTCCATGCAGACACCCCCTTTCCGTTGTCGGATTGGGTGTGACAACGGAAAGATTATATCACAAAGTAATGGCAACTGACAAGCCTCGCAGAGCCCCGGCTTTTGATACGAAGTGTCAAAAGTCATACGGGGTTACTTTTGACAAAAGTAACAAAATTCAGTATGCTGTGGACTAGGAGGTGTATGGTGGATGGGAAGAATATCGATGCCACAAGGAAAAGGTAGTCAATTACATAATAGGCGGAAATACGAAGAAATAGGCAAAGAAGTTCCAGAGCATATAAATACAAAATTGACATCACAAAATATTACACTGGTTGATCTGAATATCCGTCAGGCTTATCAGTCGATTTTTGGCAAAGCTGTAGCTGAATACAATAACAAACAAAGGCGATCTGATCGGAAAATTGAAGATTATTATAGTTATATACAAAAGTCAAAAAACGGAGAAAAACTATTTTACGAAGATATATTGCAATGGGGCAAAAAAGAAGATTTTCAGAGCGAAGAAACAAGGGAAAAGGCTAAAAGGGCATTGATAGAGTACGTCAATACTTTTGAGCAGAGAAACCCCAATTTGAAGCTGATAGGTGCTTATATACACATGGACGAAGCGAGTCCTCATTTGCATTTAGATTATGTTCCAGTAGCGCATGGTTACAAACGTGGGCTTTCTGCAAGAAATTCTCTGGATAGAGCCATGAAAGAAATGGGCTTTATCCCAGAAAAAGAAAGTCGTCAAAACAATGCTACCAAAATGTGGAAAGAGAATGAACGGTCATATTTTGGGGATATTTGTCGAAATATGGGACTTTCTGTTGAAGCCGAACGGAAAGCAAGAGGGAGTCTTTCTGTAGAGGAATATAAGGCTGCGAAAGATGAAATGCTTAAAGGGATTGAGAAAGAGTATGCGAAAAAGGAACAAGCTATTGCAGAGATAGACCGTATAACGTCATATATGGCTTTACAAGGCAATGAAGCTGTTAAGGCAGAGAATATGACCATAGAGCCTAAAAAATCATTCTGGGGCAAAACAGAGAGCTTAGAGAGGAAAGGTGTATTTATTGAGAACATGGACGAACAGCAAATACACACCCTTATGGGACGAGTTAAGTTTAGTGACAAATTATTAGATGAGTCTGCCTATACTGAGAAATATTGTGAGATGATAAAACGATCTGCGAAAATGGAAGCTGAAAAGATACGGTCTGAAGCAACTGCAGATCGGAATAAAGTTATTGCTAAAGCTGAAGGAATTCTCCGACAAAAAGAAGAGATAATCGCAGCTGCTGAAAGATGGGCAAAAAGTTTACAAGCGAAATATGATGAATTATCAGAGAAAGTTATGTCATTGTTGAAAATGGAGCGACGGTTGCAAGGAGAAGTAGCAGAACTTCAAGATAAACGAATGGAATTGGAGCCGATCAAGCAGGAAGTCGAGGAAATGAAAAAAGCAAAAAGTATTCTTTCTGGAGAATTAAGTTATGAATTTACAAGATCCAAATTTAGAAGTTGGCGTTCTATGCCATTTGGATCGAGCTATGATACTTACCGAGAAAAAGGTGAATTGCTGGCGTTATACAAAGATGGAACAATACGCAAAGTGGGTTCCAACAAGCAAGGTGGGTTTGATGAAAAAACATTGAATGACGAAAAGGCTGGATTGTGTGTTGTTGGAATCATGCAGGAAGAGGAAAAAGTTCAAATGCCTAAAAGGTTGTTGAATGAATTGCTACAAAAAACAGACAATGCGGTAGGCTTGTCTGAAGATTTAGGCGCTTTTATTCAGCAACAAAAAGAAGTAAGCAAAATAGCAGGTAAAGGAACACATCTAAGATTGCGTTAATAGCGAGAATGGAATCAACTTCCAACTCGTATATCGCAGACCTGCAGGTC
>NZ_SLZV01000051.1 GCF_004346095.1 Faecalimonas umbilicata | reverse complement strand
ATTTTTGTTC
Organism: Faecalimonas umbilicata; assembly: GCF_004346095.1. GTDB lineage: Bacteria > Bacillota > Clostridia > Lachnospirales > Lachnospiraceae > Faecalimonas > Faecalimonas umbilicata. Next base: position 4,360 of record NZ_SLZV01000051.1, on the reverse strand, counting down.
CATCTTCAATTACTTACGTAAATTCGATGGAAGTGTCTTATATCCCCATAGCTAAAGCAAGGGGTTTTACGACACATTGGATAAACTTTTCTTTTAATGCATTTCTACAGTCCTCTTTTGCTTCCTGGCAAATTTTCTTTCTATAATCATATTGCGTAAGAAAAACTCCTCCTAATTCTAATTTCGGATGATATCCCTGAACTGCCTTTACTAAGCGGATTACATTCGCAATTCCCACTCTAGAATCTTTATCACATCTGGATGGGATATATACAACATCCGCAGCCGTCAATGCATTTACATTTAAAAGTGAAACACTTGGTCCACAATCAATAAAACAAAAATCATATTCCTTACTGATTTTTTCCAGTTGCGCTTTCAACCGAAACTGCTGTGGCCGTGTAACATCACCGAGTAATCGATTTTCCACTTCTGATAAAGTTAAGTAAGATGGAATAATAGATAAATTTTTATAATCTGTTTCATAAATGCATTCTCGGATATCTTTTTCACTATCCAACAAAAGATCTTCTACGGTATCAGACACCGGATATATTTTTTCTTCAATTAATTCCTGCAAAGAATAACTTCCTTCCATTCCACTATATCCATAAAGCTGGCTTGTATTCCCCTGCGGATCCATATCCACATTCAAAACTTTCTTTTCAAATACCTCTGAAAAAATATGTGATACAGCTGTCATAGTTGCCGTTTTTCCTACTCCACCCTTATTGTTTAAAAATGCAATTACTTTCATATGCTTCCTCCTACTCTATCTTTTAGTATAGTTATTTCTTAATATATTTGTATTATAATATCTTCATATTGTAATTGCAATAGGTTTTATACATTATTTTAAATTTCTAATTCATATTCCTGTTCTCGGTCATATTGTCGTATGTTTTTTAACGCACGTACTTCTTCCTGCCGGAATGATCTCTGCAGTTTAAAAAGCGCACGATCCAGTTCGGTTATAGTTCGCCTATATTTTTTTCGTTCTATTTTTTGATAACTTTGTCCAGGTGGAAAATGATTTACATTTTCCTTACTGGTTGCTTTTCCCTGTTCTGTACCTTTTTCAAAATGTATGTTTTCTCTTCTGTTCTCCCGAGTTTTTACTTTCTCCCCTCTCTCTTCTTTTATATCTTTTTCTCTTTTTTCTTCTGATTTCATTTTTTCTTCTAAAATATCTTCCTTCTTTTCGATCTGTTTTTCATACATTTTCACTGCATTTAGTACACTGTTTCCCATCCGTTTCAATAAGTCCTGTTCTTTTCCTTGTTCAAAATTTCGGTCTACGTTTTTCCCATATGCCTGTGCATATTTCCGGCTCTGTTCTTCCAAAAGATAGCGAAATTCTTTATACTCATCCGAATGATATTTTTCAATATAAGTCCGGCTAATCTCGTCAATCATTGTTCGGTATGGCTGCATCACGGGATTTCCATAATTCCAAAGTTTTCTATCTACCTTTGGCAAACTTTCATATAGTTCCAAAAATTTTTTCCGGATATGGGGATCTTCTGCGAACTTCCATTCCCTAGCTGTTTCTACCAAGTTTTTTCGGATAATCTGATTCAATTTCAGATTCACTTCTCTTGTCTGCATAATCTCGTTTGCAACAATGCTCTTACACATCTCGATATTTTTTAGTTTAAATTTCCCCCTTACTTCCTCCTTTCCTTGATAAACGATTTTCTCTCGAATTGGGAAGGGCTCCACAGTCGCCACATGGATATGTATATTATCTGTGTTATAATGTATCGCTGCACTCCATACAGCATGATCTAGCCCCTCATTTTTCAGCATCCTGTTAATTGCAAGTCGTGCTACTTCTTTTAGCTTCTGTTCATCCAGAATACTGTTTTTCTGATCATAAAGTCCATTATTTTCCAACCACTGATTGTCAAAAGAGATTACCGTTTGCCACATTAGACTCTCATTCCTCTGCGCAGTTTCAAACACAGCTTTTAGTTCCCTCTTTTCCTCAAACATTAGATTATCTTTATCTCTAGTGAAGAGACCGGTAGATTTGTTTGGATTACCCATATAATCGTGAAAAAGATTATACGTTTCGACCGCATTCCCTCTCTGTGCTTCTACACGGTCTATATAATCAACATAGGATTTAAACTTATCTGAATTTGGACGACAAAAATCCTGCATTAGTGTCACGCCAGCTTTAATTTCTCCCATACTTTTCTTCCCACTTCCTGGGTGTCCATTTGGACACCTTCTTCTCTTTACTTCCCGGGTGTCCATTTGGACACCTTCTTCTCTTTACTTCCCGGGTGTCCATTTGGACACCTTCTTCTCTTTACTTCCCGGGTGTCCATTTGGACACCTTCTTCTCCTCTGGGTGTCCATTTGGACACCTTCTTCTCTTTACTTCCCGGGTGTCCATTTGGACACCTTCTTCTCTTTACTTCCCGGGTGTCCATTTGGACACCTTCTTCTCTTTACTTCTTGGGTGTCCATTTGGACACCTTTTTCTCTTTACTTCTTGGGTGTCCATTTGGACACCTTTCTTCTTGGGTGTCCATTTGGACACCTTCTTCTCTTTACTTCTTGGGTGTCCATTTGGACACCTTTTTCTCTTTACTTCTTGGGTGTCCATTTGGACACCTTCTTCTCTTTACTTCTTGGGTGTCCATTTGGACACCTTAATTCTCTCTGCGGTTCTTCCAGTCCTTTTTCTGTTTTAGATGATCCATCCTCACCTTTCGATATTCTTTTGATTTTTTTATAACTGGAGACTCCCTCAACTGTACTGGCTGACAAACTTCAAGATTATAATGAATCAGAAATGTATTTGCCACATCAAGTAAAACATCCTGATTTTTTTCAATGCTCCTGAATATTGCTCTCAGCTCATTTTCACTTTTTTTATGATCAGCAATAATAAAACGAAGAGCATCTGCAAAATTTCCAATCTTCCTCTCAGCCATAACCTTTTCAATATACTCCACATCATTTTCTTCCAACCGGACTGTTTTATGAATCATAACCTGACTGCCACATCCTTTCTCCTATTTCTAAAATCTCACTTTTCATTTCCTCCATAGTCTCTGTGTTTCTTTCCACTACATCCACCATAAGATTTACCAGGCCTGCATATTTCTCCTCTATCTCCTGCTTCTCTTCCAGAATGGTGAAGTTACGCAGCAAGCTAATTAGATACTTGTTCCTGCTCATTTTATGCTGTCTTGCTTTTTGATCAAGTTTGTGAATAATCTCATCATCTAAATTTCTAATCTTGACTTCTCCCATAAGTGTCACCCTTCTATAATAATTATTTTATATTATATTATCATTTGAATATGATATTTGCAATACTTCTTTGTGTTCTAAAAGGCTTCTTATAAGCTATATCTGTCCCCATGAAAACCGCTGGTTTTACCAGCGCCCCAAAATATTTTGGGGTCAGTTTTCTCTTATGCTCTTATACAACCGCCCAACACCACTTTTCCGGGAATCCAATCATTTTCAACATACAAATTTTCATTTTTTCTGATTTTGTTTTGTACGTGAAAAACAGCATATAGAAAAATTTTCTATACGCTGCTTTTGAAATTCTTTATTCTAAGTTTTGCTTTATATTAAGTAACCAAATATATTCCTCTTTTTTATTCAACAAACTCTAACTCCATTCCCTCACTTGCAATATACGGAAGAAATGTCCCCAACGAATCCAGCGGAATAAATAAGTTTTTTCCACTAAAACTTTGAAAATGTGCTACTACCTCATCTTTTGCAATAAAAACATATTCCTCATCATCCATATGGTTCAGATAAATTCGCCCAACTCTATAATAGCTATTCGCTGTTTTCTGTGTCAATTTTCCAATTTCATCCAGTTTCACTGTAAGTTGTCCTTTTTCATTTCTAAATTTCTTTTTCATTCTGCTACCTCGCTCACAAATATTATTTTGTATTTCTATAATATGATTATATTATTTTATTCACATTTCTTCAACAAAACTAAAAGAATCACAGATATTCTTTTTATTTTTTATTGAAATCACTTTTTATCACTCAGAACACTTTTCAATAAAAAAGAAAAATTTCCATGTGGTTTACAGCTTTTAATTTAAAAATCATACCGAAAATAGAGGTATATTGGGTGTCCATTTGGACACCTTCTCCTCTTTACTTCCTGGGTGTCCATTTGGACACCTTCTCCTCTTTACTTCCTGGGTGTCCATTTGGACACCTTCTCCTCTTTACTTCCTGGGTGTCCATTTGGACACCTTCTCCCTTTACTTCCTGGGTGTCCATTTGGACACCTTCTCCCTTTACTTCCTGGGTGTCCATTTGGACACCTTCTCCCTTTACTTCCTGGGTGTCCATTTGGACACCT
>NZ_SLZV01000050.1 GCF_004346095.1 Faecalimonas umbilicata | reverse complement strand
TTTGTGAAAACTAAGGAACCGCCTAGTACTGAACGGTATGCTAGGTGGTGTGAGAGGTCGGCTAATCAATTAATGATTAGCCTCCTACTCGATTTCGTAAAATGTACATAAAGAGAAGTGTTGAAAACAGAACTGAAATGTATAAGGAAGAGAAATGCGGGCATACTGACAGATAGAACAGAGTAGCAAGCGAAAAAGTGGGGGGGGGTAATCAGTATGTTAAATTTTTTATGTGGGATGTGGGCCGGAAGTACGATCGGAGTATTGGTGATGTGTCTGATTCAAGGAGGCAAAGAGGGAGAAGTGAGAGAAGACAAAGAAAAGTAAGAAGAGGGGGAAGAACATTTTTTAGAAAAAATGTAGAAATTAGTAACAAAAATGTAAGAAAAAATAGCTTGCATCAGAGGGAATCGAAAGGTATAATGTGTTTACATCATTTCAAATTCATTTCAATCAAATCAATTTTCGCAGGTACGGGTCGTACCAATATCCGACAGGATGTTATTTCATGGACTTTCTGATTATAAAAGAAAGGAAAGAGTATGAATTATCAACAATTTATTGAAGAAGTAGAAAGACGAGTAAAAGAAAAAATCAAGGGAAATGAGACGATTACCGTCTATATCCACACAGCAGTTAAGAATAATGGAAAAGAACGAAAAGGGATTACTGTGTCAGAGAAAGGAATCCATATTTCGCCTACCATTTATTTAGAAGAATATTTTCAGCAGTTTCAGGAAGGGAAGCCGATTGAGAAAATTGTGGAGAAGATTCTTCAACTTTATGAGGAAGTTAAGTGCAGTCATCCATGCGAGGAGAGTCTTTTGCAGAATTATGAAGAGCTGAAGGGGAAATTTGCATGCAAATTGATTCATCGGGGAAAAAATGAAAAGCTACTGAATGACATCCCTTATGTTCCGTGGATGGATCTGGCAATAGTAGTGTTTGTCCTTTTGGAAGTCAGTCCATATGGAACGGCGACAGTTCTTGTCAGGAAGGAACATTTGGAAATATGGGGACTGACAGAAGCACAACTTTTCGATGAGGCGAAAAAAAATACGCCGATTCTGCTTCCGTACCAGTTTTGCCCGATGCGGAAGCTGCTTCGGGAAATCTGCCCATATGCAGTGGATGAGGGAGAAGAGGAAGAAGAAAGTCTATATGTACTTTCCAACAAGCTGAGAAGTTTTGGAGCAGCAAGTATGCTCTATGAGGGGATCCTTGAGAAGGTGGGGCAGAAGCTGGGAGAGAATTATTATATTCTTCCGAGCAGCATCCATGAGGTGATCGTTGTCCCGGAGAGCAAAAGTCCGGTGAAGCAGGACCTGGAAGAAATGGTCAGAGAGATCAATGAAACGCAGGTGGAAGAGGAGGAAGTGCTTTCAGACAGAGTATATTATTTCAGTCGAAAGGAAAATCGATTGTTTTTATAGTTGGGCTTTACTTTTGAAAAAAAGTATGTTATTATAAGAAAGCGGTTTACGAAGTAAATGCGCCATATACACCTATAGCTCAGGGGATAGAGCACCGCCCTCCGGAGGCGGGTGCGGCGGTTCGAATCCGCCTAGGTGTGTATACCAATAGGAGGTAATTATGAAGCGGTCGAAGCGGACGGCGAATTCTTTCAGGAGGTATATCAGGCGTTACTTAAAAGCAATGTGTAGAAAGAGAAGAAATCAGAAGAAGCATCGAAGTGTGAGGTGTCAAAGAGCACAAGTGCTGTTTCGCATGAGTTTTATCCTGATTATCGCCAGTATTCTTTTTACCAATGAAAAATCACAGAAGATCACATCAGAGAAATCAAAGTCAGTTCAGACATCTGAGCATTATCTATTAGAGAACAATCCATTAGAAAAAAATAAATATCAGCCATTGAATTACCTTGTCGTGGATTATTTTACAAAACTATCTTCAGGAGATTTGGATGGAATTTGCAAACTATATGAGTCATTTAGTGAAGAATCTTTCGAAAAGATAAAGAACGGACAGAATCTGGCTGAATGGTATCAGGGAATTGATATTTACACAAAGAAGGCGAAAGAGCCACATGCCTATGTTGCCTTTGTCAGCTATCATATGAAACTTCGCGGTGCAGACCTACTTTTGCCTGGGCTTGAGACGATGTATGTCAGAGAAGAGAAAGATGGAACTTTTCATCTTGTGGACAAACCTTATGAGCCGGAAGTTGAGCAGGAAATTAGAGCACTAGCCAAAGAAAGAGCAGTCAGAGAACTTCTCTGTCAGGTGGAAAATCAGTATGCATATGCGAGCAGAGACAAAGAAGCATTGCAGAGCGCTTTGGCATGGCAGCAAGGCAGTGATGAGTAGAGAGAACACAGAAATAGGTATAGAAAAAGATGCCCGCAGGGAAACGAACTGAGGTAACCACTCAATTTGTACCGATGGGCATCTTTTTGCTGCTCAAAAATTTTTTCAAAATCTAATTTAAATTGATCTTCTTCGACAAAATATAGTGCGTGATCACATAGGCAATCACTGCCTGCACAATGGCGAGTATGAGAGAGTTCTTCGTAATAGAAAGAAAATATTCTGTCTGAGAATAAGATTCCGTGAAGAATCGGGTTGTCTCCGAACCGAACCCGATAGTATTTGGAAGTGTCCCTGAGAGAACACTTGTCAGTAAAACAATCACTGAAACAAGGGCGGTAAGACCTAAATAAGTCAGCAGTGCCATTAAAATCCGATGTTTGGAGAAAAGCTGTCCGACTGCAATGCAGAAGTAGATTAAAATAATCCCTGTGAATGCAGAGATGCAGTTTAATAAGAACATCAGGATAAAAAAGGCGTTGGAGTCCATTCCCAGTTCTTTTGTCAGAGCTTCAGATAGTTCCGGCCAGTGGGCGGAAACTTCTGGAACCATGACAAGAATGATAAAAGAAGCAAAGATAATGACAGTATCGATCAGCGCCCAAAGACCGCCAACCAGTGTACGGGCAAGCAGATGCTGTCCGGGCGTCACCGGCAAGGTAAAAGCCAGGTATCCTTCATCACTAAACAAACTCTGATAGAACCGGACAGAGATAAACAGTTGTGTACCGGTACTGATACCCACAAGCGAAAACAAGTAGAGCGTGATTAATATGATAAAGACAACAGTTGGAACCCGTTCGTAAACTTTTCCTGTAATAAAAAAGCGTCCGAGAATACTTGCAAGCAGAAGCAGAGCATGAAGTGGAAGCAACAGTCGTGACTGCGAGCGCATTTCATATTTCATTAATCGACTTAACATTGGAACACCTCCCGGAATAATGTATCGATGGATTTCTTCTGCTGAAAGCGAATCTCATCTACCGAATGGTTTAAAATCAGTTGCCCATTCTGAAGAAAGAGAACGCGATCGAGTATATTCTCAATCTCTGCGATCAAGTGCGTAGAGAGCAGAATCGTCGCATTTTCGTTGTAATTAGAGAGAATGGTACTCAGAATATACTGTCGGGCAGCAGGATCGACACCGCCGATCGGCTCATCCAAAATATAGAGATCGGCATCCCGGCTCATGACAAGGATGAGCTGTACTTTTTCCCGGGAACCCTTTGACAATGTGCGGAGTCTGGCGTCCGGACTGATCCCGAGGCGCTCCAACATTTCCAGTGCACGTTCTTTGACAAAGTTCGCATAGAAATCATCAAAATAAGCGATGATTTCACGCACTTTCATCCAGTCATTCAGATAGGTGCGCTCAGGGAGATAAGAAACAATCTCCTTTGTCCGTGTGCAAGGCGCCATTCCATCGATCAGGACTTTTCCGGAAGTAGGAGTGAGAAGTCCGTTGATCAGTTTGATCAGTGTAGATTTTCCACTTCCACTTGGACCGAGAAGCCCTACAATCTGTCCGCGCTCCAGTGTAAGTGAAAAATCAGAAAGTGCAGGAAAATGATTGTATTCTTTTGTTAAAGACTGACATTGTAATATTGGATCCATCTAGTTCTCCCCCTCTGCTGCTTTTGTTACTAAAGTAAGCAGCTCTGCACGTGAAAAGCCGAGCTGCTCCATCTTCTGAAAAAATTCTTGAATATGTTCTGTTGCAAGTTCCTTTTTCATTTGTGTCAACATCTCTGTATCTTCTGTGATAAATCTCCCGCTTGTCCGCTGTGAGTACACAAGACCGCTGCGTTCGAGCTCTGACAATGCTTTCTGCATTGTGTTCGGGTTGACAGCAGCTTCCAGTGCAAGATCCCGGACAGAGGGCAATTTATCTCCAGGCTGATAGACTCCCGCGATAATATCCCTTTGAATACGCTCCATGAGCTGAAGGTAAATTGGGCGGTCATTGTCCAGTGTCCATGACATAATTTTATCACCTCGTTTGTATTATTGATATAATACAATTATTTTAAAGAGAAATGGAAGAAAAGTCAAGAGAATGGAGAAAAGGATTATTCATTTGTAGAGATAATCTGGTCTGCAAGGTCTGGATAAAAGGTCTGGCGGCGAAGCATCTCCATCTCGTATTTATATGGTGCGTAGGATTTCTTCTCTTTTGTCGGAGAAGGAATATAAGGGGTCTCAAGGATTTTCGGGACATCTGTAAAATCCGGGTGATGTACGATATAGGAGAGTGCATCAAATCCAATTTCTCCAAATCCGATATTGGCGTGCCGGTCTTTGGCGGCTCCAGAAGGATTCTTACTGTCGTTGACATGGAAGACTGCAATCTGATCCTTTCCGATCAGACGGTCAAACTTTTCGATGACACCGTCAAAGTCATGGATGATATCGTAACCGCTGTCGCTTGTGTGACAGGTGTCGAAGCAGACGCGCAGTTTGTCGCTGTGAATGACACCGTCATAGATCTGTGCGAGTTCTTCGAAGCTGCGTCCGATCTCAGATCCCTTTCCCGCCATGGTCTCCAGTGCAATGTTACAAGGGGTATCAGCTGTGAGTACCTCGTTGAGTCCTTTGATAATCTGTGCAATTCCAGCTTCGGTTCCTGCTCCGACATGGGCGCCTGGATGCAGAATCAATGTTTGACTTTTGCAGGCGGCAGTCCGTTCAATCTCGAGCTGAAGAAATTGTACTGCAAGCTCGAAAGTCTCAGGTTTTACAGAGTTTCCGAGATTGATGATGTAGGGAGCGTGGACGATGATTTCTTCAATCTGATGTTGGGACAGATAGTCCCATGCGGCATCAATATTTAATTCGCTGATAGACTTTCTTCTTGTATTCTGGGGTGCCCCGGTATAGAACATAAATGTATCTGCACCGTAGGAAACCGCTTCTTTTGCGGAGCCAAGCAGCATTTCCTTGCCGCTCATTCCAACATGTGAACCTAATTTCATAGATAGACCTCATTTCTGTAAAGTCCCCCGCAGGGGGGACTATTTTTTGATGAATTTTTCTTTTGGCATTTTGCAAAGTGGGCAGGTAAAGGAGTCTGGAAGTTCCTCAAAAGGAGTTTCTCCGTCATAGACATATCCACATACCGAACATACCCATGTTTCCTTTTTTGCCAGAGTTTCTGTTTTTTCAGTTTCCTCTTCCGAAAGATAGGTCGGAGCATTTTTAGGACTCTTTCCTTTGATGACTTTGTGGTAGTAAGCATAAGTCATAGCAGGATCTGTCCCTTTGCTATCGCCATCGATCACTTCCCCAAGGAAGACGGTGTGTGTGTTTGTCTCCATCTGATCAATGATCTTACAGACGATATATCCGCAGCAGTCAGTGAGTACAGGCAAATGTTCCTGCTCCTCATAAGAAACTCCGGCAAACTTATCTGTGTCGCGACCTGACTGAAAGCCAAACTGACCAATCAGTGAGGGATCAGACTTTTCGGATAAGATAGAAACAGCAAAAACACCGGCACGTTTCATACAGTCGTTTGTATAATTATCATGATTCATACTTACTGCGATGGTAGCCGGAGAGGATGTGATCTGCATAACACTGTTGGCGACACATCCGGTTGGACGGCTTCCATCCAGGGTAGTAACGACGTAGACTCCGTAAGACAAATTGCGAAAAACATTTGTGTTCATAAAAAAATCCTCCTTTATCTTTGATAATAGTAATTGTTACTGAAATTATATCACAAATGAATGCCAGTTACAACTAGTATAGAATAAATTAAATTTCTGCTATATATTTTTGAGATGATGTATGGTAAAATAGTGTTATCAAAGAAAGGATGATCGCTATGAGAAAA
>NZ_SLZV01000049.1 GCF_004346095.1 Faecalimonas umbilicata | reverse complement strand
AATACAGAATGAGCGAACAGGAAGCCACCTGTTCCCAGTAAAAGAAACCGCATAAAAAGGCGAAAAACTGATAGCTTTATTAAAGTACGCAAAAAACCGGAAAGATTCAACAGTTCAAAAGATTCTTTCCAGTTTTTTTACACATATAGAGCGAGGGCATCGCTCAATCATCTAATTTGATGATTTTGCGACACCCCCGTTGACAATAAGAATGGATAAAAAAGGAACTGCTTTGCAGAAGGTGTTTGGTCAATTGTCTTGATCAAATCTGCAGGCAGTTCCTTTTCAGTATTATCTATTTAAGATCAGTTTTGTCAGTTCTACTGGCTCTACAATCTTTCCGTCTTTGTAAACACGCATGTTTCCGGAAGCAATCTCATCGATCAGGATTACTTCGTCGTTGTTGTAACCGAACTCAAATTTGATATCCCAGAGGTCAAGTCCGATAGATTTTAAATCATCAGCAACGATCTTTGTGATCTTTAATGTCTGCTCTTTCATGCTTTCGAACATTTCCGGTGTCATGATTCCGAGTGCTGCAAGACCTTCTCCAGTCACAAGCGGATCACCTAAAGCATCGTTTTTGAATGTACACTCTACATAACCACCGTCAAGAACTGTTCCGTCTTCGATATATTCTCCATATCTGCGGATGAAACTTCCTGTTGCAACTAAACGACAGATTACTTCTAATCCGTGTCCAAACACTGTCGCAGGGAGCACTTCCATTGTAGCATTTTCTACATCAGCACCTACATAGTGTGTCTTGATGCCTGCATCTTTTAACAGTTCAAAATAGTGAACAGATGTTTCAAGATTTGCTTTGCCAATACCTTCGATTGTTAATCCAACACTATTTTCGCCCGGATCAAAAACTCCGTCTTTTCCAGTACAGTCATCTTTGAATTTGAGCATTACATTTCCGTTCTCAAGGCTGAATACATCTTTGGTTTTTCCTTCATAAATTTTCTTCATTGTACAAATCTCCTTCTGTAATTAATGAGTGTTATCTTACTGAACTTCTTTACTGTATCACAACTGATGGAAGATGAAAATGTTTTTTTTACAATTTTTTTGAAAAAATTTCACAAAAAATAAGAAAAAAACCTATTAAAAATCAAGGCTAATAGACATTAAAAATTAGCGCTAATAGATGAGAATAAAATGTATTTTTATTCGCAAATAATGAATATTATAAAAACGATTTGCTTGAGCAAATGCAGAAGAGTGATAAGAAAAACTTGTTTTTGCGAGGAGAAATTCGATATAATAGAGGTCAGAGAAAAAGTTTTGTGCATTTCATCCAAAGGAATTGAATGAGAAAAAAGCAGAAAACATGGAGAAATCGGAAAAGGAGGGAGCCGGTATGGCAGAGAAGAAGATTTTAATTGTGGAAGATGACAGAGGCTTAAACCAAGGGATCACACTTGCCCTGCATGCGCCGGAGTATCGATTTTATTCAGCGTACAATCTTAAAGAAGCAAGAAGAATCTGGAAGGAGGAGAGAGTATCTCTTATCATTCTGGATATCAATCTTCCGGATGGGAGTGGATATACCTTTCTTGAGGAGATCCGGAGAGAGTCGGAAGTTCCGGTTATTATGCTGACGGCAAATGATTTGGAAATCGATCAGGTGACCGGATTTTCTCTCGGGGCAGATGATTATATTACGAAGCCCTTCAGTCTGATGATCCTGCGGGCGCGGGTGGAACGGATGCTTGCACGGATGGCACAGGACAAAGGTCTTACTTATGAAAAGGACGGATATCGGTTTGTATTTGAACAAATGTATTTTACAGTAGAAGGCAAGGAAGTTACGCTGAGTAAGACAGAGCAGAAGCTTCTGCGGATTTTGATTGAGCATCAGGGGCAGACATTGACCAGAGAGCAACTGGTGGATCGAATCTGGAGTGACGGAGCGCAGTATGTAGAGGAGAATGCACTTTCGGTGACTGTCGGAAGGCTGCGAAAAAAGCTGGAACAGACGGGAAAGAAAAATCCGATCCAAACGGTATACGGACTTGGTTATGTGTGGGAGAGATAAAAAGACAGAAGAAACAAAAAGAAAAGATAGAAGGGAAAGGGGGAAAACGTGTGCGAATCTTTCGGATGACAAGGACACTTCAAAGACTGGATGAGATGCTGACCAAAGCGATCAACGGAACATTTACGGAGGAGTCATATGATGAGACAGAATTGTCGCGGCTGGAATCAAAGTGGAAACAGTATTTTACGATGTCCAGTATGTCGATGGAACGGACAAAAGCAGAGCGGGAAAATATTCAGTCAATGATTTCGGACATTTCTCATCAAATGAAGACGCCACTTGCAAATATCATGCTGTATTCGGAACTTTTGCAAGAGCAGACTGAAGGGGAGCAGGAGAAATATCTGGCAGAACAGATTGAAACGTATGCGAAAAAACTGGAATTTCTCACGATGGCACTTGTGAAAATGTCGCGGCTGGAATCGGATGTTTTCAAAATCTGTCCATCGGTACAGCGGGTAGGAAGCCTTTTGCGTCAAGCGACAGAGGAGATTCTGCCAAGGGCAAGGCAGAAGGAAATCCAGATAGAAATCTGTGGTGATATAGAAGGCAAAGCGAACTTTGATCAGAAGTGGACGCAGGAAGCGCTCTATAATATTTTGGATAATGCAGTAAAATATTCACCGAAAGGAAGCCGGATAGAGGTGGAAGGGATATCATATGAGATGTATTTCTGTATTGCGGTCAAGGATCAGGGAATCGGAATCCGGGAAGAGGAGCGGGCACAGATTTTCAGCCGGTTTTACCGGTCAGACCTAGTGCAGCAGGAAGAGGGCATCGGGATCGGACTGTATCTGGCCAGGGAAATCGTTCAGCGCGAGGGTGGCTATATCAAAGTAGAATCCAAAGAAGGAAACGGAAGTATTTTTAAAATATTTCTTCAGAAAGAGTAAATCTGTCAAAACTGTTAGATTTTGGAAAGATTCTCGTAAGAATGATTTTATAAAATGACTTTATAGAGAGGAACCGCATGACGAAAAGAGGGGCAGGTTCTGATTCTATAAGGTCTTTTTCTTATATAGAAAGAACAAAAAATGGTTAGGGATGAAAAGAAACTGTGTGAATAGAAAGGAGTTGTTGGTATGACAATTTTAGAGGCAAAAGAGTTGAAAAAATATTATGGAAGCGGAGATACCCTTGTGAAGGCATTGGATGGTGTGGATCTGGCGGTAGCGCAGGGAGAATTTGTATCAATCGTAGGAACGTCGGGAAGTGGAAAGTCAACATTGCTTCATATGCTCGGAGGTTTAGATGTGCCGACATCCGGGCAGGTCATTGTAGATGGAAGAAATATTTCCACACTGAAACCAGAAGAACTGACAATTTTTCGAAGAAGAAAGATTGGATTTGTATTTCAGAGCTACAATCTTGTTCCGGTGCTAAACGTCTATGAAAATATTGTCCTTCCGATCGAGCTGGATGGAAATGAAGTCGATGAAGACTTTGTGGAGGATGTGATCCATGTACTGGGACTGGATAAGAAAAGGTATAATCTTCCGGCACAGTTATCCGGTGGACAGCAGCAGAGGGTAGCCATTGCCCGGGCGCTTGCCAGTAAGCCTGCGATCATCCTCGCTGACGAGCCAACGGGAAATCTTGACTCAGCTACAAGTCAGGATGTGTTAAGTCTTCTCAAAGTGACAAGCGACCGGTTCGGACAAACAGTTGTGATGATCACACATAACGAGGAGATTGCCCAGATGGCAGACCGGATCGTACGTATCGAGGATGGAAAGATCAAGGGAAGAAATGCGCGCAGAAAGGGCGGTGAATTCTATGCGTAAGGTGCGTAACAAAAAGGTTATTGATAAGATCTCGTATAAAAGTTTCCGGGCAAACCGGACAAGGAATGTCATTGCCATTATCGCTATTGCACTGACTGCAATGTTGTTTACCACATTATTTACAGTGGGAATCGGAACAGCAGAGAATTTTCAGCGGCAGACCATGCGTCAGGCAGGTGGTGATTCTCATGGAGTATTCAAAAATATTACGGAGGAGCAGTATGAAAAGCTGAGCAGACATCCCCTGGTCAAAGAAAGTGCGGATAACAGACTTGTGGCGAATACGGTGGAGAATCCGGAATTTTTAAAGCGACATATGGAAATATGGTATTATCCGAAGAACTTTTATGGACACCATTTCATTGAGATCATTGATGGAAAAGCGCCGGAGAAGGCGGAGGAAGTACTGGTCGATGAAACATCGTTAAAGCTGCTTGGGATGAAAGCGAAAGCCGGGCAGCAGATTACACTGCTTCTGAAAATCCGGGAAGGGCAGGAGCCGGTGGAGCGCACCTTCCGCATTTCCGGAGTGATCCGATCTGATCCGGCTCTTGATGTGGGATTTACTGTTGTATCCAAAGCCTATCTGGCAGAACATCAGGAGGAATTGCAGTACACCTATGATCAGGATACTTCTCCGGTAGGCGCAATCCGAATGGAGATTGTTTTTCAAAATTCCCAAGGGATACAGGAGAAGCTGGACAAGGTAGCCAGGGAAAGTGGATACTCCACGAAAGAGGGAGAAAAAAACTATATTGCAAGCAACGCAAACTGGGCATATATTTCTGAGAGTACTTCGGGAGACCCTATGACAGTTGCTGCGATTGCAGGTGTTGGATTTTTGATTGTTTTGACAGGCTATCTGATTATTTATAACATTTTTCAGATTTCTGTTATGAAAGATATACGGTTCTACGGGCTTTTGAAGACGATTGGAACGACTGGAAAGCAGATTAAAAAGATTATCCGAAGGCAGGCATTGTTACTTTCTGCCATTGGAATTCCGTGTGGACTTTTCGTTGGATTTTTTGTAGGAAAGGCGATCGTACCAATGCTTTTATCACATACGATAGCGGGAAACAGTGATTCGGCAGTATCTATGAATCCGTGGATTTTTGTTGGGGCAACCGTGTTTGCACTTGTCACAGTATTCATTTCGGCAGGGAAACCGGCGAAATTGGCGGCAAAAGTTTCCCCGGTGGAGGCTGTGCGCTACACAGAAGGAAAAAGGCAGGCGAAGAAACAGAAAAAAACGACAGACGGCGGGAAAATCAGTCGGATGGCACTTTCTAATTTAGGAAGAAATAAAGGGAAGACCGTTATTGTAATCGTGTCGTTGTCGCTTGCAATCGTATTATTAAACAGTATTTTTACGTTTACAAATGCATTTGATATGGACAAGTATTTGGCGAACTTTGTCAGTTCCGATTTTGTGATTGCCAATGCAAAATACTTTAATTCAGAGTATTCTGCAAGAAAAGAAGATCTTCAGGAATCAAATTTAACGGAAAGCTTTATAGAAGCGTGCGAAGAACAGGAAGGATTTGAAAAAGGTGGACGGATCTATGCGGCAACAGATCAGGTCGGAGTAAAGATTTCTGATTATAAAATTCCGAAAAATATGCCTGTAAATGAAAATGGGGAACTCTGCTGGATGTGGAATGGAGAAAAAATTCCGGTAACAAAATTGAATGAAGAAAACTATCAGACAATGTATTATGGGGTAGATGATTTTCTATTTGAAAAAATGGAAGTTTATGAAGGGGAGAAAGATCTTGATGTGATCAAGGAAAAGCTGGCAACGGGGAACTATCTGATCTATGCAGTGTCGACAGATGATAATGGAATGGTAAGAAAAGAGGATATGGTACATCATGCGGGCGACAAAGTTACTCTGAGTTTTCCAAATGGCGAAGAGCGGGAAGTAGAAATCCTCTCCGTGATCAAAGAAAATTATTATGGGTTATCTACGCGTTATTCTGTGATATTTCCATATTATACAACAGCCGAAGTATTTCGGAAGGACTTATCGGAAGACTATCTGATGAGCTATTCGTTTGATGTGAGAGACGACCGAGAAGAAGCGATTCAACAATTCGTCAAGAATTATTCGGAAAAGACAGAGCCTACGATGAACTACGAGTCAAAATTAAAATGGTCCAATGAGTTTGAAAGTTTGAAGGGAATGTTTACAATCATTGGATGTTTTTTGACATTTGTAGTCGCCGTGATCGGTATCCTGAATTTTATCAATGCCATTCTGACGAGTATCGTCACAAGGCTTCGTGAGCTGGCAATGCTAGAATCAATCGGAATGACGAAAAAACAGATCATAAAGATGCTGACATTGGAAGGAATTTATTACGCAGGATTTACAATGATATCTTCAGTGCTCATCGGGATGTTAATGTCCGTGACAATATTGCGGGTACTGACCTCACAGATCTGGTTTATGAAGTATCAGTTTGTAATCTGGCCAATGCTTGTGACTTTTCCGTTTTTACTGGTGCTTGGATGGCTTGTTCCAAAGGCTGCGTATCATTTTCAGGGAAAGAAAAGCATGATCGAGCAGCTGAAAAATGAGGATTAATCTGAGAAAAATCAAAATATTGTTGACAGAAGTTGCTGCAATAAATGAGGGGAGAATCATTGAAGGGCTCATGAAAAAGGTATTCTACTTAGCGTAGATTGTAAAAAAAGATTTTACTGATACAATAAACTTATAGGTGAAGGGAGATTACTATGAGTTATGTAACAGGAAATACGATAAGAACGTTAAGGATCAAACACGGAATCACGCAAAAGGAATTGGCAGAAAAACTGAATGTGAGCGATAAAACAATTTCAAAGTGGGAAACAGAAAAAGGTTTGCCGGATATCAGTATAGTAGAAGAGTTGGCAAAAGCACTTCATGTCTCACTGACAGAATTATTTACCGGAGATCTGAAGACAAATGAAAATGTATCCGGAAATATAAAAAGAATACAATTCTATGTATGCCCGATTTGTGGGAACATTATAACAGCTGTAGGCGAAGGAAATTTTTCTTGTTGTGGAATAACACTTCTAAAGCAGGAAGCAGAAACCGCTGAGGAAGAGCATTCACTTTTTGTAGAAACTGTTG
The DNA here is from genome assembly GCF_004346095.1 of Faecalimonas umbilicata. Taxonomy (GTDB): domain Bacteria; phylum Bacillota; class Clostridia; order Lachnospirales; family Lachnospiraceae; genus Faecalimonas; species Faecalimonas umbilicata. The sequence continues at coordinate 497 of NZ_SLZV01000049.1, read as the reverse complement.
ACAATGAATTTTCTATTGTGATGAAACATTCGATGAGTAAAGGGCATTATGTATCTTTTATTGCCTATGTCACATCAGGGTCTGTAGAAATAGTAAAACTATATCCCGAGCAGGATATTTCTATACGATTTCGAAAAAAGGGACATGGATTTTTATATGGCTATTGTAACAGACATGGACTGTTCAAAAAATATATCGGATTCTATTTTTTATAAATGTGGAAGCGGACAATTACAAAAGTGTTTACTTAACAAATATATTCATTTGTCATAAGCAACAGCAATAGAAGAACTATGTTGTCTGCTTTCACAGTGTAGCCACGATAATATTTCGTATCTATCAATGATGAGAGAAGATAGAGAAAACAATGGAAAATCACGGAGAAGCGTCAAAAGCAGGGTTGGAAATTGTATGAATTGTACAAATAAAATAAAAAATAAAAAAACTATTGACAATTCGTGTCGAAGAATGGTATGATAACTGAGCGCTCGAGAGAG
>NZ_SLZV01000048.1 GCF_004346095.1 Faecalimonas umbilicata | reverse complement strand
ATATCATACTCATAACCTTTTCCTCCTTTTTGTGCAAACTGCATAAAAAAAGCAACCTGAACTTTTATTAGTTCAAGTTGCAATCGTAACCCGCCTGTTTTTTTCTACTAATTTTCTTGTAATCATAATCTGATGTCCACAACCTGTGCATTTTAAACGGAAGTCTGCTCCGACACGAAGAATCTCCCACTCGTAGCTTCCACACGGATGCTTTTTCTTCATGCGGACGATGTCCCCGACTTCATATACATTCGCCATCTCTTGTCCCTCCTCTGCCGTTTCCTTCCTTGTCTGTCTTACTGTTCACTGACTTTTACTGCCTGCACGACAAATCGCTCCTCATCAGCAACATTTGTACAGGTAGAAAGTGTCACAATCTGAGATGCTGCGTTGATTTCCACATTCGGCGTATACAGTGATGTTCCTTTGATCGTCTCAATGTAATTTAAAAACTCCTCATCCGACTGAAATGCAAACTGATAATTTACAGCAGTATCCTCTACAACTCCCGCCACAAAAATCTGGTATTTTGATTCTTTTCCATCAGGAGTATAGATAGAAAAATACGGATATTTCTCAAAGAAATCCTGTTCTTTATATTTTAACAGCTGAGCAAACATCGTTCCATTTTTCATATTGTGTCCATAGATGATTGTATTGCGGTCTGTAAAAGTACCGGTATTATCTTTATCTACAAAAAGTGTTCCTAACTTGTTGTCATTCGCCTCAAAAGTTCTCGTCAGATATTCTTCATTATCTCTGCCTTTGACAACCGGATAACTGATCTCTGACGGCTCCTCAAAGCGGATCCATCCAACAGTATCGGGATTCATCTGCTGCAATGTCGCAAAATCAACTGTAAAGCGTGGCTGAACTTCCGGTTCTTTCTCTTCTTCCGGTTCTTTCTTTGGCTCTTCTTGAATGACAAGTTCTCTGATCTCCTCGTACTCCTTCTTCCCTTCATGGTACTCGGAAAAAATCTGGTAGAGCTGATAGCCGGAAAATACAAATACGCACACTGCCAGTATCAAAATAAGATTGCTCAGCAATCCTGATTTTTTCTTCTTTCCTTTTTTCCTTGATCTTTCCTGCTTTTTTGCCATAACTGCTTCTCTTTCACCTCCTCATACGCAAAGCTTCCTTTGTATAGTTGGAGTGTAGCACATTCATGGCTTGATTGCAATTATTGATTCCTGTAGGGAAGAAGTGCCTCAGTTCTTTCCGCTTCCAAAATTTTCTTCCACTCTTTCTGTATCTTTTTCTCGACATCGCGGTAAGAAGTCTGAAACCGGACCTTTCCTATATTGTATCCAAATTCCTGAATACATTTTTTCTCGTCTTTTTTCTCTTCATGCATTTGCGACTCATCCAGCGCCTGAAGTCGAAAGGTCTTTTTGACTGGTCGGAATCTCCGGTCAAATTCAATGTTGACTCCTGTCAGTTCATATTCCCCCTTGATCACAACTCCCGACATCAGCGCAAGTTCCTGTTCAAATGCTTCCAGCTGCTTCTTTTTAACAACCTTGATATTATAATTATTTTTTCGGATATCCGACACATTCAACTTGAGCTCTCGAATAGAATCCAAATACGATTCTTCATACAGTTCTGGATTTACTTCCGGATCTGAATCATAGATCTCACACCCTTCGCTCTCTCCGTAGGAAATTCCGACCTCAGTTCCGTTTCGATAACTGTGCATCCCCCACTGCACATCTTTCGGAATCACTGCTCTGTCATTTTTCAGATCAAACCGCACTTCCTGCTGATGATACCCCTCTCCAAGTATGACATTAATATAAGATTCTTCTGCCAGAATACGATTTACCGGTGTCTTGCCCGAAATCTGCTCTCCACAGCCGGTCATATTGCCCAATATCACTGCAGCCAGTATACCACACAGCCACTTTCTCTCCTTTTTCATCCAGGTTTCCTCCTACTGCCCTTTTATTTTTCCTTTTTATAATCCTTCGCAGAACGATACCGCTCTCTGTAATGATATTTTTCAGGACTCTTCCACACTTTTTTCATTGTCTTCTTCACTTGATTCTCAAGATAGGTTGCGTCCCCCTTTTTCTTGTCCGGAGAGGCCGGTAGCACATCCAGACATTGGTGAGCCTCCTCATAATTTGCAGGTGCATAGTTAAAGGACTCTGTGTCAACAATTGTCTTGCCTTCGATCGTCTTCTGCTTTGGATATGCCTCCGAGTTACTCACGATCCCTGTTACTTCATCCACTTTCAAAATATCCCACTCCGTAATAAAGGCGCCTGTCTTCACATCAATAATAAATTCTGACAACCGGTTCGGTGTCAGCACCTTGTCATATTCCTGCACTTCAAATCTGCCTTTGCGCAAAATCTTATTGTGATGTCTGGAAGGTTCCCCATAATATAGAGAAAACTCATACTGCTTCGCATAATTTTGCAGCTTTTCATAATCAGTCTTCCCGGCAAAATGACTTCGCACATACTGAATATTCTGCCTGTCGATATACATTCGAAACTGATGTACTTTCTGATCATCCAGTATTTTATATGCTCCACTCTTCTTCTGCCATGCAGTCCGTACACAGGCAGCATAGGACTCCAGAAATTCCGCATGCGGCGGCATCTCACTGTCAAACTGATACTCACCTGCCAACTGAAGCATCTCATTCCCATCCATATAGCCACCCATCTGAGAGATGACAAGCAGCGCCTTCTCTTTCGCTTTCAGCCCACTGACTTCAAACATATAGGTGTAGACACCCGATCCAACCTTGTGCACTTCCGCAAATGTATCTTCCAGTTCTTTTAAATAAGTTTCCTGAGGGATCTCTGTCAGAGAATCTTCCCGAAATTCCCCAAATCTTGCATCGATTGCTTCCAGATAGGCAAATACTGCACGGCGATCCCAGCCATCCTTCTTTATCAGTTGCTTTGACTGGTCTCTCAAAATCGCAAGAAAACTCTCATCTGCTGCCCGCGCCACATTTGACAAATCTTCAATATACTGTTCTGCCGTCACATCCTTCTCCGGGACAATTTCCTGTATCTTCAGCAAAATTTCATTGTACCTGTCCTCAAAGGATAATTCTTCCACAACATCATCGTAAGCATACTGCTGTTGCAGTTCCTGCTCCACAGTCCGGAGGTCCTCCTCCGCAATCGTCTCTGACTGCAGATGAAACTGTACCTCCTCCGGCCGATACATTTCATCAAACCGAATTCGCACTGCCGTAAGCTGTACTGCCTCAATGTCCACTGCTCCCACATAAGAAAGTGCCGTCAGAAATCCTTCAAGCTGCTCTTCCTCTGTAAATTCCATCTCATAATTCTGTTCTTTGATCCTCTGATCCGTCAATTCCAGATTGATAATGGGAAGTAAAAAGAACTGTGCATCCAACATATCTGACAGCTCTGTGTAAGACTCATACTCTTTCACACCTCTGTATGTCCCATAAAAAATTTCTGCACGATTCCCATCTCGGATTATAATCTGCTTTTCTCCCTCATTTGGCTGCACAATGGTTCTTGCTCCGTAAATATCATACTCTGCCTCTCTCCCCAGATAACGTCTGCCAAGCCTCACTCTCATATAGGTGAGTTCTTCCAGCACATCCTTTACAAAACTCTCCCCTTGTTCCTCCTGAGATTTCTCCGCCTGGTCACCATCACCCAGAACATTCTCATTTCGGGCACTATCATCCGGAACACGATCATTCTGTATACTATCATCCTGTCCGGCTTCCCCAGATGCAGTTGCCTCGTTTTCATCGACTCTCTGCGCAAATACATTTCCACCGCTTCCTGTCCCCGTCAGGAGCGTGATTCCCGCGAAAATGCCTGCACAGATTATCAAAATAATCCTTCTTCTTTTTTTCCACACGCTCTTTCTCATTCGATTCCCGCTTCTTTTCTTATCTTAATTTTTTATGCCGATTTCGCTTCTTATATGCATCTCGGAACTTTCTTTCAGTTTTCCCGTTCCCTATGTAGTCTATTCTCTCTTGGCTCTATTATATACTAGGGATTGCTGTCAGAATCCTCTTTCTGGACTTTTTCAACTTTTCTATCCTCTTCCACAATTTTCAGGAAATCTGCATTCTCATCTTTGATTCTTGGGATAAAGCGGTTTGCAAATTTTCCCTTTCCTCTCTGCTTTACGTAAAAGAATCCGATAATTGAGAATACAACCGCACCGATGAAATTGACAAATAAGTCTTTCATCGTATCGATCAGCCCAATATCCAGATAACCTCCTAAGCCCAATTCCATCCCGTTGACGGCAGTATTTTTAATATTATCAATATGCACTACCTGATTCCCTCCGGTCGGATCCAGCATCACAGTGGAAATACTGTGTACGATCGTGTCTTTCTGCATATCCATACCCAAAAACAAATCCATTCCGCACTCCCAGAATTCCCACATGACACCGATCGTCATAGAGAAGCAAAATGCCACAACTGCCATAAAAAGAGGTGATAACTGTACTTTCACTTTTTCATTCCGATTCAGAATATCTACAAGGGAAAATCCGATCGCCGCCGCAAGGAATCCATTGATCGTGTGGAGCATCGTATCCCAGTTCGCTACCTTTGTATAGTAAGAACCGATTTCTCCCAGTATCTCCGCCGCAAAAATGAAGATCAATATAAAAATCTCCAGTGTCGTCGGAAGTTCTATCTTCAGTTCCATCTGAATAAAGCTTGGAATCATCAGAAGAATCAAGGTCAGTATACAGTAGAAAACCCCTTCATAATTTCGATTGAATATCTGAAGAATCATCACAAGGATCACAAGTGCGCGAAGGGTCACATACACTATAAAAGAACTCTTGTGCTCCCGGATCTCCATTTTCAGTGCCCGCATCCGGTCCTTTATCTTTTGTCTCATAGCGTCCTCCTTTGTTCATTTATTTTATGAAATCATAGCAAACTCTCCTTGGATAGTCAATGAATGGCTGCCATATATTCCCGCGCTGTTTTTCCCGTATATTTTTTAAACTCTACACTGAATTTCGCATAACTGGAAAATCCAGTCATAATCGCAACCTCCATAACCGGGAAATCTCCTGTTTTTAAAATTCCCTCTGCCTTCTCAATGCGAAGCCGGTTCAAATATTCTCCGACTGTCACACGCATCTCTGCTTTGAAAGTTCTCGACAAATACCCCGGACTAAAATGAATCGCCTCCGCAATTTTCTCCATTGTAAGCGGCTGATCAAAATGTGCATACATATACTGGATTGCTTTTGCCACAGGCGCTGAATGTCCTCTCGTCTTCGTCTCCATCACAATCTGACAGTATGCGCGCAACATTTCCTCTTCCAACATCGTTGTCTCCAACCCGCTTCTCGCCTGCTCGATGCGGATCGCAAACAGATCACTGATCTCGTGTACTCTCACAACATCTGCTCCCCCATCCACTGCCGCGATTCTGCAGATCGTATTGACTGTAAACAAAAGATTCTTCTGTGAACGAAGCGGATTATCCGGAGTTCGATAGAAAAATTCTCCTTTACTCATCTGAGAGATTCCACGCCTTGCCATCTGGAAATCTCCTTGTTCCACCGCAGCCCTCCATCGCCGTTCCGTCTCGTAATTTAGCAGAATATCTGTCTTCTCTAACAGCCCTTCCCTTTCTCTCCTTGTTTCTTTCACACATTCCTCCTGCCCGGGCATCTCCTCATATATGACCGGGATCTGTTTCCACTCAGGACAAACTTTGATCAGATACGAAAGGACATCTGCCATCGTTTTTGCCCGGTTTGAAAAATATGGAAGCTGTGAATACAAGAGTTCATACTTCCCTTTTCTGGAAAGTGACAGCTTCTGGCTATGAAGAATTTTCAAGACAAGCTGCTCTGAATAATGCTCCGTCAGAAATGGTCCTGCTGACAGATAATAACTCTCGTCCTCCTCTATGACCTTCAGATTCATACAGACGAGATAAAATTCCGGAAAATACTGATAAGAAACACTATCTTCCTTCGCTTTCCCAAGATGTTTCCACATTTTCTCCGGATGCTCCCAAAGTTTTCCACACAATTCCTCGGGATATGGGTTTTTTGTGAATTTCACAATACAGTTTCTGTCACCGTCGTAGATTGTCAGATCAACCTTCAGCGCCTTGTGCAGCACTCTGGCAGTCTGCACCAGTTCTTCATGTGTTTTCATGTTTCCTCTCCTTTCACAACTCTTCTTCCTCGCTCGTCCCTATTCTTTCCTAAACCTTATTTTCGAAAATCAGACTTATTTTTACATACCTTTTACTGTCCGCTATTTTTCATCCGACAGCATATTTCAATAATATTATAGCATATTTCTTAATATCTCATCTCACAAAATACGATAAAATAAAAGTATATTCTTCCGGATTTTCCAAGTGGTTCCTGATTGGAAAACGCTTGCCGCAAACATTTCTGGAAAAATAAATTTATAAGATTGGAGAAAAAATAATGTCAGCAAAAAAGGCAACAGAAATGATCCGCTACTATAAGAACCCAAATGGGCCTACGATCGGTGTAACAGCCAAAGATGTGATCGAATCCGATGGTCTTTATTTCAAAGATTTAAACGGTGACGGAACATTAAATACTTACAAAGACTGGAGAAAAACTCCTTCCGAACGTGCCAAAGCACTTGCAGAGGAACTTTCCTCCGAGGAAAAGATCGGTCTGCTCTTCATCAATTCTTTAAAAATGGGAGCTTACCAGGAAGACAAAGAGGCAGTCGATGCAACCGGACTTCTTGATGAAAAAGTAATTGAAAAAGACACTACAATCTTTAACGCCGAAAAATATCACGGAACCACCTATACGGTAAAAGATATGGGAATCCGCCACTTTATCCTGCGCGAAAATCCAAAACCGGACGAGCTTGCAGACTGGATGAACGAACTGAATGCACTTGCTGAAGGCGAGACACATGCGATTCCGGTTCTCATGGTATCAAACTCCCGAAACGAAAACGGAGAGATCGTCTTCGGTATGAACGATGCCGCTGGTGTATTTGCCACATGGCCGGGAACAATGGGAATTGCCGCTGCCGTAAAAGGAAGCAGCCTTGACCTGATCGATGATTTTGCAGAATGCATCCGTGAAGAATGGGATGCAACCGGAATGAAAAAAGGATATATGTATATGGCAGACGTCGTATCTGATCCAAGATGGCAGCGTACTTACGGTACGTTCGGCGAAGATCCAGAACTGATCAACAATATTTTTGACCGCCTTGTTCCAGGCATTCAGGGAAGCAAAGATGGTGTAACAACAGATGGTGTTGCAATGACTGTCAAACATTTCCCTGGCGGCGGTGCTCGTGAAAATGGATTTGACCCACACTACAAACAAGGACAATGGAATGTCTACCAGACAGAAAACAGCTTACAGAAATACCATCTGCCAGGATTCCGGTCTTCTATTGCAAACCACGTATCCTCTATCATGCCTTATTATGCAAAACCTGCAGCTGAAAAGAGCGGCATCCAGTACGACATGAATGGAAATCCGATTGAAATGATTCCAGTTGGATTTGCGTTTAACCAGTTTTTCTTAAAGGAACTTCTGCAAAATCAGATGAACTTCCAAGGCTATATCAACAGCGACTCCGGTATCACCATCAATATGGCATGGGGTGTGGAAGAACTTGACATTCCTGAAAGAATCGCACTTGCAGTCAATTCCGGTGTCGATATCATCAGCGGTTCCTTTGATGTATTTGCCGCAAAAGAAGCTTTAGATAGAAGAACAAATGGCTACTATACAGACGGTGCGCACAAAATTCCTGACGGATATACATTAGAGCAGATCACATTGTCTGAAGAAGCTCTCACAACTGCGGCCGCGCACACATTAAAAGAAATGTTCGAACTTGGTGTCTTTGAAAACCCATACCGTGATCCGCAGACTGCAAAAGAAGTGATTGCAAATCCGGTACACTGGAAACATGCCGATGACGTACACCGCAAATCTGTTGTCCTTCTGAAAAACAAAGAGCAGCTTCTTCCTCTGACCGCAGAAAAACTTGCAGACAAAAAAATCTTTGCAAAAGGATTTGCATCAAAAGAAGAGACTGCCAAGGCGCTTACAGAAAAACTGCACAGCATCTTAGCCGAAACTCCAGGAGTGACACTTACAGACCATTACGAGGATGCTGACTATGCATTCCTTTTCGCAAGTCCAAGTTCCGGAGAATACTTCAACGCAACAAAAGGATATCTCGAACTGGATATCTGCGAGAACAAAACTGTCCACGATGTTGACGATCTCGGAAGACCAGCTGAGGCGACACACGAAGAAACAACACTTCTTGGCACTGATGAGATCCGCGTGATTTCAGAAGCAATCCATGCAAATGGAGGAAAAGTGATTTCTAATATTAACTTTACACTCGCATGGATGGTGGGAAATGTCGAACGTTATTCTGACGCACTGCTCGCTGGATTTGACACGTTCCCGGAAGCAACGATTGACATTATCACCGGTGCCTATACTCCAAGCGGAAAAATGCCGATCACCCTTCCAAAAGATGACAGTGTTCTCGCTGTCAATGCCGATGGTGTATGCGTATCTCGCAACGACGTACCGGGATATGACAAAGACTTCTATATGCCGGAAGAAATGAAGGATGAGAACGGCAAAGCATACGCTTACCGTGACAGCGAAGGAAATTATTATGAAATGAATTTTGGACTTGAGTTTTAAAAATCTTATTCACTAAAAAAAAGAGAGGGCAAAACTAACAAGCCCTCTCTCTTTTTATTTCTCGTCAACTACCCACGACCTAAAGGTCATGGGCTTGTAACTGCCCAGTCGTACTAACGACTTACGTCTCCGACCTTTAACCCCAATAGATATTGCTATCTAAAGTGGCGTTACATCATAGGGTGGTTGACAACACCCTTTGTAATGGCTAAAGATTCACAAGGCTCCTCCCACCACCTGAATGTAGTGGGTTTCCGCCTATGGCAAACGAAAGGATTTAATTTATGAAGTCCATAAAAATCTTCGGCATAATCATTTTTACACAAAATCCAAGAACTTTTACCGCACAAAAAAAGTACCGAATCACTTCGATACTTTCTAAGGCGCCAACCAGATTTGAACTGGTGATAGAGGTGTTGCAGACCTTTGCCTTACCACTTGGCTATGGCGCCATAACTTATATATTTTATTATATGAGCCAAATGAATCATTTATGCTCAAATGACTCCTACGGGAATCGAACCCGTGTTACCGCCGTGAAAGGGCGATGTCTTAACCGCTTGACCAAGGAGCCTTATTCGTCTTTTCACTTTTA
>NZ_SLZV01000047.1 GCF_004346095.1 Faecalimonas umbilicata | reverse complement strand
TCTTCTGTGTTTAGTTTACCTTTTTGTGACATAGAATTGCTCCCTTCATGATGACAGTTTGTTTTTTCACTGTCTCTCATAAAGGGAGCATATCACTAAGACCAACTGCTTTTTGTGTATGGATATTAAATTTTGTTAGAATCTATCAGTATCCTAAATCTTAAATACTAATATGGCTTTATCTGTTCCGACCATAGACATAGTTACTAATTTATATCCTTTGTTCAGCATTTCCTCTGATTTTTTCTCAATAGCTTTTGCTAAATCTTCTACACCAGTAGAACATTCTACAACAATTGATTTATAGACCAAATTGAACATTTTATCCACCTCCTCCTTATTTGATTTTAGAGCAAATAGAATTTATTATTGTTTCTTTTCTTCTTTTTTATTCTTTCTATCCCACCAAGTATCTGCTAACGAACAACTTCCGCCCATAACTATAAATCCAATCATAATAAGCCAAAATTCCATGATTTTTCCCCCTTTTAATTTGTTAAATACTGACAAATAAAAATTACAACAAAACATATAATAAGTGCGATTGCACCTGCAATGAATGCAAATATGATTTTTTGATAATTTCTTTTTCCTATTTCTTGTTGTGTTTCATCATGTGTTAATTGCTTTCCGTCAATAAATGCCAAAATTTCTTTATAGGTTTGAATGTCATATCTCTTTTTCAATTTTTCAATCTTACTTGCTGTATAGAGCGTTATTGCGAATAAGCAAAACCAGATAGCAATTCCTATATTTCCCTTAATACTAAATAAAGGATAGGCACTTACGGCTATAACTATTAATTCAATTAGGAAAACTACACTTATCACATTAAACTTTTTAATTGTTGTTTTTTCTACAATCTCCCTCATCTCCTTTATATCTTCTTTTATAAAATTATCTAAAGATACATTGAAGATATTAGATAAACTAATTAAACTTTTAACATCTGGACAACTTTTATTTGTTTCCCAATTAGAAATTGTTTGTCTTGAAACAAATATTTTAAGAGCCAGCTCTTCTTGAGAAATTTTTTGTTGTTCCCTAAATTTCTTGATTTGTAATCCAATATCCATCTTGAATCTTCCCCTTTATTGTATCTGAATATAACTATTTTGTCTGTCAAAAGCCTTTGACATTACCCTTTTTCCCTTGTCAAAATCGTTTTACATGGTTTAAAATAAAACTTTTTAACTAATTATACTCGGTTTCATATATAAGTTACAAGAAAAATATGGTCTTACATTTATTTTTTCGGTTGTCCCTGCTTTGTTACTCTTTTTCCCATTAATGAATATACAGCTCACCTCTTTTCGCTGGTGAGCTTTGCAATATAATAACACATTCCCCAGTATCAAGCACCGCAACACAAATTCCCTGCCCGGATATGTTTCCACTATTTATATCCTCACACGAGTAACGAATGGCTTTTTTTACATCTTTCATATGCATATCCCTTTTTCATTAGGATATTCATTGCTTTAACGGATAGTGTGTAAATTTTCTGCACAGACGTTTCTCTCTTCCTGTTCCGCTTATTTATGATCTACAAAAATAAACTGCAGAAAGCGAATGAAAGTATAAATCATAAACAATACGGCAATCACCGTTTCTATCAGAACAACATACCGGAGCATCGGTATCGGCTGCTTCATATTCGCAAGACAGACCATCGTCTGCTTTGTTGCAATCGCGCTGATAACAAACGGGAAGGTAAATGCCGCATAGCTTGGATAGAATTTCAGCTTCAGATAACTGATCGCTTTCACAAGCGCCAAAACATATAGCATGGTTGCCACAAGCAGCATCGCCAACAAAAATTCTCTTGATTTTGGTGTTACTGACTGTACATATCCGGCAACACAAAGGCTTGTAGGCGCTGCATAAATACAGAAAAGCGGCTTTGCAGGTTCTGGAATCTCTTTGTATTTCATATAACGGATTGTCACAAGAACTAATAAACCGATTAACGTCAAAAATCCAAACCAGAATGCACCGGCACCTATTGCAAGCTCTTCAAAAGCTGGAGCCGTAACTGCCGCAACTGCAATTCCCACATATACAATAAAATAACTGGCAAATACTTTCGGCATCTGAAGTTTAAGCAAAAACTTTATTGTGAAATAAACAATCAATATAATATGTAACCCAATCGCAAAATACCAGATATATTTTGCTCCCACACCAATAAATGGCTTGATATACGTGCTTAATAGCATCAGTGCCATCGGAAATGTCGCAGCCACACTCGCCAAAATCGGATTTTTAAAATCTTCTTTTATCATCTCCGGAAACATTATGAGTTTCATCAGAACAAGTATCAGTAGAAATGTAGCTATTCCTCCACAGACATATCGAATTTCCTCACCATAACTCTGCAAAAGATTGCCGAGAGCGGCGAATCCAAGCATAACCCCACAAAGAGGAATTGGAACTTTTTGTATCATTTTTTTCATGTCATTCTCACCTTTTGTCTTAAATTTCAGCAACCGTACGTCTTGGAGCCGGTTCATCCACCTCATCTAGATTCTTCATTCCCAATTCACGGCAAATCATTTGGGCAACCTTCCATGCACAAAGTCCCGTAAAGAAAATGCATTGTTCCTTGTGTTCCCCACGTCCTTTGTCAAACTCTTTTGTCAGAACGCGACAGCAGATTGCATTTTTACCATTGGCCTTTTTAAACCAGTCATGAAGCTCTTTTGTCAGTTCCATACATTTGACACTTTTTGGATTTGTCGGTCCATCCTGCTCTGTGCGCCCAAAAAATAGTCCAAGTGCAAGAATTCCTCCATTAAAAGCACCACAGACACACCCGGATTTTCCTGCGCCGACTGCCATACCAGAAGCCATTGCAATCACTTCCTCTGGAACATCCAGCTTAAATTCATCGCGGATTGCACTGACTAAAGCCTCACAGCAATAGTATCCTTCTTTAAATTTTTTCTCAGCCACTTGCTGCACAGTTCTTGGGCTAATTTCAGTTACTCCAATTTTCATATAGATTTCCTCCTCAAATATAAATTTTGCTGCTTTTAGTTTAACATATCTGAACAGAATATCGTTATCATTTATTTTTATATAACTATAGGCATATTTTATAAACAATCTAAAATGCAACCAACATTCCCTCTGTTTTTACTAAAATCTTCCTTTTTAAATTTTTTCTGTTTTTTGGGAAACATGAATAAGCCCTCCCACATAGTATAGGAGTGTAAACAATCTCAAATGGAGGATTTAACATGAGTGATTTAACAGCTACTAACTGTGGATGTGGATGCGGTGGAGAAGACAGATGCGGAAATAACAATTCTTGTCTGTGGATCATCCTCTTATTATTCTGCTGTGGCGGTTTCGGAAACGGACACGACAACGGATGCGGATGTGGTGACAGCTGTATCTGGATCATCTTATTACTTCTCTGCTGCGGCGGATTTGGTAATGGATGCGGATGTGGCGATAGAAATTCTCTTTGCTGCTAATCTCTTCTGCAAGGCGGGGCAACATGCCCCGTCTTTCTTTTGGAAAAAACTCGACTGCCTTGCTCCATTCTTTCTCACAAAATCATTTTTCTAAACATGCTTAGATGTCTTCCTTGTCATTTTCTTCTGCGTTTGCTCTCTCCTCCTGTTGTTTCCTCTGTGCTTCCATCTTCCTTTGAAAACATTCTTCATCTAATTCATATACTGCATTTCTGTCAATGATTAAAATTTGTTCCATCTTTTCCTCATTTCCATTTCTCTTTCCTTTATTATATGAAGGAAAAAGAAAAAGGTATATCTTTCTCAATTTGCTCATATATATTGATAACGCAATGGAAAGGAGTTTCTATGGACGATCAATCAAAAATTCCCATGACACCATTTGACACACTGATCTCGACACCCGGTCTGCGGATGATGAAACTGATGATTCCCTATCTTCCCCCATCCAACCAGCGGATGCTCGCAGTCTATGTGAAGTTTATGGAATTACAACAGACGTTTTCTTTTTTTCAGAATTTTCGCTCAGATTTACATAGCTGTGCTTTTGAAAAGGAAGTGTCTTCGCCATCTGACATTCTGGAAGAACTTCGCCCATTCCTGAGAAAGAGCGACTGTGAAATGATCGACCAGATACAGAATATGCTAAGCGCAATGGAAATCGCTGCCTCATTTCAGAACATGACAAAGGAATCCTCCTCAAAACAATCTTGTTCCGATGCCTCATCTGACAGCTCATCTTCCACTCCCGCATTTGACCTTTCCATGTTGCTTCAAGGAATGCTTTCCCCGGAGCAACAGAACCTTTTTGAAACTTACAGAGATCTGTCATCCGATGTTTCTGCTGCCGATACAGACGCAAATATGCAGGAACTTCCGATATCTCTGGAACCTAATTCTTTGGAGGGAATTGTATATGAACAACTGGATGGAACACCCAATGTTACAGAAGATGGACCCAGCAAAACTGGAACTGATCCGGACTGCAGCCACAAAAACGAACGGGAAATCCGGCAATGACCTTGCCCCGATCCTCCTTGCCCTGATCACAAACGCAAATAAGAAAGGCATCCGTTTCTCGCCTGATGAAATTTCATTGATTTTGGAACTTTTAAAAGAAGGAAAATCAAAAGAAGAGCAGATGCAAATTGATAAAACCGTCCGAATGGCCAGTTCACTTTTGAAAAATAGAAAATAAATTGCTTGTATTAAGTAAAAGAGGTACTTTTTAACATGGCACAAATATTTTTCAATATTTATCTGCCACAAAAAGTACCTCTTTACTCCTGCTTAATCTCTCTTACTCATCCATGCTTCAATGTCTTCTGTCGTCTTTAGGATTCCTTTGGAAAGATCTACCGCTTTCCCTTCTGTGATCAGAATATCATTCTCAATGCGGATTCCAATCTCTTCTTCCTCAATATAAAATCCTGGCTCTACCGTGATGACCATTCCTGGTTCCAGTACCTCATAATCAGAACAACTGATATCATGTGTGTCTAACCCCAGTTGATGGGAAACTCCATGATAATAGTAATCTGCTACTGTCTTTCCATCTTTTGCAAGTCCAAGTTCATCAAGTCTTGCTGCGTAGTGATCGATCACCATCTGATTTAATTCCCGAAGTGTCATACCCGGCGCTGCTTTTTCAATAATCAAATCTTGTGCGGATAATACCAAATCATAAATCTCTTTCTGACGTGCAGTAAATTTTCCATTGACTGGGAATGTTCTTGAGATATCTGCACAATAATGCTCATTTGCACTTCCAAGATCGATCAAAACGAGTTCTCCGTCCTTGACTTCTTGGTTATTCTCTTTGTAATGCAATGTCGTCGCTCTTACGCCTCCCGCAACAATACTTGGAAATGCATGTTCCCTCACACCTTGTTTGCGCAGCGCAAAATCAAACGCTCCCTCCATCTCACATTCGTTCATACCCGGTTTTACATACCGCATCAATTCTTCGATCGCCTTCTGTGTTGTATGCTGTGCAACCATCATTTTTTCAATTTCAATATCTTCTTTTTTGATACGCTGTCCTACAAAATCTGCGTAGATATCTCTGATTTCCACTGCCGGATACTGTTCCTTAATGCGTGCTGCCAAAAGATGTGCCTGTGTCGGAGCCTGGGTCACTTTATATTTCCACAAATCCAGCGCAACTGTGAGTTTTTTGCTGCTTCTGGATGATTCTATCAGACTGTTGAAATTTCCGTCAAATGCTTCCAGGTAGCAGATTTTCTCAATCCCACTGATCTCTCTTGCCTCGTTTTCACGCATTCTTGCACCAACCCATTTCGCCATCACCTCATCAAATGGCTCAATATAGAGTTCCTCCGCCATAGTTCCTTCTTTTAGCTTCTTCAGGACAAGAATCATATGTTCTCTATCAATTCCTGTATAATAATAAAAATTCCGATCAACCGAAAATTCGTATTCTTCATCGGCAGAACGCATCGGCGCTGTTCCTGAATAGATAACTGCGATTGATGGTGCTTTCATTCCTTCCATTAACTTTGCTCTTCTTGCTGCATAGACTTCTCTCATGATTTTTTCTCCTACTAATTTGTTATTTTTGGCTCTCCATCATTTCTGTCTGCAATCCGCAGGCACACGCAAGGTCTCTGTAATATTCTCTGACATCCTCATTTTCACAGAACAGTGGAAATGCCATCTGATAATTCCCCCAGAGCACCGCCCTGTTCTTTATAAAATAAAAAGAGGAAAACAGCCACTCCCTCGCTGTAATATCGAGCAGGAAGGTACAAATTTCATTGTCCAGCGGATAGTATATCTTTCCCTCCGTACATTCCATGCGCTGTACATATGATTTTTCGTCCGCAGAAAGCCCGGAGAGAAAGTGCTCTTTTTCTTCCTTTTTTAAAGAAGAATAGTAAAAATCGGCATAGCAGTCCTGCTCCTCTATCACCTGCAAAAGAAATTTTTTCATTTTTTCTTTCGTACCCCTAAGCAGAATGGATGGATAAAGAACTTCTCCTTCTTTCAGTGTATCTATCAAAAGTGCTCCTGCCTTTTCCACTTCTGCTTTGGTCATAGAATGAATCACAGTATTCTCCCCTTTCCATGAAATTTGTATCTCAAAACTGCTTTTATTATAGCACAATCTTTGTTATACTAAAACTACTTTTCAAACCATAAAAATAATATTTACGAAAAGAAAGGATTACTTATGAGAAATATATTGCTGACATTAGAATACGATGGCAGCCGCTATCAGGGATGGCAGCGCCTCGGAAAAGGAGAATCTACAAACACCGTTTCCAATAAGATATTAGAAGTGCTTAAAAAGATGACCAATGAGGATGTAGAATTATTCTGCGGAGCCCGCACAGAAGTCGGAGTCCATGCTTATGGACAGGTTGTCAATTTTAAAACAACAACAGATATGACCTTATTAGAGATCAAACATTACATGAATCGCTATCTTCCGATGGATATCGCAGTACTCTCCGTGGAAGAAAAACCGGAGCGTTTTCATGCAAGCCTCAATGCAAAAAGCCGGATTTATCTATACCGTGTTGCTATTGCAGAAGTCCCAAGCGTGTTCGACCGCAAATATACATATCATTCTTTCAAAAAACCAGACACAGAACTGATGAAACAGGCAGCACTTCTGCTTGCAGGAAAACATGATTTCAAGAAGTTTTCGACCGTAAAGAAAAACAAATCTACAGAAAAAGAAATCTTGAATATTGATATTTACGAAGATTTGGAAGAGATTCAGATTACACTGGAGGCAACTGATTTTCTCCACAATATGCCTCGCATGATTCTCTCCACCCTGCTCGATATCGGACTTGGCATCCGCCGCAAGGAAGAAATTGACGAGATTTTCTCTCCTACTTCCTCTACTGTGGCAAGCGCACCTTGCGATCCGAAAGGGCTCTATCTGCAGGAAGTTGTCTACGATCGTTAAAACAACTTGGAAAAGTATCTTGTACAGTGATTTTGTGCACCTATTTCTTGAATAAAAGCACGATCTCTGTATTCACTTATTATCACAGGAAAGGAGCCTCTTTTTTATGAAATTATTATCAATCGGAAAATCAGACTTAAAAACACCTTACATCGGCATGGGAACATGGGCCATCGGCGGTGGTGTATGGTGGGGGGAAAATGATGATGTGCTCTCCATCCACACTGTCCATGAAGCGCTGGATCATGGAATCACATGGATCGACACCGCTCCGGTATATTGGGTTGGTCACAGCGAAGAGGTTGTCGGAAAAGCATTGAAGGACAGACGTCATAGTGCAATTCTCTCAACAAAATGTGGGCTGGAATGGAGACACGAGACCCCATGTTTCCACAAAATCATCGAAGGGAAACATATTTACCGAGATCTGTCTGCCAAAAGTATCCGTCAGGACGTAGAAGAAAGCTTAAGACGTCTTCAGACTGATTATATTGATCTTTTATACACACACTGGCAGACACCGGATCTTTCTCTTTTCCCACTCGAAGAGACGATGGACACTCTGATGGCATTGAAAAAAGAAGGCAAAATTCGTGCGATCGGAGCCTCCAATGTCACACCGGAACAGCTTGAACTTTACTGCCAGTACGGACAACTCGATGTGATCCAGGAAAAATATAGTCTGCTTGACCAGCGGATCCGCACAGATCTTCTTCCGACATGCCAGAAGCACCAAGTATCTATCCAGGCATACTCCCCGTTGGAACAAGGGCTTTTGACTGGAAAAGTAACTATGGATACCGTTCTCTCTGATACAGATGTCCGCAACAACAATCGTTTCTGGAAAAGCGGCCGCCGCAAGGAAGCCCTTGCTATGTTAGACTCCTGGAAACCAATGTTGGAAAAATATAACTGTTCTTACAGCAGTCTTGTGATCGCACTGACTGCCGCTACGATCCCGGATCTTCATATTCTCTGCGGAGCCAGAAAACCTGAACAACTCATCGATAATGCAAGCGCACTTTCGCTAAAGCTGGATGCCGAGGATATCAGACAGATGCTTGCTGCAGTTCCTGCTCAAATCTAAAACAGGAGGGAGAACAAACTTGGAACAGATCAGACAAAATTATTATGGCAATTTATGTACGGAAATGTATGAAATCCTACACAGCGAAGCGCCGTCAGACGAACTGGACTTTTATCTGTCTTATGCAGAAAAAGGGAAAAAGATACTGGAACCACTCTGTGGCAGCGGGCGTTTTCTTGTCCCTTTCCTGGAACGTGGTTTTACAATTAGCGGAATCGATTTATCAGAGGAAATGCTTGCGAAATTAAAGCAGAAAGCGCCAATGGCTTCTGTCGCCTGCAGAGATATCCTTCAGTATTCTTCTGATAGACTTTTGATTACATCTTCATATCCTCCAGCTCTGTATCACTTTTCACTGATATTTCTGTATGCAGACAGCTTCTTGAAAAAATGAAATCACTGCTGTCCCCAGACGGTGTCTTTGTCTTTGCAGTAGATACAACCGCAAATAGATGTATCGATGACACAGAGTATATTCCTTCTGTCACTGTCCCTTTCGAAGACGGTACTGCATTGACCTTGAAAACAAAAAACTACTATGAAGAGAAAAGTCAGACACAGTTTTCTCCGGGCATCTATGAGTTATGCCGGAACGATGAATTGCTATCACAAGAATTTATGGATTTTCAGACACATCTCTATACCTTTGGGGAAATGGAAGGATACCTAAAAGAAGCCGGATTTTCGACGATCAAAACTTACTCTTCCTTTCAAAAAGAAATTGCGGTAGACGATCAGTGTAAATTTTTTCTGTTTGAATGCAGAATTTCTTAGATAAAAATGTGAATAGCTTCTCGCCAGCAAACCTGTATGGAGAGGATGCAAAACAGGGTTGTCTTAAAATATGTTCTCCTATTCGGAAACCATTTCAAGGCAACCCTGTTCTGCAATTTTCTATTCTTCTTTCTGCAAATATTCCAGCAGGTTGTGATACTGCTTTTTCATATAATTATAACCATGATTATAAAAGTCTGTTAAAGTATCTGCATTCCGCTCCAACCTTGACACGGTCTTCATCTGCGGTCTGAGCACAAAAATCTTTCCTTCCTCTTCCAGCTTCTCTATCTTCTCCATTGTACGGTTATAGACAATGCTGCGCCTTGCGATCGTACGAAGCAAATTTGGATATGTCTTATAAGACGAACGATAAATCTTCATCACGCCTTTGGACGGCATCTTTTTCCGATATCCGGGATTTCTTGTCAGAATCACAACAATTTTCTCATTCCCAATCTCAAGTGCCCGTTCGATCGGAACAGAATCTGCAAGCCCTCCATCCAGATACGGTGTCCCATCAATATTCACGATCGGTGAAAACAACGGAAGACTGCTGGAAGCCCGGCAGATCTTCATCAGGCGCTTTGGGTCGGACTTTTCTGTCATATATTCCGCCTTCCCAGTCACACAGTTTGTCGTGACCATCTCACATACGATGCCTGACTGAAAATAGGTGTCGAAATCAAACGGATAAACTTCATTTGGAAATTTTTCAAAGATCATATCCATATCAATCAGGCTTCTCTCTCGGACAAATTTCCGAAGATTAATGTAATCGTACTCTTTCTCTGTATGAATCATGCAATTCTTTGTTCGGCCAATTTGTTTTGACACATAATCTACCCCGTTACATGCTCCTGCTGACACTCCTATCACATGTGACATATATAACTTCTGTTCCATCAGAAAGTCAAGTGCTCCTGAAGTAAACACACCTCTTGTTGCACCGCCTTCCAAAACCAGTGTTGCTTTTTCCATATGCATTCCTCGCTTTGCTTTTTTTAAATTATATACCCTTTTTCATTCCTTTCAAACAATTTTTTTCTTAATTTTCTCCAAAGATATGCTTTGCCTTGCCATTTTTACCTTCTCATGGTAAGATAGGGCTTGGAAATATCCGTAAACAAGCCAGTTTCTGCAGAGGAATCTCACCTGTGGATCTCTGGCAGAAAATAAATGAAACAGACAAAGGAGATTTATCAGATGATTAGTGCAAATAATATCACATTACGCCTTGGCAAAAAAGCGCTGTTTGAAGATGTCAACATCAAATTCACAGCCGGCAACTGTTATGGTATGATCGGTGCAAACGGAGCTGGAAAGTCCACTTTCCTAAAGATTCTTTCCGGTCAGTTAGAGCCAACAAAAGGAGAAGTTGTTATCACTCCGGGAGAACGTCTTTCTTTCCTTCAGCAGGATCACTTTAAGTACGATGAATTTCTCGTACTCGATACGGTTATCATGGGAAACGCAAGACTCTATGAGATTATGAAAGAAAAAGAAGTCCTCTACGCAAAAGAAGACTTCACCGATGAAGATGGGATCAAAGCAAGTGAACTGGAAGGTGAATTTGCTACTATGAACGGATGGGAAGCAGAATCTGATGCTGCTACTCTCTTAAATGGTCTCGGCATCGACACTGATCTGCATTACAAATACATGAGAGATCTGAAAGGTTCTGAAAAAGTGAAAGTCCTTCTCGCACAGGCACTTTTTGGTAATCCGGACATCCTCCTTCTCGACGAGCCTACCAACCACTTAGATCTTGATGCGATCGCATGGCTCGAAGAATTTTTGATCAACTTTGACAATACTGTCATCGTCGTATCACATGACCGTTACTTCTTGAATAAAGTCTGTACACAAATTGCAGATATCGACTACGGTAAGATCCAGCTCTATGCCGGAAACTACGACTTCTGGTATGAATCCAGCCAGTTGCTGATCCGCCAGATGAAAGAAGCTAACAAAAAGAAAGAAGAAAAGATCAAAGAACTTCAGGAATTTATTTCCCGGTTCAGCGCCAACGCTTCCAAATCAAAGCAGGCAACATCCCGTAAGAAAGCACTCGAAAAAATCCAGCTGGACGACATCCGTCCATCCAGCCGTAAATATCCTTACATCGATTTCCGTCCAAACCGTGAGATTGGAAACGAGGTACTTACTGTAGAGAACCTTTCCAAGACAATCGATGGTGTGAAAATTTTAGACAGTCTCTCTTTCACGATCACACGTGAAGAGAAAGTTGCTTTCGTAGGTGGAAACGAGCTTGCAAAGACTGTGCTCTTTAAAATTCTTACCGGGGAGATGGAGCCGGATGAAGGAACTTATAAATGGGGAGTCACTACTTCTCAGGCATATTTCCCGAAAGACAGTACAAAGGAATTTGACAATGACTATACGATCGTAGACTGGCTGACACAGTATTCCGAAAACAAAGATGCAACTTATGTCCGCGGATTCCTTGGACGTATGCTCTTTGCCGGGGAAGACGGAGTGAAAAAAGTACGCGTACTCTCCGGTGGAGAAAAGGTGCGCTGCCTGTTATCAAAAATGATGATCTCCGGTGCAAACATCCTGATCTTAGATGAACCTACAGACCATCTTGACATGGAATCCATCACAGCTTTAAATAACGGTCTGATTAAGTTCCCTGGAGTCCTCTTATTTGCTTCCCGCGACCACCAGATCGTACAGACAACAGCAAATCGTATCATGGAGATTGTTCCTGGCGGAAAACTGATCGACAAAATCACAACTTATGATGAATATCTGGAAAGTGATGAGATGGCAAGAAAACGTCAGACATACAGCATGGATGCCGCAGAAGAAGACAATTAATCAATCGTGGATCCACATTGAGAAAACATAAAGAAGGGGCTGTTGCAAAATAGATGAGTAATCATCTATAGAGCAATAGCTCCCTTTTTTATGCCTAAAAGCAGAAAACGGACTCCGAAGAGTCCGCAA
>NZ_SLZV01000046.1 GCF_004346095.1 Faecalimonas umbilicata | reverse complement strand
ATCGTCAGCGACTATACAAAAGTATATTGAGAGTCAGGGTTAATGGCTAAAGATTCACAAGGCTCCTCCCACCACCTGAAGGTAGTGGGTTTCCGCCTATGGCAAACGAAAGGATTTAATTTATGAAAAAATGCAAATCAACAGAATACTAATAACCAATTCAACATCTCCCATGGATACAAAACATTGAAAAATCAACACAATTCCTACTAATAATAAAGCTGTTTCCTCAATTCTCGAATGTAACTTTATGTTTTTTACCCCATTATAGCTTTTGATAAGAGATAACTTTCCTTTAATAATACTGAATACACCTAAAACACCCATTATATTTCCTGCTTACTAAAGCTGTGAAAATGCTATTGTTGTTATTTAATTTCAATGTTCGTCATAGTTACTAACCCAAGACGAACTAAAATAGTTTGTACGATACGATACCAAAACATACATAGACTCAGAAGTAAAGCATATAAAATAATTGACGCTTGTAAATATTGTCTGCCAAAGTGAATAAGAATAAGCAGTGGAGACATTAATATTACAAAAAATATAATGCTTGTAATTATTTTTTTTATGTTTTTTGTATCTGCTAAATCAAATTCCGCTCCACAAGAACATTTGTTCGGTATCATTCCTTTTATTTGAGCACTACAGTTCATGCAATATAGTTTCTTCATTCTCATCACCTCTACAACTTCTAATTTTTCTCTAAGCACCATATAAGAATCACTTTTATCTTCTCTGGTAGCTTATAAAGAAAAATTTTATATAATCATCCCTACCAGTCCTCTACTATAATCGTCGTATCGATAACAATATCATCCTGAAATCTTACTTGATATACCTTCCACCCTGCCAATAGATTGTCTTGAATGCGGTATTCATAGTATATGATCTTTTCCGTATCCGGCTCTGTTTTTCTCCATGTCGGCGAGCCTAACAACTCTTCTATTTCATATCTGCGCATCCCAGCCACGTTATACTTTTCTTCAAAATCGTCAATATAAAGATATCTTTTCGCCAGATCGCAGTTCAGCCATCCCTTCTGGGAAAAACTTCTTTCCTGATAGGATGCCCATACGGTAATCCCACCCAATATGCACACAAAGAAAAAACCGTAGACACAAATCAGTATATTTCTGTGAAAATTTTTCTGCGTACGCTTCATCGCTTTTTCCTCCATAGGTATTCTGCTGCATTTACTTATTTTCTCCCGGCAACTGAAAGCCCGGTATTTCACTCCAAAATAAAGCTTTGCTATCCGCACCGTCTTCAAGCAAATATCGTACAAATTCTTTTTCACACAAATCTTTTTCCGTTTTCATTCTGTCATATGTATTCTTTAAAATTGTACTGATTCGTTCATAATCTCGGGAAAACACTTTAACAGGTATTATTTGATACTTTTCCCATAACAGCCGATTAAAAGATTGTATGGTAGAAACTTTCCATGAATATCCCGCTTTAACTTCAAGATATTGCCCCGTCATATAAAATATTTTTACAGATGTGATATCTCTATTGTTGAGACTTGCCGCAACCCATGCCCTTCCAATAATCGTCATATTCTTTGAAATAAATTTTCCATGGATGCAAAACCAATTTTCACTTTCCAATAGATCCGGACTATTTAAAGGATTTTCCATACTGCCTGTCATTTTCCGAAACACTTCTCCCTCAAACAGTTCTTCCAATTCTTTTTTTGTGAAAATTTGATTAAAAACCGGTACGCAATGATATCTTGTAAAAAGATAGTTCTTAACCGGCCGAAAAGATTTCACAAGTATCGCACCGTCTAAAATGATTACAACTATTGTTTTCAGATCATGATCTTCTATCAACCCCCGGAAGCCTGCATATAATATGATAACTGCAAATAACCATACCGATACTATGATTCCCTTTTTAATCGGATATAGCTTTTTCCATTCTGTCGTCCGGATTATATTTCTCTTCATAACAATCCCCTTTCCCCATAATCATACATTTTTACTACATCCTCTTTTTCAAATATTGATATAAGTTTTCCCGCAAAACAGGTCTTGCTATAGCAACCATACTGGATAATGCAATCATGCTGGCTAAAAACAGCACTAACAAAAGAATGAGGTTCGTTATGTAAAAAGCGAAACAGAGAATCGCAGAGATGAAACTCCATAGATACATGATCGTTTTTTGCGTCTTAAAATCCTTTTGCCCTTTCTGCAGCAATTCATCAGATAGTGGATATGGCACTTCTACCCCGTCTTTTTTCAAAATTCTCGTGATATTATTTTCAAAAAACAACAAGCAAATGCCGCCGATACTAAGACAGAAAAAGACAAGGAAATCTTTCAAATAGCCATTTTGAGCCAACAGTATATAAGCTTTGTCATTTAATAGGTATCCCAGATACAGCGCCGCTAAAATACACAATTGATATTTTAAGGAAAATGAAAATTTACTTTCTTTTTTATATCGCAATAGTTTCTCTTCTGCTGTGTCATAATAGAAAGCTGAATGTTCATTTTCTCTGCAGAGCTGAATGTACCTGTTTCGCTCCCTGAATCCCATTTTTGATTCTCTCCCTCCTGATAAAATCAATCTCACTCTTTCCGTTCCCGGAAATATTTTTTTACTTGTGAAGCTTCCGAAAATTCTCCGTAATGAAAAAAAATCACTCCGATTATCCCACCCAGTAAGAGCAGAACGATTCCCGTAAGACGAGAGACTCGGATCATAAAAATCATACCGATCAAAAAAATGACCACACCTACAAAAACAATTATTCCTAATACTCTTCTGTTCCATCTCCCCCGAAGATATAGATTGAACAGATCTGATTTTTCCATTTCAATCCCCATCGTATGTTCCTCGATATATCGATACTTTTCTGCAAATGATTTTTTTACCTTTTGATCAATCAAAACCAGAATTCCAATTACCAAGATCATCGATAAAATTCGGACATTCTCAGATAAGATTATTTGCTTTGATACCTCTTCTAAAAATGTTGCTGCCACTCCGCCTGAAATCAAAAGGAACAGGATTCCTTTCGTATTTTGCTTTGCATAGTATGCAGACAGACAAATCTGATATACTTTTTGAGATTGTAAGTCAAAATAATATTCATCCGTCTTCTTATCATGAATTTTATAACATAATTTAATCATCCGCTTCCCCCACTCTTCCTTCCGACAGCATCATCGATAAACGATCGGTTTTCTATATTCTCTTCAAACTCTTTATACAAAAATACTCAGCACATACAGCAGAATGAAAAGTATTGCGAGACACACTCCCGCAAACACAGCTATTGTAGTTTTGACCAGATGCTTTTCTTTGATTGTCAAAATCATCATGGAAAATACATCAAAAGAAAAAAGAAACTGGCAGATGCCGGACAGGATTACCACTGCCTTTGAATGTCTTCCTTCTTTACATGATTTTATGAGGTAGGCGATTGCATATGGCGCTGCTCCCAACAAAATCCCATATCCAAAGATCAGGAAAACAACTGTGACCAACCCAAACAACACCATCAACGGCAGCGGAAACAGTGCAGCAAGTGTCACGCTGATGGTAATACATCCTCCAATCAAATAGAATGGAATCAATCCATATTTAATGATCAATGTACAATTTAACAGCGTTTTTCTTGACCATTTTCTTCCTACCGTCAATACAACGATCAAATTGACTACTCCCATGAGAAAAGGCAGAAGTGCTGAAATAATCTGTAATTCCACTACCTGATCAAATAAGCCCGGCAAAAGAAAAAATGTATAAGAGACGATCACATATAAAATTGGAATCAAATATGGCATTCTCCTACTCTCCTTTCAAGATTTTACCTGCAATTTTCCATCCTTTTAGCGGATGATTTCCCACGAAACCAGTTATCAGTAAAATCGTTATCATACACATGACTGAGTTAAAAAAAGCATATACCAGAACGGATGGCACAATCCAGATCATCAAAAATCGGTATCCCACACATACTCCTATAAAAATAGCCATCAATACCATATGTTGCAAAAAGCTTTTTCGGTTCTGTTTTGCCAATTTCCGTTTTTCTTCCAGTCCGCAAGGATACACTCTTGCATTTTCTTCCACTTTTCTTTTTGCACGTCTTAACAGATATCCAGAAACGATCGCCCCTACAATCACTCCCAGTCCCAATGAAATCCAGTACAACAAATTTTTGTCAAAAGGAATTGGTTTTTCTATGTTCCGTACAAGCGCATAGATTATCAGGGAAATTCCCGAAAGAACTCCAACCGCAAGTCCGTTCCCCCCTTTTTTATTATCAAATACAAAAAATTCTTCCGTCTGCTCATCATAATAATAACTGCTCCATGTGTTCGCTTCGCTGCAGATCCATATGTATTTCATCAAACTCACATCCTTTTCTGATTACTTTTCTTCCATTCATCTTCCCTCTTCTGTCCATTTTTAATTGCTTTCCTGCGAAACAGTGATTTTCTCTAATATCCACCAAATGATTATAAAACACCCAACATATACGACTGCTCCAACCGTTGTGGAACGTCTTCCAAGCATTGTAGTCAAATTCCAAATTGCATTATCCAACCCTATTTCTTGAACCATCGAAGAAGTTCCATATCTTTCAACAGCATAATTTACTTGTTTCAGATAATAAAATAAAGTTCCACCATAAAAGATCAATAAACAAACAAATATCGTCACTAAAGCATTTATCTCTTTTCCCTCTTGTTTTATCTTTCTTTTTCCAACCTTTACGAATAGAAAATAGTCTAACCCTGCTATGTAAAGAATCATAGAAAGCTCCATAGCAGCTACAAGTAGCAACATATTCGGTTGACGAGCGACCGTCAGATCAATACACGTATCAATTCCAGCCTTTATTAGCGTTGCAAGAAATCCAAACAAGACTATTTTTCCTATTCTTTTCTTGCCTCCATCGCCCATCTGCATCTGCTCTGCAACAGAAAACAAAACAGAATTGTAAATCCACCACGTCACAACAGATATCAAAAAGGAAAACGAAAAATCTCCTAATACCATATACGGAATCCTGATCAAAATACGATTCACGAAACCAAATACTACCGTTGCAGCTATTACAACTGCCAATTCATTCTTTCGTTGATCTTCCATACGATTTCCTCCTTCATAATTCCATCACTCTTTTTCTGGAAACATTTCCAAATTCTTTTGTACAAATTTTATAATAAGATTATATATTACCAATCAATTCTTGTATATATTTTTTTGCATGTGGAGAATAAAAATTTTAGGCGCGAGCATAGAAACGCAGCCTGATCCACGACCAGACTGCCTCACTCATTGATTCCAATATAAATTTTCAATATCTTCCGCTTCCCAGAAGTTTTTTCTTTTGATCCATCTATATAAAATCTTTCTTTTCCACTCCGATCACAGATAGAACAGCAAACAGAAGGGAAATGATTGTCAAAACAAGAGGGAATACGGCATTGTTTGCCAGTGTAAGATCTCCAATGTTTGCCTGCGTCAAAATAATCAGCAGAAAAGAGGAGATGATCGTCGCTTTTGTGGATTTCATTGCCAACCCGATAAATAGTGCAATAAAACTCATGCTAACAATAGAGATCGATTTTACAATAAGCTGTACATAAAATCTCAGACTTGCCATATCATAATCGATTGGAAATGATGATACCATAAACTGGGACCCCCACAAAATACAGCCATAAATTACAAGTTTTGTTATTACCAATGCCAGGAAACAGAAAATCCAAACCGAGAGCATTTGAGAAATAAGTATTTTCTGCCGCTTAATCGGGTAAGAGAACATCAATGCCATTGTTTTATCTTTATAGGCACTTACAATAAAAGATGAGAGCATTACACCGGTAAATACTAGAAATGACATACTGCAAAATAATTCAATAGGCGCTGAAATTGTACCGTTTCCCGGCGTTGCGTCCGGAATCCCTGTATCCGGATCATCTGCAATGCCAAGATAGGCCAGTGCAAACAGAAACAGACAAAGAACACCCGCCAATATCATTGCATTTCTAATATACTTTCCAATGTTGTTTTTCCTCCATTCTAATTGAATCAGCTTTAACATAATCTATCCACCTCCGCAGTTAATTTAAGGAAGTAATCTTCTAAAGTTTCAGCTTGTCTGCCAAGCGCAACCACTTCAACATCATTCAATGCTAACACCTTAGACAATTCCTTTATTGAAACGTGCTGGTCATAAATACGGATCGTATTGTTTTCAATGATCTTAAAATTGTTATACTCCAGTTTTTCACTCAATACATAGGCAGCTTTTTTAGGATCTGCTACTACCAGTTCCACATATGCAAGGCTCATCCTCTCTATTTCTTTCATGCCGATTTCTTTCACCATCATCCCGTGATGAATGATACCTACCGTATCAGCAATACTTTCAACTTCTGAAAGGATATGGCTGGAAATCATAATCGTTGTTCCATATTCTTCGCAAAGATTTTTTAGCAAATCACGGATTTTCTTCCTACCTGCAGGATCCAGTCCATTTGTCGGCTCATCAAGAATTAATAATTCTGGCTTGCAAAGAATTGCACGTGCGATACCAAGTCGTTCTTTCATACCAAGAGAATAATTTTTTACAGCTTTTTGTGAGGCAGCCGATAATTCCAGCAGATCAAGCGCATTTTCAATGCTTCCATGTTTATAATACCCCATGTACTCACAATGTAGCTGCAAATTTTCATACCCGGTCATGTGATTATAAAAGGTAGGAAATTCAATGATACTTCCTATTCTTTTTAAGATTTCACAGGACTGTGGAGTAAGTATTTCTCCGAAAATTTCAATGCTTCCACTTGTCGGCTTCCAAAGATTTGTGAGCATTTTCATAACAGTAGTTTTACCTGCACCGTTCGGGCCAAGGAAACCATAGATTTCCCCTTTCTTTACGTGGAGATTGACATTCTTAACAATCTCTTTCCCATCAATGATTTTTGTAAGGCTATTTGTTTGTACAACATATGACATATTCTATTGCCTCCTTTCTAAATTCCATTGTAACGGCTCAGATTTTCAAAACTCTTGAATAAATATTACAAATTTCTTTCGAACATCTTAAAGTAAGATTTTTTCAACTGTATTGTAAAAGTCGTTTTGACATAAGGAATACTTTCCAAAGTAATATCCCCTCCAAGACAAACAGCTAGATTTTTGGCGATGGTCAGACCAAGTCCGTTCCCTTGTATCTTACGATTACGAGAATCTTCCATTGTAAATAATCTATCAAATATGCTGTCTGCAAACATTTGATCAATGCCTTTTCCCTTATCTGTTACCTCCACATATACGTTTCTTTCTTCATTTTTCAATGAAAGCCCAAGATATTTTCCGTCCGCCCCGTATCGGATGACATTGGAAATCAAATTAAACAGAATACGTTGTAAAGCTTCTTTATTCCCTTGCACAAAAACAGGCATTTCCGGAATATCAATATTTACTTGAAAGTTTTTGCTAGAAAGCAACTCATAAAAATCCAGTACACTTTCTCGACAGATTTCGCAAATATCTACCTTCGAAAGCGCTATATCCATATCGCCCGACTCAATTTTTGATAGGGTAAAAAATTGATCGATCATTCCCATGACCCCTTGCGCTTTATCCTCTACCTTTTTCAGCATTTCAGCAGAAATTGTTTCGCTTAACTGCATGATTTCCAGATACCCCAAAATAACAGTCATAGGCGTTTTAATATCGTGAGAAATATTCGACAACATTTTTTTAGAGGCTATCTGAGAATGGCGATAATCCGCTTTTATTTTCAAGTGTTTCTCCAGTAATTCATTGATTTGTGCAGCCAATTCTATTAGCTCTTTATTGTCCGTAAAAACCATTACTTGCTCGTCACTGTCCGTTTCTATGATTTTTTTGAGCTTATCACTGATTTCCCGTAATTTTGCTTGTGTTCCTGTGCGGAAAGTAAATTGCTGATAAAATACAACACATATCAAAAAAACAATACAAATGCACAGGAAAAAAATAACCGTTGTATCCTTCATACATTTTCCCCCAATTTGTATCCAATCCCCCATACGGTGATGATATACCGGGGATTGCGAGTATCTTCTTCGATTTTATTTCTAAGACGACTTATGTGCACATTCACAGCATTTTCATCACCAAGATAAGCATCCTTCCAAACAAGAGCATATATTTGTTCCTTTGTATAAACCTTTTTCGGATGTTGCATAAGCAGCTTCAAAATTTCGTATTCTTTTGCAGTGAGTTCCACCCGTCTTCCGCTCTTTGTCAATGTATAATCTGACAGGTTCATTACTAATTCTCCGGCAGTTAATCGTTTCGGAATATCCTCTGATCCTTGATCATATTGATTTCTCCTGCGAATATTTGCCTTAATGCGAGCTAACACCTCCACAACAGAAAACGGCTTTGTAATATAATCATCAGCTCCTAAACTCAGCCCTAATGTTTTATCGATTTCGCTATCCTTTGCAGAGATAATAATCAGTGGAACAACACTATGTTCTCTAATATGCTGCATAACATCCATTCCACTGATTTTAGGTATCATCAGATCAAGAAGAATCATACTAAAGTCTGTGCGATCAAAATAGTCACATGCCTCTTGTCCGTCGTATGCACAAATCACCTCATAATTTTCTACGGTTAAATAATTTTTTAACATTTCGCTGATTTCTTTATCATCTTCTATCAATAAAATTTTATTCTGATTCATAGATTAGCTGACTCCCTTTTGTAATAAAAATTTTGCTTATATTATACACTATATACGCCCACACCGACAAACACAAAAAATAGTCCTTAGGTAGCTTTCCCATCACTGAAATTCCAGATAATCTCCACATGCCGCTCATCCCACACTTTTACCTTTCTTATGAAACTATCCACGGTTTCCTGGTTCAGCTCATGGATCTTACATGCTTTCCAAATCTTATCGGCATCCGGCAAGCCTGTATGCTTCTCTGCCTCCATCTCTACCAGAAGCATCTTCTGCCTTTGGATTTCACTTTTTATCGCATCTTCCTTCTTCTGTACCTTTTCTTTGCATGCCAGATATTCTTCTTTCAAGATTTCCTTCTTTTTATATCGCTCATAAAGTATGATCTGCTCTTTTCCTGTAATCTCCAAATTTTTTCGGGCTTTTCGCAGCTTAGCCATCTTTGCATCGTACTGCCTTTTCTGTACCTCCTGATACAGCTTCCACACTTCTTTCAGTTCAATCTGCCTGCAGATTTCTTTTTGCAAAGCGGATACAAGCATCTGCTCTAAAAGGAATATGTTCACTTTTTTCAAACAGTTCTCATTGCCGGTCGCATAACGATCCTTGCAATAAAAATAAGGATGTTTCGCATTCCGATAGCACAAAGCCCTGCCACACTCTCCGCATAGTACCTTTCCTGTCAACATGTGTGCCTTTCGTGGCTGATAAGGTTTTGATATTCCTCTCGTCCGCTGTACTTCCTCAAAAATCTCCCGTTCAATGATCGGTTCATGATGATGATAGGTAATCTTCCACTCACTTTTTGGTTTTAAGTGATTTTTTCCTCCGACAGCATCCTTTTCATATTTCCCATATACGACATCTCCGGCATAAAAATCATTTCGCAGTATCTTGCAAATGGTCGTATGATGCCATGAAAATTCCTTTCCCAAAGGGTTCCGATGTGTTACTCCTCTCGCCGCCAGATATTCCACCGGTGTTTTTATCTTTTCCTTGTGAAACTTCTTTGCAATATCCACAGAAGAATAACCCTCTAACGTCAATCGGAAAATTTCCCGGATTACTTTCGCCTCTTCTGGCACAATCTCTACTTGATTCTTATCATCTGCTTTCTTACGATATCCAAACGGACAGTTTGCACTGCAATAGATTCCCCGCTCTTTTTTAGAATGCAGAGAAGAAATTACTTTTCCTGATAAATCCTTCGAATAGAGATCGTTCACCAGCGCTTTAAATGCCAGATCCATACCCATCATTTGATTCTGAACAACTCTACTGTCATAATGATCATTCACAGAAATAAAACGGATGCCCAAAAACGGAAAGAGCTGTTCGACATAGAAACCCATTTCTACATAGTCTCTGGAAAAGCGGGAAAAATCCTTTACGATAACACAATCTACCTTCTTCTGCCGGACACATCTTAGTAATTCCTGCATGGCAGGTCTGTTCATGCTAGTTCCGCTGTAACCATCATCTACAAACTCGAAAATCTCACACCCATACGGGCATCCCGTAATACATGCCTTCGGCTGGCAGACTTCGTCTGATAAAATTTCCCCTCTAAAATTTTGCTCAATATATTCTTTTAGCAATAAACGTTGACAAGAAATACTGTTACTTTCCTGGGTATTCCGGTCATCTTCCTTGGACAATCGCAGATACATTGCGATCTTCAGCCTATTTTGCATCGCTTATTCCTCCTGAGACTTTTACAAATTTTTAAAGTTTTTTTCTTTCCCATGACCTTCGGGCAAGAAATATCTCACGCTTTCTATTCCATCCATATATCCTTCCATTTCCAGAGAACCTCGATCCGTTTTCCAGGATACACATAGATTTTCCCTATCAGGTTTTGTACCAGTTCCGCATTCAACACAGCGCCACCTTGACATTTCAAAACCGTGCAGAGAGCTTGATTCTGCTTATCTACCAGTCTGTCAACCGAAGCATATTTTAGAGATAACTCCCGCAAAAGCCGCTGATTTTGTTCCTTTTTTTCTTCCAGTTTCTTTTTGATTTCCAGAAATTGAGTCTGTGAAGTGCTCCCGCTTCGATACTCCATATAACAAAAACTGATCTTCCTATCTATGTTCTCTACCGATTTTTGCAGCTCTTTTTGTGTTTTCTCTATCTGTCCTTTTCGTATTTCTCCAACCTCTCGATTAAAATCTGTAAGTTTTTTCATCTGTATATCACTGAGAAGAAACTCTTTTTTCAACAGATGCAATATCACTTTCTGAAGCTGAAGAACTGTAATCGATTCATTTTTACATTTGTCTTCATCAATGCGTTTTCTATTCGGGCATCCATAAGAAACAAAAGTCCTCTTTTTGTTATTAGAAAACTCTCTTTCTGTCACCGTCCGGCTAAATTTATGTCCACATTCTCCGCAATACAAAATGTCCCGGAACACCTCTTCCATCGTATTATTCCGAAGTGATCTGGACTTTTGGATCTTACGGTTTCCCTCCAGCCTTTCTCCTACACGACAAAAGACTTCTTCCGGAACAAGAGGTTCATGGACATGTTCTGCTATGATCGGTTCTCTTATATGCTTGCCGGATTGCGCAAGATTTCCTATGTAAACGACATTACTCAACAAATACCGGATAGCTTCTCTCCTCCACTGCCTCAGTTTCTGCCCCTCCTGCTGGTAAACAGTTTTGTATGCTTTGTAATCGCCCGGGCAGTGAATCTTTTGCTCATACAGCCACTTTACAATAGAAACAACGTTTTCCCCGGAATCATAACGCACAAAAATCTCTCGAACGATCTCACTGGTCAAAGATTCACGCACCAACGTCCGTCTCCCATCCATTTTTTCGATTCGAAAACCATACGGCGGAACACTGCCTAGATATTCTCCCTGCTTCCTCTTTGTCTGCTTGCTGGCTTTTACCTTTTCTGCAACGTCCCTTGCATATAGTTCGTTGGCTATATTTTTCAAATGCATGGAAAGCGCTTCATTACAATCTCCTTGTTTTGCGCTGTCATACTGATCTGTAATAGAAATAAACCGGACACCCATGAAAGGAAACATCTTTTCCACAAAGTTTCCCACCTCAATATAGTTTCTTCCGAATCTCGAAAAATCTTTTACGATCACACAGTTTATCTTTTCCTCTCTCACATCCTGCATCAATCGCTCAAAATCACTCCGCCAAAAATTCGTTCCCGTAGCCCCTAGATCCGAATAACAGTCATACAATAGAATATCCTTATGAGTCTCTATAAACGTCTTCCCCATCTCAATCTGCGTTTCAATAGACACTTCGTCGCCATCCTGATGATCTACAGACAGCCTTGCATAAACGCCTGCCACATATGCTTTCTCTGTTTTCTTTTCAAAAAGTTCCTGACTTTCCAGCCGTCTTTTGCGTTTTGATGTTCTTGCCACTGAGATCACCTCCTGATTACGAGCCTGCCATTCTTCTTATCTCTTCCTGATACCCAAATTGTATCACAATCCGTTTCTCCTCATAAACTTCTATCCGCTCCACAAACGCCAGCAGTGCCTCCCTGTCTAACGTCGTAATCTGCATCGTCTCTTTTAGCCGTTCCAACCTGACATTAGAGTGCACTCCCTTGTAAAACAATTTCTTTACCAGTTCCTCCTGCTTTGCAATCGCCCATCCCGTTTCTAGATACTGTTTTTCATAAATTGCGCTAAATTTTTGAAAATCTGCCTGCGTGATCACTCCTGCTTTCCAGTCTTCATAAAGCCCTGCGCGAAGTTTCTGATAGTTCTCTTGCTCACCGCGCAGACGTATCATCTCCTGCTCAAATCCAACAACATCTTCCAAATGCATTTCCCTTGTCCGAAGATACTGCATCTGTCTGTTTTCATCGATCAGAAGTGCTGCTTGCAGCCGGATGATCTGAAGTATGACTCTTTTTAAATCCGCTTCCAAAATACGGTGTCTGCTGCAACCTTCGCTCCGATTTCTCGTGGAACAGATATAAGATATTTTTTCTGTTCCCTTGTATCTGTTCATACGTCGGACCATCGGCTCTTTACAGTCTCCGCAAAACAGAATCCCCGAAAACATATGCGCTTTTTCTTTTCCTTTCTCGGCTCTGGTATCTACTTCCAAAAGTCGCTGCACCTTTTGGTAATCCACTTTGGAAACGATCGCTTCATGAGTTCCCTCTACTTTACACCATTCCGACTCCGGCTTTTCTAAAATCTTTTTAACCTTATAATTGACTTTCTCTCGTTTTCCCTGCACCATCGTTCCGGTATAAATTTCATTGGTCAAAATTCGCTTGATTGCTACCGCAGACCATTTGGATACGATTCCTGCCTGAAACCCTGTGGCATAATGTTCGCCATGGGATTTCTTATATTCCAGCGGGGAGAAAATTCCATTTTCATTCAGTTTGTTCGCAATGGCAAGATTGCTCATTCCATCCAGTTTCCACGCAAAAATCTTTTTCACAATTTCTGCCGCATAGGTATCTATAACAAGCTTATTTTTATCCTCTCGATCTTTCTGATATCCATAGACTGCAAACGCCCCGATAAATTTCCCCTGCTCCCGTTTTATTTTCTGATGTGATTTTACCTTTTCTGAAATATCCTGACAGTAGAAATCATTCACAAAATTCTTTACCGGTATTACAAAAGATGTTGTATTCTTATCTGCAGTCAGACTATCGTAATGATCCGTAATCGCAATAAAACGCACAGAAAAAGCCGGGAAGGTCTTTTGAATGAACCGCCCGGCTTCAATATAATCTCGTCCAAATCTAGATAAATCTTTTACAACAACACAATTTACCTTCCCATTTTTAATGTCTTCTATCATTCTTTTAAAATCCGGTCGATCAAAATTCGCCCCTGAATACCCATCATCAATATAAAGATCAAACAACTCCATATCCGGCTGTTCTCTTACAAACGAACAAGCAAGGGCACGCTGAGAGGAAATACTGTCACTTTCTCGTTTTGCACCGCAATTCATATCTCCATCCTCCCTCGATAAGCGAAGATAAATCGCCGTATGATAACATACATTTTTTTGCATCTTGCTTCCTTCTGCCTTTTAATATTTTGTTTCTGCAATTTTTGAAATATACTGTTTCAACCGGTCATTCAAAGTCTCTGTACAGTCGGAATATCCAACTTTTACAATATATTCTCCCACCCGTACAAGATAAGGGTTATGTACCTGTTCCACATACCCCTTTACTCTTCTTTGTACCGACTGTTTCGTGTAAATTTCAATTTCACTAATATCTACCAATTCATCAGTATTTACATTTTTTATATCGACCTGCTGCATTTCTCGCAAACTCTTTTCCTCCAAGTGATAGCCCCCTTTCTACTTGAGATTGTATGCACCTGGGGACTTGTCTCATGCTAAAAAATATTCCTCATTTCAAGTATTTTGAAGTATATCGAAAACTCATTTTACCACGATTAAATGAGCCTTGATATGATGCTAAAACAGCGCTAAAAAGCAGTCAATCACTATGAACTGCTCCCCGTCAAGAGGACAGAGAAAAAATATAAAATTTCCCCGGCCAGCAGCTAAATGTTGCTGGCCGCTTTTTATGCAGCAAGGCACA
>NZ_SLZV01000045.1 GCF_004346095.1 Faecalimonas umbilicata | reverse complement strand
ATTTTTGTTCCATCTTCAATTACTTACGTAAATTCGATGGAAGTGTCTTATATCCCCATAGCTAAAGCAAGGGGTTTTACGACACATTGGATAAAGAATTTAGAAGCAGATAACTACCGGGCGGCAGTTTTTCTGAATGAATCGGAACGGGATTGGAAAAGTGTATATCAGAGTGCAACAAAACAGGTGAAAGAGCCACATGCAATCACTGGTTTCCCGCTAAAGGCATCCCTGCTTGCGGCGGGAAATGCGTTTCATTTCAGTTCACTGGAAGATGATTATGGAGACTATTTAGGGGATAGTAAATGTGGTGGAAATATCTTATTTGATGAATTTACGAGGAGCGACATACGTGTAAATGGATCGGCTGTGTTGTTTGGAAAACAGCGTTTTGGAAAATCCACTTTAATGAAGAAAAGAATGAAATCCAGAGCACTTCGAGGTGATTTTGTAAGAATTTTTGATATTACCGGAGAAAATTCAGAACTGGTGAAACGGCTGGGAGGACGTGTCCTGAACATGGATGGAACAGATGGAATTATTAATTTTTTAGAAATATTCCGTGCGGGAGACACGGAACATACCAGCTTTGCAAGGCATATGTCAAAATTAAAAACGTCTTACCAGTTTATTAACCCACAGGCTGATATACAGGAAATCGTTTCTTTCCAGGAAATTGTTCAGGAACTGTACAGACGGTTTCAGTTGCTTCCGGGGGAGGGGAAACAGATTACAGGGCTTTCTGCGAAAACATATCCTCGGCTTCAGGATCTGCTTGAGCTGATTGAGGAAACAACAGAGGAACTAAGCCGACAGGAATACCAGACATTAAAAAAGGTATTGGTAGAAGAACGCTTACTGAATCTGGAGAAAAACCGGAAACAGATTAAAATGTTGATTGAAACATATGGGTATATGTTTAATGGGTGGACATCAATCGATAAGATGTCCGATATCAAGGTGGTATCTTACAATCTTACACAGATCAAGGATTTGTCACCGGAGATC
Organism: Faecalimonas umbilicata; assembly: GCF_004346095.1. GTDB lineage: Bacteria > Bacillota > Clostridia > Lachnospirales > Lachnospiraceae > Faecalimonas > Faecalimonas umbilicata. Next base: position 15,180 of record NZ_SLZV01000045.1, on the reverse strand, counting down.
TTTGACTTGCAACTGTTTAATCTGCTTTCGCTCAGCTGGGATGATGCAATCACTAACGGTAGTGTCATGAAAAAGCTGTGGGAAGAGAAAAAGATTGCATTAAAAGATGTGGTACATTTTATTCTTTATATTGACGAAAGTCACAGATGGGTAAATGCGAACAAGTTGTTTGCGCTGGAGCTGCTGGGAATTTATTTGAGAGAAGCACCCAAGTATTTTGGAGCAATCTGGCTTGCCAGTCAAAGTATTCGTGATTATGTTCCGGAAGGCAGTACGGTAGAAAGCATTGATAAATTGAAATCCATTTTTGAACTGGCACAGTATAAATTTATTTTCCACCAGGATAGCAATACACTTCCTATCATAGAGAGAGTATTTGAAAATGTATTAACATTTTCTCAGAAAGAACAGATCCCACGGCTACAGAGAGGAGAGACTATCTTATGTATCAGTGGAGATCAGAATATCGAGTTTAATGTTTATCTTTCCAGTGAAGAAGAGAGGTTGTTTGCAGGAGGAGCATAGATGGGAAAAGCAAAGAAATGGCTGTATGGACTTTTCTTCAGTTGCGTGCCGATACTGCTTGCATTGATCATGATTGCCGGAGCGATTGATATGACAATGAACATGATTGAAGGAGATAAAAAAGGCGGGTCTGAAATCAATGCGGAAACCATCGCAGGGCTGCCACAGTGGATTACCGTAGACATGGTAAGAGCGGCAGTGCAGATGCAGACAGAAACGCATTATCCATCCTCCGTGGTATTAGGACAGATGATACTGGAAGCAGGGGCAGGCGGTTCTGAGCTTGCAAATCCTCCTTACTATAACTGTCTGGGACAAAAAGCCCCCAGTCATGGACAAAATGGAACAGTATCTATGCAGACGGAAGAAGCATGGGGAACAGAAGTGGCTGAATTTTCCACCTTTGCAAATTATGTGGATTGTATGAAGGCATGGGGACACAAATTTACGATGGATCCTTATGTGAAACGTGTAACCGCATGTCCGACAGATCCAAAAACCGGACATTATGAAGCGAATGCATTTATAAAAGCAGTTTGGGAGAGCGGTTATGCCACGGATTCACAGTATGTCCAAAAGGTAATCGGCATCATGACAAGCTATGATTTATATAAATTTAACAGCATGAGTGTGGGAGATGTTGGAATGGGGAAACCATCCAAACCATCAAAGCCGCCGGGATCGGGAAAAGGAAGATTTACACATCCTTGTCCGGATATGACAGAACAAACCAGTTATTTTGGAGAAATCCGAGAATTTGAAACAGGCGGACATAAGGGAAATGATTATGCTGCACCTGTGGGTACAACAACCTATGCTGCAGATGACGGAGTTGTTACGATTGCAGGTTGGTCAAACAGCGCAGGATTATGGGTAGTAATCGACCATGGAGATGGTCTGGTAACAAAGTATATGCATCATTCCGCACTGCTTGTGGAAGCTGGCTACGAAGTGGTAAGAGGGCAACCCATTGGAGAAGTCGGAAGTACTGGACAATCTACCGGTCCTCACCTGCATTTTCAAGTAGAAGTAAATGGAACTGCAGTTAATCCGGATGATTATCTGGAATAGCAAAAGGAAGGAGGGGGTCCAAATGGACACCCTGCATGGAAAAGGATATGAAAGAAAAAAAGAAAATTCTTTTGGTATTGGTATTAGCGCTTCTTGCACTACTGGCAGGGAGAGTGACAGACTGGGGAGAGAAGAAAAAAGAAAAAGAGGGATACCGGATCTCGGAAGATTTTGACAGTACTCCCGCACCTCCTGAAAAGTCTGTTGACCGGAACATGATACACAGTCTGTCAAATCATCCGGAAGATAATTACCGGTTATGGGAAGAAGATACGGAGGAAATGCAAATCACCTTCCAGGGATATGACGAAAATCCGGAAGCATTTGCATGGCTTTCCAGACCTGACTGGGAACGGTTCCAGACGGAACTGAAGGCATATCTGTCCAGAAAAGGAATGGAAGCGGTCACAGTGGTTCGTTTGCACCCAGATAGTATCCAACAGATCAATCTCTATGAACGAAATGTATATCTGGATGCAGACTACAAGACAGAAGATATAGACACCATGAAGATGAAAGCAGTGTGTGATACTTATAAAGATGACATGCGATTTGCATTTTTTATACAGTATGGAGATTAGAAGGAAGGGGAAGTGGAAATGCATCTGACGTATTGGAAAGAGAAATTAGTGCAAATACAAAGACAGAAAAATTTTCCAATTTGGTGTTTTTTATTTTTATTGATTTCTGGATACACGTTATTTTTGACGTCTACAGTATGGTATCCGGAAAATCAGGATTATGTTGCACCAACAAAATATTATGAACAACATCAGGTGGGAGTGTATCAGATTTCTGTGACAGACTGGAAATATTCTAAAAAAGATCATGCAATGCAGATTATTTTTGAAAAGCAAAATCGAGAGATATTAGATGAAAAATTGTATTTTGGTGCAATGGAACGAACGGGAGGAGAGTTGGAAGTAAAAGCGGTGCTGGATGAACCTGATTATCTGATTTTAAGGATTGAGAATATTCCAGAAAACTGGAAAGAGATTTCCTTGAGAGTAGGAAACACAGAGAACGAAGACAGCATGAAAAAATTTTATACAAATGTAAATCGGGTAGAGGAAACAAAAAAACTTGCCTTGAAAGATGAAAAAGGCTACCTGATGGATCGTCTGTTAGCACAAAAACGTCAAGCGGATCAGGAATTGGAAGAGATACAGAAAAAAATCACAAAACTGCTTCAGGAAAATGAAGACTTAAGTAAAAAAGAAGAAGAGATAAAAGCAAAAACATATTTGACACAAGCAGAGCAGAAGAAAGGGGAAGAAACACTGATTCGAGCAGAAAATCAGATTTTAATAAATCAGGAAACCATTGAACATTTGGAAGAGGAAGCTGTTGAAAAAGAGAATGATATTGATAGTTTAAAAATGAAAATAGATGAACTGAAATAGATAATAGGAGAAGAAGAATGATTATATTTGTTGGTGTGCAGAGTAGGGGATATTTTCTGACAGAAACCGCCAAGCGAAAAGGGGAAAAGGTTACATATGTAACTGAGAATCTGTCAATTTTGAAACAGAGGGATCAGATATTACAGGAAAATGGCGAATACATTATTTTTGATATTGAACAGTATACAGATGCTTCGGATGTCCTTGCAGATGAAATCAGGAAACTTGTCCGGGCAAAAGGGTGGAAAGTGATTGTATATGCACCTGGATATGATCCAGACAGCCGTATCATAAAAGAATTACAGTTTGCAGGGATTGTTTATTTTGTTTTCTCAGCAAATCCTGGAGAAGCGGGAATGGAACTGGAACGGTGTTTGCAGGGATACTATGACGATCCGGATCAAAAGGAGCTGGAACAATTCAAGGAAATGGAAGAAGCAGTAAAAGCAGGCAGGAAAATAGGTGTAACTGGGGCAACTGCTCGTATGGGTACAACAACATTTGCGCTTCAGATTGTAAAATATCTACAAATAAAAGGATATCGGGCATGTTATGTCCAGGTTAACGATACGGAATTTGTCGAACAGATTGAAAAGGCTTTTAATGATGTCGTTTGTGATCTGGAGTTGGGAAAGATTACATTCGCACATGTAGATTTGTATTATAAGCAGGAGAATCTGGTAGAGATTTTGAAACAAGGCTATGACTACTATGTGTATGACTTCGGAACATACAGTGATAAGGGCTTTAATAAGACTTCTTTCCTTGAAAAAGATATCCGGATTTTTGTACTGGGGAGCAAAGCTTCAGAAATGGATGCGACAATGAATGTTCTTAGGAATGAATATTATACAGAGGTAGATTATGTCTATAACTTTGTTTCAGAAAGCGAAAAAAAAGATGTTTTAGAAATGATGGAAGAAAAGGCAGAGAGAACTTACTTTACGGTATATACTCCGGATCCATTTGAATATGTGACAAATGCTGCATTTGAAAAAATGCTTCCGGTGAAAGATTGCAGTCCAGAGAAAGAACGAAAAAAAGGACTGTTTTCTCGTTGGAAAAAATAGAACTGCAAAGGAATAGTGATATGGGAAAATTTAAAAAAGAAAAGGAGCTTGCAAGAGCTGTACGAGAGGAACTGGAGTGGAAAGAAGAGCAAAAGAAGCTACACAAAAAGCATGAACAGATTGCAGAAGACGTAGTAATCTTGGAAAAACCTCATTTAGTAAAATTTGTAATGAAAAGTGTTGCCGGAAGTATTCGTATTTGCGCTACGATACTGCTTTGTATGTTGGCGATCATAGGATTGACAGCATTAATTTATCCAGAAGTGCGCCAGGAACTGTTACAGGTGTTTTTTGAAATTCTAATGGAAGGAAAGAAGATGGTCGGCATGGGATAAGAAAATCTAGGTGTCCAAATGGACACCTAGTATCAGACTGGAAAAGGAGGAAAAATGGAATGGAAGCAGAAAAAAATTATCTGGTAATTGGATACCATAGAGGAAAAGTAATTGCAAAAGATGAATGGAACAGTCTGTACTATGTGGAATGTGAAGAAGAGATGGCTCCTATTGGAACACTGATTGAGCCGAGAGTTCTTCAGCCAGTGCAGAAACTGGAAAAAGAAGAACAGAAAGAAATCCATGAGATTTATGAAAAGCAGAGAGAACTGATCGGGAAAGAACATAGGCAAACACTTTCGGTGTTTCCTAAGAAACTGACCATAGCAGAATTTTTGGAGGAAACGAGAGGATGGAACGGGATCAGATAAACATGAGGACATGGGTAACACAGGCAGAGAGGGATCAGAAAAATTATGAATACACTATAAAGCAAACATTAAAAGGAATGGACGAACATCCAGAAAGGATTGAAAAGTTTTTTGAATTTTCTAGCCGATTTTACCGCTATAACTTAAATAACAGCTTAATGATTTACAGCAACAATCCGAATGCATTGTACTGCCAGAGTTATGCGGCATGGAACCATCCGACCGAAGGGACGAAAAACCAGGAAGCATACCGCATTAAAAAGAACGAAAAAGGCATCAAGGTTTATGTACCAGTGGAAGTTACCCTTTTAAAAATTGATGGAGAGTTAGTTCCATTGGAAATGGCAACCAAAGAGGAGCAGATTCAGTATCAGGCAGGCGAAATAGAAAGTGTGATCCAGACCCGCTACGGAATGAAAGCAGTTTTTGACGTTGCACAGACGGTATGTCCCATAGAAATGTATCAGCATTTTCATAGGCAGTATCACGAAACCGAGCGGGAACAGCTTGTAAAAGGAATGACTGAAATTCTGGAAGGAATGGAATATCAGATCCGGTACCAGAATTTATTCGATCTTGGAAAGGATTGGATTTTTACAGAGAGCGGGAACGTTGTGCTGCATGAGAATCTGCATCCGGAAGAAAAATTATCTGCCCTGGCAGAGATTTACAGCAAAGCGGTCATGGGGATGGAAGAAAGCCGGAGATCTCCGGAAGTGCTTCAGTTTCAGACAGAAGGACTCAGACTCATGACAGAGGGAGTTCTGGGGATCAAAAGAGACAGGACAGAGATCGCAGAAATTTATGGACAGTGGAAGCAGAGCGGACAAAAGATCCATTTACAACAAACATTTCAGGAACTTTACCAGATGGCAAGAAAGGGACTGCCGCACTTAGAACAGACCATGGAGCGTTACACCGTATCTCAGGAGACCCGGCAGACAGAACCTGGCTTCAATAAACGAAAAGGACAGGAAACAAAGATGACAAATCAGGAATTGATGGATCTGATCAAACAACAGATACAGATCACAGATTATGCAAGAGAAAATGGATATACGCTGGTAAGGGCAGGCAGATATTATTCTTTGAAAGAACACGACAGCGTGCGGATCGATCCAAACCGGAACTGCTACTGGCAGAACTCCGTGGCAGGAAGAACCGGGATTGGAAAAGGGGACAGTATTATTGGATTTGCAAAAGACTTTGTACATCATGGAGATCTGCACGAAGCATTAAAGGAGTTGTCCGGGAGAGTGCGGGGGATGACTTATTCGCCAGGCGCCTTACCGGCAGCAAGAGAAGAAATAAAAAAATATGACAGCCCACAGCTTCCTCCGCGCGGGGAGAACATGCACCGGATGTTTGCATACTTAACAAAATCAAGATATGTGGATCCGGACATTGTGCAGGAATTTGTAAACCGGAAAATGCTGTATCAGGATCAGAGAGGAAACTGTGTTTTTGTAGGAAGAGATACGGATGGAAAAGCAGAAACGGCATGTCTTAGGGGAACGCTTAGTGATGTCCACTTTACCGGAGATATAGAAGGCAGTGATGCAAGAAAAGGCATTTGTTTCCGGAACCATGCAGACAAAGTGATTGTAACGGAAAGTGTAATTGACAGTATGAGCGTGATGTCTATTTTGAAAGAACAGGGAGTTGATTTGAAAACATATGATTACCTGTCATTAAATGGAGTTGGGAAAGCAGAAGCGCTGTATCATCTGTTGAAAGAGGAGCCAAAAGCAGAGATTCTTCTTGCACTTGATCGTGATTTGGGTGGAGTAAAGGCGATGAAGCAGATTTCGGAAACCCTTCAGAATACATATGGGATTGCTGATGAAAAGATCAGCTTTCACGTCCCACCTCATAAAAAGGATTGGAATGAGGAACTGACCGAAAAGATGAGAAAGTTCCAGCCACTAAAAAACATCCCTTTTCTGGAAAAGGCAGCACTGCCAGAGATCCATTACTGTGCAGTTCAAAGCACAAAACAGGTAGAGGAAATTGGGTTCCGGAACCGGGATGGGAAAGATCAGTATCGGCTTGTGGAACTGGATGCAGATGGAAAGATAATTCCGGTAACTGTTACAAAGACGAATACGATGTTTTTCTCTGCTAGGGAAGTCATGGAACGAATCCCTAATTTATATGAACGTATTTCTTATGAGCAACTTCTAAAAATGCAAAAAGATATACAAACAGCACAGTGGGAGCATACAGTGGAAGGCGAACAAAAGAAAGAGCAGACAGAATCACAAGGAAGAGTTTCAAAAGAAGAAAAACCTGATTTAAGCAGAGCGGAGCAGATATTGCAAGACAGAAAAAAGAATGGTGTGGCACGGGAAATTCCAGAACAAAAAGGAACACTAGAACTTCTGGGATACCAAGTCGATCAAGGTGTATTAGTGGCAAGAATCCAATATAAAGGAGAAGAAACTCTGGAAGGAATCTGGAAAAACGGAGATGAACTTTATATTTTAACGGGGATGGAAGTAAATCATTCATTGGAAAAATATAGCTTTCGGCAAGAAGAAAAAGAGGAGTTACAGACATTTTTAAAAGAAAATCAGATAGAAGTGGAAGAAAAATATCAGATGCTTTCTGTGAAAGAACAAAAAGAAACACAAAGAAGTGTAGAGCAGACGTTAGAGAAAACAACGCAGTTTTTACAAAGTGTTGGGAGAAAAGAAATGGAAAAGAGTCAGAAAATCCAGCCTGTCAATGAATTACAATTATGAGAATAGAATATTTTTCTTTTTTATGGAAGGTCTGTAACGTGCAATAAAAAAGCGAAGTACCGGAAATACTTCGCATGAAAAATAAACTGTACAAATAAGGTGAGGTTTAGCGACCTATTTTAGAATATCGGATAAATTAACTCACTAAATGTAACACCCTAAATGCAATCCAAACATAACATAAAATAGATGGATTGTCAACAAAACCGATATTTGTAATCGAAAAAACTGAAAGAATCACAAAGAAGAGGAACGTTATGCAAAGGATAAAATTAGACGTATTTAAAACTTTTTTTCAAAAAAATCTGACGGGAAATGAGATTGATTTTCTGATCGCACTGTCCCATATACAAAACCCACAGGGAAAAGCTTATGGTGTGCATTACAGAGAAATGATGAAATCTGTAAAAATGTCAGTACAGGCTTTTTATGACTGTAAAAACAGCTTGGAAGAGAAGGGTATGATTGAGGTCAAAAAGGGAAAAGACGATTACGATATCACTTTTTGTGGCAATGATTTTTCGATGTATACGGAAGAAGATTATAAGGCTGGAGGTGTAAAATATCTCAGCACAAACCACCCGATTTTTTCTGATCGGAATTGGAAAAAGTTAAAACCGAAGCAGAAGCTACTGGCAATGGATCTTTTAAATATCAATCTGGCAGGTAAATTTCGTGCGCATAAAATTGGCAGAAAGAAATTTTTTCAAAAGTATGCGGACCATATGGAGGGCGGAAAGAGGGTAAAAGGAATCCTGGAGATCAGTGTACGTACATTGCAGAACTATCTGCAGATGTTAAAACTTTATTTTCAGATCAAACTGGAAGATGGGATGTATCATATTTATCTGCGGAGACCATTTGCAAAGAGAACGACGGCATTTGAGAAACAGGAAGAGATTGAGCGGACTGTACATACAATGTGTCGACGGACGGGAATTAAGGAAGTGGATCCGAAGGAAACAAGGGATATCTGCAATGTAATTTCCTTGTATCAGAAGGAATATTTATCTAGTGGGATGGATCTGACAAATATTTTCTCAGAGATGTTGGAAATTTTAAATGTGAATGTTGTAGCAAAGAGAAGGTGGAAGAAGCGGTTAAAAGCATCGCTGTTCCATAAAATTTTCAGAGAAAAGCTGGGAATGGTAACTGCATAAGGATACAAAGACTGCCAAAAAAGACAGTCTTGTTGGCGTAGGAAAAACGAAAATAAAGTAAGAATTATCTGACACAGAGCAGACGGCTGGAAGGGGAAAAGATTTCCAGTGGTCTTTTTTTGTGCTTTTTTTAGGGAAAATAGAGAAAGATAGGATAGAAACTGTGTGGATCAAAGACGTAAATACAAAAGTGACATCAGCAGAAGTACTGACAGGAGCCTGCAGCCGACAAATGTTTTCAAATTTTAATGTAGAAATCTGAAATGGTTTCAAGTTTTGTGCAGATGTGGATGGAGAACTTTCAAAATGTGGGACAGTTTTTCAGAAAAGGATTCAAATTTTGCTACATGTGGAAAATCTGGAAAGCCCTAAAAACAAGCTGTTGTAGGAGGGTTTTCAGGTGGAGTAAATCTTATCTTATTTATAATTATTTATTTACTATAATACAGAATTGTATATTCTTAGGAATTTAACTGAAATTTGTTCCGAAATAAAAGGAACAAAAAGCAAGTCATGGAAACGAAAGTGAATTTTTTATCCGATACGGAATGAAAAGAAGAAGTTTTATGATATCCATAAAAAAGAAAAAGAGGAGTCGCTATTACCGTAGAAAAAGAGAAAAAATAAGATGAATATATTATAATAATAGTATAAAGAAGAGAGAAAAAGAGGTGGAAACAGATGAAAAGGATTTGGGTAAAAAATAAAAAAGAGTTACAGAAACTGATAAAAGAATATAGGAAGAAAGGATATTTTCTAGTGACATATGGGTACACGTTAGTAGAGCTGGAAAAAGGAAATGAGTTTCTTATCATTAGCTGCTTTCGAAAGTAGCTTATGATGAGCGAACAATGGAAATTTTGGCAGGCGGCAACGTATATGTCCACTGTCAATACGAATATGGAATTTTTGACGATGTAGCCTCTGTATTCGTTCCAATCGCTGAAGAGGTCTTCAACAATGAAAAATACAACGGTAGAAAGATTGCAGAGAATGATCACACAGAAATTCATATGGTTAAACTGAATGATTGCGAAAGTCGTTTATATGAATTTGATAAAAAAGAAAATTACCATAGTGCAATCAATGGGTATCTTGTGAGAAGTGCAGAAGGGTTAGCGGTTGCAATGTGGAGATATAAAAATTTAGGGACAATTTTTACATAGAAGTATTTCGGCTAATAGGAAAAGTGTTCATAGGCAAAAGAAAGAGAAAGAACAAAAAGCTGACCTAGCGGCAAGACGGGGAGAAAGGGAAAGAGGGAAAGAAATAAAGATGGAAATGACAATGGAGATTTTGGAGAAGATCAGGAGTGTGGCAACGCTGGCGCTTCTGGAGGTACCTTATGAAAAGGAAATGAAAGAACTTGAAAAAGAGTGGGGGCGAGAGGAATTAAAAAAAGCTGTACATGCGACCGGTTTCTGGATTGTCCTTGGGAAATATTTCCCGGTGGAAGAAAGAGGGGAATGGAAAGATGAAAAAATTCTTTGAGCGGTATGATAAAGAGAAGAACAGATATGAACAACTGGTAGAGGAGTGCACAAGAGAGCGAAGAAAGGAACTTCTGGAACAAGGGTGGACGGATCTGACAGATTTGAATGAAACGGAGTTAAAAGTGATGTATGGAAGGAAGAAGGGAAGGTGTCAGAAGTGTGGAAAACCTGCATTACTAAAATATGTGGGAAATCCAGAGAAACTCCTTTCGTATTGCCCAGACTGTTTAGGAGAAATGGAGAAATGCCAAGAATGTGGCGGTTATGAGGAAGAGGAGAACTTAAAAAAAGGGCTTTGTGAGAAATGCAGACGAGAAGAGAGAAGCCGCAGGAAAGCAAAGTATCAGGCAGGCGATCAGGTCCAGTTACTTTTACCGGAGGAGCATGGAGTGAAGAAAAACGAAGTTCTTTGCATTACAAAAATGATTCCTAGGAATGCAGCCTGCATCGTGAAAAGAAACACTGGAGAAGAATTAGAAGTGTTCTGGATAGAATTACGCAGCAAGGCAGCCACCAGACGGTATTTGCAGTTTGCAGCAACAGAGCAGATGCAGCCGATGTCTGACCTTGAAAAAGCCTTATGATTTCGTAAGGAATTTACAATATATCACAACAGGTATTACCTCTGAAACTGAATGCAGGAGAAGCTGCTGCTTCTCCTGAAAGGGGAAATTGGAAATGTTGTAATGGAAGGAAGTTTACGAAAAGATACCGTTGTTGTTAAAGGAATTAATGAAAAAAGAAAGTATGGTGTATGAAGAAATCAAGGATTTTCTAGATCAGGTGCAAGGCAGCGCGTAATGAATTTGTAACCTGGAAGCCTGTTTGGAGAAAGAGGATGGGAAAGGAAATGACATGAAAGATATCGGACTGACTCTTAAAAAAGCAAGAGAAAATAAAAAGTACACTCAGAAACGAGTAATGGAACTGACTGGGATTCACCGAAAATCTTTATCCGGATATGAAAATAATGTTGCAGAACCGGATCTGAATACCTTTGCAATTCTGGCAAAGTTATACAATCTGTCAGCAGATGAGGTGTTAGAAATCCGACCGGTCTGTAATTCTGCCAGACTTTCATGTTTAGAAGCCAGTATGCTGTTTTCCTTCCATTCTCTGCCGGAAGCAAAGCAACGGGAGCTTCTGGTGCAATTAGAAGCACTTGTTAAATATTATGGAACAGATTCTTGAGATAGGAGAAGATTGAAAATGAAAAAATACTCTAAGGAAACTATCATGTTTTTTTCATTTCAGGAACGTAAGAAGAGAAAATTTGAGAAGTACCTGAAGGAGAGAAAAACGTTGGAACAGTTAAGCACATCGGCATTATCCTTTGAATATATTCAGACAAAAACAGCATATGAACACAAGAAAAATGTGTTTGGGATATTTGCAATCTCTTTCCTTATTTCTATCTGGATGGGTGTGTGGAAAGAACTTCTGATTCTAATGGGAAAGGCATCGTATTATTTTATAAGTTTTTACGGAAACAAAGGAGAGTGGATCCGAATGATGATCTATCTACTGGCGATGATAACTATAGTTTTCACTGTATTTTTCATTGTGATTTTATGGAAATATTTGCAGGGGATCAGGAAACTTTATGAACGAATCCTAATGCTGAATGAGGTACAGAGAAAACAAGAAGAAAAAAGAAAAGCGGAGGATCTTGGAGAAGCCCGAAGTAACCTGGAAAACACATTGCGGGGAATATAACTCCATGCGAATAAATTGTTCCGAAATTCGGAATATTTCTGTGAAGAGGAAATGTCATATACTGAAAGCAAAAAGGAGGTATATGACAAATCAAAATTGCAAGAGAGGAAAAGATGTTACCAATTATATCAATTATTTCGGTAGTCGTGTCGGTAATGGCATTGACAATTTCAATTATAGGATTAAGTTATTCTGTATTTTACGAACAAAAAGAATACGAATATAAAAGAGTACCAGAACTGGAAATGGGGTGGGTACCAGTTTTTCGAAAAACTGCTGACAATACAAATCTGAAGATTGGGATACAAGAAATTCAGATTCATATTGCTGATGAAAATAATCTGGACGAAGTATATCTAATCCGTTCAGATCGAAGTGTGAGTAAATTGACGGTAGAAAAGAAAGATATATGTATCCAGTTGGCAACAGATATGAAAGAATATTTTTCAGAGAATAAACCTGATTTGATTACAAGCACACATCAATACCACTATCAATATATTGTTCTCAAAAATTTAGATGGAAGTTTCCGCTTATATTTAGTGTATTTAAAGAATAATGGAAACATGGCAGATTTTCAAGCAGTTTCGGAAATTGAAATATATGGTTTGAAAAACGGTCATGCAGATGATCCGATATATGAGGGGGAAAAGGTAATGGCAGAAAGGTATGAAGAGATTATGGAATATCTGAATAATTTCTAGATTATGCCATTAAGTAACAATTGATAATTTAGCGTAATTATGATAAAATAGAAGAAAAAGACAGGAGGATGAAATTCTATGAATATAATTAGACCAGTTTCAGATCTGAGAAATAATTTTGCAGATATTTCAAGAACTGTTCATGAAACAGCCCAGCCGGTTTTTTTAACAAAAAACGGATATGGGGATATGGTTGTGCTAAGCATGGAGGCATTTGAAAATCTGCAGTTTGACAGTGAGGTATATTTTAAGCTACAGGAAGCAGAGAGGGAAGCAGAACTGACCGATCAGCGGTACTCTTCCAAAGATGTACTGAAAGCAATGAAATTAGCTGCCGGAGGGGAAGAGGTTGTATAAGTTAGAATATTTACCTGTTGCCAGGCAGGATCTGATTGATATTATTCGGTATATCAGCCAGGAACTGAAGAATCCGGATGCAGCAAATAATCTTGCTGTGAAGTTAGTTGAGGCTACAGAAAAAGTGACGGCATTTCCGTATGCAAATCCAAGTTACCAGCCGATCCGGCCATTAAAACATGAGTACCGTAAGATACTGGTACAGAATTATTTGATATTGTACTGGGTAGATGAAGAAAAGAAGTTAGTTACGGTGGCTCGTGTATTATATGCGAAAAGAAACTATAGACGATTGTTAGAGTAAGATTAAATTTGAAATTAGTACAATAGAATAAAAAAGAAAATCAATAAGGCAGAACAAATCATATTTTATAGGATGATTGTTCTGCCTTATTTACTATATAAACAAAGAAAAGCTAATGTTAATTATATAGTGAAATTGTTTTGAGTACAATAGTTAAATCCATAAAAAAGAAAAAGCTTGATGTTGATTTACTGTAAAAAGCGGACATAGTATGAAAGATATATTATAATATAATTGTAATAAGAAAAAAGCAAAGCAAAGGAGAAACAAAAATGAAACAAAGAGAAGCAGAACAAAAGGTACTTGAGAAAATTCAGAGAGAGATGGAAAAGGCGGGAATTCGAGTAAGCATCAAAGAGAAAATCCAAAATAATGGAGCGAGGAAAAGAGGAATTGTTTTTCAGCAAGGCGATATTCCAGTAGCGCCAATTGTGTACTTCGATGAAAATATCAGGAATATAGAAGAAGTTGAAAAACAGGTAGAGGAGATGAAAAATATTGTACAGAACAGTTTTGAAGAAACAGTGTTTAGACTAGAAAAAAAATTACTGAATGGCAACTGGGAACATATGAAAGATAAAATAGTTTTTAAATTGGTTAAGAAAAAGGGCAATGAAGAATTTTTAAAACAAATAGTCTATAAAGATGTACTTGATTTAGCGCTTGTATTCTATATCTTATTAGAGGATGAAGAAGTAGCAGGAAGTATAAATATTACTTCATCTTTATTGGATATGTTAAAAATTAGTGAGGAGGAAGTATATGATATTGCAAAAGAAAATACACCACGGATACTTCCTTCAGAATTTATTGATATGAGAACAATTATTAAAAGTAGCATTGGGCAGGAAACAGAATCAGATGAAATGTATGTTTTGAGGAATGTATCAGAAATAAATGGGGCTGGAACAATCTTATATGACGGTGTTTTAGAAAAAATAGCAGAAAGGCTAAATGGGAATTTCTACATTATACCATGTAGTGTACACGAATGTATTATTGTGAGAGAAAGCAGTGCAGATAAAGAATCGTTAGACTGTATGATTAAGCAAATTAATTCCACAGCACTGAAAAGAGAAGAAGTGTTGGAAAATCATGCATATTTGTATGACAGAGAAAGAAAGAAAATTATGTATTAGGGAAAAGACATCATATGTAGGGTGTCCAAATGGACACCCTACATATGATAGAGTGGATAAACTTTATTTTAGCGATAAAAATAGACTTTGTAAGGAAAAGATGATAAAATGAAAAAGGAGGCAGTCACTTGAAAATCGAATATGAAAAGGAAGCTGCAAAACATATCGGCAGAATGGATCGAGCAGTTAAGCAAAGGCTGAAGAATGCGATCGAAAGACTTCCGGCGGGAGATGTGAAAAAATTACAAGGAGTCAAAGAAGAGTATCGGTTAAGAGTTGGAGATTTGCGAGTTATTTTCTCAGTAAGAAATGATACCTTAATTATTAAAGATGTATTGCCAAGAGGAGAAGCATATAAAAGGATATAGGGAGGTAATGAGTATGAGCAGAGAACTATTAAAAGGATTAATTGACTTAATCGATGAAAGTGATACAGAAACAATTTTTCGGATTTTGGTACGTTTTGTTCCAGAAGAAAAGGTATTGCCAGACGAAATAGAGGCAATTAAAAGAGCAAATGAGAGTATAGAAAAACATGGTACAGTTTCTCATGATTCAATAAATTGGGATTAACAATAGTAAAGAATGGAAAAGAAGTGGCAAAGGTTTTGTATCTTTGTCACTTCTTTTATAGTGATAGAAAGCGGGAAAAAGTAGGGTGTCCAAATGGACACCCAGGAAGTAAAGGGAGAAGGTGTCCAAATGGACACCCAGGAAGTAAAGGGAGAAGGTGTCCAAATGGACACCCAGGAAGTAAAGGGAGAAGGTGTCCAAATGGACACCCAGGA
>NZ_SLZV01000044.1 GCF_004346095.1 Faecalimonas umbilicata | reverse complement strand
GTGATTTATCACTGGAAATATAAAATGGATGAAATCAGTGAAGAGGAAGCGGCATCCGTTTGATATAGCAATTATTTAATATTCGTTATACTAGTGAAGAGTCAGAGGAGATTGGAATCAGTATAGAAGAGTTTTGTGAGAAACTTTCTAAAGAAGATCGGGAATCTTACTTCAGGTGGAGAGCGGCCGAGGAAAAGAAGAAAGCAAAGAAAGCGAGAAAAAGATTCCATTTTCCAAGAAAAAAAAGGGCAGTGTTTGTTGTTGCCGCAACGATGGTTTTGGTATTGGGGATTGGTATGACAAGTCTTGGGGGAAGACCATACTGGTTGAAAGTTGCGGATCTGGTGCTGGGAAATGAGAATACAGTGACCGTTGATACAGAAGGTGAAGATAGAATTCTGACAACAGATGTGAGCGAGAAAGAAGCATACGAACAGATTAAAGAAGAATTGGGAATTGAGCCTGTGCAGTTACAGTATATGCCTGCGGGGATGGAGTTTGATAAATGTATTGTAGAAAAAGAACTGGGAACAGCAACATTATACTATACTTATAAAAGAAAAGTAATTCAATATGAAATGTATATGCAGCATACCAATGGTTCATATAGTATTTCACAAGAAGACAATTATAAAAATAGTTATCAGTTGTGGGGGGGAGAAGTTCTAATCAATATTAAAGAGTTAGAAACAATAAATTCTAAAGAAAAAGAGTTTTTTGCAATATTTAAACATCAAAATGCGATGTATCGAGTAATAGGAATCATAGAAAAGGAAGAATTTGAAAAAATTTTAAAAAATTTATATTTTTTTTAAAAAATGCGTAAGTTTTTTATGACTCAACTGTTTACTTAAATAGAAGGGAGAGAGTTGATATGAAAAATTTAAAAAAAATGTTATCAGCAATATTTATTTTGACATGTGGCTTTTTTACTATTGGAAGTAACGTAAATGCCCAAACTGAAAAAATGGAATCTGCTTTGACAAAGGAAGAAAAATCAGAAGGGACTTTAGAATTTCAGACAAAAGGGCAGTATTTACAAGAAGGACAGACAATTATTGTCAATGCAGGAAAAGGGAAGGTAAATGCTGGAGGGAAGACAACAGCACAGCAAGTTGTAAATGAAGTGAAGATTGCAGTGATTATAGAGCAGTACAATAATGGCTCATGGTCTCAGGTTTATACATGGAGAGAAGCTGCATATAACGATTATGTGGTAAGCACTAGTAAAACATTAGAAGTGCCGCGAGGCTATTATTACCGCGCCAGAGGAATTCATTCCGCCAACACAGATGTAGGAAATTCTTTCACAAATGGAATTTGGATGGGCTAATTTGTAACTAGTTGATTTATGGATCTACATATCCACAAAGGAATTACAAACTTGTCATAAGAAAACTGAATAGAGTTAAAGCAGAGGGACTATCTCAGTCTCTGCATCCGGTATGTTTGGGGAATGATTTTCATACCTGCAAAAACCTGTCATTTTCCAATAGAAAACGCCACACTAAAAAACCAAAATAATAAGGTAAATACTACATATTGGGATGCAGAGACTGAGATGGTCCCTTTGTAAAATGAGTAAAAGTAGAAAGAGACAAACTGCATGAAGACTTGAAAGATTGT
Source organism: Faecalimonas umbilicata (assembly GCF_004346095.1). Taxonomy (GTDB): domain Bacteria; phylum Bacillota; class Clostridia; order Lachnospirales; family Lachnospiraceae; genus Faecalimonas; species Faecalimonas umbilicata. The sequence continues at coordinate 14,601 of NZ_SLZV01000044.1, read as the reverse complement.
ATGTTTGTCTCTGTTGTTTTTTATTTTCCAGTAGCTTCTTTTAATGCTTGTGCAAGCTGGTCTGGACAGGATGTAGATTTTGCGCCGCAACGGATTCCTTCCATGCGTGCGATGGCATCGTCTACCTTCATACCTTCTACGAGACGGGCAACTCCCTGTGTATTACCGGAGCAGCCTCCAATAAATTCTACGGATTTGATAGTATCTCCGTCTAAGTCAAATTTAATTTCTCTGGCACAGACACCGTGTGTTTTGTATTCCATGATAGCACCTCACTTTCATTTAGATTCAATATTTCTTTATTTATTATAGCAAAAGGGCAAAAAAAATACCAGTCTGTTGGAGGATTTGCACCAGATAACATGCCCATCTGAAAATAAATGTGCCAGGACACTAGGTATTGGAGCAAATCTTTGCTATAATTGAGAAACAAAATGATACAAACAGGAGGAAAAGAGATGATCATAGGAATTATCGGTGCGATGGAAAAGGAAGTAGCAATTCTGAAAGAGCAGATGGAGATTAGTGAAGTGGTGGAGAAGGCTTCTATGACTTTCTGCAAAGGAATGCTTTGTGGTAAGGAAGTTGTTGTTGTGCGGAGTGGAATCGGGAAGGTAAATGCAGCAATCTGTGCACAGATCCTTGTAGATAGATTTGGAGTAGATCTTTTGATCAATACGGGAATTGCAGGATCTTTAAATGCAGCCATTGATATTGGTGATATTGTAATTTCCAAAGATGCGGTACAACATGATGTGGATGCATCCACATTTGGGGATCCGGTCGGTCAGGTTCCAAACATGGATGTCCTGGCATTTCCGGCGGATGAAAGACTTGCAAAGCTTGCGAAAGAAGCAAATGAAGAGGCAAATCCAGATATTCATACATTTACAGGGCGGATCGCCAGTGGAGATCAGTTTATCGCAGAATCGGAAGTAAAGCAGAGGATTATTGAGCGATTTGGCGCAGATTGTGTAGAAATGGAAGGTGCATCCATCGCGCATGCGGCATATTTGAACAAAATTCCGTGTGTCATTCTTCGAGCAATTTCGGACAAAGCCGACAACAGTGCGGAGATGGATTATCCGGCATTTGAGCAGAAGGCAATCGAGCATTCTGTAAGGCTTGTACAGAATCTGCTTCCACGTTTATAAGAAAAAAGCAAAAGGCAGAATGGGAAAAGGAAAACGATTCTGTCGAATTTTGATGAACGATTCAAGAGTCGCTCCTCTTTTTCTTCGGACATTCCTGGTCTATAATGAACGCAGAATCAGTAATGAGAAGAAAGAAGAAGGAGGGACTCTTTTATGTTCAAGACAATGTTAGACACACAGATGATTTTTTATCTAATGGGGGTGATCGGAGGAATTGGGATACTCAGTAAACTGGTTTCGGAAGGGACACTTCGGAGTTTGGTGAAGGCTGCGGAAAATATGTCAAAGAGCAGTCATCGTTTTATGAAGCTTGTTCGTGCAAAATTTGAACATGCATGTATGGTCAGTGACAAGGTGGACAATGTAGGTGCATTTGTAGAAAAATTTATTCATGAATATCGGTCTGTAGGTTTGCGGCTGCATACATGGCAGCAGCTGGAGCGGCAGTCGATGAGATTTGTTGGGATTTTGGGGCTCATAGGGGCATTGCTTAGTTACAGTATTTATGGAATGGGAGAGCAGGCATTTCGGTATGGTGCGTTTGGAGCGATTGAAATGGTACTTCTGTTTTTGATTTGTCAGGCAACGGATGAAAAATATAAAGTGGAAATGCTTCATGTCTACATGGTGGATTATCTTCAAAATGTATGTGCACACCGGTATCAAAAAGCAGCGAGGCAGGAAATGCGGGGATACAAGGAAGAAGTGCAGTCCGCTCAGCAGGTAGACGGTAACCCATCGGAGGAGTGGAATCGGCAGGAGAATCTGGCGCAGGCAAAGACTGAAGAACAGACTGTGGATCAAGCTCAAATGGAAATGCGGGAGAACAGAGGTGGAAAAGAGAAAGAATTATTTGCGGAAGCACAGCAGGAAGAGAGAAAATCTGAGGAAGTTATGGATAAAATGGAAAATGACCTGAAACGGGAGGCAATGATCCGGGATATCTTAGAGGAGTTTTTGGCTTGATAAACAGAGGACCATTTGATAAAATAAATATGATTATGAGGCATATTTAGAAGGAGAGGATAACGATGGCAAATAAAGTAAGATTTGACTATTCAAAAGCGAGCAAATTTATCAATGCGCATGAAGTAGAGTATATGAGTGAACTGGCAGTAGCTGCAAGAGAAAAATTAGTGTCCAAATCAGGGGCAGGAAATGATTTTCTTGGTTGGATCGATCTTCCGGTAGATTATGATAAAGAAGAATTTGCGCGCATTCAGAAGGCGGCAGCAAAGATTCAGAGCGATTCAGAAGTACTTCTTGTGATCGGAATCGGTGGTTCTTACCTTGGAGCAAGAGCTGCAAATGAATTTTTAGGGCACAGCTTTTATAATGTAATTTCCAAGGAAATGCGCAAAACACCTGAGATTTATTATGTCGGAAACAGCATCAGCAGTACTTATATCAGACATCTGATCGATGTGATCGGAGACAGAGATTTTTCGATCAATATGATTTCAAAATCAGGAACAACGACAGAGCCGGCAATCGCATTTAGAGTATTCAAGGAATTACTTGAGAAGAAATACGGAAAAGAAGAGGCAGGAAAGAGAATCTATGCAACTACAGATAAGGCAAGAGGAGCCTTAAAGAACCTTGCAACAGAAGAAGGATATGAGACATTTGTTGTTCCGGATGATGTTGGAGGACGTTTCTCTGTTCTGACAGCAGTAGGTCTTCTTCCGATCGCAGTTAGTGGAGCTGATATTGAAAAGCTGATGGAAGGTGCACAGGCAGCAAGAAAAGAGGCTCTGGAAGCGGAGTTCTCAGAAAACAGTGCATTACAGTATGCAGCAATCCGTAATATTTTACTTCGCAAAGGAAAAGCAGTTGAAATCGTAGCAAATTATGAGCCAAGCCTTCACTATGTTTCAGAGTGGTGGAAACAACTTTACGGGGAGAGCGAAGGAAAAGACCAAAAAGGAATTTTCCCGGCAGCAGTAGACCTGACAACAGACTTACATTCTATGGGACAGTTCATTCAGGATGGAAGCCGAATTTTATTTGAGACCGTTTTAGATGTGGAAACTGCAAAAGAAGAGATTCTGATCAACGAAGAGCCGGTGGATCTTGACGGATTAAATTATTTGGCAGGAAAGTCTGTGGACTTTATCAATAAGAGTGCAATGAATGGAACAATTCTTGCTCATACAGATGGAAATGTTCCAAACTTGATGGTACATATTCCGGAGCAGAATGAATTTTATCTCGGACAGTTATTCTATTTCTTTGAATTTGCCTGCGGTGTGAGCGGATATTTATTAGGAGTGAATCCATTTGACCAACCGGGCGTAGAAAGCTATAAGAAAAACATGTTTGCGCTTCTTGGAAAACCTGGGTTTGAAAAAGAACGTGAAGAATTATTAAAGAGATTATAATTAGAAAACGACAGAGGAAGTGGCAAGTTGTTATCAAGACAGATATTACAGAGAACGATCAATGAGATGAAAGAAATTGTGGCAGCAGAAATATCTTTATGGAATGCAGAAGGAATGATTGCTGTGAAAACGTCAGGGGCAGATGAGAGCGCCAAGGAGCAAGTTAAAATCTATCTTTCCAAATGGAAAGAGCAGATGGAGGAAGGCACAGAAGAACTCTCAGAGGCGGTTGAGGAGAAGGCAGCATTTTTTCCAATCTTAAACCATATGAGTGAATTGGAATATGTTCTGATGATCCATGGAGTTTGGGATGACATAAAGGTGATCGGCCGGCTGTGTGTAAGTCAGATCAGAAATTTGATCATGGCTTATCATGAACGGATGGATAAGAATAATTTTCTGCAAAATCTTCTTCTTGACAATTTTCTTCTGGTAGATATTTATAATAGAGCAAAGAAGCTCGGAATTGCAATCGAGGAACGGAGAGTTGTTTTCCTGATTGAGCCTAAAAAAGAAGGAGACAGCATTGTTATGGAGACAATGCGCGGGCTCTATGCGACGGGAACAAAGGATTTCATTACGGCGGTAGATGAAGGACATATTATTTTTATCAAACATCTCGAGGTGACAGACGGGTATAAGGAGATCAATGATATTGCAAAGACGATCACCGATACATTGAGCGCTGAGGCGATGATGAAAGTGCGTGTTGCCTATGGAACTGTGGTGGAAGAGTTAAAAGATGTTTCTAAGTCTTATAAAGAGGCTGCAATGGCGTTGGATGTGGGAAGAATTTTTTACAGTGAACGAACGATACTGGCATACAATGAACTTGGAATCGGGAGGCTGATCCACCAGCTTCCGGTCTCACTGTGCGAGATGTTTCTGCAGGAAGTATTTAACGGAGACGCTTTTGAGCAGTTTGATGAGGAGACTTTGGTTACCGTGTATAAGTTCTTTGATAATAATCTGAACGTATCGGAGACAGCAAGGCAATTATATATTCACAGAAATACACTTGTGTACCGTTTGGAAAAGATTCAGAAATCGACAGGGCTGGATGTGCGTGTGTTTGATGATGCACTTACATTTAAGATTGCGATGATGGTTGCAAGTCATATTAAAAAATAAAAAAGATATTCCGAATAATTTGGAAGCGTAGAACAGAAAGCTGCGTTTCTAAATGTTTGGAATATTTTTTTGTCTGCCAGCATATAGAGGAAGTAAAAATGAATAGAAGGATATTTGCAAACAACTCTAGTCAATGCTCTTCCCATTTGTTATAATACTTGTATTGTAAAAATAATGGAGGGATTTTATTATGGCACATCAGAATCATGAATATCACGAATACATCGTGGAACAGACTGAGAAAGTGATCGGGATCGACAGCCCGACAGGTTATCATTACAATGTACAGAAATATCTTGTAGATACAATACAGGCGATGGGGTTTGAAGTTCGTACGCTGAGAAAAGGCGGTGTAATTGCAAATCTTGGCGGAGAGGGGAATCCGTTGATGATGCTTGCACATGTAGATACGTTAGGCGCATTTGTACATTATATTAAAGGGAATGGACGTCTTGCAATTTCCAATGGGACATTGAACCCAAATAATATTGAGACAGAAAATGTGCGTGTTATTACAAGAAGTGGTGCGGTGTATGAGGGAACAATCCAGCTTGAGAATGCTTCTGTGCATGTAAATCCAGATGTCAACGCAGAGCGTAAATTTACAAATCTGGAAGTAGTTCTTGATGAAGATGTCACTTCCAAGGAAGACGTAGAGAAATTGGGCATTTGTGCCGGAGATTTTCTTGCGGTAGAACCAAGATTTCAAGTGACAGAAAAAGGATATATTAAGAGCCGTTTTCTGGATGATAAGGCTTCTTCGGGAGTTCTTCTTGGAATCGCAAAATATGTGAGCGAGCATCCGGGATGTCTGAAGAGAAATGTACAGCTGTTCTTTACGACATTTGAAGAGATTGGACATGGGGCGTCAGCAGGAATCCCAGAGGAGATTGAAGATCTTCTGGCAGTGGATATGGGATGTGTCGGGGATCATCTGGCATGTACGGAAAAACAAGTATCCATCTGTGCAAAAGACAGTTCCGGAGCATATCATTTTGAGATGACAAATGAGCTGATCGAAGTGGCAAAGGAACATGGAATCGATTATGCAGTTGATATTTATCCATCTTATGGATCCGACGCAGGAGCAGCGCTTAGATCTGGTAAGGATGTAAGATATGCATTGATCGGACAAGGAGTATATGCTTCACATGGATATGAGAGAACACACAAAGACGGCATGAAACAGACATTCGAACTTGCTTTGAATTATGTTCTGAAATAAGATAAGGCAGGGAAATGAATGATGCAAAAGAAACATGAGTCTGATCTGACAAGGAAAGAGAAGTGGCAGTTAGAGAGGGAAAAAGTAGCTTCGATGAGCTGGAAGAAGCGAATCGAATATTTCTTCACTTATTACAAATGGGTACTTGTGGTGGCAGTGGCAGTGATTGCACTCGGAGTGTTTGGGGTAAACTGGTACAAGAACTTGCAGAAAGAAGAGCTATTAAATGTGGTAATCGTCAATTCTTCTGCACCGAGTACAGAAAATTTAAATCAAGATTTGCGGAAAGCACTGAAAATCAAAGACAAGAATCAGATTATCACGATCGATACTTCCGTCTATACCGGAGAAGGAAATCAGACGACATATAACAGTACGATGAAGCTATCTGTTGTAATGGGGGCAAGAACCGCGGATATTTTTGTTTGTGATAAAGAAACATTTGCAACATACGATCAGGATGGTGTTTTTTTAAGTGTAGAAGAGTTAATGGGAAGTGAATTTTGCGAAGAACATGCAGAGGAGGTTGGAGAAAATTATATGCTTGCCAACCAAAGTAAGCTCGCAGAGGAATATGGAATCGTTGGGTATGAAGATGCGTATATCGGAGTATTTTCTTACACGGAACATCGAGAACATGCGAAAGCATTTGTAGAATTTCTATTCGAGTAAATTGTTTGCTTAGCGGCGATGTGATTCAGGAAAAGAGTGAAAAGACAGTCAGGATTTCAAAAGTCTGTAGATCAGATTTTTGAAAAACTGGCTGTCTTTTTATTTGATAGAAATTCATTGGAAACTCCCAATTTTTACAATAGCTTTGGCGCCTGTTCCTGAAATTCGTCCTGTCCCCAATTAGGGTTGTAAAGTTTTCTCCCTTTTGCGCCTGGGAGGGACCAGCTCCATGTTTTGCTGATTCCGGCAGAGATTTCTCTTTGATCCCCGTAGTTCTGATGGTCGTAGAGTAAGATCCATGCAGACAGCAGAAGAGCGGTATGCTCATAGCGCCCAGTGAGATAAAGTGTGTAAGTATCCTTCTGATTGACGACAGTTGTGTGACGTTCAATCAGTGCAATCTGTTCTTCGCCAGCAGTAAAGACTAAAAAGAGTTCTCTGGAACCGTGATAGAGCGGATGGATGACAAGAGAACTTATATCGGTTTGGATGTGATACTCACAGATGGAGGGTCCTTTGAGCCGATGATAGCAGGTTCCGCTTAAGGCTCCTTCTAGCTGATAAAAATCTTTCTTTTTCTCGATGGGAAAAAGAGTAAGAATGGTAGGAATAAGAAGCTCTTGCAGTTTGACTGTGCGGGAAAGAGTACAAAGAGGCTGCTTGTTTTCATCGTAAATGGTCAGATTTCCCAGTCTATGAAGATTTGACGCGCAGGCAGAGTACAAAAGTTTTCCGGCAGAAGTAATCTGATAGGCATTTTTTAGATCATGCTTTGTTTGGTGGACTTTTAGAATCATGGCGAATCCCTCATTTCGTGTGTGCTCTGTCAGAAACAGATGGGCGGTAAGACTGATTTTCTCAAAGGCAAGATGAAAAGCTCTAGGAAAAGATCCGATGACTGCATCGCAAGATTGTACTGTTTCTGTAATTCATTTTACCATAAGAAAGATGGGAAACAAAGACAATTCCAGGATGAATCTGGAAAAGACAGCGGTAGTACTTAAAAGTATTTTGGAGTGGAGATTTGACCGGGGATTATGGGAAAAGAGAAGAAAATTGTTAAAATGTAAGGATATAGCAATATTTATAATATTGTAAACAAGATTTGCGTAGATTTGCCTATGAGAAGAAGTTATACTAGATTTAGAAAAATGCGAATTTTTTAGAAAAGGAGAAACATTATGGGTAATGAAAACACAAGAGGAAGGGTAACGATCCCGACAGATGTTGATGTTGTACCAGAGACACTGGAATTACTGGAGCGCTGGGGAGCAGATGCGATTCGTGATTGTGATGGAACAGACTATCCGGAAGGATTAAGAGATGTAGATGCAAAAGTGTATTCTACTTATTATACAACAAGAAAAGATAATGAGTGGGCAAAGGCGAACCCGGATGAGATTCAGCAGATGTATATTATGACTTCTTTCCATACAGCAGTGGAGGAAGAGCTTTCGATTCATTTGATGGATCATTTATATCCGGATATGCTGAAGGTAAATTCTCATGATGATATCAAGCGCTGGTGGGAAGTAATCGACCGTACTACAGGGGAAGTTGTTCCGACAGATAGTTGGTCTTACAGTGAAGAGACTGGTGATGTGACGATTCATGGAGCAAAGGCATTCCATGATTACACCGTAAGCTTCCTTGCATACATTATGTGGGATCCGGTACATATGTACAACGCAGTTGTCAATGACTGGAAAGGTGTGGAGAAGCAGATCACTTTTGATGTGCGTCAGCCTAAGACAAAAGAATTTTCCATGAAACGTCTCCGCAAGTTTATCGAGGACAATCCACATGTAGATGTCATTCGATATACAACATTCTTCCATCAGTTCACACTGATCTTCGATGAACTGGCAAGAGAAAAATATGTAGACTGGTACGGATATTCTGCATCTGTCAGCCCATATATTTTAGAGCAGTTCGAGAAGGAAGTGGGATACAAATTCAGACCAGAGTATATTATTGATCAGGGATATATGAACAATCAGTACCGGATTCCGTCAAAAGAATTCAAGGATTTCCAGGCATTTCAGAGAAGAGAAGTTGCAAAACTTGCCAAAGAGATGGTAGATATCACGCACGAGATGGGAAAAGAAGCAATGATGTTCTTAGGAGACCACTGGATCGGTATGGAGCCGTTTATGGACGAATTCAAATCCATCGGACTGGATGCAGTTGTAGGAAGTGTCGGAAATGGTTCTACACTCCGTCTGATCAGCGATATTCCAAATGTGAAATATACAGAGGGACGTTTCCTCCCATATTTCTTCCCAGATACTTTCCACGAAGGCGGAGATCCGGTCAAAGAGGCGAAGGTGAACTGGGTAACAGCAAGACGTGCAATCCTTAGAAAACCGATCGATCGAATCGGATACGGCGGTTACTTAAAGCTTGCACTGGAATTTCCGGAATTTATCGATTATGTAGAAAGTGTATGTAAAGAATTCCGTACATTATATGAGAATATCAAAGGAACAACACCATATTGCGTGAAGACTGTTGCAGTACTCAACAGCTGGGGTAAGATGAGAGCATGGGGAAATCACATGGTACATCATGCTTTATATCAGAAGCAGAACTACTCTTACGCAGGAATTGTGGAGACGCTTTCCGGAGCGCCGTTTGATGTGCGTTTTATCAGCTTTGATGATATTAAGACGAATCCGGCAGTTCTTGACGATATCGATGTTATCATCAATGTCGGAGGAGCTTACACTGCACACAGTGGTGGAGCTGCATGGGCGGATGAAGAGATCGTGACAGCAGTGAAGAGATTTATCTACAATGGTGGTGGATTTATCGGTGTTGGTGAGCCGACAGCTTATCAGTGGGAAGGACGTTACTTCCAGCTTGCAAGCGCACTCGGTGTAGAAAAAGAAAATGGATTTAACTTAAATACAGATAAATACAATTGGGAAGAACATGACCACTTCATCAAAGAAGACTGCACAAAGGACATCGACTTTGGGGAAGGTCAGAAAAATATTTTTGCACTAGACGGAACAACAGTATTAAGACAGATTGACAAAGAGGTGCAGATGGCAGTCAATGACTTTGGAGCAGGACGTTGTGTTTACATCAGCGGGCTTCCATACAGCTTCGAGAACAGCCGTCTTCTGTATCGTTCCATCCTTTGGTCTGCACATGACGAAGGAAACCTTCACAAATGGTTCAGCACAAACTTCAATGTGGAAGTGCACGCATATGTGAAGAATGGAAAATACTGTGTAGTAAATAATACTTATGAGCCACAGGATACAACAGTATACAGAGGGGATGGAAGCAGTTTCGATCTTCATCTGGATGCAAATGAAATTATCTGGTACGAAATCTAATAGATAATAGTAAGTCCCTCTGCATGATGACTGAACTGCAAGGGAAACACTCACATGGGATGAAAAGAACCTCCGGACGTCAGTAGATGACGGTCAGGAGGTTCTTTTCTTTTATGCCATTGTTTTTTCTGTCCATGTTTTGATTCTGCTTTCCCAATGAATTTTAAAATGCTAATCTTAAAATACTAAATGCCATATTCTTTGAAAGATGACTATTAAATGCAGAAAACCATATCGATATACAAGAAAAAGAAATAGCAGAAAAATTAATGTGAATACAATCAGTAACACTTTTCGTTTTTTTGACATGTTGGCTCCTTTCCTATCTAAGTCGTTTGTAATTTACTTCCCCATATACTTTTATTTTTGGATCAGAAAAGATAGTTTCCCATACATCCACCTCCGCAATATTCTCTCTATATAAAGAGTTTTTGTTCCGATGGAAAAATAACAGATCTAAACTTCTGACAGCGCTTTGATAGAAGATACATATTCAGACGGTGTCATTCCGGTAATCTTTTTAAACTGTCTGGAGAAATAGTGGATTGAAGAATAGCCGAGTTTTTCTGAAATCTGTGTGAAATTCATTAAATCTGTACGCATCATTTGCTTTGCAGCATCGATTTTCATATTGGAAAAATATTCAATCACACCAAGTCCGGTTTTCTGTTGGAAAATCTTTTGCAGCTGCGAGCGGCCAATCATATTGTCGCGGCAGATCTGCTCGATCGTCAGGTGCAGACAGAGATTTTTTTCCATATAAGCAAGCACACGGTTAAACACTTCGGAATTGCCTTTGGAGGCGATCACTTTTGGAGTCGAAGAAGGACTGTCCTGCCTGCGGCGTAACAGATGGAGCAGAAAATGTTCCAGATGGATTCGGATAAATTGCTCTGCGCCAAATGGCGGTTGCTTGTATTTGGTCATTTCAGTCAGGTAGGGGTCATCCAGCCGACAGTTGAACAGCGACTTTGCTTCTTTTACAATTTCGCCGAGCAAAATTTTCTCTGTCTCATCGAGGGAGAGAATCTTTCCCTCGAAAAATTGCATCACGGCATCATTACATTCAAAGGAAATAACAACAAGGTTCGGAGCAGAGCTTCCGGTCGCCTGTAGTCTGTGAAATTCATTTGGTTTGTGAAAGGCGACCTCCCCTTTTTTTAAACGTGCATGGATACTTTCCATATAAATATCAATCTCACCTTTGTCAACGAAGACAAATTCCCAGAAATTGTGGGACTCTCCGGCGAAAGAGAAATCGCTCATATATTCAAAATAATGAATGGTGAATACTTCGTGGATGGATATGGTGTCCGTCAGAAGTGTTCCTTTGTACATCATACTAAACCGTTACTGAAAACTTATAAAAAGTTATAAACTTTTATGTTTCATTCCTATTTCAACGAGTATGCTTTCGTGTTGGTAAGTCAATCACTACTTACAAGTTCTTGTACTCTCCATAGGCGTAAATTCCTGACTAACGAATCAGTACATATCTGTATTAACTTGAAAGTGTTATGCTACAGATTGTTGTTTTAAAACATTTTCTCCATACATTTTAAGATTCAAACTGGCTTGATAGTCTCTGTCTATAACATTTCCACATTCACATTTATAGATTCTGTCTGACAGTTTTAAGTCTTTTTTAATACTTTCACAACAACTACATAACTTAGAACTAGGAAAGAATCTATCAGCTATAATTACCGGAATGTTATTCCATGCTGACTTATATTCCATTTGCTTCCTAAATTCGTAAAAGCATTGTTGCTGTACTGCTTTGGATAAATGTTTATTCTTCATCATTCCACTTACGTTCAAATCTTCAATACATATAAAACTTGGTTTTCGTTTTATGATTTCAGATGTTGTTTGATGTAAGTAATTTTGACGAATATTCGTTAATCGTTTGGTTACTTTTAAAAGTTCTTTTTCTTTTTTTATAATGTTACATGTTTTACAGTAAATTCCTCCTTTCTTATTTTTCTCATATCTTCTTGATATGGAACGCTGTAACCTACGTTTTCTTTTTTCTAATTTATTTACTGTAGTTGTTTTATTTATGTTCTTATAAATATTCCCGTCGGAACAAACTGCTAAATCCTTAATTCCTAAATCTATTCCAATTCCATTATTTAATGGAATAGTAGTAGAGTCTTCTACTTCAATTCCAACAGAAATATACCAATGCAATTCATCATAAGTAAAACGTGGATTCATGTATTTACAGTTGGTTGGTATTCTTCCTTTTTCACAAAGCCTGATCCAATTCAACTTCTGCTTATTTTTCTTTTTGCTCATGGAAAATCCTTCGCAATTTCTAAGTGTCTGTGCTGATACTCCCCCAATTTTTGAAAATTCATTGATAGAATAGTATTTAGTCATAATTAAAAGCTCCCTGTAATGTTTATACTTTGTTCTATCGATATAAGTTATAAAAATCACCACTTATTTATAACTTTTTACAACTTACTTTCAACTAATTGCTTCCTCCTGCCTCATTTTGTGAGTCCATACTCTTACGGTATTTGTTCGGAGAAAGCCCGGTTTCTTTTCGAAATACCTGCGAAAAGTAGGATTGAGAGGAAAAACCGACGACGGAAGCAATCTTTGCAATTGGGAAATTGGTAGTGCCAAGCAGATGTTTTGCCTCAGAAATCCGCTTCTCAATCAGGTAGTTGATCGGGGAAACTCCTTTATAATTTTTAAATGCATGTACCAGATAATATTTGTTCAGATACGTCAGGTCACTGAGTGTCTGAAGTGTGATATCTTCTTTGAAATGTTCATCCAGATACTGTTCGATGAACCGACATTCCTTTGTGATCTTCTTAGTCGGAGCAACGGACAGTGTTGTCTGTGTCTGACGAGTGATATTCCAGATGATCAGCTCCAGAAGATTCTGGCAGATGGATTCAAAATTTTCTTCTTTTTTCCGCACCTCTTTGAGCAGCATCTTCAGGTAAAAATGGAGCTCCTCGCGGTAGTGAAAGAAATTATGAATCGTATAATTAGTAAATTCGTCCTTGTCCGTAAATTGCAGTCCGTTGATCCCAAGGACAATGTATTCAAGAGGAGTGCCGGTTCCGCCTGATTCGGTGTGGGAAACATTCGGATTGACAATGATCAGATCATTTTCTTTGACCGGGAAACACTCGTTCTCAATTGTAAATTTTCCGGTTCCGTGGGTAATAAAAAACAATTCGGTAAAATGATGCGTATGTGCAAGGCTATGCCAGTCCTGCTCATATTTTGCTTCTGTGATATAGAGCAGATGGACATCGATTTTTTTGGAATTTTTCTCTTCCAGGCGATAATTTTGATTACTCATAATAGGTCTCCTTTGGGTTTATTATATAGATGTTTGTTGAAAAAAGCAATAAACGAATCGGTGTCATTTACAAGCTTGCTGTCAGATAGTATAATCCGTGTAATGAGGAGGAGAAAACATTATGAAATATCTTTCATTTTTAGTAAAACCCGCATCATCCCTATGCAATTTGAAGTGCCCATACTGCTTCTATGAGGACATCAGTAATAGGAGAGAACGTCCATGCAGTGGGAAAATGAAGCCGGAAATCATGCGGAAATTGATTGACCGTGCCATTGCAGAAACGGAGGAAGATGCACAGATTACATTCGCATTTCAAGGTGGGGAGCCCACCCTTGCCGGGCTGGAGTATTATAGACAATTTACAGAGTATGTCCGTGAAAAAAAGGGGGCACGCACAGTACGATATGCCATTCAGACAAATGGTACGCGGATAGATGAGTCGTGGGCACGGTTCTTTCGAGAAGAAGAATTTCTCGTGGGTGTTTCGTTGGACGGGTATGAGTCTAACACAAACCGTTTTCGGGTAGATCAAGAGGGAAAGGGAATGTATGCGCAGATCATGCAGGGAATCCGGCTACTGGAACAATATAAAGTGGCATATAATATTCTCACTGTACTGACACCACGGCTTGCGGCGCATCCGGAAGCATATTATCATTTCTTGAAAGATCAGGGATTTTCTTATGTGCAGTGTATTCCGTGTCTTGGAGAATTTCCAGAACAGCAGCAGAGCGCAGTGACTGGAAATGATCAGGAACTAAAGCCAGAACAGTACGCCGAATTTTATAAGCGGTTCTATCGGCTTTGGCTGGATGATTATGTGCATGGAGATTACAGGAGTGTAACTCTGTTTGATAACCTGCTGTTGATGTTGTCTGATCGTCCTCCACAGCAGTGTGGAATGCTTGGATTTTGTACAGCGCAGCTTGTGGTGGAGGCAGACGGCAGTGTATATCCATGTGATTTTTATGTGTTGGATCAGTATTGCTGCGGAAATCTGCAAGATCAGACACTTCAGGAACTTTTATATAGCGAAGCGATGAAAAATTTCATTCAGGAAGAAAGACAGATAAAAAAAATCTGTGAGACATGTCCATTCTGGAAAATCTGCCGCGGTGGCTGCAAGAGACAGAATCGGACCTATCTCACAGAAGAGTGGTGTGGTCACAGAGAATTTTTGATGGAGGCATATCCGACATTGTTCAGGATCGCACAGACACTTTGAAAGACCCTGTGATTATCTTTTAAAAGTAGCAGAACCCAGGGGCTGTTGCAAAATAGATGAGTAATCATCTATAGAGCAATAGCTCCCTTTTTTATGCCTAAAAGCAGAAAACGGACTCCGAAGAGTCCGCAA
>NZ_SLZV01000043.1 GCF_004346095.1 Faecalimonas umbilicata | reverse complement strand
TTTTCTCATAGCGATCATCCTTTCTTTGATAACACTATTTTACCATACATCATCTCAAAAATATATAGCAGAAATTTAATTTATTCTATACTAGGGTATAAATTGCTAGTGAAAGGAGTAAAATAATGAAGCCTGCCAAGCGATTTTTCAAAAAATATCTTCTTTCCACCCTTATTATATTGATCCTATTTTTTATTTTAAATATTATTTTAATATGCGGGACTTTGCTCATGGCATGGAATAATTCGACTGATCCAGATATACCCGTCCAAACTATTAGCAAAAATATCACGCTCAATGTAGATGGAACAATTTCTTCTACTGATTATATAGAAAATATTCTAAAAAATAAAAGTGCCTGGGCAATGATCTTAAATGAACAAGGAAATATCATTTGGGAAAAATTTTTACCCAAAGAATTGCCAAGAACCTATTCAAATTTACAAATAGCCAAGTTTAGTCGGTGGTACTTACAAGAATATCCTGTTTTTATCCAAGAACATTCTGCCGGCTTATTGGTTATCGGGTGCGAACCCAATAGTATAACAAAATACAATTTTTCAATAGATATTAATTATATTCACAGCCTAATAGTCGGTATCTTTTTAATGATTTGTTTTAATATATTACTGATATTTATATTATTCTGGCGTAATACACATAAAATAGAAAAATCTATAGTGCCAATCATTGACGGTATTGACTCTATTGCTCAGGGAAAACCTATTACCCTTTCAGAAACGGGTGAACTTTCAAGTATAAATGCTGAACTAAATAAGGCTGGAAAACATCTTCTACAAAAAGAACAGGCGCGTGCCGAATGGATTAATGGTGTTTCGCATGATGTCCGGACACCTCTTTCTATTATTTTGGGATATGCTTCTGAAATCGAAAAAAATGAAGATGCTTCACAGCCTGTACAACTACAGGCAAGTATAATTCGTAAACAAAGCGAAAAACTCCGTAGCCTAATCGCAGATTTAAACTTAACTTCAAGACTGGAATACTCCATGCAGCCTTTAATAAAAACCAGTTTTTCTCCTGTGGAAATCGCCCGCCAAGTAATCATTGGCTTTATGAATGGACCAATAGACAACAAATATTCTTTTGATTTTCATTCATCATCTGATATGATTCCAGTATTGATCAAAGGAGATACGGAACTTTTTTCAAGAATGCTAAGCAATCTAATTCAAAATTGTATTAGTCATAATCCTCATGGTTGCGAAATAACAGTTGAAATTCTAAAGGAAAATGATACCTGTATTATCTCCGTCATTGATAATGGTGGCGGTATGACTTCTACACAAATAGAAAAAATGAATAGCGGTGTTTTTCCTAATAACATGTACAATTCAAATGGAGAGTCCGTTCATGGTTTTGGCCTAAAATTGGTTTACCAAATATTAACCGCCCATAACGGAAATATCAAATATGAAAATATCCTTCCTCATGGCTTAAAGGTCATATTAGAAATACCTATTGAACATATTGATCCGCATGAAGAAAAGCTCTCTTAAAAGAACAGGTGAAAGCCATTATCTGACTTTCACCTGTTCTTAATTATTCACACTATCATAATATGCTCCCTTTAGCTGAAGCAGTTCCACATGTGTTCCGGATTCAATTATTTTTCCTTTTTCAACTACATATATTGTGTCAGCATCTTGTATGGCATTCAGCCTATGTGTAACTACAATCTGAGTAATATGTAGTTGTTTCAAATTATTACATATTCTTCGTTCTGTAAGAGGGTCTAAGTTGCTTGTGGCTTCATCAAAAATAATAACTTCCGGTTTCAGTGCTAATGCTCTTGCTATAGCAATACGCTGTTTTTGTCCTCCTGAAATGTTCTGTCCATTTTCTCCCACAAATGTATTAAGTCCCAATGGAAATTTTTCTATATCATCTTTCAGTTCTACTAAATCTAAATAATGATATATTTCCTCATCTGTCAACGTATTTGTAATATCCACGTTTTCTCTAATTGTTCCATTCATTGCCATTGGAACCTGAGTAACTATGGCAAATATCCGATCTATATCCTCTTTGCATATTTGTTTTATATCTTCTCCATTTACTAAAATTTGTCCTTGATAATGAGAAAAGACGTTCAATAATAATTTTGTAATTGTAGTCTTTCCACTCCCTGAACTTCCTACAAATGCTATCTTCTCCCCTTTTTTTAGCATCATACTAACATTCTCTACATCTGGCTTCGTGCTTCCATAGTAAGAAAATGTTACTTGTTGCATTTCCATAGACTCAAATGAGTTAATACGCTGAGTACCATTTTTACGGTTAGATTTATAATTCATTAACTCTTTTAAACGAATCATCGTTTCCTTTAAAACATTAATTTGAGGTACCACCAAAGATAAAGTTTGAAATGGACCTGTAAAATATCCGGCAAGTGTAACAAAGGCTATTAACGTTCCTAATTCCAACCTATTATCACAAACCAAGTATCCGCCTATAACGTAAAGTATCAATGAAGAAGCTATTGAAAAAGCCCCCACCACTGACTCCATAATATCACTTATTTGTACACGCTCACGTAATCTCTTAATTAAATGCTTATAATCCTGTTTCAGACTATCACTCAGCATATTCTCTATTCTCATGCACCTTATTTGTTGGATATTAGTCAAAGTTTCTACCATTCGTGCCTGTAATGCACTCTGATCTGCAATATAATTTTTAACCTTTATTCTAGCTTTTTGATTTAATACCATTACTATTGTTATCTGTATAACAGTCATTACTATTATAACCGCAAACAATGGTATTGACTGTGTTATCATCATCATTCCGCAAAAAACAGCAGTAACCACGTCTATCACTGTTGATATTAGAGCTGTTGATATAAATTCATATATATCACTTACACTATTAAAGCGATTTTCAATATCTCCTGATGAATGGCTTTCAAAATAGCTTAAATCAATATCAAATATTTTATTTAACATTAAAAATATAGTATCTTTATATATATTATTCTGTAAAATAAGTATTACCCTTTTTTTAGCTAAATTTGCAAGTAAATAACTTAATGCCACTGATAATATCAGTAAAGCATATTTTACGAAATTGAAGCCTAATGTATTATAAGTTATTTCATTGACTATTTTTTTAATAATGAGCGGTGGAATCAATATAATTCCCTGCGTAACCAGTGTTAGAATACTTGCCAGAAATAATTTGCTTTTATTTATAGGTATAAGAAAAGACTCACGTTTCTCACGTTTATAATTCTTTTCTGTTGGTCGAACACATACAATTACATCTAAAAAATTCTTTTTAATATATGAATAGTCAACCTTTTCTTTTCCTCTTAAAGGATCTAAAAGTATATATTTCCCATATTTTTTCTCCGCAACTACAACATAATGATTTTCTTTTGAACACATGATAATCGGTAAACATTTTATCAAATTTTCTTCGGTTTCGTAGTTTCCATACGCCTTAAATGAAAAATTATGTTCTTCCGTAATTTCTTTCATTTTTGCTAAAGACATACCATTTCTTCCAATACTTGTTGCAGCTTTTAATTCACTAATATCTATCTTATATTTATAGTATTGGAAGATCATTGTCAATGCTGCTATGCCACAGTCTGTTGTCCCCATCTGGCGAATCAATGGCACACTTTTTTTGTGCATAAATACACCTCCCTAGTATAATAAATTAGTATTGGAAATAATAAATTCTATTATTTCCAATACTATCATTTTAGACTTCCAGAGCAATTACACAAGGTAAATCTTTTTTTATATCTCGCAGCAAAGAATATCCCATGCCACATAGTCCTGTCATAAATCCTTGCAATTTATATCCATATAGATACGCATTATCGCAGTCAAATACACCATTACATACATTCTCAGCAATAATATCACGAATATCTACATAATATTTTTCTATCTTTTTATCTGAATGGTCTTTTAAATATTCAAATAAAATTTCTGTATTGCCTAAATTGCCATGACATAGACAATTGTTTCCTAAAATTCCCTCTCTTAATATTGTATTCACTGCTACTTTTATATCATTTTCTATCAAATCCGAATACCGCCCATTCAATATGACATTTACTTTAGATCGGCTAAGTAATATGCCTGCAGCGCCATGACACCAAGCAACAGTAAAACTTCCTCCATCAGATGCTTTTTCTCCCGCATATACCCTTTCGTCTTTCCAATTTCCTTTTTCTTTCACAAATAAAGAATTTTCAAATTTAATGCCATCGAGCAGTGACAATAAATACTCCTCTTTCTGAGTCACCTGCCATAGTTTTGCCAATGCTAAAACTATTCCAGATGCTCCATGTGAAAATCCCGCTAACGGCGAAGTTCTTCCATCTCCATTCCATCCGCCTTTAATAGAGCCTTCCTTTTCCTGCGCATTTACTATTATATCTCCTGCTATTTCTGCCGAAGCGATATACTCTTTATTTCCGGTTAGCTGATACATATTAATCAATGTAATAACTGCGCCTGCATTACCATAGACAAGATCAAAACTGTTATCTCTGGTGATTGCTTTCTTTAATATTTTATAGTGCTTTTTTGCATAATCCAAATATTTTTCTTTATTTGTAATTTTATACAGTACCTCATAAGTGTACATTATAGACGCTTCTCCACCAAAGGCGCCACTGCTTTCATTTTCTATTCCCTCATTTCGTTCACACATCTCATCTGTGTATGTAAATAATTCCTTTTCAATCGCATTACATATAATAAGGTACTCCTGTTTGGGATCAACAGCATACAATGCGTTAAAGAAAATTGCTAGTCCAGACATACCTTCATATAAATATGTACCAAGTGGTCTTATATCCCATGAGCAGTCATCTTCATTTCCAATTAGAGTAACACCAATCCAATTAACTTCTGTTTTATCTTTGTTAAAAACAGCAGTTTTTATAAGACAGTCAGCCAATTTCTGAACAGCTTTTAACAGATGAGCATTATTTTTTTCTCTGTGTGGAATCATTTTCATTTGTTGAAGCTCTATTTTTTTATCCTCAACCTGAAATTCGTTTATCTCTGTCAGAATAATATTCATGAACATTAATTGCCTTTTTAAATCAGCTTCATCTAACAATACTATCTTTTTCTTTAAGTGTTCCAAACTGGTATATTCAAAATAACCTTCGATTTTTTCACCTTCTGATCCGAAAAGAGATTTATCCGATGTATTAAGATAAAAATATGGAATGTCCATATTTAACATGTCCTTTATCTCACATTTCACAACACCTTTATCTCCTTGCGTAGCTTCATACTGCTTGAATAAACTACACAAAAACATTTGTCTATCTCTTCCATCTTGCATAAAATCCGGATGAAAAGATGTGTGCAATAACATAGAATATCTTTGGGTATCCTGAACTAAATGGCGAATATTTAAATTACCAAACATGTCGGCATGTTCAAGAAATTTTTCTTTGTTCTCCAAAACATATTTATACGCATCTTCAAATCCTGCATTTATTTCTTTTAGATAATGAAATGCTGATACATTTTCTCCATCTAATTTAACAAGATTTTGATTTACTCCAGTTGTAGGATGTTCATATACAAATCTCATATTTGAAGTGCATAAATCTGCTATTTTAGGAATAACTATAGGATATTCCTTTCCTTCACTACCTTTAATTGCACTCATATCTACGCCTTGACCCAAATTTGAAAATCTATAATGTGGCAATAGACCTGAGTATAATACTGACTCATGAAGGATATAATTTATTTCCTCTTTTGCAGAATTTGTTCTCCCTCTTCTACGGTTATCTAGTATTGTTTCTGCATCTATAATAATTGGATATTCTCCTGCAGCAATCACATTTTCTTCATGTAAATCATTTGTATTAAGAATATAACTACTGAAAATCAATATTCCAAATCTATAAAAATACCGTCTAATTTCCTCTTCTGTTTTACAACTTTTATAATGTACAAATTCTTCCCAACCATACTCCTGACAATCTAATATGTTTGGTTCATACATTTCATATTTACAACCAGCATTTATCTTTCCCAAAAAATCAAAATACACTTTTTCAATTTTTAATGAACGTGGTTTATACACAATTTTAGTGCCATTATCCAATTTAAGGATACTTACACCATTCCCTTTTCTATGGGAATCCGAGATATTAGAACTTATTTCAACTACATTTTTAAATTCTAAACCTCTGCAAAATTTATTCACGATTTCCTTTTTATCTTTATTAAGCCTTTCTAATAAAAGTACATAATAAGAAGATAAGTTTTCTACGGTTTCTGTAACTGAACGCAGCAAACATGGATATATGTTGAAAAGCTCCTCTTTATACGATTTCTTACTTAAAAAAATATTATTATAATAATCGTATTCTTCCTCTGAATTTCTTCCATTCAGTTTTCCCGTCTTCCTACAAAGATACATTTCAAACATTAATATCCCAAGACTGATTTTCCCTAATCTCTCTAATAAGGTATTTGCGTATGTATCTATAATAGAATCCGTTAAAAAAAGACTTGTTCCATTTTTTAATACGTCTATTCCGTAATTGATTAAAGGTATGAAAAAATTATTAAATGCCAATTTTTCTCCTTTGAATCCGGAATAGTTATAATTGATTGGTTTTTCAAATAATTCTATTTTTACCTTTTCCATTTCTGACATCACATGATTGTTTTCACATACATAATTTTCAGAATTTAAAACTTTTACTAAATCAATACCATAACATTTCTCAGCAACTCTTAATGTATCTTCTCCTAAAATCTTTTTCCAATATTCAAATATATCTTTTTTATTTTCTGCTTCTGATGTTGTATAACTTCTTTCTGTAAAATATGATGCTCTCTCAGTATTCATGTTCTTAAACACCCCATTCTGCTTTCCATTTCAACTCACAATTCGTATCTGTACTGCACAAACTTCAATTAACGCTTACCCTCTTTATCAACACCTGTGTTTATTTCTTAGGGCAGCAAGGTTTCAGCAAAGTACCAAAGTAGCATTCTGCTGTACTTGTACATAAAACTCCGCCGGAATTTCTGGTTTCACCAGCTCCTGCTACAAATTTGTTTAAATCTGCTTCCTGCAGCTCCATCATAACGTTACCAGCCGGATTGCTAAAGTTTTCTTCTCTTGTAATAGGATTTCTCATTTCACTCATAATTATTTCTCCTTTCATAAATCAATTTTGTACAGTACAGATACTAATTCTAAATTGAAATGGTTGAATTATTTTCTTCTGTTCCTTACATTTTAGATAATACACCTTTTATTTCTTGAAATTTTATTCATGTAATAAAATCGACTGTCTATGTAACTTTTGTTAGAATATTAATAGATTTATTTTTTCCACACCGTCCATATAAAAATATTACTGTTTACCAATGTAACCGCTAAAAGCAAAAATCTTTCCTATAACAACAAAAGCGGATATGCGCCAAATCGCATATCCGCTCCGAATTCCTTCAAACCGCAAAAATATTTCCCTATATGTTCTCTGCAATTCTCATAATATTCACTTATTCCACCCTATTCCCCGGTATTCGCTAGGTGTTCGCCCATACTTTTGCTGAAATGCCCGGTTAAACGTCCTCTCAATTTTTTTAGTCAATCTTATTTCTGCTTACCAACATTTTCTTTTTTTAAAATTTTAGAAGTTTTTACAAGGGCATCTATTAAAGTCAAACCGGTCAAAATTACAGCAACTCCCATCATAAATAATGTCCATGCTTTGCCCTTATCAAATGTTACCAAAATAGCGATCACAGCTACAGGCATGTTTATATACCCTAACCCTGTTGCCCATTGAATAAAAAAGTTCGGCCAAAACTTTTTCTCTTCTTCCACTTCATTCACTGTTTTCACTTTTCTGGCGAAATAGAACATACAGAATACAGATATAGCTATCAGTATTATTTTCAAGAAACAATTAGCTTCCGTTTTCTCCGACGGAAAAAAAGTATCTATCATGATAACTGCTATTCCAATAATAAACGCTATTTCGCTATACAATCCTGAATAAGCGGAGTCTTTCATATCATTTACTTTTTTCTCTAAAGCAGTAATTATAGATTGGTGATACTTTTTCGCACTTTTCTTGTTTTCATTCATGTAATATATCCTCCATTTGTAATAACATACCGTTTCATATCAATTATATCTCCAGAAAATTATAACTTCTTCAGTCTATACCCCACATTGACCAACGTTTCAATAATATCATATCCCATCTTTTTTCTTATTTTCCATATCACATATTCTACTGTTCTGTATGGTATCTGATCATCATGATAATGAATCCCCCATACAGAATGATAAATATTTGTCTTTGGCATTACCCAGTTTGGTTTTAAAGCCAGTAGGTACAAAACTTCAAATTCCCTGGGTGTCAGGTCTATCTCCTTTCCTTCGTAGATAACCTGATAGGACATTGGATTTAACCGTAATTTCCCGTTGCCCAGCACTACATTCTCTTTATATTCTGGAAAAACATACTTCATGTGTATGCCTCCTCTTGATTTGTAAATTCAACTTTTCTCATTCCAGAAAGAAATACTGGACGAAAACTCCCCGTCCAGCACTTCTTCAATTATCAATTATTTTAATGCACTCTCTATATCCTCCGCTGCCTTTTCCATAATTTGAAGATACTCCCGGAGCTTTTCAGACTGGATATTTTCCTTTTCTGCAAGTGAATTGATTAGAAAACAACTTGTTTTTATACAGCTTAGCGGATTTCGGATATTGCTCTGCAGTTCCGCCCTCATAGTACGATAATCATTTTCTATATTCAGAGTCCTTGTTACTGCCCTCTCACAAATATCCAGCAGTTGATTGATACACTCTGCCAACTCTTGCACCGGATCATTCAAATACCTGCGCCCAACTCTTTGCTCCAAACATTGTTCAGAAAGAATACCATTCAAATCATTTAACAGCAGTCTACATTCTCTATCACATTCCATTTCTACAGCTCCATTCATGCGCGATAATCAATAATAGAAAATTCCTTTTTCTCAGGTCGGTATTTGTATATAAGATCATAGGCGCCATAATTTTCGTCTAAATCTTCACTTATGTAAAGAGCAGATATCCCCAAACTTTTTGCTGCATGATAAGTAAGTATTGCAAGTTCCGCCTTATTCTGCTCTTTCATTCTTTTGAATAAATCGAATATCACAACAACCTTTCTGCCTCCGGAAAAGGCACGCGCACAGATACATCTCATTTTTTCTCTATGATTAAGATCCGAAGGGTATTTTTGTAATAAGTGCCCTATGTCAAAAGCCTTAACCAATTCCTCTATGTTGGATTTATCCCCATCTAACAGACTTGGCATAGAAATGTTTTCTTCAACCGTCATAAATTCAATCAGTGGAAACTCCTCTGCCGCTATTCCAAACAAGCGCCTGTTTAAAAGAGAACGACTATTTTCGTCCAAATCAAGCCAGTCTTTATTACACACCAATATCTCACCCATTTTCGGTTTTCTATATCCGCAAAAGATTTCAAAAAGTATCCGTCCAAAATTTTCCCCACACATAAAATAGCAAACTTCTTTGGAATTTACTTCAATGTTTAAATTTTGTATATAGCCTTCCTCATCTGTCATATTCTCAACTAGAAATGGATACATAAGTTTTTCTCTCCTTTTCTACAACGGAAATGCACCAGAAAACTATCCGTTATGGTTTTATCTGGTGCATCTCCTTTTGCTTCATTTGTGCTTTTTATTTTATAACCAACCGGTTACTACTGCTGTACAATTATTGTATCCACTCTGAACACAGTCATGAAGGCAATCACTGGAATCGCAATATTGCACTTCCATATCAAATGTTTCTGTCTGCATTTTTTTCTCTACTTCACCCATATTTTCTTCTCCTTTGTTCCTACAACCAACCAGTTACTACTGCTGTACAGATATTTACCTCTACAAGACAGTCACTCAAACAATCATCAGGATCACAATACTGCACTTCGATGTCAAATTCTTCTTCCTGTACTTTTTTGTCCATGTTCGTCATAATTATGCCTCCCTTCCTATGATATTTTTTTTTTAAATTGTCATGTGACAAATTAAAAATCTTTCCTTATTTTTTCTACAATGCTTTCCTTATTGAAGGATTTAAACACAATCACCGGAATAACTCCCGACAAAATTATGGTTACGACAGATAATGTGATTGCCGGCCATAGCAGTAATTTATAGGTCATAAACCAAATTGCATTACAGATTATTTTTACCATTGTACCGCCTACTAAAGCAGAAAGTACAATTCCTAATACCGCTGAAGACAAAGCATATAACAATCCTTCATTTACAATAAGCCTGATCAACTGCTTTGTTGTCATACCGATACTTTGCATTACTGCATATTCCTTTTTTCGTGTTATGATATTGGTAATCATCAGATTTATAAAATTAATAAATCCTGACATACCCAAAATCACACTGATAAATCCACCAATGATATAAACAGTATTCTTAATACCGCTCAAACTATTTCTCAGCATAATAACTGAACTACAGCCGATTTCGCCTTCTTTTTGTTCAACAAGTTTTTCTAGTCGTTCTGTAACCGGTACTAATTCTTCTTTATCTACATTAAACGAAAAACTCATCAAAGAAGGATTTTCGTATATATTTTTAAATGTGTTCTCTGAAATATAAAACATGGGAGCGTCCCCTCCAACAGCGGTAATTCCTGTTGTCACATTAGGGACTTCATACTCCGTTGAAGTCACACTCATCTGAGCAATCACTTCAAGCTCACGTTCTTCTTCTCCGTTACTGCGAACTTTGATTTTATCTCCGATTTCACATTGAAAATCCTCCATATTTACTGAAGACTGCCCTTGCTTTTTTCGTACTGCTTCAACAACATAATTTCCTTCTTCCAGCTTTTGATATAACTCTGTAACTGAAAGATCATCTGCTATTTTCAGAAAATCACATCTCTGGAAGACGTTTTCGTTACAGCCATATACATTACATACTGGAAAATCATCATATCCTAACGGAATATAATATTGATCTACCATGATACCGGCTTTTCCATCTTCTTTTACCAGATCTTCTTTATCATAAGTCAGTCCATAATCAATCGTAATATCTCTGTCATCTAAAGTATTCTTATATATGAATCCCTTATCTTCCATTTCAAACTGATTTTCAATCAGTTCCACTATGTTTTCATCAAGACTGTCCGTATGTTGTATATATCCTTTAAGGTTATTAAAGGTATTTCCATTCGCAATTACCACATCTGCTGCACACTGTTCTTTTACTGCCTTTTCAATATCAATACTGTTTACGATAATTAAAGTAGAATTAAGCAGCATACAGCAAAGTGTCATGGATATAACGATAAATATGCTTCTTTTCTTCTTTCTCTTCACATTTGATAAGGCTAATCTCCAAACAGAAATTTTCTTTGTATGCTTTATTTTCTTACCCTTCTCCCTTTTCTCTGAATATCTGAGTGCTTCTATAGGAGAAATTTTAGAAATTATATTGATTGGTTTTCTTACACTGACTAATACAGTAAAGATTGTAAAAATGGCTGCCCCAATAAAAATAATTACATTTGGCGAAACCTCTACCGATAGATTTGAATATTCATTCGTAATAAATCCAATCGCAAATGGCAGGATTGCCTTTCCAAGAAAATATCCTATTAATAATCCACATGGCAGCGCAATCAGCAATAGCCACAATGTTTGTATACGAACTAAAAACTTTATCTGCTTTTGAGTAGTTCCTATTGTTTTTAATAAACCGTATTTCTGTACATCTTGTAAAACAGAAATTTCAAAAATATTGAAAATGAGTAAATAACCTGCGAATACAAAAAGCAGTGCAAAAACCAAACCGATAAAAAGTACAGATACATTCATTTCCGGATTGGTAATTCTGTTAACTGCACAAGCAATGTAGTTTTCTGCATTAGCATCTTCCGGATTTCCACCCAGGCTCAACACAATATCGTGGAGCTGCTTTTCCATATTGTTGGTATTTTTAAATGCTACATCTGAAAAATATGTTCCGGCATATTGCCTGTCTTTGTCAAAGGTATATGGAAATATTTCTTCATTTGCCTGCATAAATTTATCTGATACTAACATCAGACTGCTCTGTGAATTTGATGCTTCCCATATTCCAGAAACGACCATTTTATATTGATAAGTCTGATCTCGCAATTCAAATTCTATTTCAACTTCTGCGCCTACTTTAGGCTCTACTCCCAAACTTTCTAATGCTCTATCCGTTGTTGCAATTTCGTTTTCTTTTGTAGGCGCACAACCTAATATAGGAACGGAAAAGGTCAATTCCTGCTCAATAGAATCCATATAATCTAATTCTATATTATGTGTTTTCGCATTGCTTAAAAATCCAATCGGTCTTCTAAGACCGACAAAATCAACTCTTTCATCTTTTGATAATTTTTCAAACTGTTCCTCTGTCATGTAACGTATATCAGCATCTGCTTTACTTCCTTTTTGTTTCTGCAAAGTAAGCTGGACTGACTCATACGCTCCTACCCCCGTTGTTATTAGGGTAGCAAATAATACCGTTGTTAAGATCATGGCCAAAACAGCAACGATATTTCTTGTTCTATTTTTCAAGAAATCTTTCTTTGCTAGTTTCAGCATACATTTCTTGTTTCTGGTCGAATACACTCTGTCCCCTCCTGTTATTATATATCCATAATCTTTCCATCTTGAATTCTGATAATCCTATCTGCCATTTGTGCTAAATTCATATTATGGGTAATCATAACAATAGTTTGACAGAACCGTTTACTGGTTTGCTTTAACAATCCCATCACTTCAAGGCTTGACTGCGTATCAAGATTTCCTGTCGGTTCATCAGCCAAGACAATAGCAGGCTTCGTAATCAAAGCTCTGGCAATCGCAACTCTCTGCTGCTGTCCTCCCGATAAATCGCTTGGCAAATTTTCCAGTTTTTTATCAATTCCTAAAATCGTGATAATCTTATCCAGGAAATCCTGATCCACTTCATTCCCATCCAGCTCTACTGGAAAAACAATATTTTCATAGACATTTAATATCGGAATTAAATTGTAATTCTGAAAAACAAATCCAATATTCCTTCTACGAAAAATTGTTAATTCTTCTTCGTTTAGCTGCCCTATGTTTTTTCCCTTTACCAAGACATTTCCGGAAGTGGGGATATCCAATCCCCCAATCATATTTAGTAACGTGGATTTTCCACTTCCAGAAACGCCTACAATAGCAACAAATTCACCTTCCTCTATTTTCAATGAAATACCATCCAATGCTTTCGTGATATTTTCACCTGAACCGTAATACTTTTTCAAGTCCGTTGTTTCAAGTATGGCCATACTGTCGATTCCTCCATCCCGCAATTCTTTTAGCTTCTATAAATCCATAACCATATAGGGTTTAAGATTTCCTTTATATCCATAATCTCACCTTCCCATGCTATTGAAAAACTCCTCTATTTCTACAGAGTCAAAATAAAATTCTGTAATTTTTCCATTTGTAATTCGATATAAAGCCGGAACTCCTGCAATTAACATATCTTCGTATTTTGTAATAGACGCATAATCAATTTCTGGTGTCTGAATATCCGTATAGATATCCCCTACCTGTGAGCCAGGGAATGCCGGAATATCCTCTGGAGTAATGGTTACAAAATTGAAGCGCATACGTTTTCCATAATCATTCTTCATAAAATAACTCTTCCTGCATTTTCTTTTCAAGCTCTAACATATTCTCCGCCTCCCTTCATTTATATTTTGGTTTATCAGCACTTTTATGCTGTAAATCACCTCATCTACAGATTCCTAAGACGGTCTGTAATACTTTTTTTCTCCCAAAGATAAATTCCTACTTCAGAAGCTATAATAGATATTATCAAATATAGTATTATTACGGTAATTGCTGGAAGTAATGTAAATCTAAAAGCTAAAAACCAGTTGGAAAAACATATTGCCTTGACTACAGTAATACTGATAAATGCAGCAAATATAAAGCCACCGATTGCGGCATAAAAAACATATCCCACACTTTCTCTCATAATCAATTCACGAAGCTGTTTCCTGGTGGCACCTATACTTCTAAATGTTGCTAATTCCCTATTTCTCACGATTAGATTTGTAAAAATAATATTTATAAGATTTACAACTCCAATTACACCTAAAACTCCTCCTATTAACACACATAAAATACGAACTAACATTTTATAGTTTTCGATTTCTGCACGCCTTTGCTCTGTTGTTTCAAATCCTACATCAGGAAATTCTTGTGAGATCTGACTCAACATTCTCTTCACAGCAATAGCATCTTTCTCATCTGCATCAAAAGAATAATTTACCAAATTACCCTCTCCATATAATTCTTTAAACAAATCTTCTCCTAAATAAAACCAAGGACCTAAAATAGTACCTCCTCCAGTTGCGTGTCCACCTACTACTCTTTCAGACCTGATAACACCAATCCTAGCCAGCACTTTTACTTTTTTAATCAATTTTCCCTCTTTATATATCTCTATATCTTCCCCTAAGGCAGGCGAATTGTTAAAAAGATTCTCATTTGGAACTCCATTATCATTTTTCATAGAAGCTACAAGAGCATAATTCCCACTTTTTAATTTTTCTTTTATTGTGGCACGATCTTTTTCACCATCCCATATTTCCATTTTGTCAATAAAGTTCTCAGAAATTCCACATACATTACACAATGCTCTCTCATCTTTTGCCAATGTTATTGGACCATAATTAGTTGTTGCTTCATTTGTAACTACTCCGTCAACTTCTATATTGGGACTATATTGTTGTATATCAATACCTTCACTTCCCCATTCAAAACTTATATCAGCATTATCTACCGTATTCTTATATAATTTTGTTCCATTTTGAACCATAGAATTATCTTCTAATTTCTGTATAGCTTCTTCATTCAGTGCTGCAGAAGATTTGACATATCCTACGCCTGGGTTTAATGCATCTTTAGATGCAACTAAATAATCTCTACGCATCTTAGCATTAACATACTTTTCTTCATCAAAACTATTTGAAACAGTCCATAAAGAGTTCACAAATATAACACTTAGTATAAGGGAAGTAAATACTAAAACTGTTCTTTTTTTATTCCTTTGCAAATTGTTCCTTGCTATATTTCCAATAGAACGAACATCCTTTTCAGCAGTTTTTTTCTTTATCTCTGTGTATTTTGCTGTTTCAATCGCAGAATACTTGGCTGCCTTTCGGGAGGGTCTTCTCATACTCAAAAATACTGTAATCAATACAAAAACGACTGTTAAAACAAAGATAGCCGGGTGTACAGACTGGACAACTGTAAGCTCTTCTTCACTATATTCCCAATTTTTCAAAACAATAGGTAACAGCAGTCCCCCTAACCCATATCCAATCAACAAACCAATCGTAATACCAATACAAGATAGAAAAAGCATCTGTTTTCGCATTAATCTCTTAATCTGTTTGCCGGTCATTCCAATCGTTTTCATCATTCCAAATTCTTGAATATCCTGCATCACACCTATATCAAAAATATTATAAATTAAAAGATATCCACATAGCACAAACAAACATCCGAAAAGAATAATGGAAAGAATAATCCCACTGTTGCTCTCTTCAGCATTACTGATAGGATTTATTGATATTTTTATGAAATCTTTTCCCCGAGCATCCTCTGACTGTCCCCCTAGATCCTTAACATATTCTTCAAGATATTGTTCAACATTGGTTTTATTTTTCATGCAAACACTGGCAAAATAAGTTCCAGCAGTTTCTCCATCTTGTTGATAAGAAACTTGTAGCAAATCTGAATTTTGATTCAAAAATTCTTCTGAAACTATCAAATAACTTGTATTCTTATTAGTTTTATACCAGCCTGATAGTTTCATATTAAATGTATAGTCTTTGTCACGCAGGGTAAAGGATACCGGAATTTCAGCTCCTATTTTCGCCTGTGTTCCTAATTCTTCCAATGCTTTATCAGACACAACAATTTCATTTGCTGCCTTTGGTTGCTTTCCTTCTTCTAAATCAAGATAATATAAATCCATTCCTTTTGAATCAAAGTAATCTATTTCAATTGAATGTTTTTTCGTTCCATTCACAAAAGAAATAGGAATTCTACAACCAACTGTTTCAAATAAATTAGAATTTTCTGCTTTATGAAACTGATCTGCATTTAAATATCGCAATTCTGCATCCCATTTTGCTCCAGATAATCTTAACTGTGTTTCCTGAATGGATTGCATACCGCCAAATCCAATTTCCAATACTGAAGTAAATAAAATGGTCGTTAAAGTAATTGCCAATATAAGAAGAAGATTTCTCCTCTTATGTACTTTCAAATTTCCCTGAACCATTTCTTTGATTATTTTCTTTTCATTACTCATACGATTTTACCATCTCTCATTCTTATAATCCTTGATGCTGTTTCTGCAATTTCTCTACTATGGGTAATCATAATAATCGTCTGATTGTAACGCTCCCCTGACTCCCTGAGCAGTCTAAGAACCTCTTCACTGGATTCACTGTCCAGATTTCCTGTCGGCTCATCTGCTAAGACAATATCCGGTTTCGTGATCATTGCCCTGGCAATGGCAACTCTCTGCTGCTGTCCGCCTGATAAGGT
>NZ_SLZV01000042.1 GCF_004346095.1 Faecalimonas umbilicata | reverse complement strand
TGATTTATCACTGGAAATATAAAATGGATGAAATCAGTGAAGAGGAAGCGGCATCCGTTTGATATAGCAATTATTTAATATTCGTTATACTAGTTTGCATATATACGGATTGTTCAAAGGTGTATAGAATGTTTTCTTTGCTTCTGTGAGAATCTGACCAAGATAAAATCCTTCAGTAGCATTGATTGTGACAATCCGATCACGGAAAAAATCCATGCAGGAAGCATCACAATCAAAAGAAATAACGATTAGGTTTGGTGCGATCTGCCCGTTTGCTCTCAGCGCATGGAATTCATTTGGTTTATGAAAAATCATCTCACCTTTCTCCAGGACAAGATTCTGATCTCCGGCGGTGACTTCAATTACTCCATTGTCTACACAGAGCAGTTCCCAGAAATCGTGGGACTCCCCTTCGTAGACAAAATCTTTTGTATATTCAAAATAATGGATTGAGTAGATTTCTGTGATCACAAGATTCTCCATAAGAGAAATACTTTCATAAGCGCTCATTTGATTTTCATCTCTCCTTTAAAATGTTCAGCATAAAAAGCAGATATTAAAAATAGTTATTTATCCGAAAAATGGATGTTATAAGAAAAATAGCAGGGTTCAGAGACTGCGCTGTTTGTCAGTAAATGGACAAATAGCAGCTGCCTTTGAACCCAACGTATATAAATTTATACTATTTTATGAGAAGAGAGATGTCAAGAAAAATAGGGAATTAAATTCTATAAAAAATGATTTTGTGGCATATTTTCAAAGAAATAGAGAATGAAATACCCTAAAAATTTTTTGCCTTTTCCGCAAAAGTTGTTGTGACAAGATCTTTGTAAGGAACACGGGTTTTTAGTTCGCCGGAATCTTCCAGGATATCTTGAAGAAGTTCAAAGCTTTCTTCCTCAAAAACGAGATTGTTTTTCCAGGTATCCTGATCATAGTATCTTGTTACGATTGCTGTAATCGTATCGAGATCCGTTTCTTTGAATTGGGGAGCGATGACTTCGGCGATTTCTTTTGGAGAGTGAGCACGCACAAAATTCATTCCTTTTTGAAGGGCATTTGTAAATTTTTGAATGGTCTCAGGATTCTTTTTGAGATAGCTTTGTTTGGCACAGAACGCAGTGTATGGAACATAGCCGCTGTCAGTTCCGAGAGAAGCTACCACGTGTCCTTTTCCACCAGTTTCCAGAGAAGTAGCATGAGGTTCAAATTCTACAGTGAAATCTGAATCATCCTCAGAAAAAGCTGCTGCAGTAGAGCCAAAGTCAATATTCTGATTGATCTCTAGATCTTTGGCAGGGTCAATGCCATTCTGGCGGAGAATATACTCAAATACCATCTCCGGCATACCACCTGTCACCACCATTACAATGTAAATAATTGTCCGATAATTGTTCAGAAGTCATTTGAGTCGGTAAATCCGGCAGATATTGATGCATCAATACCGTAATCTCTTCTTTTGTTTTCACAATATTGTAAGGTTTCAGCGGATTATCCGTATCTTCCAAAATTCCCAATTCTTTCATCAAATTGATATAAGGTAAGATACTTTGTTTCGTTTTCTTAAATCCCAATGCTGTGATATGTTCTGACAAGTATTTTGCAGATGTATATCCACGTTCATCTTCTATAATCAGCTCCATTACAAGAGCGATTACAGTATTTTCTCGGCGATTCATCTCATCAGCAGGACTGTAATTGATTAAATCAGACAAACCATATTTTAAAGTGATTTCCGGCATTCCCTCTTTATCTACGTCAATTCTCTCAATCAACAGTTCAATATCTCTTCGGTCAAGAGTTCCACCTGCAATGATTTTATCAACTACATCCAATGCGTTTCTCAATTTGTCCTTTACATCCGGTGTTTCTATAGTAGTTTCGTTCAGTTCTTTTTCCTGCATCTCCAAACCATGAATCTGCGCCAGTAAATCCTTTTGCATAGAATCATAGGTTTCATGGATCAAATCCTCATTTTCCGATGCTATGGATAAATCTTTTATCTTCTGTGTTAAAAGTACCTTCAGTTGATTTTTTCGGTTTTGAATTTCTTCCTGAATGTCCTGTCGTTTTTCTGCCAGTGTTTTCTTTTCTGCCTCAAAGTCCCTCATATCATATGTGGAAATTACTTCACAAAGCGCTTCTCTGCACAGTTTAATATAATTCAGCACATCTTCCATCAAATCATTTTCCTCAATCAGATGCGCTTTCTCGCAATACCGCCTGCCTTTCGTATTATAGGTAGTACAAATATAATATTTTCTTTCTCTGCTGGATGTTTGACGCTTAATCGGTGTCAAACGACTTCCACAATCCTTACAAAACAAACAACTTCCAAAAGGATTGGGAATTTCTGAACCGATCCATTCCCCCCTGCTTCCACGATAATTTGTGCGATTACGCTTTTCTTTTAATTCCTGCACAAGAGAAAAAGTAGATTTATCAATAATTGCCGGATGATGATCTTCAAAAATACACTGTTCTTCTTTTGGAACACGTTTATCCTTTCCGTGTACTGTATTTCTGGCACGTTTTCTCAAACGAAAAGTTCCAATGTAAAAATCATTATCTAATAATTCCTTCACCATGCTGTCAGACCAAATGGTTGCAACTTTCTTTTTGCTTATGCGACCTTCTTCCATTTCCCGTTCCCGCTGTACCATAGAAGGCGTTGGGATACCCTGGTCAGTCAAATAATTTGCTATTTTGCGATAACCGGATCCTGAGATATAAAGATCGTAAACCATTTTGATAAATTCTGCCTCTTTGGGAACGATTTTGATGATACTTTTGTCTTTCGTATCCCGACAATATCCGAAAGGCGGTGTTGTCATAAGAGTACCTTCTTTTTGTCTGGCTCCGATCGCTCTTTTGATTTTCTTACTGGTATCTTTTACATAACGCTCATTGAACCATGTTTTAATTCCAATGGTGTCGTCGCTGGAATCGAAAGAATCGTAATTATCATCAATGACAATGAGATGTTTTCCCCGTTCCTGAAATTCATCCAAAAGCAAAAGAACCTTCGCATTATGTCTGCCAAGACGTGAGAAATCTTTCACATATACGGTATCAATATCTTTATCCAAATCAGCCATCATCTGCCTAAATCCCGGTCTGTCAAAAATATAACCTGATACTCCGTCATCTTCATACCATCGGTCAATAACCATTCCATGGTCGGTTGCATACTGGTTGATAATTAACTTCTGATTTTCTATAGAAACATAATTTCGCTTATCGTCATCTCTTGAAAGACGCACATATCCAGCATTCATGTCTTCATCCTTTCTGAAATATTATTTATAGAATCATGTAATATAATAAGGGCGAGAGAATGTCTCCCGCCTATAGAAATTACTGATTGATTTCTTTTATATGGTTTCGAATCAACGCTTTTATTCCGTTATGTATATTTTTATCCGGCTGCCCATCCGCAAACGTGACAACCCGAAAACCTATTTTCGTATATTTCTCCTTATCTGCCTCAAAGTCTTCTGAAGATGTATAATCTGTTCGCCACAGATAATATGTAGGTTTCTGCAGAGCTATCACACTCTTTCTATTTCTGATGTCTATACTAAGATATAAACATCAGATTGTTTTTGTGCCTGTCTGCTCTATAATATTTTCAGCCTGACTTGATTCGTCAGTAGCGAAAAAGGTTTTCATTTTCCCCATTTTTTCATGGGCAATATCACTCCGATAGCTAGAACCACTAACATATAACGGAACACACATTTCTAAAATACGATCATAAATTCGTTTCTTTTCTATGTTCGTTTCTTCTTTTAATTGTTTTATCGGAAAATTGGTAGTTACGATTAATGGTCTGCCAGATCGGTATCTTCGGTCAATTACGCTGAATACAATTCCAAGAGCATACTCAGAATTTCGTTCTGTGCCAAGATCATCCAAAATTAAAAGTTCATATTTTCTTTTACCTTTCTGAAAAATTAAGGAGACGGATGCCGGCTTTCCCAAAGAGATTTTTATGCTTTATTAAAATTCTCTTTTTATATCTCCTAATATAACGAAATGGAAAAAGCTCATTTTACAGGGGGGAAGAGAAAAAATTTAGAAGAGCAAGATCCACCCGTGTTTAACGTTATCGCGTTTCCGCCTCCGTTCACCTTATGAGTGTTCTCTTGATAATTCGAAAAAGAAAAAATGAAAAAATACTATTTTTAGATAAGTGATATTCAGAGTGTCTTAGATATTTTATGATACTCTTACAATATGATTCTGCTAATTTTTGATTATAAGAAGATTGTAGTATTCTGTGTTTTAAAATTCAATTTTGAATTGTAATTCTCAATAACACAAAATCGAAAATCAAATGCGTTTTTTCTAAATACAAGTATTGTGAAACTAAAATGCTTATACTATAATTTATTTATGCTAAAGTGGAGGAATATAACAATGTCGGAATACGGATTGACTAAAAAGGATTGGGATTTGTTCAGAGAAAAAATTTCAGATTGGCAAGAAGCCTATATGAATAAATTGAATAAAGAATATATTGAGTTACTGAGTGGCGAAGGAAGACCTTCTGAAAAATTCTGGACTTTAGAAGAGCGAATTCGCAACGATAAAAAAGATACAGGTGTACAGTTAAAAATCAGTCGTTCTAATTGCATTCCTAACATTATTTCACTTTTAAATGAAAGAGCAATCACGATGAAAGATTTAGAAGAATTTAGTGATGAATTGAAGGAAACTATTCTTAAGTATTGTTGATAATAAAATTGATGTATAATATTTATAGATTGCAACAAAGTTAAGGAGGGAGCGAATGAATTTAGAAATATATCAGAAATTGTGTTCAGAATCAAAAATCCTTTGGACACAGCATTGTCTGCAACGAATGCAGGAAAGAGATATCAGTCGTGCCGATGTAAAAAATGGAATTGCAACTGGCGAAATTATAGAAGATTACCCTGAAGATTATCCTAATCCAAGTTGCCTGATTTTTGGATATAATGTAAATGGACGAATTTTGCATATTGTTGCCGGGTGTGATAATATAAATATATATATCATAACGGCATATTACCCAGATACAAAGAAATTTGAAGATGATTTAAAGACTCGAAGAAAGAGGTGATGGATATGTGTATGTATTGTAAAAATAGTACCACGGTCAATAGCACAACAACACACGTCGTAAATTATAAAAATTGTATTATTGTAATTAAAAATGTTCCATGCCTTGAATGTGATCAATGTGGTGAAAAATATTATACAGACGAAGTTGCTGAACGCCTTGAATTGATTGTTGATATGGCAAAGAAATTAATGCAGGAAATTGCAGTTATCGATTATCCACAGGTAGCTTAATAATTTCGGCGGAAATATCATTGCTGGTATTTCCGCCACTTCTTTTTATATATTCTTCGCACTGTTCATCCCATCCACCCAGTTACATAAAATTACAATACTCTCTAAATTTACATTAATATATGTATGCCGCCTTTTCGCCCACCAAGTACTTTCTTTCCTTTTAGATCATCCCATGAGAAATCCGGCATTTCTTCCCGTGCGACAAGGAAGTTGCCTGCGCGCTGTGTCAGCTGTGCAAAGTTGACGACATAATCCTTTGCCCCTTCGTTGTAAGTGTAGATGGAAGCTTCTGATCCCATAAAGCCGATATCTGCCTCGCCGGAGAGAACGGCGGTCATTGTTTTGTCGGCGCCAAATCCAGTATTCAAAGTGATATCAAGACCCTCATCCTCAAAGTATCCGTTTTCGATTGCCGCATACATCGGTGCATAGAAAATAGAGTGTGCGACTTCGTTTAAAATGACTTTAGTAGGCTCTTTTTCTGTCGGTTGCTTTGTTTGCTTTTCTGTTTTTTCGCTGCCACATCCACTGACGGTAAGTGTGAGAAGGGCAGCGGTAATTAAATACACAATTGGTCGCTTTTTCATAATCTTTTCCTCCAAAAGATTTGTATGATTTCTATTAGTATATGAAACGGTAGAAAAATGTGTTTCCAAAATAGAACAATCGAAGATTGACTGCCATGTTGCTTTTTTTAGGAAAGTTATGGTATAGTGAATAACCGAAACAGGAAGAGTTTATGAAAATAAAATATTTGGGAGAGATGTTATGGGAGAAATATTGATGCAGGCGTTTTCGTTTGTTGCAATTATTATTCTCGGCTATGTGTTGCGCAGTCGAGGATTTTTTAAGGAAGAGGATTTTTATGTCATTTCAAGGATTGTGCTGAAGATCACACTTCCTGCGGCGATCGTTTCTAACTTTTCGGGGATGAGTTTGGAACCATCCATGCTTCTGATCAGCCTTCTCGGACTTGGGGGCGGTGTGATCCTGATTGGGACTGCATGGTTGATCAGTGCGGGGAAGTCAAAGGAAGAGCGTGCATTTTCTATTTTAAATATGAGTGGGTATAATATTGGAAATTTTACAATGCCGTTTGTGCAGAGTTTTCTTGGACCAGCGGGGATTGTGGCAACAAGTCTGTTTGATTCGGGGAATTCCTTTATCTGTCTTGGAGGTGCATACAGCATCGCTTCTATGGCAAAGGGGGAAGGCGGTGGATTTAAGATCAGGACGATTTTTAAGACGCTGTTAAAGTCTGTGCCGTTTGATGCATATCTTCTGATGACCGTATTATCGTTGCTGCATCTTAGCCTTCCGGCTCCGGTTGTATCGTTTACAAAAATCATTGCAAATGGAAATGCCTTTATGGCGATGCTGATGATCGGTGTTGGATTTAAATTGTCCGGAAACCGGGAACAGATTGGAAAAATTGTAAAAATCTTGAGTGCCCGGTATGCGGTATCAATCGTATTGGCGCTTGCCTTTTACTTTTTGCTTCCGTTTCCGCTGGAATATCGCCAGGCGCTTGTGATTCTCTGTTTTAGTCCGATTGCCTCGGCAGCACCGGCATTTACTGGAGATTTGAAAGGAGATGTGGGGCTTGCAAGTGCGGTGAATTCCATCTCAATTGTAGTCAGCATTGTTCTGATCGTGGCAGTATTACTTTTGATTTTGTAAAAATAGAAGATTTTTGAAAGAGAAAAGAAGTGTGGACACTGTTTATAGAAGAAAACTATAAATAGTGTCCATTTATTATAAATAATGATTGGACAAAGACAATATAGAAACCTATACTGATAGTAGAGCGTGTTTCTTGAAATTTGTTGGTAAAATGCAAGAACAGACTCACAGAGAAAAAACCTGTCGGAGAGACAGATTTTGAAGAAACAGAAGAAACTAGGAGGGAATGAGATGAATTTAACAGATTCAAAAGCAAAGCTGGCAGTAGGAGGTGCTCTTTGTGGAGTGGTAGCAGTACTGCTGGCAATTTTTGGAAATCCCGGAAATATGGCGATCTGTATCGCATGTTTCATCCGTGATACGGCGGGGGCGCTTGGGATGCATCAAGCAGCGGTCGTACAGTATGCAAGACCGGAGATTATAGGGATTGTATTGGGAGCATTTATTATTTCGGTTGTGACAAAAGAGTACCGTTCAACAGCTGGATCTTCTCCGATGATCCGGTTTGTCCTTGGTATCATCATCATGATCGGTGCGTTATTGTTTCTTGGCTGTCCGCTCCGTATGGTACTTCGTATGGCAGCAGGAGATCTGAATGCTTACGTAGGATTGATTGGATTTGTAGCAGGAATCGCAACAGGAATTGTAGCATTAAAGCAGGGATTCAGCCTTGGAAGAGCACACGAGACAAATAAGATGAATGGTGCCGTGCTTCCGGTATTAATGCTTGGCATTCTTGTGATGATTCTGATGGGATCTTCTCTTTTGATCGCAAGTGAAAAAGGACCTGGAAGTATGCATGCACCGGTGTGGTTAGCGCTGATCGGAGGAATTGTATTTGGAGCACTTGCGCAGAAAACGAGAATGTGTTTTGCAGGAAGTATCCGTGATATTATGTTAATGAAAAACTTTGACTTGTTCTCAGTGATTGCAGCTCTGTTTGGAGTGATGCTGATCTACAACATTGCAACTGGAAATTTCCATCTGAGCTTTTCAGGACAGCCGGTTGCACATGCACAACATTTGTGGAATATTCTTGGAATGTATATTGTAGGGCTGGCAGCAACACTTGCAGGCGGATGTCCGCTCCGTCAGCTTGTATTGGCTGGACAGGGATCTTCGGATGCGGCAGTGACAGTTGCAGGAATGTTTGTAGGTTCTGCGCTTTGCCATAATCTGAAGCTTGCTTCTGCAGCAGCAGCGGCTGCCACAGCAGAGACGGAGGCAGTTGTCGGAGGACCTGCAATCCAAGGAAAAATTGCAGGGGTAATCTGCATTGTTGTTCTGCTGATCATTGCATTTGCAGGAAATAAGCGAAAATAAAGCAGAAGAAATATCAGAACGAAGAGAGGTCGACAGTATGAAAGAAGTAGATGCAAGAGGACTTTCTTGTCCGGAACCGCTGATGATGACAGCAGATGCATTAAAAAATGAAAAAGGTCCGGTGAAAGTGCTTGTCAGTGAAGTGAATCAGAAGATGAATGTGGAAAAGTATGCAAAGAGCCATGGGAAGACTTACAAATCCAGAGAAATTGGATCAGAATTCGAGATCATTATCGAGTAAGGCGACGGAAGATACATACTAATTAGACAGTACAGAAAAAATATGCTCTGCCTGATGAAATATCATCATTGGGCAGGGCATTTTTTGCACTGGTTTTTGAAAAAGTTTTTCGGTTACATCTATACTTTGAATGACATATCATGTATAATAAATTTATTATGGTGCAAAAAGAAAGGGAACTTTCCAAGGGCACAAAGTGCGGAAGATTCCGCTTTAGGATAGTATCGTTAGCCGTTGATTTGATGGCAAGAGGCGGTTGACAGGAAGGAACGGGTTTGAAGAATGAGTGAAAAAGAACTGAGCGCGGAGGAAATCAAAAGAAATACATTGCCACTTTTACGGCATGCGGAAACTATTTATGTGTTGATGTCTGCATGTACAAAGATGCCGTATGTTGTCTGTGATGCGGAGACGTATGACGATGAGGTACTTGTATTTGTCAATGAGCAGGCAGCAAAGCAGGAGGCGGTCCGTCTTCTGCAGCAGGGAGAACCGGTTCAGGTTGTATCAGTAAAGAATGAGTCCTTGCTGGCATTTTACATCAGCCTGCTTCCAATTGGGGCAAATTGTTTGCGGGTGAATAAAGGAACACAGATCGAGACGGTGGTTCAGTTAGATGAACTGATCCGGAGACCGGATGGAGACCATCTTCCAGAGGGCCAGATCCGTATTGAGAATCCCGAGTTACATTTGACGGCGCTGTATTTTGCACAGGAATTTCGCAAGAAGAGAGAGGGCGGGATTACCGAAGAACTTAAAGAGTTAAATGAAGAGATGCTGGCACATTTCCGCAGGGGGAAATATATTGTTGCAGTACAGAAAGAAGGACAGCAGATTCCGATTCTGAGAGAAAAGGACGGACAAATGTATCAGCCATTATTTACAGATATTCAAGAATTTAACAAGTTTAATAAAGAGAAAAACTTAAAGGCAGCGATCATAGAGTTTTCGAATCTGCCAAAATTTCTGGCGCCGGAGGCAAAAGGTGTGATCATTAATCCAAATGCAGTGAATATCAAATTGGATATGGCACGTCCAAAGCAACCGTCAGAAGAGCAGAATCAGGCACAGGCAACGGAACAAAAACAGGCAGAAGTGTAGCAGACAGAGTGGGCGGTAAATCAGGAAGCAGTAGAAAATAGAAACAGATATATGGAAAAGAAAAGTACCTTTGGCGGACACAAAATACAGAGTGTCTTCCGAAGGTCTTTTTATTGCATGGAAAATCTTCCGACAGACAGAAACAAAAGTGGAGGGTTTGTTTCTTTTTTAGAAAGGGATATTGATTTTTGAGTCAAATATGCTATATTTGTTACATTCAAAGGAGGAGAAGCGTATGAAAGAACGCGTGTTAAAGGAATATTTTTCCATTCCGAACTTGATGGGATATTTTCGGATTTTGTTGATCCCGGTATATTTATTCCTTTATATTCGGGCGGAGACAACGGAAGAATATTATATGGCTGCAGTTGTGCTGCTTGTTTCTTTCTTGACAGATCTTTTTGATGGAAAGATTGCAAGAAGATTCGATATGGTGACGGAATTTGGGAAAATTTTGGACCCTGTGGCAGATAAGTTGACACAAGGGGCGATGGCGATCAGTTTTTCCTATAAATATCCGGCGATGGGGATTTTGCTGTTCGTGTTTTTAGGAAAAGAGTGCCTGATGGCAATACTTGGCTTATATATGATGAAAAAAAATTACCGGATGGATGGAGCACAGAAGCATGGAAAGGTATGTACAGCGGTACTTGATCTTGTGATGATCCTTGTATTGATTCTTCCGGGCATGTCGATTTTGATCGTCAATGTTCTTGCTGGAATTGCAATTATAGTCATGCTTAGTTCCTTGGCATTATATTTGAAGATGTACTGGAAGGTGTGGAAGAGTATTGCAGGAGGAAACCAAAAAAAGAAAATAGAGAATGCTTCTGAGAAAGAGAAGGAGGATAAGAAAAAGCAGGAAGCAAACATTCAGGAGAGAGAGGAAGGGGAATCGAAGAAGAAAGGCAGGAGAGGTCGTATGTGGAAAATCATACTGACAGTATGTATCATTGTTGTAATTATTGCAGTTGTTCTGATTCCTTATTTAAAACAGCCTAAAATTACAGAAGAAACAAAGAAAAATTTCAGTGCAGAAAAATTTTATGGAGAAAGCGCATCGGGAGAGCGGGCGAAAATCATACCGGAAAATGGGGAAGCTTTGGAGGAGCGGATCCGCATGATTTCGCAGGCGAAGGAAGAGATTATTTTATCTACCTATGATATAAAGGCAGATATCAGTGGAAAGCAGGTGCTTGCTGCATTATTGGATGCGGCAGATCGAGGAGTGAAAGTATCCATTGTAACGGATGGGGTTCCTTATGTGACTTCCATCTGGGGAAATCCTTATTTTCTTGCACTTGCAGGACAGGAAAATGTAGAGATCAAAATCTATAATCCACTTCGTTTCTGGCAGCCGTGGAAACTCATGGGACGTCTTCATGACAAATATCTGATCGTAGACCGATCAATGTACATTTTAGGAGGAAGAAATACATATGACTTCTTCCTCGGAGACCAGCCGGGCTATCAAAACTATGACTGGGATATACTTGTCTGTGTACCAGAAGGAAAGAAAGACACATCTTTAGAGCAGGTAAGAGATTATTTTTCATCTGTGTGGAAGATTTCAGACTGCAAGCTGTATGGAAAGAGCCCGATCTGGAAGTGGAATCCGTCGGTGAAAACGGCAGAAGGAGAATTGCGCAGACGTTACAAGGAGATTGCAAAAGAGCATCCGGACTGGATCATGGAAAAAGATTACACAGAAGAGACAGTAGAAGTGAAAAAGATGACATTGCTTTCAAATCCGACGCATGTCTATGCAAAAGAGCCGGTTGTCTTTTATGAGATGACGGAACTGATGAAGCAGGCAGATCATGAAGTGCTTTTTCATACACCTTATATTATCTGTAATGACTGGATGATGAGACAGCTTGTAGAGGTATGTGAAGGTGAAAAAGAAATCCGGATGATGACGAACTCTGTAGCGAACAATGGGAATCCATTTGGTGCGATGGATTATCGGAGAAATCGCGGGAAAATCATTGACACTGGCGTACAGATCATGGAGTATGACGATGGCGTTTCTTACCATGGAAAATGTTTTACGATCGATGGGCGTCTGACCGGAATCGGCTCCTTTAACTGGGATATGCGAAGTGCCTATCTAGATACAGAACTGATGCTTGTAGCTGACAGTGAGGAACTGACCAGACAAATGAATCAGGCCATGGCAAAGTATGAAGAAAAGGCATTGAAAGTTGTAGATGAGAGTCGGTATGATCTGAAAGAAGGACAAAAGCCAAGGAAGCTTAGCGACAAGAAAGCATTTCGGATCAAAGTACTCGATATATTTGGCTCCTGGGCAAGATTTTTAATGTGAATTAATTGACAATAGCAGAAAAATTATGTATACTGGACGAGACATGGAAGAACAGAGCAATCGGGTTCCATGCAAATATTTATTGACCACCCACAGATGTGGGGAAAGGCCATACGGACAGCCGGGTCAACTGCCGATAGGTGATATTATTACCGTTATTGATTGAGTTAGAAGCTCAATTTTATAAGTTGGTTACTTTATAACCAGTGCGTGAATGCGTGCATCAACTTGTGAAATGATCAATAAGAGTAGTAAAAGTAAAGTATTTGCTATATAGACTCTAAGCTTTGTTATTCTATTAAAAATTTGGAAGAGATTTCGATTACTGATTACAGTAGGAGAAATGTAGATTGAGATAGAATAAAATATAGATTAAAACGCAAGTAATGGAATGGATTCACATTATTTGCGTTTTTTTGTGTCTGGGAAATTACTTTGGAGTTCTTGCAATGAAAAAGATACTGCGTGTGGGGATAGCGACTCGCAGAGAGCAGATCGGAAAATATGCTGGGGGAAAGGCAAATGGAAAATAAAATCAGATTGTATGGATTTAACAATCTTACAAAGGTATTAAGTTTTAATATTTATGATATCTGTTATGCGAAGACGGCGCGGGAGCAGAAAGATTATGTGGCATATATTGATGAGCAATATAATTCCGAGAGGCTTACGAATATTCTTGTAAAT
Source organism: Faecalimonas umbilicata (assembly GCF_004346095.1). Lineage (GTDB taxonomy): Bacteria > Bacillota > Clostridia > Lachnospirales > Lachnospiraceae > Faecalimonas > Faecalimonas umbilicata. The sequence goes on along the minus strand of NZ_SLZV01000042.1, from coordinate 7,601 downwards.
CTGACGGACATGATCGGTGCAAAAATCTTAAATATTGCAAAACAGGATTATGAGCCTCAGGGGGCTTCCGTGACAATTTTAATCTCAGAGGAGAGCAAACTGCCAAGTGGCGAAATACAGCTTGCGCATTTAGATAAGAGTCATGTGACGGTTCATACTTATCCGGAATACCATCCGGAGAGCTGTCTCGCTACGTTCCGGGTAGATATTGAAGTTGGAACATGTGGGGAGATCACACCGCTTTCTACATTGAATTATCTGATTCAGTCGTTTGACTCTGATATTATTACGATGGACTATCGGATCCGGGGATTTACAAGAGACGTGGATGGGAAGAAACTGTTCATGGACCACAAGATTGCATCGATCCAGGAATACATTATGCCGGAGATTTTAAGAAGATACGATGCGATTGACATTAATGTGTACGAGGCAAACCTGTTTCACACGAAGATGATGGTAAAAGAGTTGGATCTTCAGGACTATTTGTTTAAGACAGATGTCTATGAATTACCGCCGACCAAAAGACTGGAGATCATCAATAGTCTGAGGCGGGAAATGATTGAGATTTTCAGTGGAAGAAATATTTTTTAGAGAGTTAGAAATATCTGGTCAGACAGCCGGATCATGGAATCGAAGTTACGAAAACGAATCCATGACAGGAGGATAAAAAATGGAAAAATTATCACAGACAAGAGCGCCGATCTACGAGGCGTTAGAAGCGTTCAGAAAGCAAAGAGTTGTTCCGTTTGACGTGCCGGGACATAAAAGAGGGAGAGGAAATCCCGAGCTTGCAGAACTTTTAGGAGAAAAATGTGTGGGAATGGATGTCAATTCCATGAAGCCGCTAGACAATCTGTGTCATCCAATCTCGGTGATCCGGGAAGCAGAGGAACTGGCGGCAGAGGCATTTGGAGCAGCACATGCATTTCTGATGGTCGGAGGAACAACCTCGGCGGTACAGAGTATGGTGCTTTCCACTGTGAAGCGAGGGGAGAAGATCATTCTTCCGAGAAATGTACACCGGAGCGTGATGGGAGCAATGGTGTTGTGCGGAGCGATTCCGGTATACGTCAATCCGGAGTGCGATGACAGACTGGGGATTCCGCTTGGGATGAGTGTGAAAGCAGTTGAGAAGGCAATTCTGGAAAATCCGGATGCGAAAGCGGTGCTTGTCAACAATCCGACTTACTATGGGATCTGTTCTGATTTAAGAAGTATCGTAGCGCTTGCACATGCCCATGGGATGCTCTGCCTTGCCGATGAGGCGCATGGCACACATTTTTACTTTGGGGATAATCTTCCGGCATCTGCGATGGCGTGCGGGGCAGACATGGCAGCAGTATCGATGCATAAGTCGGGGGGAAGTCTGACGCAGAGCTCTCTTCTTTTGACCGGACCGGAGGTGCATGAAGGGTATGTCAGGCAGATCATTAATCTGACACAGACGACAAGTGGTTCCTACTTGCTGTTGTCAAGCCTTGACATTTCCAGAAGGAATCTGGCGCTTCGCGGGAAAGAAATATTTGAAAAAGTAATCCGGATGGCAGAGTATGCGAGAGAAGAGATCAATCAAATCGGTGGGTACTATGCCTATGGGAAGGAAATTTGCAATGGAGACAGCATCTATGATTTTGATATCACGAAGTTGTCGGTACACACAAGAGAAATCGGGCTTGCGGGGATTGAAGTGTATGATCTCCTGCGGGATGAATATGATATTCAAATCGAGTTTGGTGATCTTGGAAATATTCTTGCATATCTTTCCATCGGAGATCGCCCGCGGGATATCGAGCGTCTTGTCAGTGCGCTTTCGGAAGTGCGGAGAAGATTTGGGGGACCAAGCGTAGGACTTCTTTCCCAGGAATATATCGAACCGAAGGTGATCGTTTCTCCGCAGACAGCCTTTTATGCGGAGAAGGAATCACTTCCACTAAAGGAAAGTGCAGGGAGAGTGTGCAGTGAATTTGTGATGTGCTATCCTCCGGGAATTCCGATTCTGGCACCGGGGGAGAAAATTACAGAAGAGATTCTGGAATACATTGTTTATGCAAAAGACAAGGGATGCTCTATGACCGGACCGGAAGATCCGGACATTGAGCGGCTGAATGTGCTGAAAGGAGTGTAGGGAAGATGGAACTATGGTTTTCTGAGGTACAGACACCTCATGTAAAATTTTCAGTGAGAGTTGACAGACAGCTTTATAGTGGAAAAAGTGAATTCCAACGGATTGATGTGTTTGAGTCGCCGGAGTTCGGCCGAATGCTTGTGTTGGATGGTTACATTATGCTGACGGAGAAGGATGAATTTATTTATCATGAGATGATGACACATATTCCGATGGCGGTGCATCCATCCGTGAAAAATGTGCTTGTGATCGGCGCGGGAGACGGAGGGATTATCCGGGAGCTGACAAAGTATCCGGAAATTGCACACATTGATATGGTGGAAATTGATGAGCAGGTTGTGGAAGTGTGCAGGAAATATCTTCCACAGACTGCCTGCCGGCTAGATGATCCGAGGGTGGAGATCCATTATGAGGATGGGCTTCGGTTTGTGCGGAGCCGGGAAAATCAGTACGATCTGATCATTGTTGACTCGACGGATCCATTTGGACCGGGCGAAGGACTTTTTACAAGAGAGTTTTATGGAAATTGTAACAAAGCCTTGAAAGAGGACGGAATCATGATCAACCAGCATGAAAGTCCATTTTATGATGAAGATGCTATTTCCTGCCAGAGAATGCACAAACGGATCGTGGAATCTTTCCCGATCAGCAAGGTGTACCATGCGCACATTCCGACCTATCCGTCCGGACACTGGCTGTTTGGATTCGCATCAAAAAAATATCATCCGCTCAGAGACTTAAATGATATTGCATGGAACATGAGAGGAATCTCTTGCAGATATTATACGACGACACTCCACAAGGGAGCGTTTTATCTGCCGTACTACGTAGAGGAGATGTTAGAAAATGTTGAATAAAAATGTAGAAGTATTTATGGCATGTGAAAAGGAAGCACATGAGGCGGACATCGTATTGTTCGGTGCGCCGTTTGATTCGACGACGTCTTACCGGCCCGGCACACGGTTTGGAAGCAGTGCGATCCGCAGAGAATCTTATGGGATCGAGTGCTACAGTCCTTACCAGGACAAAGATTTGGAAGATACGAAGGTGATGGATTGTGGAGATCTGGAGCTTTGCTTTGGAAATACAAAAAAGGCGCTTGCGCAGATTGAAGAACAGGCAAAAGAAATCTTAGATAACTCTGCAATCCCATTTATGCTCGGAGGAGAGCATCTTGTGACGCTTGGTGCATTTAGGGCAGTTTTGGAAAAATATCCGGATATCCATATCATTCATTTTGATGCCCATGCGGACTTGCGGGAAGAATATTTAGGAGAGCAGCTGTCGCATGCTTCGGTGATCCGAAGATGCTGGGATCTTGTCGGAGACGGAAGAATTTACCAATTTGGTATCCGTTCCGGTGACCGGGAAGAATTTTATTGGGCAAAAGAGCATGTGACAATGAGAAAATTTGACTTTGAGGGACTTGAGGAAGTGTTGGAGAAACTGGAAGGAAAGCCGATTTATTTCACACTGGATCTGGATGTGTTGGATCCATCTGTCTTTCCGGGAACCGGGACACCGGAGCCAGGAGGAGTTACCTTTGATGCACTGAGAAAAGCAGCTGAGAAAGTGTGCAGCCGGGCAAATGTTGTCGCCTGTGATGTAAATGAATTGAGTCCGCACTATGATCCAAGCGGCATCTCAACAGCAGCGGCATGTAAGATTGTAAGAGAAATGTTGCTTGCGCTGAGTAAGTAGAAAAGTTTCCGAAGAAGTTAAACAAAAAATAAAAGAAAAACAAGAGGAAAGAAACAAGGAGGAACAAAAAATGGGTAAAGTGTTGATTGTAGGATGTGGAGGAGTTGCTTCAGTGGCAGTGCATAAATGCTGTCAGAACAGTGAGGTATTTGAGGAGATTTGTCTTGCGAGCAGAACAAAATCAAAATGCGATGCGCTGAAAGAAAAACTCGAAGGAACGACAAAAACAAAGATCACAACTGCACAGGTAGATGCGGATAACGTGGAAGAACTGATTGCACTGATCGAAAAGGAAAAACCGGATGTTGTCTTAAATCTTGCGCTTCCATACCAGGATCTGACAATCATGGATGCATGTCTTGCGACAAAGACACACTATGTAGATACAGCGAACTACGAGCCGGAAGATACGGCAAAATTTGAGTACAGCTGGCAGTGGGCGTACAGAGAACGTTTTGAAAAGGCAGGGATCACAGCACTTCTTGGAAGCGGATTTGATCCGGGTGTGACAAGTGTTTTCTCCGCATATGCATTAAAACATGAATTTGATGAAATCAACTATATCGATATTTTAGACTGCAACGGCGGAGACCATGGGTACCCGTTTGCGACAAACTTCAATCCGGAAATCAATATTCGCGAAGTATCCGCAAAAGGTTCTTACTGGGAAGATGGAAAATGGGTAGAGACAGAGCCGATGGAGATTAAAAGAGTTTATAATTTTGATGGAGTCGGAGAGAAAGATATGTATCTGCTCCACCATGAGGAGATCGAAAGTCTTGCATTAAATATTCCGGGAATCAAGAGAATTCGTTTCTTCATGACATTTGGACAGAGTTATCTGACACACTTAAAATGCCTGGAAAATGTGGGAATGACTTCGATCGAGCCGATCATGTATGAAGGAAAAGAGATTATCCCGTTACAGTTCTTAAAAGCAGTCCTTCCGGATCCTTCTTCACTGGGACCGCGTACAAAAGGAAAGACCAATATCGGATGTATTTTCCAGGGAAAGAAAGATGGAAAGGAAAAGACATATCAGTTATATAATATTTGTGATCATCAAGAATGCTACAAAGAAGTTGGATCGCAGGCTGTGGCATATACAACTGGAGTGCCGGCGATGATTGGTGCGATGATGATCATGACTGGAAAATGGAACAAACCGGGTGTACATAACATCGAAGAGTTTGATCCAGATCCGTTTATGGATGCGCTCAATACATGGGGACTTCCATGGATCGAATCTCACAATCCAGTGCTGGTGGACTAATGAGCAGCATGGGGAAGGAAGTAGTCTCTACACCATATTTTGTTGTGGATGAGCGAAGACTGCTTCATAATCTTGAGATTTTAAAGCAGGTGGCAGAAGAAAGTGGATGTAAGATCCTTTTGGCGCAAAAAGCATTCTCGATGTTTTCTGTCTATCCGCTTCTTAGAAAGTATCTTTGCGGGACTACGGCAAGTGGTCTTTATGAGGCAAGACTTGGCAAAGAAGAGTTTGGTGGGGAGACACATGTGTTCTCCCCGGCATATCGGGCGGAGGAATTTGACGAATTGCTCCAGTATGTAGATGATCTTGTATTTAACTCTCCGGCACAGGTAAGAAAATATGGGATTCGCGCAAAGAATGCGGGAAAATCTATCGGACTGCGTGTCAATCCGGAGTGTTCCACACAGGAGGGCCATGCCATTTACGACCCATGCGCACCGGGTTCACGGCTTGGAACAACATTAGAAGCATTTGAGGAGGAGCTCGTACCGCTTCTCGATGGAATTCATATGCACACGCTCTGTGAGCAGAACTCGGATGATTTGGAGAAGACGGTCGAAGCGCTGGAGGATAAGTTTGGAAAGTGGCTTCCGCAGATGAAGTGGTTGAATCTCGGAGGAGGACATCATATCACAAGAGCAGATTATGATCGAGAGCGACTTGTGAGGCTTATCCGCCGTCTGAGAGAAAAATACCAATTGGAAGTTTACCTGGAACCGGGAGAGGCAGTCGTATTAAATGCGGGAGATCTTGTTGCAAGTGTGATGGAAATCGTGCATAATAATATGGAGATTGCCATACTGGATACATCGGCAGCATGTCATATGCCGGATGTACTGGAGATGCCGTACCGTCCACCGGTACAGAAGTCAGGCAATCCGGGAGAAAAACAATATACTTACCGATTTGCCGGTCCAACCTGTCTTGCAGGAGATGTGATCGGTGACTATTCTTTTGAAAAACCGCTTACAGAAGGAAGCCGTGTGGTATTTGAAGATATGGCGCTTTATACGATGGTAAAGACAAATACGTTCAACGGAATGGCACTTCCATCGATTGTTTTCCGCGATCAAGAAGGAGAAGAACATCTTGTGCGGACATTCGGTTATGAAGATTTCAAAAATAGGCTTTCGTAAGATAGATTGTTTTGTTCCACATAAAAGGGAAAGAAAGCCGGGGATGAGATGAAACGTTCAAAACAGATGTCAGAATCCATTGAACTTGGAATTTTGCTTGCTTTGTCAGGCGGATTGATGGATGCCTATTCTTATATTTACAGAGACCATGTATTCGCCAATGCACAAACAGGAAATATTTTGCTATTTGGAATTCAGTTGGCGGAGAAGAACTGGACAGCAGCGCTGCATTATCTGTTTCCAATCAGTGCTTTTGTGGTTGGAATCGCATTGGCAGATATTGTACGCATGAAGACGGATGAGAAGAATTTTCATTGGCGCCAGATTTGTGTGCTGATAGAGGCATTTGTCCTTATTTGTGTTGCATTTTTTCCACAGAGCATGAACACAGTTGCAAACAGTCTAATCTCGTTTGCGTGTGGAATCCAGGTGGAAAGTTTTCGTAAAATTCATGGGCAGGGAATTGCCACAACGATGTGTATCGGAAATTTGAGGAGTGCTACACAGAACCTTTGTGAATACTGGAGTACAAAAAATCGGAAGGCCGTGGAGAAGGGAATGCTCTATTATGGGATTATTATTTGTTTTGTGATGGGAGCTGTGCTTGGAAATGCTTGTATCAGATATCTGCATGGAAAAGCGATTCTCGTCAGTGCGGGACTTCTTGCAGCAGCATTTCTTCTGATGTTTGTCGACAAAGAGAAAGAAGAAAAGGAAGCGGCTTCGCATAGAAAAGTATATAGAAAATAAAAGTGTGCTTCGCAGGAGAATCCATAAGATTAACCTGTGAGGCACACTTTTTATTATAGAGAAATACTCTTTTAAAATTATCGCTCAGATGGAATATGACGCTTAATCGCTTCAAAGCTCTCACTGCTGATCACATGTTCAATCCGGCATGCATCTTCGGAAGCGATTTCCTCGGATACACCTAGTTTCACAAGCCAGTCAGTCAGAAATTCATGGCGTTCATAGATCATCTCTGCAATCTCGCGCCCGGAATCTGTCAGGAAAATGAAACCGGCTTCTGACACAGTAATATGCTTCTTCTCACGAAGATTTTTCATAGCGACACTGACGCTGGATTTTTTGAATCCCAGTTCGTTTGCGATATCGACAGAGCGTACAACCGGGAGCTTTTTACTTAGAACAAGAATGGTTTCCAAGTAATTTTCTGCAGACTCATTTCCAAAAGTTCTCAAAATCTTCGCCTCCTTTTCCAAATAGAAATTTATTTTTGATTAAAAAAATTACATGAAACTGAAAGTAGTATAACATAGTGGCGAAAAAAATACAAATAAATACTGAGGAGGAGCGAAGCTGTCAGGGAGATCAATAAAATGAAAAATAAAACAAAAAGTAA
>NZ_SLZV01000041.1 GCF_004346095.1 Faecalimonas umbilicata | reverse complement strand
TTTTCTCATAGCGATCATCCTTTCTTTGATAACACTATTTTACCATACATCATCTCAAAAATATATAGCAGAAATTTAATTTATTCTATACTAGTGATGGTTGTTGTATTTACAATATCGATAGTTGCAAGTGGGTACGTAATGTGGGGAAGTGATTTCTATTTAGGAAGTATAACAGAACTGTTTCAGTATTTAGGGGTACAATACTTGCTTCATTTAGGAATTGCTGCAGTAATGATGTTACTTTGTATTCTCACTTATAGTACTGCGTTTAGTATGACCAGTGGGATTCTTTTGTGCTCTGGACTTGCAGTGCCTGTTTATTCACTAATAAATAAAGCAATTAATGGAGTGAAAACAGGACTTGAATTTGATCTTAACAAGTATATACTTGATGGTAACATTACGATGTTATTGTATGATAGCACATCAGAAGTTATGGTAAGAGGTGTTGCTGTTGGAGTAGCATTTGCAATTGTATCTTTATTCATTTCTACGATAATTGTAAAAAAACGAGATATTCGATAGAGGTTTTATATGATTCTATGGGCTGTTTTATCAACAGTGTTGGCTGTTGGATTAATATTTATACTGCTAATGTACAGGCGACAGGTAAAGAATATCTGCCGCCAACTTGAGTTTCTAAAAGAAAATCAGACAAATCTTCGCCTTACGGTAACGGTTCCTTTTAAACAATTCGAAAAGCTTGTGGACAGTATCAATCAAGTACTTGACATGTCGCAAGAGATTAAGAACAATGCACGGAAAAATGAAGAACATTTGAAGGAGACAATTACAAATCTTTCTCATGATATTCGAACACCGCTGACATCTCTTGATGGATACTTTCAATTGCTGGCACAAAGTGATTCAGAAGAAGAGCAGCGACATTACATAGAAGTGATCCAAAGCAGAATTTCAAGTTTAAAGGATATATTGGAAGAATTATTTACATATACAAAACTTCAGAATGAACAGTATGAGTTGAAGATGGAAACAGTTGATTTTGGTAAATGTGTGTATGACACAGTATTTTCGTTTTATGATGAATTTCAGACAAAAGGCCTGGAACCTGAGATTGATTTTTGTGAGGAGAATATTCTGATAGAGGGAAATACGGAAGCAATTAGAAGAATATTGCAGAATATTATAAAAAATGCATTAGTGCATGGCAGTCAAAAGATCAGAATGAAGCTTTTCAGTGAGAATAATGACATAATTTTTCTATGTGAAAATGATTTGGAAAATCCAGGGGACATTGATATTAAGAAGATTTTTTCAAAATTCTATAAAGCCGATACAGCACGAACAAGTAATACTACAGGGCTTGGTCTTTCAATTGCAAAAAGTTTGGTAGAGCGAATGGACGGAACGATAATTGCTAAGATAGAGAATGATATGTTCCTAATAAGAGTTATGTTTTTTAGAAAGAAACTTTAAGTATCTATATTCCTTATCCTTATGCCAGATACGGAAAGTACAGTGATCTATAGACTTTAGGCAAATTCTATTATGTCTGAAGGAAACAGTATTTGTGTTATTAAAACAAATCAAAAGTTTTTGTTAAGTAAGCGATGTACTTGTGTAGAATTAGAATGGAGCGATTATTATTGACATGTCAATGAAGATTATCCATAACTTCTATTGGAACGTGTTCGGTTAAAGATATAAGGAACTTTGGTGATATTATGTATTATCTTAGACAGTTATGGGAAAATGGTGATTATTATAAATGGAGATGATAATCGTTTTAGTGTATACATTTTTTGAAAAGTTAAAAAAATATGTGCCAAAACAAGCAACTAATATGTTATGATAAATATCAAAGAACCGTTTGATCGAAGGATGATATATCGTTTTAAGTGTAATCTAGCATACACCATCTGATAGAAAGTAGGCTTGTGGTTCTGTATCTATATGAAATATAAAATGATCAAAAATAAAGAGAGGAGGTAAGAAAGTATGGCTAGCATTAGAGATGTTGCTAAAAAAGCAAATGTTGGTTCAGCTACTGTTTCTAGGGTCTTAAATAATAGTGGATATGTATCTGAAGAAACAAGAGAAAAAATAGAAAATGCAATGGAGGAGTTAAATTATATCCCGAATGAGTTGGCTCGTAATTTATTTCATAAAAAAACAGGAATTATAGCAGTTCTTGTGCCGAGTGTTGCTAATCCATTTTTCGCAGAATTCGTAGAGTGTATTGAATCTGAGCTTTATACTTATGGATATAAAACAATGCTGTGTAATACTGTGAAAGAGGGTAATGCAGAATTAGAATATCTAGATATGTTAAACAGACATATAGTGGATGGGGTAATTACAGGAGTACATTCTTTGGATGTAGAGGTTTATAAGAAGATTCACAAACCGATTGTAGCATTAGATCGATTTTTAGGAGAAGATATTCCGGTAGTTGCTGTAAATCATAAAAAAGGTGGAAAATTAGCTGCAGAAGAGTTGTTAAATTGTGGATGTAAATCAGTTTTACAGTTCTGTGGATCAAAAGCAATTGAATCACCATATTTGGATCGTCATACTGAGTTTGCAAAGATGATGAAAAAAAGTGGTGTAGAAGTGCATAATTATGAATTAGAATGGAACCGTTTTGATGCAGATTATTATGAAAAGGTAATGAAAGATGTGTTTTCAAGTAAATTAGATGTAGACGGAGTTTTTGGCGTTGATCAGATTGCAATCCGATTTTTAAATGAAGCCAGGAGAAGAAATATAGCAGTTCCAGATGAAATTAAAATAGTAGCTTATGATGGAACCTTTGTGACTGGTTTGACAGAACCTAGACTTACAGTAATTGCACAGCCTATTGATCAACTAGCAAAACAATCTGCAAGATTAATTTCAAGACTAGTTAATGGGAAAACATATAGGAACAAAAAAGTTCTCTTGGATGCAGAATTGAAAGTTGGAAATACAACAAGAAATTTGTGAAAAGTAAATAAATATTAAAATATATATTTGTAAAAATATACAAAAATGATAAAAAGATTGTATTTTCCGTTGACATTTTAAGTACAGGTGTTATTATTTAATTAAGTTAATCAGCAAGTGCACAGCTGGATTTACTTATTTTTTTGATGAAGTGTGGAACGGGTTCCACTCTTCGTCAGAAAAATAGTAATGATATTTTTTTTGCAATATGTGGAATGGGTTCCATAAAAGGGAATGGAGGTTAAATTATGAATTCTAAGAGATTGAAAAAATGGTGTTCAGTTGCAATGGTGAGTATGGTGGTAGTTGGAACGTTGTCTGGTTGTGGATCTTCTGGGAAAGAGAGTAGTAAAGAGGGCGATGGGGGAGAAGTGGTAATTAATTTTGGAATTCATGTAGCGAATCCCAAAGAGCAGGAGTCAGTTACTTATAATATTGTTCAGGCATTTAATGAAAAAAATGCAGGAAAATATAAAGTGGAATTTCAAGCGGCTGATACAGAATCCCACTCTAAAAATATGAAGTTAGCTGCTTCAGATAATACATTGCCAGAAATTTTTTGGTTAGATGCAAGTGAGGCACCGAAATATAGCAACGCAGGAGTTCTTCTTGATTTAAATGATTTCTTAAATGAAAATACAGAAATTAAAGCTGCATTGGGTGGTATGGAAAGTGCATTTACAGATGATAATGGTCAATATGGATTGCCATATCAGTGTAATGTACAAGGAATTTTTTATAACAAAGAGTTATTTGATAAGGTCGGAGTTGCATATCCAACCGATGAAACAACGTATGAAGATATGCTTGGTATGCTTGCAAAATTTAAAGAAAACGGAATTACACCTCTTTCAATAGGAAGTAAAAACAGTGGATTTGCAATGTGGGAATTTAATGAAACACTGGCAAGATACGGATGGGAAGAAAATATTGATAGTATTTTAGCAGGTGATAAAAAATTCAATAATGAAGATTTAGTTACTTGTTTTGAAAAATTGAAAGGACTTGCTGAAGCAGGAGCTTTTCCAGAAAATATGGCAACAATCGAGTATTTTGATGCAAAACAGCTGTTTAATGAAGGAAAGGCTGCAATGTTTGGAACAGGACAGTGGGATTGCGCAGAATTCGATAAAAACATTGGAGAAAAAATTGGTTTCTGGTGGGGACCAACATTCACAGATTCAGATTATGATCAAGAAGTTGCAATGAAAGTTCCATCAGCACCGATTGTTGTAAATGCAGAAGTAGCAGAGGATGAAGAGGTTCAGGAAGCGGTATTTGAATTTTTAAAATTCTACTACAGCAAAGAAGCTGCAGAACTTTCATATGAGGGATCTATTTTCCCGGCAACCAATTACGAAGGAATGAGTGCAACAGATACACAGTATGCAATGAACGCAATGTTAGATACTCTGGCATCTGGTTGGGATAGTCCAAGCACAGCACCAGATTTAACCGTAACATCAGCAGTACAGGAAGCATTATATAATTCCTTGTTTGGTGTTATGCAAGAAACATATACACCAGAAGAAGCTTTGGATTTAATGGATGAAGCATTAGAAAATTCAAAATAGTAGATTTTAGATAGGGGTGTATGCTATGTATTGGTTAAGTAAAAAGAGATATAAAATAGGATTGTTGATTCCTACTTTACTTGTGTACAGTGTGTTTATCGTTCTACCAATTATCATAGCGGTGGGTTATAGCTTTACACGATATTCAGGAATTGGAAAAGCAAAGTTTTTAGGAATTGCAAATTATGTTCGATTATTTAAAGATAAATTATTTTGGATATCTTTTAAAAATACAATGATTATTTTTGTTCTCGCATTTGTATTATTACTGACATTATCTTTTTTAATCGCATTATTATTGAATCATCATCTAAGAGCTGTTGATGTAAGTAAAGCCTTGATTTTCTCACCAGCTATCATAGCTCCAATTATTGTTGGAATTATCTGGGTATATATTTTGGATCCCAATATTGGTATTATCAATAATATTTTAGACGCATTGGGAGCATCTGGATTGAAACAAAAATGGATAGGTGGAGAATTTTGGTCACCATATAGTATCGCTATTATTTATTTTTGGCAGCAACTAGGATATCTTGTGACCATATTTATAGCGGGATTGAAAATGATACCAAATGACGTATTGGAAGCAGTGAAAATTGATGGAGCGACTGGTTTTCAAGAAGTAAGATATGTCATTATTCCAATGATGAAATCAACCATTTCGACAGTTGCTGTGTTGATTATTACCGGAGTATTTAAAATTTTTGAAATTGTTCAGCAAACAACAGGCGGAGGTCCGAATCATTTATCTGAAACATTGGTGACTTATAGTTATTCAATGACTTTTACAAGTAGCGATTATGGATATGGTATGTCTCTTGCGACAGTTACGTTCTTACTATCATTGATTATTACAGGAGTATATTCTTTTTTGACAAGAGAGAAAGAGAGGTAAATGGGATATGGTTAATAACAAGAAAAAGACTACAATGTATATTGGGATGATTTTAATTACATTATTAGTTGTATTTCCGTTTATCTGGATGGTGATACTTTCATTAAAAACAAATTCAGAAATCATGTCCTCTCCATTATCATTGCCGAAAAGCCTGAATTTTGATAATTATAAGAATGCATTAGAAACATTAGACTATTTAAGATTGTACAGTAATACATTTTTTGTATGCATTATTTCTGTTGTGGTAGAAGTAATTATTACATTTTTGAGTTCTTTTGTATTGTCAAGAATGGTATTTCAGAATAAAAAAATTCCGAAGTTTATTTATGAATTTTTAATTATGGGGCTTTCAATTTCACCATTTATTTTACTGTTTCCGGTTTATAAAATAAATGTGGCGATGGGTCTTCGAGGAAAATTAGCATTGATTTTTCCATATATAGCAACATCGATCTCTTTTAATACGTTATTGCTTGTGGGTTATTTAAAATCTTTGCCGACGGAGATTGATGAAGCAGCTGTAATTGATGGATGTAATATTTGGAATTTGATGTTGAAAGTTATTTTACCTATGACTAAACCGGTTATTGCTACGATTGTAATCTTTAATGTTTTATATATTTGGAATGAATTTCCGTTTGCATCTGTTATGCTGCGAGATGTTTCCGATTATACACTTTCCATGGGAGCATCTTTCTTTAAGGGAAATTACACAGTAGATTATGGCGGAATAGTAGCATCTAGTATAATGATCATCATACCAGAATTGATTTTCTATGGAATATTCCAGAAAAACATTGTAGAAGGTATGACAGCGGGAGCTGTAAAAGGTTAATAAAAAATATAAAAATGAAAGGATGATAAGAATATGAGTAAAGTATCAGGATTATTTAAAGATTTAACAACAGTAAAAGAAGCTAGAAATGGGCGTCTCGCAAGTTGGGATCAAAGAGGGAAAAATCAGGATTATTGGGAAATTCCAGCAAAAGAGAGTATTACATTGGGTGAAATTGAGGGCCCTGGATGTATCACTCATATCTGGATGACATCATCTTGCAGAAAAGTAAAGGCGCCAAGTATTCTTGATCCTGTACAGAATGCATCGGCAGCACCGGTAATGGAAATCCATCCGGCTTTGGGAGTGATTTGGGATGACTATGATCCATTTTATTATAGAAAAGCATTGATCAAGATTACATGGGACGATCAGGAAACACCGAGTGTATTAGCTCCGTTTGGTGATTTCTTCTGTATTGGAAACTGCTATCCAGGTAACTTTAGTTCGTTGCCATTTAATGTATCTCTCAAACCGGAAGAAGCAGGAAGATATGGAGCTCCTTGCTCAGTTTCATGTTACTTCCCAATGCCATTTAATAAGAAGGCAAAAATTGAAATTATTAATGAAAATGAACTTCCATTTATTCTTTATTTTAATATTGATTATGAAATGTATAAAGAGCCATTGGATGAAAAGACAGCATATTTTCATGCTAGCTGGCATAGAGAAAATCCATGTGATGGATGGGGACCGGATATTCAGGTAAACTCTCCAGAAGTAAATAATGTAACCAATTTTAAAGGAGAAGGAAATTATACCGTATTAGATGTTGAAGGAACTGGACATTATGTAGGATGTAACTTGACAGTGAAACATTATCAAGGAAGCTGGTGGGGCGAAGGAAATGATATGTTTTTTATTGATGGAGAAGAGTATCCAAGTTTGAATGGTACAGGAACAGAGGATTATTTCAACCATGCGTGGGGAATGCAGCGAAACGCATTTCCGTTCTTTGGAACAATTGTTCATGAAGGCGATACCGATGGATTCCAAGTATCTTACCGTTTCCATATTACAGATCCGGTGAGATTTGAGAAGAGTTTGCGTGTAACAATCGAACATGGTCATGCAAATCATTTGTCTGATGACTGGAGTTCAACTGCATATTGGTATCAGACATTACCAACAGCAAAACCATTAACAATTCTTCCGGTTGAAGAACGTTTGCCTAATGTACCGGTACTTCCGGAAAGAAATCTAAAGATGCCTGAGTTGTCTGAGGAAATGAAAGCAGCAAGAGAAAATTATGCGAAACGTTGGGATGTATACGAGCCAGCACGTCAGGAACAATTTAGAATCAAAGAAGAAAAAGCACGTAGAGAATCTAAATTAAATACGGAATTTGCAAAAAAATTACGTGATGAATATAAGTAGTAGAAGAGGGTAATCGGAGGCGCATTATGTCAAAAGAATTAATGCAAATAAATATTGAGAAAGCTCAGCAAGAAATAGAAAAAAATGCGGAGAATGTCAGTCATGGAAAAATGAGACAACATTTTCATTTTATGCCGCAAGTTGGATGGCTGAACGATCCCAATGGATTGATTTATTTTAAAGGAAAATATCATTTCTTTTATCAGTTTTATCCATATGAAGGTTTTTGGGGAATGATGCACTGGGGACATGCCATTAGTGACGATCTTGTCCATTGGGAATATCTGCCGGTAGCGCTTGCACCGAGTGAAGTTTATGACAATCATTTAAAGGGTGGATGTTTCTCAGGAAGCGCTGTTGCATATAACGATAAACTTTTTATTGCATATACAGGAACAACAAATAATGGAAATGGATTTGAACAGACACAGTGTATCGCATATAGTGAAGATGGGATTCATTTTGAAAAATATGCAGGGAACCCTGTGATTACAGCACCGGAAGGTGTTTCACCGGATCAGTTCCGAGATCCGAAAGTGTGGGAACATGATGGAACATTCTATATGGTGTGCGGAGCAAGCAGAAATAATCGAGCACAGGCATTATTGTATAAATCTTCAAATATGTTTGACTGGGAATTTGTGAATGTTCTTGCAGAAAGTCGTGGAGAATGGGGATTTATGTGGGAATGCCCGGATTTCTATCCATTGGGTGACAAGTATGTGCTTATGTTTTCACCAATGGGTGGGGGAGAACGTACTTCTGTATATTTAGTAGGTGATTTTGACTATAATACAGGCAAGTTTTGTTATAACATTTCAGGAGAAATTGATTGGGGATTTGATTATTATGCACCACAGTCATTTAAAGCGCCGGATGGACGCAGATTAATTGTCGGCTGGGGAAATTGCTGGGATTGGATGCCGTTCTGGAAGGATTGGGGTCCGACTTATAGAGAAGGATGGTGTGGATTCTTTAATCTTCCAAGAGAAGTGAAACTGCGAGAAGATAATACATTACAATTTGTTCCGGTACAAGAATTAGAGGCATTACGGGAAGAAAAAACAGAGTTTTCCGATGTCTGGTTACATGATAATGAAACGAAAGTGGTATGTAATGATGCAATCTTCGAGATGAAGATAAAGATTAATCTGAAGGATACTACAGCAAAACAATTGAAGTTAATTTTGCGCCAAACAGAAGAACATAAAACAGAAGTCGTGTATGATTTTGAAAATTCAGAAATTAGATTCGATAGAAATATGTCTGATGGATGGAGTAAAGGAATTGCGAGATGCCCGTTACAATTACAGGGAAAAGAAGAGTTAGATGTTCATATCTATTCCGACCGCAGTAATATTGAATTGTTTAGCGATGAATATCGAAATAATATTACATGTAATATTTTCTCTCTAGATGATGATGTAAACAATATGATTACGGTATGTGGCGGTCAAGTGAAGTTAGATAAAGTGGAAACTTGGAAATTAAAAAAAGTATTTTAAATTAAAGGAGGGGACTTCTATTTCTTAGGGTGTGAGTGATAAGAAATAGGAGTTCAATCTTTTATATTAGAGGAAGCTAAGAAATAGAGGTGTATTGATGAAAAAATATGATGTAATTGCGTTAGGAGAATTGTTGATAGATTTTACAATGAATGGACAAAGCGAGCAGGGAAATAATATATTTGAGGCGTGCCCCGGCGGAGCCCCATGCAATGTGCTTGCAATGTTAAATAAGCTGGGAAAGAAAACAGCATTTATAGGCAAGGTGGGAAACGATCAATTCGGTATATTACTTCGTAAGACATTGATTGAGGTTGGAATTGATACATCAAATCTTTTTACAGATAATGAAGTAAATACAACACTTGCATTTGTTCATACACTAGCAGATGGAGACCGTGAATTTTCTTTTTATCGTAATCCAGGAGCAGATATGATGTTGAAAGAGGATGAAATTGATGCGGATTTCATTTCACAGGCGAAAATCTTCCATTTTGGGACATTGTCTATGACACAGGACGAAGTTCGGGCAGCGACAAAGAAAGCAGTGAAGTCAGCAAAGCAGAGTGGAGCGTTAATTTCATTTGACCCAAATTTACGAGAGCCGTTGTGGAGCTCATTAGAATTGGCAAAAGAACAGATGGAGTATGGATTCTCTCAATGCGACATTTTGAAAATATCAGATAATGAAATACAATTTGTATCTGGAAAAGAAGATTACGATGAAGGAATTCAATATTTGCAGGAAAAGTATCATATTCCGCTGATTCTTTTGACAATGGGAAAAGAAGGGAGTCGTGCTTATTATAAAGGAATGCGCGTAGAGCGTAGTGGATTTTCTGTGGAGACGATAGAAACAACAGGGGCTGGAGATACATTTGGAGGAAGTGCACTAAATTACATTTTAGAACATGATTTTTATGAACTGACAGAAGCACAATTAGGAGAACTTTTAGTATTTGCAAACGCAGCAGCTGCAATTGTTACAACAAAAAAGGGGGCGATTTTGGCAATGCCAGAGCGTAAGGAAATTGAAAGAATTATGGTAGACAAATAGATCATATATTGAGTTTTCAGCGAAACAGATGTAGAAGTATGCAGAACTGGAATTGGTGGAAAACAGTTCTGAAAAGCATAAAGGAAAATATCCAATCAGCAAATGAGGAAAGAGAATACGGTTTTATAGATACCTAAGTAAGAAAGACTATAAATAGTGAAAAACGTGTACAACCATATGACTTTAATGATGAAGTCATATGGTTGTTTTTGCAATCAAAAATAAGAAAGATTGAAATTGCCGTTCAGGCAATTAATGTAGTATAATGAAAAGAAAATGAAACTTTGCATATGAAAAAGAAATGTACATATTAGAAGTGGAAAGACAAAAGCCAAATAGTGTTATTGAAATCAATGAATATGATAAAGTGGTGTACATGTGGTATTACAATAATCAAAGAGTTATAAAAAGGGTGATTGATTAAATGATTTGGTGGATGTATCTAAGTAAAAATTTTAGAAATATGTTCAGTTGAACTACTAGATTAAAGTAGAAATACATTTACGAGAGAGTTAACGTGGTTTTTGTTGTTATATTTTTGATGTTTGTAATCGTTGCGGATTATGCCCATGCAATGCAATAAGGAGAAGAGAAAATGAATAAGATTTTGATGATCGCATGGATACTGGCAGGAATCTCATCGTTTGTTGTGCCGCCAGATATGGAATATTTGAACTATATTGATTTTCATACACTAGGGTTACTATTTTGTCTGATGGCAGTCATGGCAGGCCTGAGCCGGGAAGGAGTATTTGGACAGGCAGCTGGAAGATTGATCACAGTTGTGAAGAATAGTCGGCAGATGGAACTGATTCTTGTGTTTTTATGTTTTGTGTTTAGTATGTTGATCACAAATGATGTAGCTTTAATCACATTTGTGCCATTTGCAATACAGGTGTTGGAGATGGCAGATATGAGAAAGCGCATTGTTCCAGTAGTTGTCATGCAGACAGTTGCGGCAAATTTAGGAAGTATGTTTACCCCAATTGGGAATCCACAGAACCTTTATCTATATTCCAAATCAGGAATGACATTGAGTGCATTTTTTAAATTGATGCTGCCATACACACTACTTGCAGCAGTGATGTTGCTTGGAATGATTTTATTGAGAAAATGTGTTGTACTTGGTGATTTACAGGTGCGGGAAAGCGAAAAGGTGAAAAATCCGTGGAAAATAGCTATTTATGCAATGATTTTTCTGTTGTGTCTTCTTTGCGTATCGCATTTGCTTCCTGTTTGGGTGGTAATGTTCGTGACAATTTTGGCAGTGTTTATGATCGACCGTGGAACTTTTAAAGAGATTGATTATTCTCTTCTTCTTACTTTTGCAGGATTTTTTATCTTTATTGGAAATATGGGGCGAATTTCTATGTTCTGTAATTTCCTAAAGAGTATTTTGAATGGGAATGAAATATTGACTGCGGTCATTTCTTCGCAGGTAATCAGCAATGTTCCGGCAGCACTGTTACTTTCAGGATTTACAGATCAGTGGTCGAAATTGATTATCGGAACAAACCTTGGAGGATTGGGAACTATGATCGCATCCATGGCGAGTTTGATCTCGTATCGTTTTCTCATAGCGGCCTATCCGGAAGAAAAAAGAAGATACACATTGCATTTTACAGTTGTCAATCTCGGGTTCCTGCTAGGATTCCTGATTGCTATGTGGAGCGTTCGCAGTTGGTGATGGAAAAGTCTCGTAAGTGAGAAGAAAATAAACTATAGAATCTAGTTGTAGAGTTATAGTTATTCTTTATTTTAGAGTTTAAAAAGGAGTGACACAAAACAATAGTATTGTTTGTCACTCCTTTCGTATGGATGTTTATAAATTTTGTAGCTTTTAATTAGCGTATGACAGATACAGAATAAACCAATATTTTCATACAGACATTATTTTCTGAATCAATTTCTACTGTCAGAATATCATTCTCCCGATTCTTTACTGTAGCAATAATTCCACCCATTGTAACAATTTCATCACCAACCTTTATTGCTTCATGCAATTCTCTCATTTTTTTGTTTTTCTTTTTTCCCGGAATCACAATTAATAAATAAATAATCACAAGTAAAATCAATACATATAACATAATAATCTGTATACTCATATTTTCATCCTGCCCTTACTAAGTTTTATTTCAAATAATCTTCTACAATTTTTACAAACATAGCAGATCCCTTGTAAAGCACATCTTCATCTACATTAAAATGTGGATTATGATGTGGGATATCTGTATGTTTCTCTGGATTTGAAGAACTTAAGAAGAAAAATGCTCCTGGTGCTTTTTGTAAATAATATGCAAAATCTTCTCCCCCCATATTTGGTGCCGGTATTTCTGTTACGACATTTGTTTCGCCAACAACTTCTTTCGCTGCGTTTGTAGCTAATTCTACCATCTCATTATCATTTGTTACTGGTGGTGCACCCCAGTCAATTTCAACTTCTGCAGCACCTCCGAAGGTCTTTGCTGTCTGTTCGGAAATTTCTTTTATACGTTTTGCTAAGTGTTGTCTAACTGGTTCCTCAAGAGCACGAATAGTTCCCTCTATTTCTACAATGCTTGGAATCGCATTATATGCTACTCCGCCATGAATCATTCCAATAGTAATGACTGCTGGTTTTACTGCTGATACTTCGCGAGCAATAATTTCTTGAAGGGCTATCACAATATGCGATGCAATATTGACTGGATCAATCCCTTTTTCTGGTGTGGATCCATGACAACCATGCCCGTTGACCTTAATTGAAAATCTATCATAAGAGGCCATACAACATCCTGGCACAATAATAACCTTTCCAGAAGGGATATCCTTATTCATAATACTACCTATATGTTGTCCAAATACAGCATCTACATTATCCATCCCCCCTTCTTCAATCATTACCTGCGAACCTTTTGCCAATTCTTCGGCAGTCTGGAATAAAAGTTTGACTGTTCCTTGTAGATCTTCTTTATGTTGGTTCAAAATTTTGGCTGCACCAAGAAGCATCGTTATATGCGTGTCATGACCACAAGCGTGCATGAAACCATCATGTATTGATTTATAGTCTACATCATTTTCTTCTTGGATTTTTAATGCATCCATATCCGCACGAAGAGCCACTGTCTTTCCAGGTTTTTCTCCTTTTATTTCGGCAATAATTCCACTATCTTTCGAAGAACATTTATACGGAATTTCTAGTTCTTCTAGTATCCTGATTACATATGCCTGTGTTTTTGGTAAATCAAACCCAAATTCTGGAATTTGATGAAGTTCTCTTCTCGTTTTAACTAATTCTTCTTGTAAACTTTTACACTCTTTCCACATATTCATAATCTAATCCTCTTTTCTTCTTAAGCGCTTTTCTTTTCTTTCACATACATTAATCGAGCGAATCCAAGACTGCCAAATACAGATACAACAATTAAAACCCAAGCTGGTGGACTAAGTAAAAATTTCATAGCCAGTGCAAGACCAATTCCAAAAATTGCAACTTTTGGATATTTTAATGCATATGTTCCAAATGTTCCTCCAAAAATCGCTGCCGCTGCGTACTTTGTTAACGCGGATACAACAATATCTGGTAGTACAGATACAACTACAGAACCAATCAATACCGCTGCAGTTGTTGCGATTAAGTTTGTAATGATTGATCCACAAATAGCCATTGTAGATGCAACTTCTGCCTGTAAAGTTCCAGGTTCACTATCTGTCGTTTCCAATGCCATAGTTGCACACGGAACACGCATATTTCCAATATTTCCTGATAAAAAACTTAAGTAGGTTCCTGTTAAACCAAGAGAGGCATAATAAGAAATTGGTTCTACAATATAAAATGCTCCAAATGAAAGTGCAACCATTCCCCAACCAGCTAATACTACTTTAGGATCCGGCCAACAGTCATATTTTAAACATAACCAAATTACCGGAATAAACGATGTAAAAGCAGCTATAATATTTGTTGGAGTACCAATTCGAATACTGTTGCGTTTCCATTCTTTCATAAATTCTTTATTTTCCATATTTAACCCCTCCTATGCTCCAAGAGAAATGTCATAGATAACTGCACATGCCATCCCGATTAGCATAGCAATTCCTAAATTGTACTCTCGAATCTTTGGAAATTTCGGAACTACTAATTTTTCCAACAACATCATTCCGGCAACTCCGCCAACAACGGCAGCTGCATTTCCCCATCCTTTTGCAATTTCACTTACGTTAAGATATCCGAAAATTCCAATAGAACATGCTCCACTCATAACAATCAACCACTTTGGATCTCCGCCACTCATCTTATTTCTTAATGTTTCGAGTGCTGGTGTAAAGCAACCTGTTACAAGAAGCCATCCGGCTCCATTGAGAGCCATTACAAACCATGTGACAGCCATGACTTCTAATGTAAATCCCATTCCTCCGAGTTCTGCGCCTGCAGCTTCAGCTCCAAGCGTTGCGGCTGTAAGTTCTGTAGGTGCAGCACCGATAATAGACAATCTTTGCCATGCCATTGGTCCACCGATAGAAGTCATTAAACCAACCATTACAATAAATACTCCCAATGCTGGTCCTATTGCCGAAATTAACCCTACACGAAATGCTGTTTTAGGAACTTCCTTTGGGATATTTGCTTTTACTGTCATTTTTTTTGCCATTCTGATATAGAGAAAGGCTTGCACAAATGCAATAGCTACTGTGATTCCACAAAGTGCATACACAATGATTGAATTTGATATTTCTACATAATCCATAAATTTTCTCCTTTCGTCACATGATTTGCCGGCTCATGTTTTCATCTAGGAACAGTATACAGATTAAGTAAAGAACTTCCTATGTATTTATAATATAAAATATTACATATTTTATTAGCTGTTATTGTATTTTTTTGTATATAAGATATAATTATATTGCAATATTTTGTATGTTATATACAACTAACTTTTTATGGATGAAAGGAGCCTTACTGTGACTGTTGCAGAATTATTAATAACGCCAACTTTAAAAAATTTAAAACTAATTTCTGGATTTTATGGTGTGCATCGCGAAATTTCAACCGTAACAGTAATTGATACCCCTGACGGTTTTCAATGGTTGACTGGAAATGAAGTGGTAATTACAACTACCTATGCGTTAGAAAAGACAGAAGAAGCTTTTTGCAATTTTATCACTTCTATTATTGTAAAAGGAGCAAGTGCTCTAATTGTAAAAACGGATCGTTATTTAAAAGTTATTCCTGAAAATGCAAAAAAGCTTTGTGACGAAAAAAATTTCCCATTAATTTACTGTCCAGAATCATATGCTTTTGCTGATATTATCAATCCCACACTTTCTAGTATCATTTCCAAGCAGGAGGCACAACTACGAAAAGCCAACAATATACATAAAAGTTTTTTAGAACTTGCAATCAACGATTGTCGAATACAAGAAATTCTTCAAACACTCAGTACATTAATTAAAGTTCCCACTGCATATGTGGATACGGTTTTCCATAAAGTGTATTTTTCAGATACTTCAAACGAAAACACTATTTTATTAAACACGATGTCATATAAACAAATTTTGACATATTTTAAAGAACATTATAAATATATTGAAGTTGCCAATAAGAAACAATTTTTTGGATTTATTATTATTCTGGATTCCAATATATCAGAGCCAACAACAGATTTGGAGCCAAATCCAGATTTTGATTCCCATGTATACCATACTGCTCTTGAATATGCAAGCATTGTCATTATTCTCCGTATGCAAATTTTGGTTAGTAATCATATGATTGAGGAAAAATATCGCTCCTCATTTGTTGGTGATCTTGTTTTAAATAATGTCAAAACCTTAACCGAAATTGAAACACGAGCGCATTTATATGGTTGGGATTTTAGTGCAGGCGGTTTTATTGTAATTATAGATATCAATAATTTTAAAAAATATTATTTAAAAGAATTAAGTTCCAAAGAAGGACGACAATTACAAAACTATGTAAATTATATATTTGATACTTCCATTCAATATATGCATGCAACATTTCCAAGTGCTCATTATTATTCCCAGAGTGATTATATTAGTTTTTTAATTGGTGAAAAATTATCTTCTGTTGTACAAGAAAAATTAAAGAATGTGTTTCATCAAATTCAACATGCATTAGAAGTTACGGTTCCGTTTACTGTTTCTATGGGGGTTGGCACATATATTGAAAATATCATAGATATCCATCATAGTTATGAACAGGCTCGACAGGTTATTCAGGCGGTATATCAAACACATCAATTTAATCGTATTACTTTTTATGATCAAATTGGACTTTATAAACTTTTATTTTCAGTTGCATACAACAAAGAAGCGATCGAATTTTGTGATAAATATATTCAGCCTTTAAGAGAATATGATATTCAACATCATGCAAATCTTATTGAAACGATACAAGCAATTGTTAATTGCGGTTGGAACCTGAAAGCTGCTTCAGATGCATTATATTTACATTATAATTCTGTAAAATATCGATTTCAGAAAATATGTGAAATATTAGATATAGACCTAAGAAATCCTGAAAAACATACAGAAGTAGAGTTGGCTTTAAAACTTTTTTTCTTACAAAAAGAATCTCGGTATTAGAAACACATAAGACAAAAATGCCAGTAGGATTGGAAATAGTCTTTTCCCTTTGTATATGTCCTTGAGTTATGGGGAAAAGTCAGTTAAAATGAAAGAAAAATAGATGTTAATGGTGTTGAATAGGATTGGGAGGAAAGAAGATGCTTGCATATACATACAAAGAGCATGGAAAATTTATGTTGGAAGAAAAAGAGAAGCCGGTTCTTCAAGAGGAAGAGGATGCGATCGTCCGCGTAACGCTGGCGAGTATTTGTTCGAGCGATATTCATATCAAACATGGAGCAGTTCCAAGGGCGGTACCGGGAATTACAGTAGGGCATGAGATGGTTGGCATTGTGGAGGAAGTAGGAAGCAAGGTGACCAAAGTAAAACCTGGAGATCGTGTAGCTGTAAATGTAGAGACTTTTTGTGGGAATTGCTTTTTCTGCCAAAATGGTTATGTAAATAACTGCACAGATAAAAATGGCGGATGGGCTTTGGGATGCAGGATAGACGGAGGGCAGGCAGAATATGTGCGCGTGCCTTATGCCAATCAGGGATTGAATCGGATTGGAGATGCGATTACGGATGAAGAGGCATTGTTTGTCGGAGATGTCCTGGCTACCGGATACTGGGCAACAAAAATTTCTGAAATTGGAAGCGAGGATACTGTAGTCATCATTGGCGGGGGGCCAACGGGAATCTGTACACTTTTATGTGTGATGTTGAAGAATCCTGAAAAGATTATTTTGTGTGAGGTGGATCACGAGAGAATTACATTTGTGAAAGAGCATTATCCGAATGTGCTTGTAGTAAATCCAAAAGAAACTGATGTCGAGGAATTTGTCAGACAACACAGTAGACATGGTGGAGCTGATCGCGTGCTGGAAGTAGCGGGAGGAAGGAATACTTTTGAGCTGGCATGGAAGGTAGCCAGACCAAATGCCATTGTGACTGTGGTGGCTCTTTATGAAGAAGAACAAATCTTGCCATTGCCACAAATGTATGGAAAAAATCTCACGTTCAAGACCGGAGGGGTAGACGGATGTGATTGTGATGAAATTTTACGGTTAATAGAACAGAAGAAAATCGATACGACACCGTTACTTACCCATACATTTCCACTAAGAGAGATTGAACAGGCATATGATATTTTTGAAAATCGAAAAGAAGGTGTCATTAAGGTGGCTATTCGACCGTAGACAAGAAAAAATGATTTCTGCTATCACGGCCTCTTCGTTAATGCAAAGAGAAATACAAATAGTTCTGTTGCGGGATATGCCAGCCAGATACCGGTCATTCCAAAGCAGTAAGAGAGTATCCATGCCATTGGTATTAAAACAAAAAAGCTGCGGAGTATGGAAATGATCTGTGCCGGAAGCGGATGGTTTATGGAAATAAAATAGGTCGAAAGAACAATGTTAAATCCGATAAACGGGCAGGCGGTAAAGTAAAGTTTTAAGCCGGGGATTGCATAGCTGGCTAAAATCAAATCTTGTTCGCTGTTAAAAACAGAAACGAGACGGGGTGCATGAAAGAAAATAATCCCATATATCACAATGGATAAAAGGATAGAAGTTATGAGGGAATAGCGCAAAAGCGTTTGCACATTTTTCTTATTTCCTGCCCCATGATTCTGGCTGATCAATGGCTGTATTCCCTGTGATAAACCGGTATACAGGGAGATTACCACAAGCGAAATCACGCTGATCACACTAAATGCTGCGACGCCTGTGTTTCCGGAAATTCTCAGAATAATAAAGTTAAATAAAAACATCACAACACCGGAAGCGGCTTCGGTCAGAAATGGCGGAATACCATTTGCAAGAATGTTGGCAGTAGTTCTTTTCATTTGAACAAGATTCGGAATTGTCAAATGAAAAGAATTCTTTTTTTTCAGAAAATATGGAAGCAATACTAGCATACTTATCACTGGTGACAGTCCGGTTGCAAAGGCAGCCCCGAAAATGCCCATATGAAAAGGGAAAATAAAAATGTAGTCTAAAACAATGTTGGAAAAACTTCCGGTTATCATAGCTGCCATGGAAAGGGAAGGATTCCCATCATTTCTGACAAAGCACTGAAGGAAATGATTTAATAAAAAAGCAGGAGCAAATAGCATGAGAACCTTCAGATAACAATTTGTTGTTTCAAATACCTGGATGTCTGCACCTAGAACTGTTACAAGATGCTGGGAAGCAAATAGTCCTGTAAAAAAGAAAATGGAAGCAAACAAAAGTACCAGCATAAGTCCATTGGTAAATACTTGATCAGCAGTGTTGGATTCATTACGGCTTTTCAGGATAGAAAATCGGGAACTGCCTCCAATACCAATCATAAGTCCAGTTCCGCTGATAATACAAAATACAGGAAAAGCAAGATTCAGTGCAGTGAGCCCGTTTGTGCCAATGTCCGCAGATACGAAGAAAGTATCTGCCAGCGTATAACAGGAATAAGCAATCTGCCCTAAAATATTGAAAGAAACATATTTAGAAAAATCTTTAAAAATAGTTTTATTCATATAGCCTCCCAAATATAAATGGTAATTTAGACAAAAAAACGCTCCCGAAAACAAAGTAGCCTTTGCATTCGGGAGCGTTTCAAACCGTAGTTACAGAATAACATAGAAAGGGAGAAAGTGCAAGAAATCATTCAGGAAAAGCATATGGCAAATCTAGAATTTGCACTGCAATTAGCAATCTTAGAGAGGTATATGTTGTTTGAGATATTCAGAAGGTGTCACCCCGGTTGTTTTTAAGAATAATTTTGTGAAGTAACGTGTGCTAAAATATCCTACTTTTTCTGCAATTTCCCGTACCGTTTTGCAGGAACCAGATTCGATTAATTCAATTGCTTTTTGCATTCGGATCTTTGTAAGATAATCTGTAAAGTTTTCCCCCGTTTTCAATTTATAAGTCTTACTTAAATAGTTTGGAGAAATACCAAGCAAGTCTGAAATCGTGTTGATTCCAATTTGATTCATATAGTTTTGATTTACATAAAGATTGATTTTCTGAATAATATCAGTTTCTTTTTCCTGGCTGTACATATGTTTGATACTGTCAATTAGTTGTAAAATCGAGTGGGTAGAAACATGGTGATGAAATAATCGATGAAAGATGATTGACAAGGAAGTATCACATTTGGAAAGTAAGAATTCTCCTTCTTTTAAATTTTGAATTTCTGAAAGTGTTTTTTGTAGATGTATTGTGTCATTGAGCTGTAAAGAGAAAATTGCTTTATCGATCAATGAGGAAAATGGAAGGAAAAATTCTTGTTGTTTTAGTTCTGTGAGAAAGATACATTTTCCTAAATGAGTACAAAGGCGGATACTTTCCATTTTTTGTATGTAAGTAATTGTATTTAATAATTCTTCAATCGAATCAGCATAGCAACTGAATCCGGTTGCCAGGCAAGAAGAGGAATTACGAAAATCTTCCGGAATGTGGTTCAAAGAAGTTAAAGGTATCTTTCCGCTGCTGAGAAAGAGCAGCTCTCCACTTGGAAGAAAACTGCAGCTACAAGGAAAGGAGTAGGCATCTGATAATTTTTCCAATGAAGTTGACAACAAATCAAAGTAGTTCTTTTTTGATGAGTTTGGATCATGATCAAAGTAAAAGAGCATTGCCGTATAAGGCGGTTTTACAAATTTTGGCTGCTGGATAAAGTGGATAGAGAAAAATAAATTCAAGATCTTTTTACATTCCAGTTCATAATTTTTTTGATATACAGCGTGTGCATCTTTTTTTAATTGATAGATCTGCATCATAACTCTCTTAATCTCTTCGAGTCCGGCAGGTTTTAAGAGATAATCAATTGCTCCGTATTTTAGAGCTTCTTTCGCATAAGAAAATTCGGCGTAACCTGTTAACATAACAACAGGGATATTTTTTTGATAAAATTGTGAAAATGCTTCCAAGCCGGATAATTTAGGCATATGAATATCAAGAAAAATCACATCGGGAGTCTGTTGCTCTACATATAAAAGAAGTTCTTCACCGTTTGTGATTTCAATAAACGTGTGCTGATTGGGAAATAGTTCTTCAATCATGCTTTTTAATCCGAGGCGTGGTAGCCGTTCGTCATCTGCTAGTATGATATTCATTGAAAATTCCTCCTCTCTACTAGTGTTGCTATGAGTCAATTTCATTTTTTATAGTACTTAGTGGAATGTATATTGCAAAGGTTGTAATATCATCGACGAGATTAATTTCCAATCTTGCATCGGGATGGAAAATTTTTAATCGATTTTCCACATTAGTAATTCCTACTTTTTCGGAACCTTGAAGAGCAGAAAGGTCGATAGGAATTCCATTATTTTGCACAGTTAAAGTAAGTGTATGTTCTATCACTTTGGAGGTGATCCAGATCGTAATTGCTCTTCCATCCGGCTCCATTCCGTGTTTAATTGCATTTTCAACAAAAGGCTGAATCAGAAGGCGGGGAATCTCGAGTGGATGAGATGCCATATCGCTTTCGCAATAGAATGTAATCCGTTCCTCAAAACGTATTTTCATGACGTTGCAGTATTGCGTGCAGAAATCTAGTATAGAATAAATTAAATTTCTGCTATATATTTTTGAGATGATGTATGGTAAAATAGTGTTATCAAAGAAAGGATGATCGCTATGAGAAAA
>NZ_SLZV01000040.1 GCF_004346095.1 Faecalimonas umbilicata | reverse complement strand
GATTTATCACTGGAAATATAAAATGGATGAAATCAGTGAAGAGGAAGCGGCATCCGTTTGATATAGCAATTATTTAATATTCGTTATACTAGTAAGGTTACAAATTCACAAGATATTTATTTAGATGAGGAAGAAGCCTTAGATGATTTTATTGATAGATTAAGAGCTTTTAATAGATTAAGGTAGCTATGGGAGAATTAAAATGACCTCAAAAAAGATATTTAGTAATTTATCTGAAATAGACAACTTCCAGTTTGTAGAACTCAATAACAATTAAATAATTGCTACCCCTAAAGTAGTATCACCGAGCAGGAAAGCCATAAAAGGTCTTCCTGCTTTTCTTATGCCTAAATCTCCAAATAGAAAATCATTTATAGTCCGCTTCGACCATACTCACGACTTAATGACTTCTTGATATGTTCAAATAAAATGTAGTGTTTTTGTAGGCGTTCTAAGTGAAATGCCCTGCAATCAAAATTAAAAAAGGAGGATCAAGCTATATGAAAGAGCGTAATTGTTCTTATTCAACACGAATAGGAAAAACAACTTTTATTGTAAATGTAAAACAATCAGAAACTGCCCAAAAGCCTTTGAATACAGTGTTTCAAGAGATTTGTAAGCACGAAGTATTGGAAGATTGTTCGAAAGATAAATCATCAATTTTAGAAAACCATAAAAAATCATCTTGACAAAGTCAATCCCGAGGGAACGGGCTATCATGCCAAGATTAGATTTGTTAAATTTTATAATTTTCAAGAAGTGTGTTGCTTTGACTAGGTGGACAACGTACTAGAAAAATGGATGAAAAAATGAATGCTAAATAGATGGTATTATTGAGAATTTGTTATGTTTTTAGTATAATATTCACGATACTTTTTGAGAGGTGGATAGTGTGTATAATATTGTAATTTGTGATGATGAGGAAACACTCATTGATGAGTTAAAGGAAAATCTTATAAAATATGCTGCTGAAACGAATAAAGAGTTTTGCTTTTTTATCTATCACGACGGCAGCGAGTTATTACAGGAATACAGGTCAGATTATGACCTGATTTTTATGGATATAAAGATGGAAAAGCTGAACGGCTTAAAGACAGCGGAGGAAATTCGTAAGATGGACAGTACCGTTGGGCTTATTTTCTTAACTTCTTTGAAAAAATATGTATGGAGAGGTTACGAGTACGGTGCAGTCAATTATCTCTTAAAGCCTGTGAAATACAGTGTCTTAAAAATGGAGCTTGATAGATATTTTGCCCGTTATCAAGGAAAAGACGAGCCATATGTGAGCTTTCAGAACGATAACGGAAAGTATAAGGTGCTGTATAAAAATCTCTGTTATGCGGAAACTGATAAGAGAAATGTGTTGCTTCATTTTGAGGGACAACAGCAGATAATCTACAAAAATATGAAAGAGGTATCTTCGCTGCTCTTAGGACAGCCGCAGTTTGCCTGTCCGCACCAGAGCTTTGTAGTCAATATGGCTTATGTGAAAAGTGTGGAGAGCTTGGAACTTGTGATGACCACAGGAGAGCATATTCCAATCAGTCAGCCGAAGCGTAAAGATTTTATGATGAAACTGACGGACTTCTGGGGGGATATGCTATGATTATGCTCTTTCGGTTTATTGACTTAGTTGTAACTATAACGCAAGGCATAATTCTTTTCGTTATTGTTAATAGCCTTTGTCATACATTAAGAGTAAAATGGGGAAAATACCTTTTGCCCGCTGCATTTGTAGTATTGGCTTATTTTTGGACTTGGATGATAGTAGATGGAACTTATAAAATGACGATCCAGATTATTTTGATCGTTACTCTTGCGTTAGTGTTTTATAAAGGTTCTGTATTCAATATTATTGCTTCTGCATTGATGGGACTAATGATCCCCGCCGCTTGTGAGTCGTTTACACTTATTGGTGTGGGATTATTTGCAGATACAATAAGTGTTAATGTTTCAGGAATTATATTTGCTTCGTTACCTGTTTATATGATTTGTATTTTAGTAAATATAATTGCAGCATTGCTTTTGCATTTCTTGTTACGCAACTTTCGTTATCAACTGCGAAAGAATGATTTTATTGTTGTACTGCTATTTGAGTTTGTAACCTTTTTGTTTATAAACAACAGCATAGTACATTTCCTTATGGGGGAATATAATGAAACTTTGGACTTGATCATTATGTTGCTTTCGACAGCGTTTATGCTGCTGTTCCTATATTTGAAAAATAATTATTATCTTCAAGAACAAGAACAGAAAGATAAGATACAGATTGCACAGCTTCAACAGCAGTTCGTTTATTATCAGGAAAAGCTAAAGGATGAGGAAAAGATACGCTCTGTTTACCACGATATGAAAAATCACCTACTTATCTTGCAGCGACAGATCAATTCTCCTGAAACAGCAGAAATGGTTGAAAAAATACAATCGCAAGTAGCTGTGTACGAGGACTATGAGCATACGGGAAATGATATTCTTGACATTATTTTGAAAGAGAAATCGGAAAAGGCAAGGGAAAAGCATATCGCCTTATCTGTTACTGCCGATCTTAGTGATGTGGACTTTATTGAACCTTTGGACATCAGTACCATTTTCGGAAACGGACTTGACAACGCCATAGAAGCAAGTGAAAAACTTCCCGAAGAACAGAGGGGAATCCTTGTGAAAGCGGGGAAAATGCAAAATTTCTTTTCTGTGCTGATTGAAAATAACTGCTTGCAAGATAGCGGAAACACAAAGTGTCGAACTACTAAGAGTGATGATTTCCTTCATGGTTTCGGTATCTCCAATATGCGAAAAGCTGCAGAAAAATACGGAGGTCAGTTGACAACCAAGTGTGAAAATGGGAGATTTATTCTGAAGATTTTGCTGCCGATACCAGAAAGATTGGAGGTATGATAAAATGTGGATTTATCAATGTTTAGATATAATATCGACACTGACTGAAGTATTGGGATTATATTTGGTTAGCACATTATTTTGTAAAAACCCAAGATTTAGCACTTTTATAAATAAATGGATTATTATTGGTGGTAACTTTGCACTTGTATATGTTTTAACGTGGTGTACTGAGTTAGGAGCATATAAAATTCCATTGCTTTTTATTATTTCGGTAATTACATTAAAAATATGTTATAGAGACTCTATATATTGTTGCATCATTAGTGAAGAAGTGCGATTAATGACAGTAGTATTATTGTCCGAAGGAATAGGTCTTCTTTTAGGAAACTATCTATATGGAGAAAATATGATTCTCTGGATAGAGGGATACTCTTTATTAAGATGGGAAATATATATTATCACTTTAGTAGTACGACTTTTCTCTTTTTTTGCCTTATATAGAATCTATAGAAAGTTTACAAATCAGTTTCGTGTTAAAGATTTTTTAATAATTACCATTGTTTTTATTATCGGAATGCTGAGTTATCTGTATGGTAGTGTTGGGCATTTGAATATACATAAAGTAGAAGATTTCATTTATTATATCATTACATCTTTATTACCGACACTTTTTATTCTGTTTTTTGTGTATGTACAAAATACGATACATATTAGAGAGCAGGAGCAAAAAGATAAAATGCAGATCGCACAGCTTGAACAGCAATTTGCCTACTATCAGGAAAAACTCAAAGATGAGGAAAAGGTACGCTCTGTTTATCACGATATGAAAAATCACCTACTTGTCTTGCAGCGACAGATCAATTCTCCTGAAACAGCAGAAATGGTTGAAAAAATACAATCGCAAGTAACAGTGTACGAGGACTATGAGCATACGGGAAATGACATTCTTGACATCATTCTGAAAGAAAAATCGGAAAAGGCAAGAGAAAAGCATATCGCCTTATCTGTTACTGCCGATCTTAGTGATGTGGACTTTATTGAACCTTTGGACATCAGTACCATTTTCGGAAACGGACTTGATAACGCTATTGAAGCAAGTGAAAAACTTCCCGAAGAACAGAGGGCAATCCTTGTGAAAGCGGGGAAAATGCAAAATTTCTTTTCTATATTGATTGAAAATAATTGCTTGCAGAGCAGCAATAACACAAAAAAACGTACAACTAAAAGTGATGATTTTCTTCATGGTTTTGGTATATCTAATATGAAAAAAGCTGCTGAAAAATACGGAGGTCAGTTGCTAACCAAATGTGAGAATGAGAAATTCATATTGAAAATCTTAATCTCAATTCCATAATAAAATATTATTTATGAGCCTGTTGTCTCTTACGGACAGCAGGTTTTTTTGTGTACATATTAGAATTTACGCTTTCAGTATTAGAAACTGCGTCTGGTCTTGTATCTTTTATTTAACAGGATATGATGAATGTATCAGTAATATCAAGGAGGGTAAAAATGATGCTACAAGTAAATCATTTATTTAAAAGTTATCAGACTGGAAAAGTTACTTATCCAGTATTAAAAGATGTTTGTTTTGAAGTGAACAAGGGGGAATTTGTCGGAATCATGGGAGCATCCGGAAGTGGAAAGACAACGATGCTAAACTGTATTTCCTGTTTTCTTCCCTTTGATAAAGGGGAAATCCGTCTGAAAGGTACGCAGCTTTCCCAGTTGAACGAAGGACAGATTGCCAAGGTGCGTAACGAACAGTTGGGGTTTGTATTTCAGGACTTTATGTTGTTAGATGGTCTTACGGTATTTGAAAATGTATGTGTGCCAAAAGTTATCAAAAATGAACCGTACAAACCAATGGAAAAGAAAGCCAGAGAATTGTTGAAGATGTTTGGGATTGAGCATATTGCAGATAAGTTTCCGGCAGAGATATCCGGAGGACAAAAGCAGCGAGTGGCAGTAGCACGTTCTCTTATGAACGATCCATTACTTATTTTGGCTGATGAACCTACGGGAAATCTGGACAGTCGTTCCAGCGAAGCAGTTATACAGGCATTTATCGAGGCAAAGGAGCAACTGGGAGCAACGACACTTATGGTAACACATGATACTTTTTCTGCCAGTTATTGTGACCGGGTAATCATGATGAAAGATGGTTCCGTTCACTCAGAATTGGTCAACCACGGAGATCGAAAAGCGTTTTTAGAAGATTTACTAAATGTACTCCGGGAACTGAATGGTGGTGATGATCATGACGTTGCTTAATATTCTGCAAAAAATAAAGAAATATAATAAAGGAAATTATCGTCAGTTTTCATTGTGTTTTGCAATGTCTGTAATGCTGGTGTCAGCGCTTACTCTTTTTATGACTAGTCCATTTGTTATGAGCCGCCTGCCGGTAGGCGGAGATTCAAGGAAAATGCTGTACATGGTTTATGCGGTGGCGGTCATCGGATGTGTGTTGTTCACTGTTTATGCGACCAGCCTGTTTTTGAGATTTAAAAGCAGAGAGATTGGTGTATTATTGGCATTAGGAACAGATAAGAGAACATTGACGAAAACTTTGATGAAAGAAATAGGAGGATTGACTGTAAAAATAGCAGTTCTCAGTATTCTGGCAGGTGCAGTGCTTTCATTTGGGATTGGTAAGCTCTATGAATCTATGATTCAAAGTGCAGGAGGAGACCATTTTGGCTTTTCGATTTTAGGAATCGGTATTTCAGTTTTGTTTTTTCTGATTGTAGGTGCAATGATTATGATGATGACATCACGATTTATGAAACGTGCGAATGTCATTGAAATTTTAAATGAGGAACGGCGAAACGAACCAATAAAACAACAAGTAGGGGAGAGATATCTACTGACAGGAATTATTTGCGTAGCTGTGGGGATTTTCGGCGGTCTTGTTGTTCCGTATTTAGTATCTGTTATCTGGAAAATGAAACTGGGAGCATATATGTATGGATTTTATCTGCTGGTATTGATTGGGTTGTATAGGATCATGGTATATTCTGTGGCAGTTCATAAGCGTGGAAGAAAACCGCAGAAGTATTATAAGAATCTGATCTCCTTTGGTTTGATGAAATTTCAGGGAATTTCCGTTGTCAGAAATATGCTGATCATTACGTTGCTTTTGGCGGGAACCCTGTTTGCAGTCTTTTTTTCAGTAGCAAATTATATGCAGGGTTCGATGTCCGCATCAACGGAAGCGAATGACATCTCATATCAATATCTGGGTAGTGCAGATGGATTGACGGAGGAGAAGGTAAAAGACCTTGCCTCAGAATATCAGGTACAGATAGAAGATTACAGAGAAGCAGAATTTATCCGCTTATTGGGAAGTGGTGTTTGCAGAGAAAATTATGACAAAGATGGTAAGTTAATTGAAGAATATCGTGAAAAGGATTTTTATAAGAATTTCATTAGTGCTACTGCATTTTCAGAGGTAACAGGACTTAAAGTAACGGTGGAACCGGGAACGTATCAGTACATCAGCAGGGAAGGAAATGCGGAAAGCTATTGGTTTTTGCCGGAAGATCTGGATAGGGCAGAAAATACGACAACCGGGAATATACAGGAACTGATTTATGCCGGAATAGTGGAATATAGCAGCTTTTTTTGGAATCGGGGACAAGATGGAAGTGCGGCATATATTTTGAATGATACAGATTATGAGAAATTAAAAGAAGGCATTTCCGAAGAATTGACACTTCGCCATGTGTTATTTAATCTGACAGAAGAGGGAGATGCTTACGGTTTCTCCAAAAAACTATATGAAGAATATTGCAATTCTGTTCCAGATAATATGAGGGTTATGAGCAACTATGATGAGTACAGAGCATCTGTTGATAAGGACTACGAATACGGAGAAACAGTGGAATTATATGCTGACAGACCGGAAATGGAAGTAGACTGGAAGTATGCTCCGGTATTTGTCCCGCTTCAGGAAAAGATTTTCATTTTAACTTATGCTACCCTGTTATTGGTATTTGTTTTTGTGGCATTCATCTGCCTGATAGCTGCCGGAGTGATTGGTTATACAAGAAGCATGACGGTAGTCTGCAAGAGTAAGCGGGTTCTGGTGGATGTCCAGAAATTAGGGGCAGACAGAAACTATTTGACTGGCATTTT
Source organism: Faecalimonas umbilicata (assembly GCF_004346095.1). GTDB lineage: Bacteria > Bacillota > Clostridia > Lachnospirales > Lachnospiraceae > Faecalimonas > Faecalimonas umbilicata. Next base: position 18,197 of record NZ_SLZV01000040.1, on the reverse strand, counting down.
AAAGATGCAGATAAAGAAGGTATTTGTACTTCCAACTGTTATAGCAATCGTTATAATGTTTGCATACTATATGCTTGTTTTATGGCAGAATGATGGATGTATTACTGTTCAGGAATATCCGGTGATTCTGATAAATACAGGAATTTGTCTGGTATTGGGTGGATATCAGTATGTGATATATAGGTGCTCGTTAAAGAAAGCGGAAGAAGTTGTATTTGATTCAAATAGGAAAGTGATTCAATAAAAGACAGGAGGAAAACTTGTGAGAGAATACAAATTGAAAATCAAAGGCGGAAGTGATTTTGTAATCGTATCTCCAAAAGTAATCGCTGCTTTAGTGAAAGAGATTTACAATACTCCTCAAAAAGAACTGTCTGTTGCTGTGGAAAGAATCATGCCAAAGGATTTCACGCAGTATTTAATGAGAGTGATCAATAGCAATCGTTATACCAATGACCAGTTTCGATTTCGTGAGATTTTAGAAGATCCGATTACCAATCAACATATCTATCAAATCCTTCAGGAACAGCTTGGTGAAATGAGGATGGATGATAATTCATGTTTTGAATATTTTGAATTGGAAAGTGTAGATGGTGAGGCTGGAATTAACATGGAATGCAGTGAACCGTTCTTTTGGGCATGTAAAGATTGTGCAGCAAGATTTGTTTATATGTTTCCGGGAGGAGGTCAGGAGCGTATCGTTGTGGAATATCCGAAAGAAAAATAGAGGAGAAATCAACACGCATTCAGAAAGCGTCAGAAACTATTCAAATAGCATGTGAAGAGAAGCTGGATGGTTCATAAGACACGACTTAAGCAAAAAAAGCTTCATGACCATGAGGGTAAATAAAAGCAAAGGGTATTCTGTGATAAAGTATAAAGGCTTAGAAGAAATGTCTCTTCTAGGTCTTTTTTTGTAAGAAAGTAGTTTGGGAATATGTTTTTGAATCCACAGTAAGTACAGTAAAATTTGAACCAGAGGGCTATACTTTAACAGGATGATAAATCATTTCATCAAATCTTCAAAATCTATAATGAGATTGATAATATGGTACAGAAAACCTTTACCGGTAAAATGGCAATATCTAAAGAAGATTATACAGAACCGACCACACTTGCAAAGGAGGGTATCACAAGCCGAGGTGAGATTTAAAAGCTAGAGGAGGATGTCGGTTATTATCAACAACGCTACTACAACACTGCCAACGCACTTGAAAATATGAAAAGCAGATACAACGAACCGAAAGAAAAATGCAGACCATTTCTTCAAGCGTTGGAGTATTTCCCCGAAGTTGTTAAACTTTTTACAGAAAAAGTGAAGCAGCTTTTTTCTTTTAAGGAAGCACAGGAACGAGCCGAAAAAGAAGCAAGAGAAAAAGAAAGACAAGAGCGTATCAAGGCACGAAGAAAGAAGCGAGATATAGAAAGATAATTCTTTAATAACGATGAGGGCAGTCAGATAATAGCTGATTGTCCTTGACTAATAAGGATAGAAAACACAGTTGGAGTATGGTAGAATGAGGATAACAAATTATAATTTGAAGATATACAATAGAGAGTGTGATGACATGACGGATATTAGTGGTATTTTTTCGATAAGTAGTAGTACAAACCATCAATGGATTTCATTATGTGGATATTTTTGATGAAATGGAAAAATTAGGGATAGAGTATGTGGATTATAAAAAATTGCAATAAAAGAAAATGAAAGATTCAGATACAGGAAAGGAAAAATCATATGGAAGATCAAAGAAAGGATGAAATGGTGGTTATAATAATTGTAACGGTTGTGTTTGGAGTGCTTTCAAAGTGCTTGGTAGGTGTGCCTTATATGGCATGGGGATATTTTGATAAATTATTTATAGCATCTTTTATTTTGTGGATGTTTTATAGCACTATACTGTATATGGCTATCAAAATAGAAAATGGAAAAAATGAAAATTATTTAAAACTTGGATTTACTGGAGTTGTGTTTGGTTTGATTTCAGCATGTTTGAAAATGGGGCTGGATGCTATTATAGAACAATTTACGAAATTTGATTGTTACAGCATTTATGATGGAAATGGGAATCCTTATTTTTGGAAGTGCTATTATTTTTGTTTTATATGTCTGTGTTGCGAAGAAAAAAATTTTGTGGAATAAATCTATGAAAAATTATACTTTGGGATTAGGAGGAATTGCAGGTGTATATTTTGCTGTAATCATTTATTATTTATGGCAGTTAAAACATTGGATGGAGAAGTTTGCAGATTTTGATATTATAAAAGAGATTGGAGAAGAGCAAGGAATGTTAAATTTGTCAACAAAATATGCTCAGGAATCAACTATGATGGGAATGATCGTATATGTCCTCTTTTTTATAGTTTTATGGATTGCTTTAAAAAAGAATACAGAAAACAAAGAGTTTGATGATAAATTTTAAAAGTTGTAAATTCTATATCACACAATAATTTACTATCTTTTTAGTAGATAAGCGGGTGTTCGCTACTTCGCATATAAATAGAATTTTTATGGTACACTTCATAACCTGAACACTCAAATTTTTTATGAAATATACAGGAGGCTTATAGTGAAGAAGATATTAATCCATGGTTCTGGTCATAAAGCAATAAGCTGGCAGGAAACAATTTCTTACATGAAAGATCAGAAAGATATTTTGTGTCCGGATTTATGTTCCATTCTAAATGGACAAGATGCAACCTATGAGAACTTATATACTTCGTTTGTTGAATATTGTAGCAGAATTGATGAACAGATTCATCTAGTTGGTCTTTCGTTAGGTGGGATCATAGCTATGAATTATGCATTGGATTTTCCGGAGAAGGTAAAAACTCTTGTCGTAATTGGTACGCCCCATAAAATTCCGAAGGTAGCATTTGAAATTCAAAATGTAATATTTCGATTTTTCCCGAAATCTGTTTTTAAAGAAATGGCATTTGATAAAAAGGATACCTTTGCCTTGGGAAATTCTATTAAGAAATTAGAAATTGCTGACAGAATGCAAGAAATAAAATGTCCTGTTTTGGTGATTTGCGGAGAGAAGGATCGTGCGAATAAAAAGTCCGCATACTATTTTTCAGAAAATATAGAAAATGTAGCATTGTGCATGATAGAAAAAACTGGACATGTTGTAAACGAAGAAAATCCAAAAGAATTAGCGAGAATTCTGAATGAATACTACGATGGAAAATAACAGCGATGAGTATATTCACAGAGTCTATTTTGAGAACAATAGGAGGCAAGGATGATGGATATTCAGAAAATAATCGAATTAGTAAAAAAGACAAAGAAGTTTATATTGAATCGTGAAATGGTTTCAGATGTGAAAGAAAAAGGGATTGCAGACTATGTAACACAAGTAGATATTACAGTTCAAAACTTCTTAAAAGAAGAATTATTTATTCTGGCACCTGATATTCAATTTCTCGGAGAGGAAACAGGGTTACAGAACATGAAGGTAGATAGTTTTTGGATTTTAGATCCTGTTGACGGAACTACAAATTTAATGCATGACTATCAACATAGTGTAGTATCTTTAGCTCTTTGCCAGCAGGATGAAATTGTTATGGGAATTGTATATGATCCTTTTCGTGAAGATGTATTTTACGCAATAAAAGGAAAGGGCAGTTTTTTAAATGGACAACCGATACATGTATCAAATGTAGGAAAACTATCTGATACAATGATTGGAATTGGAACAGCGAAGAGAGAGTTAGCAGATGAAAATTTTGCTCGCTTTCATAGGGTATTTGGCCAGTGTCAAGATATTCGCAGAATTGGTTCTGCAGCATTGGAACTGGCATATACTGCCTGTGGAAGACAAGGAGGGTATTTTGAAATATATTTGAATCCTTGGGATTATGCTGCTGGTATGCTTTTAATACAGGAAGCTGGTGGAAAAGTAACCGATTTTATGGGAAGAGATTTGAATCCAAGAAAAGGTGGAAGTGTAGTAGGAACAAATGGATATATTCATACAGAGCTTCTACAACTGTTGTGATTTATCTTTGTGACAAAATGCAATGAATTTTTATAATGGTTTTTATGAATCTAACAGATGAATTTGTTTCTTATATAGATAGAAATTTGTGGAGGATCGTTTTATGAAAAAGGCGGTTATTTATATACATGGAAAAGGGGGAGATGCAGGAGAAGCAGCACACTATATTCCTCTTTTTAGTGATTGTGATGTGATTGGTCTTAATTATTCAGCACAATTTCCTTGGGAAGCAAAAGAAGAATTCCCATTACTATTTGATTCGATTTGTCAGAACTATAAGTCTGTTGAAATAATTGCAAATAGTATAGGTGCTTTTTTTGCTATGAATTCTTTGTCAGAGAAGAAGATAGAAAGAGCATATTTTATTTCTCCTATTGTAAATATGGAAAGATTACTTGGCGATATGATGCAGTGGGCAAATGTTACAGAAGAGGAACTCCAAACGAAGAAAGAAATCGAAACCAGCTTTGGAGAGACTCTTTCGTGGGAGTATCTCAGCTATGTAAGGAAAAACCCTGTTATTTGGGCAATTTCAACATACATTTTATATGGTGAGAAGGATCATTTATCTTGTTATGAAACAATATCTGAATTTGCAAAGCAAAATAATGCAACACTTACTGTTATGAGAAATGGAGAACATTGGTTTCATACAGAAGAAGAAATGCAATTTCTTGATGATTGGATAAGACAGGTAGCACAATAATTAAGAATTAAATGTAAGCACGGCTATAGTGAGTTTACTAGCAATGTATAAAAATATAAAGTATAATAAATATGCATTCTGAAGAAGGAAGGGAAACCATTTGGGCTTTGAAAGTGTAGAGGAGATTTTGTATGAATATCAAAGAAATAACAACAAAAGAAGATTTAATGAAAGTAATAGAGTTATTTGAAAATACTGGAATTACATACTGGTTGGATGGTGGATGGGGAGTAGATATTTTAGTGGGTAAACAGACAAGAATTCATAGAGATATAGATATAAATTTTGATGCTCAATATACAGAAAAATTGTTAGATGTGTTGTTGAATTTGGGCTATAAAATTGATACAGATTGGAGACCAGTCAGGATAGAATTATATAGTGATGAATTTGGTTACTTAGATATTCATCCATTTGTTTTAAATGAGGATGGAACTTCAAAACAAGCTAATTTAGAGGGTGGTTGGTACGAGTTTGAGAAAGATTACTTTGGTTTTTCTTTTTTTGAAGGAAAAAAAATTCCTTGTATATCTTTAAAAGGGCAAAAGGTTTTTCATTCCGGCTATGAATTAAGAGATAAAGATATTCATGATATTTCAATTCTTGAAAGTTTATCAGAATAGCATTGCTGTGATTTCTAAGAAAAATTCCAGTTTGCATAACTGCTAGACTGCCCACAATTAAATATTCACATCCATATTAAGCAGGAAATCTAAAAAAATGATCTCCTGCTTTTTGCACTAGAGTTTTATGTAAAAATTTATAATTCTGCAGCAAGTTCATGCATCCAAAAGGAGGCTGCTTCATATTCGCGTGGTTCAGATAATATTGGAACAGTGAGGACATCAATTGGGACACAAAGTATTTTAGCCATTTTAGCAAGGATTTCATCACGAGGCTTTCTTGCATCCGCTTCGTATTGTGCAATTCTGACATCCGCAGAATCTTCCGGGAAGCCAATTGCGATACCGAGTTCTTTTTGTGTGAGATGATTTTTCTGTCTTAAATGTTTTAATTTTCTTCCAAACGTAATCATAATAGAAATTCCTTTCTGCAAGTTATTTTGATTGTGCGAGGTGTCAAATGATATATCATTCGGCACCTCTGGTTTTATGATCTTTATTCCCCGGTACTTCCGAAAGCACCAATATCTCTTGCTTCTCCGAGATCCAGAACAAAGTCGGCAATTAGAACGGGAGTGATAACCAGTTGCCCTACACGGGTATCTTTGCGGAGTATTTGGGATTCTGAACTAACATTGCTGATAATGGCATGAATTTCTCCACGATATCCGGAATCAATAGGCGGAAGTTCGCAGACCAATCCTTTTGCAGCCATGCTACTTCTTGGAAAGACATAACCGGCATATCCATCTGGAATCATGAGACCAAATCCTAAGGGAATTCTTGCAATCTCACCTGGTTTTAATGTGTAGTTATAAGGCATATATACATCAGCGCCGGCATCGTTTTTGTGAGGCCGGAAAGGATAATGGTCTTTCTCTAATCCAAAGTCGATCAATTTAATTTTCATAAACAGCTTCCCTCCCTTCTACGAGCAGAGGATAATCTGCTCTCATTATTTCTAATGGAGACCAGTCTTTTGGGATGGGGATTCCGCAGGACATAGCACCTTCTTCACAACATCCCCTCTGACAAAAAGGACCGGTCAGCTTCGGTGAAAATAACACCGGATCAAATTCATATAGTTTCTGCCAGATATCCAACATTACAATTCTTGTTTCGTCGGTATTTCTCCTGCAGATTCGCTGACTAATCATATGTTTCCACTCATAAGGTGTAGCGCAGATGATCAGAATATTTCTTAAAGCATGGGGGAGGGCATATCCGGCAGAATCATGATGAAATCCCACAGAACACAATTCCTGATAACATCTGAGATCCGATAAGCAGCTTTGCAGATAGAGATCAATGTATCTCTGTTCGGAAAAAAGGATTTCATATGGGATTGCAAATGCAGCTTTTTCTGAATAGTTGCTATATTGCAGAGATGCACTCATGAATTTTACTTCATTTTGATGACGAGTGATCTGTGCAAGAAAACGCCTGCTTGCCCCTACAATCGCAACGGTGATCACCGTAAATTTCTGTACGGTTGGGTGGGGAAGACTGGCAATCCGGTCTACAGTTTTATCTGTAAAAGATTTCTGATAAAGCGCCATAAGATCATCCATGTTTTGAATGGAATGTCCTTGTTGGGTAAGCCTTGCTGCGAATACCATGTTCTGAGCCGCTTCCTGAATGGTATAACTATTTAAAATCTTTGTCTCAATGTGATCCATAGGCTTGTTCCTCCTTTATCAATGCTTTCAGTAGAATGAGATAGTTGATGCAGTCTGTGATCTTCTCATCCCATTGTTCTAAATCAAATTGGAGCAACGAAGAGTAACACATATCATAGAGAGATACGACATGCTTCGACATCATTCCGGCCAGAGCAGCCTTAGGTGTGCATCCCTGTAATGAGGCAGCAATTTTAAATGCACTCAGGCGATCAATGCGGTCTCCGGTGTATTCTTTTTTCTTGTGTACCAGTACATCGGCACATTTTCGATATTGTTGTTCAAGGACAACATTAAATTCATTTTGTGTCATATTGTAATTCCTCCTTCGTAAAATGATTTATAATTCGGGTTCCCGTGTCTTTTGTTTTTTGGGAACCTGGTTGTGGAGAATTGCTTCCACATTTTTGTCTACGGTTCTTAAATCTTGTGTCAGATCCTTTAGAGATCGGATGGATGATTTTTGCTGGTCGATCTGTTCCTGCAAGCTGGCTTTTTGTTCCTTCAATGTTTTGATAGAAAGCATCTTTCCATCTGGATAAAAAGATTTCAGCCAGTCACGGGCTTCTTCATATGCTTGAATTTCAGCGGTGTGTTCCTTTCGGAATCTGCCTTTGTTTTTCGCTTTTAAAAATTCGGTATAGATTGCTTTCTGTGCAAAATATTGTCCGGTGTAATGGATCTGCCGATTGATGCTTTTCAAATCTGCATTCATTTCCATAAGCTGATCTGTTGCCTGATCTAACTGTTTTTGAGATTCGGAAAAGGCACTTTTTAATTCGGTTTGGGTATTGTATCCATGTTCTTGTACATAGATAATGGTATTTGCCATTTCCTGAAGATTGGATATTTTTACCCGATGAGCATATCCGGGACTTTGCATTGCTTTCACATTTTTCTGAAGATCTACTACCAACCGTAAATGCGATCTGACATAAAGAATGGTTATCGGATCTTTTCGTAAGAAGAGCTGTTCTAAATGTTCTTTGCCGTATTGAGTTCCCAAAGCCTTCTCTGTAATCCGTTTGTCCCGATCCGGATGGAGATAACGATATCTTCCTCTTTCCGCAATGACGGAAATCTGATATTTTTCAAAAAGAAGAGATTGAAATTCCTGAAAGCTTTTAGAATGCGAACTGCATTCTTCGATGGCATTTCGGAGTTCCTGCTTCTGTGTCTGAAACATTGTGGCATTTGGTTTCAATCCATCTGCAATGATTTTTTTGTTTGTCTCTTCTAATTTTTTCTGCCCGGATTTTTGCGCCATATATTCAGCCTGTGTGATTTTTGTTTCAGCTGGAGAGAGAAGATCAACCTGATGAAGTCCCTCCTGGATGCACATATCCATAATTTCCTTTTTGAAATAATTCAGGAATTTATTTGTGGATCGGTGCTTATATCCGGCAATTTCTTCATGGGGCTTATCCATGTAATTCTGCCTTCTGACAGCTTCCTTACGGACGCTGTTGATCACAATGTGCGTATGGATATTGCCAGAACCATTGTGACCATCGGTATGTGTCACGATAAGAGCCTGATATCCCGGAAAGATTTTCTTTGCAAGTTCTAAAGATAGAGCCTGTGCTTTTTCTCCGGTCAGCCCACATTCTGATTTGTCATCTGGATCAAAACTGATGATATAGTGATGACTTTTGATTTCAGATCTGCTTCGGTTCTTTTTAAAATGTTCATTACATTCATAGCATTCAACATCAAAAGTATCGGGATTACAGTTGAGACCATCCACATATAATTCATCTCTTCGCAATGGCCGATTAAATTCATCGAGAATCATTTTTCCGGTTGATTCATCATGCTGGAAGATGAGATAATTCAGAGCATCTGAATAGTTTGCATTCCGACTTTTAATATGTTTCACTATTGCCACGATAATCACCTATCATTTTTAGCAGGTCCTTTTTTAACCTATAGAGGTCGTAAAGACATTGCTGGATTTCGTTTGTTACAGATTTAGAGTACGCTCCTCCTGTATTGAAATATTTTGCGATCTGATTAAGATTAGAGCCGATTTTTCCATACTCTGCTAAGAGCATTTTTATTGTTTGGCTATCAATGACAACTTCATAGTGTATAGCCATTTTGTGATCTAAAATCAGGTTTCTCAGATAATCAGAACGGGATAATTTCGCCTGAGAAGCGGCATGATTGACTAACTCTAATTCAATGTCACTTAATCTTAAACAAATGATATTAGAGTGTTTCATTTCATTTCTTTTTTTCTTTGGTGCCATGTTCCTCCTCCCTTAATTGAGTGCTTCCAACTTCAGGGCACTCCACTAGAAATATCAGCTGTCCCTTCTGATACTTCTGGTGTTGCGTACACATTTTATGTGGAAGCCAATCTGACATTTTGTGAATGTCAGTAACGAGGGTAGGGGGAGCGTAATCCACATCAAGATAAAACTCAGAGTAATCGGAAAGCCAAAACGGCGATACCGTATTACTGGGTGGATCTTGCTCTTGAAAGATTAACCCTCTCATATAACGAAAGGCTCAGGGCAGAAAATACAGGGTGAGATAGAAAAAAAGTTAAAAAACTGCTATACTACAATTCAGAACAAAGCAAAAAAAACGATTTTGAGAATAGAGGTATGAAGAAAATGGTAAAACCAATTATGAAAGATATATTTTTTCTGGGACAAAAATCTGAACCGGCAACAAAAGCCGATCTTCAAGTTGGAAAAGATTTAATGGATACGTTAGCTGCGAACCGTGAGGGATGTGTTGGAATGGCAGCGAATATGATCGGTGTGAAAAAAAGTGTCATTATTGTAAATATGGGATTCGTAGATGTGGTAATGTTTAATCCTGTATTGGTAAGAAAAGAATCACCTTATGAAACTGAAGAAGGATGCTTATCTCTTACAGGAGTGCGTAAGACAACGAGATATCAGATGATAGAAGTTGAATATCTGGATATGAATTGGAAGAAACAGAAATTGAAACTTGACGGTTGGACCGCACAGATTTGTCAGCATGAGCTGGATCATTTGGAGGGCATACTGATTTAAGCAGAGAGAAATTTACAGGAGTGATACTTTATGGGAACGGAAAGAACAGATGAATTATATAAGGTTTTACTTACCAAAGGATATCCGAAAGAACTTTGTGCAGAAATAGCCTATAAGAATCTGAATACAGATTATACAGCGACCAGGATGTTGGGATATTTGTATCGTTACACAGAGCCCAGATTGGAAGATGTGATAGATGAAATGATTGCAATCCTAAGTGACCGGGAAGAAATCATAAAGAAAAAAGAAATGGAGCAGTCGCAGGCTGTTATAAATGAGATTTATAGAAATGGATTATAAATTTTTTATTAGTCACCCTGTAAAAATCCTCTTTTTCCTTTCGTTATATAGAAGGATCTTTTTCCTTCCTATATGTATGAAAGAAGAAAGAGGGTTTTTTATATGTCAGAAAAAAGATGTTATACCGTAAAAGAGATTCAGGAAATTTTAGATGTAAGCCGCCCGACAGTCTATGCATTATTAAAGAAAAAAGAGTTCCGATGGATCCAGTTGGATGGAGGAAAGTATAGAATTTCAAAAAAGAGTTTTGATGACTGGCTTGATAAACAGCCGGAGTAAAAAATCTGGGATGTTGGTTGAGAGAAAAAGTCGCAATCGACATCCTAATTTTTTATTTGAAAATGATGTATGATACAGAAAAGAAAGGAGAGTTGATCAGATGAATCAAGTTGTTATAGAAGAAACTTCGTTTGAAGAAGTGCTTTCAGAAATAGAGGAGAACAGTAAATACAAACGACTTTCTCCAAAGGAAAAAACCTGGATGACAGTTCCAGAGATGGGAAATCTTTTGGGACTAAAGAAGACAGGCAGATACTGGCTGGTTCAGAAAAATTATTTTGAATGCAGAGAAATCGCAGGACAAATGAGAGTGAATATTGCCAGCTTTGAAAAGTGGTACGCAAACCAGGTGAAGTATCAGAAAGTGAATGGGGAAGGACCGGGAAAAAATCTGAAAAAATGGTCTTATTCCATATCAGAAGTTGCCAAAATGTTAGGGATTAGTGAAACTACGGTTTATGATCTGATTAAACGTGACGGTATAAAAACAGTTACTGTTGATTACTGGATCAGGATTCCGAAAAAATCTTTTCAGGAATGGTATGAGAAGCAATCAAAATATCGCACACAGAAAGATAGGGAAAAGGACAAGGAGCTGGAAGGAGCAACAATTACCATGCCGGAAATGGCAAGGCTTTTGGGAATTCCAAGACGTCAGGTATATGAGATTTTGAAAAATTCCAAGTACAGTCATTTTTTTGAAACGGTTGTAATCGCAGAAAAGAAAAGAATTACAAAAGAGAGTTTTCAAAAATTCTTAGAAGGACAGGATCATTATAAATTGGATTCAGCCAACGATTATGAAGAACTGTCAATGGAACAAAATTTTAGTCTGGCAAATTACAGGCGAAAGAAATTAGCCAAAACCGGAGATCGTAGTAAGAATGGAAATCTGAGTTATCTGACATTTGATGAGGCAGCGTTTCTTGCAAAGGTCAGTAGAGGGATGATTTACAAATGGATGGATGATGGGAAATTTTCAGCAGTGAAGATTGGAAACATATCCAGAGTAAAAAGAGATGAATTTGAAGCTTGGTTGGAAGAAAGGAAAGGGAATTAGCATGGCATCGATCAGAGAACGAAACGGAAAATTTAATGTGATCTATAACTATAAGGATGATTCCGGTAAACGGAGACAGAAGTGGGAAACATATGATACAAAAGCAGAAGCAAAGAAGCGAAAAAGAGAAATCGAATATAAACAGGAAATGGGCGCACTTGTTGTGAGAAAGTGCAATACATTGTCGGATCTGCTCACGGAATACGTTTCTTTGTATGGAAAAGAAAAATGGGCATTATCCACTTATGAAGGGAATGTAGGGCTGATCAGAAATTATATTGAGCCTATGGTTGGCTCTGTGAAACTTTCGGAGATTAACACCCGCTTTATGGAAAAATATTATCAGGGATTGCTGCAGACAAAAGCAGTCGGAAATCCGGTGAAGGGGAATAAGAAAAATGAATTTGTTTCTGCGAGTACTGTCAGAGAAATCCACAAGCTGCTCCGTAATTGTTTTGAGCAGGCAATCAAATGGGAGATGATAGAAAAAAATCCGTGCACCTATGCAACGGTGCCGAAACATAAATCACAGAAACGGGAAATCTGGAAAGCAGAAACCTTGATGTATGCAATGGATGTCTGTGAAGACGAACGGCTGAAGCTGGCAATCAATCTGTCATTTTCCTGTTCCCTACGATTAGGGGAAGTGCTTGGTTTGACCTGGGATTGTGTAGATATTTCTCCGGAAGCAATCGAAGAGAATCGTGCATACGTTTATATCAATAAAGAAACACAACGGGTAACAAAGGAAACTCTGAAAAATCTGGAAGGGAAAGATGTGTTGCTGGTATTTCCTTCGCAACATAAAACCAACAAAACTGTTCAGATTTTAAAAATACCAAAAACAGAAAGCAGTATCCGTAAGGTATTTCTTCCCAAAAGCGTTGCTAATATGTTGGTTGAGTGGAAAGCGGAGCAGGACGAAGTAAAAGAAGTCTTAGGTGAGGAATATATAGATTATAATCTGGTGATGGCAACGACATTTGGAAATCCCATTGGTACCGGAGCAATCCGGGGACAATTAAATAAACTGATCGAAGAATATAATCTTCCGCCGGTTGTCTTTCATAGTTTGAGACATAGCAGCGTGACATATAAATTAAAACTGAATGGCGGAGATATCAAAGCGGTTCAAGGGGATTCCGGGCATTCACAAGTGGATATGGTAACAGATGTGTATTCCCATATTATTGATGAGGATCGAAGACGAAACGCAGAATTATTCGAGGAAGCCTTCTATGAAAAGAAAAATCTGGATCCCAAGATGCGAGAGGAAACAGCATCCCAGACAGTAGATGTACCGGATGATGTAGATGCAGAGCTTCTTGCAAAAGTATTGGCAAATCCGGAAATGAAAGCATTGCTGGCATCACTGGCGAAGGCAATGAAGTAATGAAAAATAGTGAAAAAATAGTGAAATTTTAGTGGAAAAATTCGATGTGCAGAATTTTCAACAAGTCAAAAATACAAAATGGAATTCGAAGAAACGAATAAAAAATTCGGAAACAGAGAAAAATATTGAAGAAACTAATGCTTTGTGGTATCGTTATAGCATAACATATAGTGTGGAATGATGGTTGTAAGGAGAAGAATAAAGATGAGAAGGCCGATTGTTCGTTTGTCATCGTTGCAGTTGACAAATATTAAAAATGTAAAAAAAGGCACTATATATATGCCGAATACTGTAAATAAAATTTTATCAGCAGATAAAGCAGAAATACTTGGGATTTACGGACAAAATGGTTCAGGAAAAACAGCAATTGTGGATGCCTTGTATTTTTTACAAAAAGTAATGATAGGAGTCGATCTGGATCAGTCATTAGAAGATTACATGGACATGGATTCCGATACTGCTGAAATTTTTGCAGATTTCAATATTTTTATGGACGGTATTGTGTTTGAAATAGGATACAGATTAAGTCTTAGCAGAGAAGAAAAAGAAGTTATTATCAGTCGGGAAACATTGAGCGCTGCAAAGAATGAAAATGGAATCAGAACAAATAAGACTGTATTTATGGATTACCAAAGAGATCAAGCGAATGTCATTTTTAAACCACAGAAAAGACTGGATGAAATACTGGAAGAAAATAAAGAAATAAAAACAGATTTGATTGTAGCGCGTAAAATGGCAGAAAAAAGCAATTGCTCCTATATTTTTGGTGAAAGCAGCCGGGATATATTCTGCAGAGAATACAAAAATGGATTTCAACAATTTTCAGTTATTATTTCTTCTTTGTTTGAATTTGCTTTGAAAGATTTATTTGTGATTCGGAATACCCATTCAGGAGTGATTTCCGCTAATTTTGTCTTGCCGATGGCATTTCGGATTGAAAATGATAACATGGGGGCAAAAGGGGATTTTACGGTATCTTTGACAGAACCGATCTTGGTGGACGAGGAAAGGAAAAATCTGTTAGAGACAATTGTTGAACAGATTAATATTGTGTTATACACAATTATTCCGGGATTGCAGGTAACGATTAAAAATTACGGGAAACAGTCATTGGATAATGGAGAAGAAGGATGGAAGCTGGAACTAATGTCAAAGAGAGAGGGTATGAAAGAGATTCCGATTAGAATGGAGTCGGAAGGAATTATTAAAATCATTTCTATTCTGAATGCACTCATACAGGCATTTGGAAATCCTTCGATTTGCCTTGTGATTGACGAGCTTGATTCTGGAATTTTTGAATATATGTTGGGAGAGCTACTTGATATTTTCAAAAAGAGTGCAAAAGGACAATTGATCTTCACTTCACATAATCTTAGGGCACTTGAAATGATTGATAAGGAAAGCATTATGTTCTCTACTACGAATCCAGATAATCGTTATATCCATATGAAGAACGTAAGGGAAAGCAACAACCTTCGCAATATGTATATCAGAAGCATTACATTGGGCGGTCAATCAGAACAAATTTATGAAGAAACCGATAGTTTGAAAATTGCCAGAGCATTTAGAAAAGCAGGGCGGGGTGTTCGCGGTGAATGAGAAAAAAGTAATTGCGGTCATTGTAGAAGGACCGAGTGACGAGGCTGCATTGGGTTCCATTTTAAAAGAATATTTTTCAAGTGCGGAAATTCAGTTTGTAGTAGTTCATGGAGATATCACGACAAAGGATTATACATCAACAGATAATATACTATCCAAGATTAACAATTTAATTGAATCAGTAAAACAAAAATACGGGTACAAGAGAGAGGACTTTTTAAAAATCATACACATTGTTGATATGGACGGAGCTTTTTGCAATGATGCGATTGTGGAAAAGGATATTGAGGGAGTTAGATATTATTTGGATCGTATAGAAACAAAATATCCGGATTATTTAATCCGAAAGCATACGCAAAAAGCAGAAATATTATCAAAATTATATTCTTCCGGGAAAATCAATGGTGTCAGTTATAGAATCTATTTTAATTCCTGTAATTTAGAGCATGTTCTTTTTAATGAATTGAAAGATTTTACAGATGATGAAAAGGCAGATATGGCTGATGATTTTGCAGAAGAGTATGAAGGTAAAGTAGAAGACTTTATTGAATTTATTTCCCAGGAAGATTTAATTGCTCCGGGTACTTTTAAACAAACCTGGCGATTTATTGAAAAGGAAAAACATTCATTGGAAAGATTTACGAATATGCATTTGATTTTTAAGTGATTTAATGTTGCGAGTTTTTTATGAGATAACTCGCAAGAAAACTCGTAAGAAGATAAGAATGCATGGCTTAAGAAATTTACATTATCAGTAGTCAAAACACCGTAGACAGCCAGTCTAAAGTACGGTATTATATATGTAGAAATCAGTTCAATTTCATATTGTTTATCATTCTCGAATGCTTGAAGAATGGTAGCCATATTTTTCATAATGGTGGTGACACGAAGGTATTCCCCAAGTATTAGCTGATGCAAATATTCTGCTAATAAACAGGTCTTATCTAAGGCATATATGTGGGGTACAGAGATTGACTTGATTTGACTCGGAAGTAGAAAAAAGCCTTGACTTTCAAGGACTTATAATGATAGTCCTTGTTCGGAATTGACACTACCTATTCGCTCTCCTAAGCACTAGTTGTGGGTTCGATTCCCGCAGGAAACGTTTGGCTACAAAGGTTATTTTCAAGGTATTTTCGTACTTTTGAGCAATGAGCTTTTGTTAGCAGAAGGACATGAAAATCATTGAAAGCTGCCACCAAAAGGGTTCGGCACTCTGATAAGCAAAAATTAGGTCTGTTAATTGGTGTAAGGTACAGTAAATGATGGAAATCGGAAGAAAGATGGATGGATGAAAAATGAATCTGCCAACATCTGTTAGCAAAAATCAATATTTTATTGGTGGCATTGCCATCACAGATAGAACAGTTTATCTGGCGTAAATCTTGAAATGAAGATTTAGCCTAGATAGGCTGTTTTTTCTTTATCTGGTTGGATCTTAACACCGATTTTTGTTTATCCAGCACTGGATGGCTATTACGAGATCATATCTGGATATCAAAGAAAATATGCAGCGCAACAATTAGGATATGTAAAGTCCCAGTAATCATTGTGTGTTGAAGGATGATGAAGCAGTCGTGTTATATGGTGGATTCCAAACGATTTCAATTCACTGCCGCTGTTGAAATCTCTTATTTAGACAAGACAATCCAAGGTTGGAGTTGTGAGTATATCCATGAACCTGGAAGTGTAAATCAGAAGCAGATTTCACTCTTGCGTCAGGTAGTGATGGATGGTGAAATCAGTCAAAGTCAGATGATTGATATTTTAAATGGAAGTGCCATCGGAAGACCAGTGCACAGATGGAACAGGTGATTGAGGAATTATTGAACAATTATTGAGCAAATGGAAGAACAGTCAATCTGAGCACAGAGAAGATTTCTAAAGGAAAGAAATATTAAGTAATGGAACTGTGAATAGAAACAGGAGGGGGAAATCGATATTAACTGATTTCCCCTGTTGTTTTGAAAAAAACTTATTAAATTATGTATAATAAATATATGATGAAAAAAGCCCTTGACATTGACGTTGCGTTAACTGTTATGCTGAGTGTAATGAAAGGAGTGGGAAGATGGAATACAGCATCAGAGAACTGGCTGATTTGGCAGGAATCAGTACAAGAACATTACGGTATTACGATGAAATTGATTTGTTAAAGCCTTGCAAGGTAAATGAGAATGGCATGCGTTTTTATGGAAAACAAGAAGTTGATCTACTTCAGCAGATTATGTTTTATAGAGAACATGATGTGAAATTAGATGTGATACAGCAAATCATTCATCAGCCCGATTTTGATGTGGAAGAAGCTTTGAAAGAACATCTGTCAGTTCTTTTAAAGAAGAAAGAACGGATTCTTGCTCTGATCAGAACAGTAGAACTTACATTGGATGATTGGAAAGGAGCATATCATATGAGCGATCAGATGAAATTTGAAGCATTTAAGGAAAGTTTGGTAGAAAAACATGAACAGAAATATGGAAAAGAAGCACGAGAAAAATATGGAGATGAATCTGTGGATGCATCTCACAAAAAAATTTTGAATATGACGGAGCAGGATTATGAACGTTTTCAAAATCTTGAAAAGGAAGTACTTCGCCAGTTAGAAGAAGCGGTAAAAGAAGGAGCAAAACCTGATAGCGAAACAGGTAAAAGAATCGTGATGCTTCATAAGGAGTGGTTGGGTTTTACCTGGAAGGAATATACAGCGCAGGCGCATAATGGATTAGTGCAGATGTATTTGGCAGATGATCGATTTTTGCAATATTATAATCGAAATGTGAATGGCTGTGCAGAATTTTTAGTTGCTGCAGTACAGTGTTGGGCTAAATAAAAATTAAAATGACGTATAATTCTTACTCTGTGTTAAAAGAGGCTATGCGAAAGTATCTTCAGAATCAGGAAAAGCACAAAGTAAAGAAAGTAGCAAAAAAAGCAGAAAAAAGTGTTCCTCGTGGAAAACCGACGGTTGGGAAACTGATGAATCAGAGGCAAGGTCTGACCAACATTGAAATTACCAATTGGAATATCAAATCCTTCGAGCGTGTTGCCAACAAATATAAAATTGATTTCGCTCTTAAGAAGGACAAATCTGTCGATCCGCCTAGATATCTGGTGTTTTTCAAAGCAAAGGATATGGATGTTATGACAGCGGCCTTTAAGGAATTTTCTGCCAAGGAGCTGACGAAAATGAATAAGCCATCCATTCGTAAACGATTACTGAAATACCAGAGTCAGGCTAGAGAAAAAAATAAGCAGCGTGAAAGAACCAAACAGAAAAATTGAGGGCAGGAATATTGAGAGAAGAAGTGATGGAACAGAGATTATTGCTGCAACAGATGCCGGAAGAGAAGAACCTTTTTTTAGTATCGGTAGCTTCTTGCAAAGCCAATTTCATAATTTTAAAACCTTTCGTTTGTCATAGGCTCCTCCCACTACCTTTAGGTGGTGGGAGGAGCCTTGTTGATTGTTGTTAAATATGCTACACTGACTGTAGCAGTTCTTAAAGAGAAAACCGTTCGATGT
>NZ_SLZV01000039.1 GCF_004346095.1 Faecalimonas umbilicata | reverse complement strand
CACTGTGTAAGACATTGAAATACCGCATGGTATTATCTCCAATGCAGTAGTGGTTGAAGCAAGAATCCCCCTGCTTTAGCTGTGGGGAGTGTCAATGAGATTCCGATCCCAACGAATACAAAAGTAGAGCAGGCGGGAAGCAGACAGACACCGCTGTACGCACTGGATCCATATGGAAAAGCAACGCAAAAATATTTGGATCTAGCTAATTATATTTTGAATCATGTATAGGGTGTCCAAATGGACACCTTAAGAACCGGAAATAGAAATAAAGAACTGTCGGAATAAAATATGAGAGGGATGTGTGTTAAGAAAACCACAGAGGGTAGCAATCGAAAAGAGGATTGTGTTACAATAATGAAAAACAGTGATGCAAAGGAGTAGTTGTATGGGAAAATTTAAGAAAGATTTGAGCCGAGAGATACAGCTTGGAGCAGGATTATTAAGTACAGTATCATTGGAAGCCAAAGAAGATATTAAAGAAGAACAGATTACTTATATTGACATGGATATGATAGCACCAAATAAATTAAATGATTTTTCAATGGATTCTTTAGAACAATTGGCAGAGTTGATTGTGACAGCGGGAGGAATTTTACAGCCATTGATTTTAATTCCAGAGAAAAATGAGGAGGGAAAGTATGTTCTTACGACAGGGGAACGAAGATGGAGGGCATCAAGGCTCCTTAGGGAACAGGGAAGATATCCAAAAAAATATAAAAATACAGTTCCATGTATTTTCAGAAATCCAGTTGATTTGGAAATCAATATATCAGAAGAAAATAAAGAGAAGTTTGCAATCCTTTCTACGAATCAGGCACGAGAAAAAACAGATGGAGATAAAATGAGAGAACTCCAATATTGGACAGATATTTTTGCGGATCTTCGTGCACATGGCGAAACACAGATTCCGGAATCCCTTGCAGCTTTTGCAGGAACTGCACAATATGACGAAGAGGGAAATTATATTCCGGAACAGCTTGTTGGAAAAAAGACAAAAGAGTTAGTAATGCAATATGGAGATATCAGTAGCGGGGAATATGCAAGAATGCGTTCTGTTCAGAATAATGCGAGTGAGGAATTGATGAATAAACTTCTTTCTAATGAGATATCTTTTTCGGCAGTACGAGAAGCCGTGAAACTTCCAGAAAAAGAACAGGAAAATCTGTTGGAAGAAATGGAAGGGAAAAAAATTGAACTTTCGGATGTGGAAAAGAGGCAGGCAGAAGTGCAGGGGAATATAGAACTAAACAAAGCTGAGATGGTGATGGAAGTTGAAACGCTGTTGGAACATTTAAAAAAGAAAAAAGAGAGTAAAGTGGAGTTTACAGTGAAAGAATATAAAAAATATGTGAGTTGTATCAAACAATTGGAAAGGTTGCTACGGTAATGAAAAAGACTACATTTAAAATATCATCATCTGTGCAGGAAATGGAAAATATAATTATTAAACGGATGGGAATCCCGAGAACGGTATTCCACCGCTGGGCAATCGAATATTATTTAAAATATGATCGGACAATTCATCCAAACCTTAGGATTAAAACAAAAAAAGATCCGGAATATGTCATAAGAGATGCAACAGAACAAATTTACCTTGATGAGAAAAATGAAGAGGCATTGTTGGATATTGCAGAAAAATATTATGGAAAAAGGAAGAATATTGGAACGGTGTTATTTCAAGCGATGCTTACATATTGTACCGTACAAGCACCAATAGTTCTTGGCGAAACTGCAGTAAGACAAATGATAGGATATGAAGAAAAATTGGAGGATAAGATATGGAGTTAAAAAAGTGGATGAAAGAACATAAAAAAGGAACGGTTATAATTGCAGCGATTGTGGTATTGGGAATTGGAGTGACTTCTGTGGGAGTTGCTGGGTATTCAAAAATGTCAGAAAAATCTCATGTAACAAAAGTGGAAGTGGAGGAAAAAGAGGATTTGTTTGCTTCTGTGAAAGGAATAAAAGATTTATATGTAGAACAGGATGCAAAAGAAATTGATTGGCTGAAAGAAATTAGTAGCAACAAGAGAATTAAAGTAACTGTGGATGATAAAAAAGTAGATTTGTCAAAACCAGGGAAATATGAGTTGATTTATATTGCTACAATTTTGGGTGAAGAAGAAGCGCAGGTAAAAAAGGTAACGGTAATTGTAGTAGACAGTAAAGAAGCTCAAAAACTTTCAGATCAGGGAGCAACTATTTTGATTTCCAAGAACGAGAAAAAGGCAGTTACCAAGCAACAAGAAACAGTAAAAAAAGAAGAGAAAAAAACAGAGGAGAAGAAAGAAAAAACGTTCGTTGAAAAAACAGCAGAAAAGAAAGTGGAAGCTGGAAAAAAAGAAGAAGTGACAGAGAAACAGCCACAAGGACAGGAAGAGATTTCAAGACCACAACAAGGAAATGTAGGTGGTTCTTCTAATACGTCTAAACCAGGTCCGGCACCGCAACCAGAAAAACCATCACAGCCAGAAAAGAAACCGGTATGGCATGATCCGGTGTATGAAAAGAGATGGGTAGTAGATCAAGCAGCTTGGGATGAAATTGTTAGTGAGCCTATCTATGAAATGGTAGAAAAATCGATATGTAATGGTTGTGGTGCAGATATCACAGGAAATCCATGGGGACATATAGATGCTGCTTTAGATGCAGGGAATTTTAACTGTGGTGGTTATCATTCAGAATGGCAGCAAGAACAGATTGGAACTAATACACATACAATCCATCATGATGAAATAGGACATTGGGAAGATGTGTTAGTACAAGAAGGATATTGGGAATAAATCTTTAAGAAAGAATTATGAGTAAGAGGTAGAAAGAGATTATGAGTAGCTATAGTAGAGTACATTATGAAGATCGTTTGAAAATTGAAGTGTTGTTAAAGGCAGGACATGGTGTGTGTGCGATTGCAAGGTTGATTGGAAAACATCATTCTACTATATCACGAGAAATCAAAAGAGGGCAGTATGTACATCGAAATAGTGACTGGACAGAAGAAGTGAGGTACAGTCCAGAACTTGCAGAAGAACGGTATCAGAATCAGTTAAAAGAAAAAGGACCGGATATTAAATTGGGAAAAGATTTTGAACTTGCAGAATATCTGGAGACGACCATTCGAGATAAAAAGTATTCCCCCTATGCGGCGTTACAGAAAATAAAGCAGGAAGGAAAGAAGTTTAAAGTTTCTATCTGTAAAGGGACGGTATATAGCTATATTGATAAAGGAATCTTTTTGACTCTTACGAATAAAGATCTTCCGGTAAAGGGAAATAAAAAGAAAGAATATAAAAAGATTAGAAGACGTAAAAGATGTAGTGCGGGTGAAAGTATTGAAAAGCGCCCAAAAGAGATTATGACAAGAAAAGAGTTCGGACATTGGGAAATGGACACCGTTGTAGGCAAGCAGGGAGGATCAAAAAAATCCCTGCTTGTTTTGACGGAAAGAAAAACACGGAAAGAGATTATAGAAATTCTTCAGGTTCATACGGCAGAAGCAGTAGTAAATACATTAAATAAAATCGAGAGAAAATTCGGGGCAGCCTTTAAAAAGATTTTCAAAACAATTACGGTTGACAATGGAAGTGAATTTGCAGATGTAGAGGGAATGCAAAAGACAAGAAGAGGGAAGAGACTCCGGACACAGGTATTTTATTGCCATCCGTACTGTAGCTGTGAGAGGGGAAGCAATGAAAATCAAAATAAATTGATTCGGCGACATATACCTAAGGGAGAAGATATTAAATTGTATTCTAAAAAGACTATAAAATGGATAGAAAAGTGGATTAATCATTATCCGAGAGAACTATTTGGAGGAAGATGTGCGGAGGAGTTATTTCAGGAAGAGCTGCTTAAGATATAATGACTGTGCAAGTGGCACAAAAAAGCAAATGGAATTTGTGCAAAAAGTAGAAAGTAAAAAAAGGTGCGCTGAATATTGACTTTTACAAGACTGGCAGCTTTTTCTTGAAAAAGGGAAAAAATTCGATTATAATATAAGTTCATATGAAGCGGGCAGATACTGTGAGATCTCTTTTGGCAGAATGCATACAGTTTCTGTCCGCTATTTAGCAGAGAAAGGAAAAGATTATGAGAGAACAGAATCGAAATAAGAATCAAGAAATTGAAGAAATTCTTGAACAAATGGATTTGAGTCAGCCGGCACCGGAAACAGAGCCGATGCGTCAATATTGGTTTATGAAGAAAGCACGCGAACTGGTGAAAGAACAGTCTGAAAAACTGGGTCGTCCCCTGACAGCGTGCACGACAACATTTGGCTGCCAGATGAATGCGCGGGATTCCGAAAAACTTCTTGGAGTATTAGAGCAAATCGGATACCAGGAAGAAACAAACGAGGAAGATGCGGATTTTGTCATCTACAATACATGCACTGTGCGGGAAAACGCTAACATGCGCGTATATGGAAGACTTGGACAGTTAAATCGAGTGAAAAAACAAAAGCCGCATATGTTGATCGGGCTTTGTGGCTGCATGATGCAAGAACCGGAAGTCGTGGAGAAGATCAAAAAAAGCTACCGGTTTGTGGACCTGATTTTCGGAACACATAATATTTATAAATTTGCAGAGTTGATCGTGACACGGCTGGAATCACAGCGCATGGTCATTGATATTTGGAAAGATACAGACAAGATTGTAGAAGATCTTCCGAGTGAGCGGAAATTTTCCTTCAAATCCGGTGTCAATATTATGTTTGGCTGTAACAACTTCTGTAGCTACTGTATCGTGCCGTATGTGCGTGGCCGTGAACGCAGCAGAAATCCGGAAGATATCATCCGTGAGATCCAAGGACTTGTGGCAGATGGCGTCGTAGAAGTGATGCTGCTTGGTCAGAATGTAAATTCTTACGGAAAGACACTGGAACATCCGATGACCTTTGCACAGCTTCTTACCGAAATTGAGAAGATCGAGGGATTGGAACGAATTCGTTTTATGACATCTCATCCAAAGGATCTCTCTGACGAATTGATTGAAGTGATGAAACATTCTAAGAAAATCTGCAAACACCTTCATCTGCCAGTCCAGTCAGGAAGTACAGAGATCTTAAAGAAGATGAACAGACGCTACACAAAAGAACAATATCTGGAACTTGTGCGTAAGATCAAAGAAGCTGTGCCGGATATTTCGCTGACAACGGATATTATTGTGGGATTTCCGGGAGAGACAGAAGAAGATTTCCTGGAGACAATGGATGTTGTAAAGAAGGTTCGCTATGACAGTGCATTTACATTTATCTATTCTAAGCGGACAGGAACACCTGCGGCAGCGATGGAAAATCAAGTTCCGGAAGATGTCGTCAAAGACCGTTTTGACAGATTGCTAAAAGAAGTGCAGAGCATCTCGGCGGAAGTATGCAGTGTGCATGAAGGAACGACACAATCTGTTCTTGTAGAGGCAGTCAATGATCATGATCCTGCGCTCGTTACCGGAAGACTCAGCAACAATATCCTTGTACATTTTCCGGGAGAAAAAGAGCTGATTGGGAAAATTGTGTCGGTGCGACTGGATGCATGTAAAGGATTTTATTATATTGGAACCCGTGTATAGTGGGTTCCTTTTGTGATGTCATAATTTTCAGATTTTTGTCCACAATAAAAAGGAGAATTTGTGTGACAGGAGAGAGACAATTGAAAAAAGTAAGTGAATATTTGTTTTTGTGGGCGCTTGGCGGTACGATTTATTATGAATTTGAAATGATCTTTAGGGGTTTTTCTCACTGGTCCATGTTTGTTCTGGGAGGAATCTGCCTCTGTTTCATTGCATGGCAAGGGAAGATGGTTCACTGGAGAGATGCTCTTTGGCGCCAGATGGTTCGCTGCGTGATCTTTGTGGCAGCAGGAGAATTTTTCACCGGGATCATTGTAAATAAATGGCTCAGACTCAATGTATGGGATTATAGTGATCAGCCGATGCAGCTGTTTGGTCAGATCTGTGTTCCTTTTCTGATTATTTTTTCGGGGCTTTGCGTTATCGGAATATTTCTGAGCAGTTTCCTTCTGCATATTCTGTATGGGGAAGAAAAACCATCGTTCCATATTTTGTAGGTGCAATTTTCTGCTGTTTTAAATGGGAAGGCATTGCTGAAAATTTGTATTCAGAATCATAGAGAGATAGCAGCAAACAAAGAACACTTTATTTTTTCATTGAAAACATGTTGATAGGAGGGATAAAAAATGATTCTGTCAGGAAAGGAAATTTTAAAACACATAGGGAAAGAGATCCAGATTGAGCCGTTTGATGAGAATAGATTAAATCCTAACAGTTATAATCTGTCATTGGCAAATGAACTGCTTGTCTATGAAGATGAGGTTTTGGATATGAAAAAGGATCATGCCGTCAGAAAGATAGTAATTCCCGAGGAGGGTCTTCTGTTAGAACCACATAAACTATATCTTGGACGGACGAATGAATTTACAAAAACAGAAGGGTTTGTGCCAATGCTAGAGGGTCGCTCCTCTACGGGACGTCTCGGGCTTTTTATCCATGTGACAGCAGGATTTGGAGATGTTGGTTTTGCAGGCTACTGGACATTAGAAATTTTTTGTGTACAGCCGATCCGGATTTATCCGAATGTAGAAGTCTGCCAAATCTATTACCACGATATTCATGGAGAGTATGACTGTTATCAGAGTGGAAAATATCAGAATAACAAAGGAATCCAGTCCAGTATGCTGTACAAGGATTTTTTAAAATAGGAATCAGTAACATAAAAGACACAAAGAATGAGGATACATTTGGGAGGAAAAAAGATGCATCAGATTTTTGTATATGGAACACTTTTAAAGGGGATGTACAATTATGAGATTTACTGCAGCGCAGAGGACTCATACCGTCAAAAAGCCTATGTAGATGGGCTTCTTTATAGTCTGAAAGGAAGAAGATATCCGGCGCTGATCGAGGGGAAAGAAAGAATTGCCGGAGAGCTACACGAAGTATCTGAACAGACATTAAAGAAGATTGATGAGTTGGAAAGCTATTTTGGGGAAGGACACCCGGAGAATGAATATGATAAAAAGTTTGTAATGGCATATGCAGAAGACGGAAGCGAAATCGGCGAGGTTCCAGTCTATTTTTACAACATTAGAAATGAGAAAAACAGAGCACTGTTAGATCAGAGAATCACATGTAACGATTATCGAAAATATGTGGAGTAGCAGAACTATGAAATTGGAGAAGAAATACTACATATTTACTGCTGGTTTGACCATATTATCCATTTTGATGGCAATAGCAAATACAGCACAGCCGTTGATCGTGGAACAATTTATTAATCAGTTAGGCAAATGTGAGCAGAACGTATTATTTTGGGCTGCAATTTATTTCCTGTCGATCATTGTTATTCTGACAGTGGAAATGATACGAAAGCTTGGGGAAGCGAAATATGTTGCAAGCCTGAAAGACTGGTTCCGGGTAAAAGTCAGCAATGGAATCCTGAATAGAACCGCACAGCAATTTGCTGAGTCTGCACCGCAGGAATATATTTCCCTGATGAACAACGAAGTACCGGCGGTGGTAGAGAAGTATTATGTGAAAATCGTAAATTTGATTTTTCAGGTATTGTCAATTTTGTTTACCTGTACGGTATTGATAAAGATTTATTTCCCACTGGCAGCAATTTCGGCAGGGGCGAGTATTCTGATTGCGGTGACGCCATTCTTCTTTGAAAAGAAGATGCAGCAAAAGACAGACAAGAAGTTTGAAAGTCTGGCACAATTTAATGTGAAATTCTCAGACGTTGTTTTTGGGCATAGTGAAATCCGTATCCAGCAGATAAAAAAAGCGATTGGAAATATTGTGAATCTGGCATCCCATAAAAGCGAAAAAAGTGAGTTTGCTTATGAAAAGGTTCAGGCGTATTCTGAAATTGTGATGGGGTTTATTTCGTTTATGGGGACATTTCTGATCATCACACTTGGAGGCTATCAGGTGCATGAGGGGAAGCTAAACGTAGGGAGTCTATTCGCGGCGATTCAGCTATCAGATCAGCTTATCATGCCAATCCTCGGAATTTCCACATCACTTAACTCCATTATTTCCACACGGAAAGTAAAGGCAAAATTATTTACATACGCAAGCGTAGAGGAGAAGAAATCCAGCGCTGATTTGGGCGAACTGCAAAGCATTTCCATTGAACATATGACATTGAATTTTGGAGACAGATATATTTTCAAAAATTATACAAAGTGTTTTGAGAAGAATAAAAAATATTTGATCATCGGTCAAAACGGAAGTGGAAAGAGTACGCTGATCCATGCCATTGTAAATAGCCTAGACACAAAGGCTGCAACTTTGACTGGAACGATCCGCATGAATGGGAAAAAACAGGAGGATGTTTCCGATGAAGACTTATTTAGAAATCTTACCATTGTATCACAGGTTCCATATATGTTTTCGGGAACAGTGAAAGATAACATCACACTATTTGGAAAAGAGGATGTAAAAAACCTCAGCAATTACTCAATGTTGGTCGATGACAGTTTTTGGAAATTAATTGATGATGACAGAGATATTTCAAATGAAAGTACGCATATTTCTAACGGTGAGCGCGAAAAGATTGCCCTGTTACGTGCGCTTATGCGGCAAAATAGCTGGCTCATTCTAGATGAGGCAACAGCAGCGCTGGATAAAAAGAGTAAACAGATATTTGAGAAGTATATTTTAGATAGGGACGATATGACCGTTCTTCATATCTCGCATAATTTCCAGGAAGAGGATGCAAAAATGTATGATGAGATTATCGTTATCGGAGAATAGTTTCCTTTTCAAAAGAGGTTATGCTTTTTATCATGAAAAATGGAACCTTTGTGCTTATCTTATTTTTTGGGAGGATTATAGATGTCAACAGGGATAATGATTATTGGACCATCAGGAAGTGGAAAAACTACATTGGGCAGATTTGTCGCCGCTCAGCTAGGCTACCCTTACTTTGATGTGGACGATTATATTTGGAGAAAAGATACTAAAGAACCATATACTGTTATGTATAGTCATGAAGAAAAGATTAGCAGATTGAGCAATGATATTTTGCCCTATGAATATTTTGTGATGGCTGGTTCGATGAGTTCTTTCCATTATGCATTTGATGACAAGTTTGAGATGATGGTTTTTCTTTATGTCGAACCTGACATTCGTGTACAGCGAGTACATAACCGCGCATTGGAACATTTTGGAGGAAGAATACTCGAAGGCGGCGACTTGTATGAAAATCATATGCGATTTTTAGAAAGTAATCGCCGCTACGAGAAAGATGGTTCTCCAAATCTGTATGGGCAGAGAAAATGGATGGATGAAATGTCTTGCCTGAAGTTGGAATTGGACGGGACAGATAGTCTTGAAAATAATGCAAACATTATTATTGAAAAATGGAAAGGATTAGGAAGATAAAGTGGATTTCAGAGGCTTTATCTTCCAGTTATTTACTATATTTTTTCACCACAATGTGGACATTTATTAGAAAAAATCGTATGCCAATACATGCGATGCCCACAGAAATCACAGATATTTAGTGGTGATACTAATGGCATAACTAAAATACATTGTAATAACAATAAAAATGTAAATGTCCTGTTTCCCCAAGGTTCTGATATGAAAAATACCAAAATTAAATCGAAAATAGAATACACAATTCCTATTCTCCATGCGAAAATTCCTATTTTTCGTAAATTCCCTCCGTAAACCATGATGGAGACTAGCAAAGTATATATAAAACATCTAAAGAAAAATGATATGTTCATAATGGTTTCTCCTAATGCCTGACAATTACCGGATGATTAAAAAATATATTCCGCATACGTATTGTCCTAAAAAATAAGTATGACTGGAATCTAAGAAAATCTATATTTGTGCGTTCTTCCACCATGTCTGATCCAACATTTTCTTTATACATCAATCAAGGGTACTTTTGCCACCGTATTTAAGTAAACTGTACATAAATTATTTGTAAAAGGTACAATCAAAATACTAGTTAACATCTGGAAATGCTTGAAAGTAAGGGAAAATGATTGATAGTAAGTGTTTAACACCGATGATATTGATTTGGTTTATAAAAATTTTATTGAAAATAATATAGAATGTTTATCGGGACCTCAATATTTCGATTTTACAGCACAAGGATTTGGTAAAAGTAAAGCTTTTTACTTTAAAGATCCTGACGGAATTATACTTGAAATGATGCAAAATGGAAGACCGGTAAATGGAGCTGCAGGGACTGAAGAGTGTTGTAAAAGGTGAATAAAGAAAGTCTGTGGCAGTGTATATAGTATTCAGAACACCACAATTAGAATAATAATTTGTTAGGGGAGCTGTTGGGAAATAAATTTCTGACAGCTTTTTCGGTGTAAATTTATAATTAACAATTTTGAAACAAATCTCAAACAATTTTCAAATAAATAAAAGATAGATTAATAAGATGTAAAATGCTATTATTTATAAAAATAGATTGCAGAAGAAAGGGAAAAAGATGATCCATATTCTTGTAGTAGATGATGATAAAAATTTAAACCAGACGGTTTGTACCTATTTAAACGATTGCGGTTTCGAGGCAAAAGGAGTTTTAAGTGCAACGGAGGCGTATGATGAGATGTATAACAATCTCTATGAACTGATTATCTCAGATATTATGATGCCGGAAATTGATGGCTT
The DNA here is from genome assembly GCF_004346095.1 of Faecalimonas umbilicata. Taxonomy (GTDB): domain Bacteria; phylum Bacillota; class Clostridia; order Lachnospirales; family Lachnospiraceae; genus Faecalimonas; species Faecalimonas umbilicata. The sequence goes on along the minus strand of NZ_SLZV01000039.1, from coordinate 15,070 downwards.
TGAATTCGCAGAGACTGTGCGTCAGGTGAATAGACAAATCCCAATTCTTTTTATGTCTGCAAAAGACGATCTTCCATCCAAGCGTAAGGGATTTCTTGTTGGAATTGATGATTATATGGTAAAACCGGTTGAACTAGCAGAGCTTGAGATGCGTGTCAGGGCACTGCTTCGAAGGGCAAATATTGAGATGGAGCGTAAGTTAGTAGTTGCGAATCTCGAACTTGATGCAGATGGTATGACAGCATCTATTGATGGTGAGGAAATTTCAATTACGACAAGGGAATTTCATATTCTATATAAGCTACTGTCTTATCCGAAGAAAACATTTACAAGGGCACAGCTGATGGATGAATTCTGGGGAATCGATTCAGGAACAAGCCTTCGTGCGGTGGATGTCTATATTACAAAGCTCCGTGATAAATTTTCTGCCTGCAATGGATTTGAAATAAAAACAGTGAGAGGACTTGGATATAAGGCAGTATTGTTGTAATGGAAAGAGGAAGGTGTTGTTAAAATGAAAAAAGGAGAAAAGCGAGGCGAGATAAAATCAGACCGTTTTCCAGCGTCCTTATTTTGGATATATTTGATAGTACTGTTTTTGATGTCAGGATTCCACACGGGAATTATTGTTTTAGCGAACACACTTGAATGGAATAAAATCATTCAGGTTGTGATAGCGATTTTGTATTGGTTCTTCGTGGCAGTCGGATTGACTCTTTTTACCAGAAATAAAATTCAGAAAAACTATGAGAAACCGATGCATGATCTTGCAGAGGCAACAAAAAAAATTGCAGAAGGGGATTTCTCTGTATATGTTCCAACGATCAATACGTCAGATCGTTTAGATTATCTAGATATCATGATCATTGATTTTAATAAAATGGTGGAGGAACTGGGCAGTATCGAGACATTAAAGACAGATTTCTTTTCAAATGTTTCCCATGAGATCAAAACCCCACTTGCGATTATCCAGAATAATGCGGAGTTGCTTTGCATGGAAACGGAGCCTAAAAAACAAAAAGAATATGCAGAGATTATTTTTCAGACAACGAAACGTCTGTCAGAGTTGATCAGTAATATTTTAAAACTAAATAAACTGGAAAAACAAGCAATCGTGCCGATGACAGAAGAGTACGATCTCTGCGGACAGTTAGCAGAGTGTGCCCTGAATTATGAAGCAATATGGGAGAAAAAAGGCATCGAATTTGATGCGGATATGGAAGATCATGTAAAAATCACAGCAGATGCATCTTTAATGGAGTTGGTCTGGAATAATCTTCTTTCAAATGCGGTGAAGTTCACAGAGCCAGGAGGAATCATAAAGCTGACGGAATGGTCAGGGGAAAAACAGATTTGTGTATCTGTGGAAGATAATGGATGCGGAATGTCAGAAGAAACCCAAAAACATATTTTTGAAAAATTTTATCAGGGAGACACTTCCCATGCCATGGCTGGAAATGGTCTTGGATTAGCACTTGCAATGCGTGTACTTCAACTGAATGATTATCGGATAGAAGTGGAAAGCAGTCCAGGATCCGGAAGTAAATTTACGGTGTTGATACCGAAGGGAGAAAAAAAAGAACATGAATAAATTTGAAAGTTATGATTACCTGAAGGTGACAGTGGAAGAAACGAGGCTATCACATTATATAGATGGATATGAATGTTTTGGTTGGAAGTTAGACCCTAATATTCCTCTGGAAGTGAATGGCGGAAAAGCAGTGGTCCATTTTAAACGCAGCAGGGCGATTTTAAATAAGGTGGAATTAACCAGACTTCAAAGTCATTTTGAAGCATGTCAGAGAGACCTGGAAGCATTAGAAGGCTCAGCAGTTTCTTTAGCAACAAGCGCGGGAATCGGAGCCGGAATTTTGGGATGTGCATTTGTTGCCGGAGCTGTTTTTGCTGTTACAGCAGAAACACCAATAATCTGGCTTATGATCCTACTCGCAATTCCTGGATTTATCCTATGGGGAGCCGCATATCCGATTTATAAATATGTAAAAATGAAAAGAATGGAAAAAGTAGAGTCTCTGATGGAAGCAAAGCTTGATGAATCAGAGGAGGTCTGCAAGAAAGGACATGCACTGCTGTAAAAAAATGAAACTCAAACTTCACGCACGATTCGAATGTGGGAAGTTTGAGTTTTTTAACAATTTGACAACAAAACGGAAGCAATACGAAAACAATTTCCTCTTAAGATACAGATATCAAATGAAACAAAGAACAAAAAAGAGAGGAAATGTAAAATGAGCAGAACATTATATTTAGTAACAGGAGCAGCCGGTTTTTTGGGAAGTCATATATGCAGACAGCTATTAGACAGGGGTGAGAGCGTTAGAGCATTTGTTTTAAAAGGGGATCCAGCTGTAAAATATATCCCGGAAAAAGTAGAAATTGTAACTGGAGATCTCTGTGATATTAATTCATTGGAAAATTTCTTTAAGGTTCCAGATGATACACAGACGATCATTCTTCATGTTGCGAGTATGGTAACGGTGAATCCGGATTATAATCAGAAACTTATGGACATCAATGTTGGCGGAACCAAAAATATCATAGAAAAATGTTTAGAACATCCGGAGTGCAAAAAAATGGTCTATGTAAGTTCGAGCGGAGCAATCCCAGAGCTTCCAAAGGGACAGAAAATAAGAGAAGTAAAACAGTTTGATTCGGAAAAGGTCGTGGGCTGGTATAGTAAGACGAAAGCGATGGCAACACAGACAGTACTTGATGCAGTGAAAAAAGAAGGATTAAATGCGTGTGTGGTACATCCAAGCGGAATCTTGGGTCCACAGGATTATGCAATAGGAGAAACAACCGGCACAATTATTAAGATTATTAATGGTGAAATGCCAGTTGGTATGAGGGGAAGTTTTAATCTCTGTGATGTAAGAGATCTTGCTGCAGGATGTATTGCAGCTGCAGATAAAGGACGTACAGGAGAATGTTATATTCTTGGCAATGAGGAAGTGACACTCAAAGAAATGTGTGAACTCTTAGATAAAGATCTGCATTGTGGAACCTGTAAATTATATCTTCCACTCGGACTGGCAAAGCTACTTGCAAAGCAGATGGAAAAAAAGGCAGAAAAAACCGGTAAAAAGGCATTAATGACAACATTTTCTGTTTATAATCTGGAACGCAATAATACATTTGACTATTCTAAGGCCAAGAAAGAACTTGGATATCATACAAGAAGCTATGCAGAGACACTTCACGATGAGGCAGTGTGGTTAAAAGAAGAAGGGAAAATCGGATAAAATACGTTATTATATGAGCAAAAGTGTGAAAAATCAGGTTTCATAACAGGAGGTTATAGTCAGATGAAAAAGGTATGTGTAGTGACAGGAGGCGGATCCGGCATTGGATTTGCAACAGCAAAGGAAGTAGCAGAAAAAGGATATTATGTGATTCTGGTTGGACGAAATAAGAAAAAATTAGAAGGTGCAGTGGAAATACTAAGAACTCTGGGGGCGAAGCAGAAGCATACCGTTGTGATGTATCAGACAGAGAAAATTGTTTTGCACTTGCAAAGCGTGCATCTGAATGTGGAAAAGTAAAGGCAGTCCTCCATATTGCGGGAATGAGTCCGCACATGGGAGATGAGGAAAAAATAATGCAGGCAAATGCAATGGGAACTATCAATATCAATGATGCATTTTATGGAGTAATCGCAGAAGGCGGCTGTGTGATCGATACAAGCTCTACATCTGCTTACATGGCACCAGCTTTTATCATGCCAAAGAGAATATATCCACTGGCCTGTAAAGACAGGGAACTCTTCTTTCGTAAGATTATGAAAAGAGTGAATTTATTCCCAAAGAAAACGAGAGAAGGTGTTGCATATAGCATCAGCAAACACTTTACCATCTGGTTTGCAAAACAGGATGCGGCGCGTTATGCAAAAAAGAATGCGAGAGTATTAAGCATCACTCCGGGAAACTTTGAAACACCATTGGGAAATCTGGAAAAAGAGGAAGCGTCCACATATTTGAAATTTGCAGCAATCAAAAGAAATGGAAGACCGGAAGAGATTGCACCGCTTTACGCTGCCTTGATCGATGAACGGATGAGCTATCTGACAGGTGTGGATATTCTTTGTGATGGGGGCTGTATTGCAGGCGGAGCCAGTGCATTTGCAAGGTAAAGTATCTTTTAATAATTATTAGGTCTTTCCTAAAGTAAGTTTGCAGAATGAATTGGTGTAGAATAGAAAAGCGATACCTGCATTTCTATCCAATGAAATGTATGCTTATGGTTGCTATTCCGATTACCACATTGATTATATGGCGATTTTACAGAAATAGCAAAGATCCCAATTCTAAAAAACGAATGTTTTATGAGTTTACAGGAGTCTTTTTGATGAATATTTGAAAATGTGCATCAAAAAGACTTCGACTCCAGAAGGAGATGTATTCCCTGATTTCCCGGATGAGAATATCATCATGGGTAAACAAAAACATCTGATTAAGTTTGATATTATTTTGGATGACTGCCCAGATAATGTTTTTCGGAGTACCAGTTCCTTCCCGGTTCTTATGAGAAAACCATGGAATACAGATGTAACAGGTTTGCTAAGTGTTAACAACTTGGAAGATTTTTTGCAATTAATTCATCAGATTAGAAGCACCATTATTAGGATATCACAACCGCTCCATAAGCCAAGTGTAATTGCACTTGTTGGTCCAAGTGGCAGTGGGAAAACAGAATGGATGAATGCATTAATAAAGGAAGCATCATTTGTTCGTCCTACCAGCTATACAACCAATCCAAACAATAGTATCAATCATCAGTACATCAGTCATGAAGAGTTTGATAAAATCAATTTCTTTGGGAGAACCATGTATGGAGGTTACGGATATGGAACCAAGGAGGATATCAAGGAATTAATTAACTGCGGTTATTGCCAACGAAAACCGTTACAACCCTGTCTGTGATTTTCTCAATTTGCTTGCAATCAATGATGACTGGTTCCCTGATGATTTGAAAAAGCTGGATGATGAGAATGTGTATCGCAAAATGCAGGGGCATTGGATTATTGAAATGTCGGAAATGATTGCAACCGCCAACGCTAAGAGCATTGAAGAAATCAAGTCCTTTCTGAGCCGCCAAAAGGAAACCTATAAGATACCCTATGAAACACATCCGGCAGACAGAAAGCGACAATGTGTGTTTGGAGGTTCATATTTTGGCAGATGAACAGGCTTCCAGAGCGTATATCAATCAGATGTGGGCAGAAGCTATGGAGATTTACAGAAGCGGCAATTTCCGTCTGAGATTCAGTCTGGCTATGAACGCTTATCTGAAAGCCCACCAAAAGGACTTTATGCCAGAGGACACAAAGGCAGGACAGATTTTAGATTATCTGGAACGCTATTCCGGCAGCATAGTCTGCTCCAAACAGCTTTACAAGGAAGCACTGGGGCATGATTATGACGAACCGAAACAATGGGAACTGCGAGAGATCAATGACATTATGAATAACGCTATCACAGGCTGGAGGGCGTTCAGCAATCCGAGGTATTTTCCAGAGCCTTACCGCAGACAAAAGGGCTGGGAGCGTATCAGGAACGACAACGAGCCTGACAACAGCATGGATGGTTTTCAGGAAATTCCGACAGAGGAAATGGAACAGTTAGGTTTTCTTATAAGGAATTCTCAGTTTGACTTGTACTATTTATATTCTAACACTATAGTAATTTTTTAATTGATTTCATATATGTTTTTCATTATACTGACTGTGTATGTATTAATTAAAAAAGGTATGGGGATAAGAGGATGTATTGTTCGAAATGTGGAAAAGAAATAGAAGAACATGGGAATTTCTGTTCTTTTTGCGGAGCTCCAAATCAAAAATCGTATGAACAATTAGTTTCAGAGTATCTACAAGGAAAGGAAGAAGCTTTTAATAATATTTATTACAAAACATACAATCTAACATGGACTATTGCTAGAAGTTTTTTCCCAAGTGATGAAATGGAATGTCAAGATTGTGTTCAAGATATTTATTATAATTTATATGAGAACATAACAAAGTTTGACAGTTCCAAGGGAGAATTTCTTCCATGGTTTAAAAAAACAGCAAATAATATCTGTATTACACGATTCAATAAAATAAAAAAGAAAAAAGATTTGTTTATAGAGCCCAAAACTATCTCAGATGATTCAGAACAAGAAATAGCATTAGTAGAGGAATCTTTAGAGTTTAATCCGGAAGCATACATAGATAAAAAAGAAGTAATCGAGGAAGTTGAGAAAATCGCAAATGAGAATAAGTAAGTGTCTTAAAAAAGGAGATTTCATTATGAAGTCTCTTTTTTTGTAAAAAGGAAGGTGGTGTGGAAGGTCTCCGTCTACTTCTTTCATATTTTTTTCTGAACAAGTGAAGCCTCACACGACTAAAGTCACGTGCTTCCCATAAGTGTATCTATTGACATATGAAATCGCTTGTATGAAAAGATACATGCAATTGCTTGCATTAATAAATACACGTAGTTGCTTTAGGAAAGGCTGCCTTTTTATGTCAAGAAATAGCTTGTATTGAAGTTATAGACTTGATATACTGACAGTATATAGAGGTATGTAAATTTGAAATTGTCAAAACAAAAAAATCTGGTGATGCGAGGAGGGTGTTTGAGATGTTTGGATTGATGAACGCTATATTTCCAATCATGTTTATTACTGTGGTTGGTATCATTATTTTCTCTTTGGTGCAGGGAATTATCACATGGAATAAGAATAATCAGTCACCTAGATTAACAGTGCCAGTTGTCGTTGTTGCAAAGCGAGAAAACATTACGCATCATCAACATGCAAATGCAGGTGATTCGAGCGGTGCACACGGATTCCATACTACAACAAGCACTTCATATTATGTGACATTTCAGGTGGAAAGTGGAGATAGAATAGAACTTTGCGTTTCTGGAACAGAATATGGAATGCTTGTAGAAGGTGATACTGGCAGACTGACTTTTCAAGGAACGAGATATTTGTCGTTTGAACGGTAAATTTGAAGTTGCGAGGATGAACATTTATGAAAGGAAAAAGTAAAAGTGGAGTTTCAATAATAGGTGGTGCAGATGGTCCAACAAGTATTTTTATAGCTGGTAGAGCGCAGAAAAGGCCTCTAAAAGTAAGGATACGAAGTATCCTCTACAGATTTAAACGTAAGATAGCAGAGAAGAAAGTAGTTGCAGGCGAACATACTCTTGATGAGTTAGTACAATATGCAAAGAATAGCTACAATCTAATTGAAACTAATTCATCTGAGAGAAAATATATTGAACAACAAAACAATCTAAAGGAGAGTTTGATTTTACAGCATAAACCAGAAATTTTAGGTGAAATGAAGGATATTCCAAAGCCGAATATTTACAACGAAAAATCTATTAGAGAATATCTTTGTAAAATAGAGGCACGAAGAGAAATGATTGCCGAAATGCCAGATAATGTAATTCCTATGAAATTCCATCTATATGAAATAAGAATAGGTGATGATTCTCTTGAAATGGATATAGATTATATTTGGAATATATTCGCGATATCGTATTCTGGAAATAAGAAAGTAATGAAACAATTTCAAAAAATTTCAAAAGATTTGTATATCTTTTATGGTGTTAGTGAAGATGATATTAAGAAAAAAACAGAAAGATATTTATCGTTGGTAACAGCATTAAGTTCATAAATTTGCGAAACTTACACGCAGTATTATGGAAACATAATAATCAATTTATGCTTTATGTTTGAAGGAGTGATCCTATGAATTGGGATTTTTTTATACTAGATACTTCATCCCAAAAGAAGACATCTTAGGTCATTTGGATGTGGATCCTTCAGCATACGACAAATTAGAAATTGTTCAGATTTGTCTGAATGAAAATGCGTATGAGCATGAAGATGAACTAATCCGGCTGCTGAATACCGTATTTTCAACCAGAAAACCATTTCAGGAGATTGAAACTATTGTGGAAAATGAGTATAATATTCCCATGAAAGATGGTTTTGGAGAGGGGTCCAGCAAATGTGCAACTTAAGTGAAGGTATTGAACAAAGAGGCATTGAAAAGGGCGTCCAGCAAGGTACTTAACAAGGCATTCAGCAAATGGTATTAAATGCATTGCAGTCAAATTCCATCGAAGATGTTTCTAGAATTTTGCTTCTTCCGATTGAGAAAGTTGAGAAAATCGCAAATGAGAACAAGTAAGTGTTTTGAAAAAGAAATTCCATTATGGAGTCTCAGATGATAAATATAAATACTTGAAATGGGAGTGATTGGTTGTGGAGAACACTTTGATTATTCCACCTCACGAAAGATTGAAACTGTTGAGAGGAGGGGGAAAAGTATTGTGTAAAAAGTGCAAAAAAGGATTCCTGATTCCTTCTGGATACTATAAAACTACAAATACATTTTTCTGCGAATCTTGCGGGAATCAATTAATTATTAATTAGATACCATCAGTTGAATTGGCTGGTGGTATTTTTATGTCTATTTGGGAGGTTGAACATTTGATTGTAGCAAATGTAAGCAAAGAAAAAATAACATTGGATGGTCATGCGGGTTATGCGGAGCCGGGAAAAGATATTGTGTGCGCAGCTGTGACAGCGCTTGTCCAGACGATGGTGCACAGAAGTCAAATACAAAGGAGAGGCAGATGTAATCTTTGATATTGAGGATGGAATCACTCCGTTTGATACAGACGTTTTTGTGGGAGAGTATCTGATATAAGCGAATCAATGGAACTATCTATTTCCCGATAGCCCCTTTGGTTCGCAAATTCAAAATTCTTTCATATTAATGATAGTAAGAAATTTGTAAAAATCCCAAAACTAGGTGCTTACGAACTATATATAGAAAAAAGCAATAAATAGAAGTGACTTATAAAAATTTAAAATTTGACTCTTGTATACAATTATAATATATTAAGTTAATGGAATCGAGCAAATCATTGGGAGGGAAAGTTTATGAAAAAGAAAATGCTTGCATCTTTACTGTGTGTTACAATAGCAACCTCTATGCTGATGGGGTGTTCAACAAACAGTAAAAGTGACAAGAAAGAAGAAGTTACTCAAAAAGAAGAGGCATCAGCAGAGGATAATGGGTATAACAAATCAGCAATGCCAAAAGGTGATGTTAAAGTAGACGAGGCTACAAAAGAACAAGTAGAAGCGTTTATGAATGACTCGGATGAAAAGACAGTGCTTGTTGATGCACGTCCTCAAGAGAGTTATTCGGGCTGGGCATTAGAAGGTGCTAAGACAGGCGGACATCTAAAAAATGCTAAATTATTCTCATCTCGTTGGTTAGATTGTTACTATTCAGGTAATGACTACGGTAGCACAGCTCCAAGGACTACATATTTAGCAAGGGCTATGGAGTCGCAGGGAATTACAAAAGAAGCAGAAATTATCGTATATGATTATTCTGGTGAGCATGCAATAAATGTTGCTGGATATTTCCAAGAAAACGGTCTCGAGAATGTAAAAGTCTTTAAGGCGAATGAGATGATTGATGCTGGAACAGCTGTGGAATCTTATGCAAACTATGATAGATTCCTTCCAACAGAAATTGTTAAGAATATCTCAGATGTGAAAACGGGAAAATCTTCTGAATTGACTGAGGAAGCAAAAGCGATCGTTGAAGATAACATTGATAAAGTTGTTCTTGTAGACGTAGCATGGGGTAACTCAAAAGCATCTACATATTTTTCACGAGGACATGTTCCAGGAGCTGTTCATATTAATACAGACTCCTATGAGAGACCACGTGTATATGTGCCAGAAAAGAGAGCAGAATATGCAAAAGAATGGAGATTAATTACTCCGGAAGAGTTTAGAGATACAGTTGCTCCGCAGTATGGAATTACAAAGGATTCTATCGTAATCTTAACAGGACCAACCGCGGCGCCACAGGGAAGACTTGGGTTCTTATTAAGAACTTTGGGTGTTAAGACATATGCTATGACTGGCGCACTTACTGCATGGGAATATAATGGATATGAGCTTGATACAGATGAGAGTACACTTGTTGTTCCTACAGCAGCAGATAGTTTTGGAACAGATAAAGTTTCTAATCCTGAAGAACTTATATGGATGGACGAAATCAAGACTATTTTAAGTGGTGAGAAAGAAGGACAGGTTGTAGATAATCGTGGAAAGACCAACTGGGATGGATTGGAGACCGGATATAGCTATCATGATATTGCAGGACGCATTGAAGGAACTATTTGGTGTCCGGAAGAAAGTGCAGAAGATGGAGATTTCTTCACGAATATAGATTTTACAGCAAGAACTCAAGATGAGTATGTTTCGTTATTGAAGAATTATGATGTGAATCCAGATAAACTTGTAGCATTTTTCTGTGGAGATAGCTGGGGAGCTGCTAAGATTGCTTATTGGTGTCAGTCTGTAGACCTGAATAATATCAAAGAATGGGCAAATGGTTGGTTGCCATGGTCTAATGAAGGAAATGAATTCATTGATCACAATGGTAAAAAAGTACACTATGACAAATACTTGGATGCTGTTGTAGATGAAAATGGCAAAGATGTAAGTGATGGTGTTAATTTCCTCACTGGAGAAGAACAAAAATAATATAACGTAAACTAAAAGTGCCCTTTATGTTTCATAAGGGGCACATTTGTCAGTATTATAGGAGTATATTAAGATGACAAAAAAAAAGAAAATCTCATTGTTTGTGATGCTTTTTCTGTTATCTGTCATTTTTTTGGGGATTGGTGTAATTGTTAGGAATACAACCATGGATGATAGAAAGGTAAGTAGTACAGAAAAAGATACAGATTCTGATGATAATCAGAAAGAAAATGGAAGAATCGGAAATAAAAAAGAGGCAGAAAAACTACTTGATCAGACAGTTACACGTGAAGAAATCGAAAAAAAAGTTGGAGAATGGAACAATTTTGAAATGGATGGTGCAGGATGCGAAAGAGGAGTATATGCCGGTAAATTTTTCTATGATAATATTTTGATAAATTCTAGAACTTATGATAAAGGAGAGACCTTTCGAATTGTAATTGTCCAGGATCAATAGAGGAGGAAAAATGAGTTACTTATTAAATAAAATGGGAATCAGAGGATCTTTGCGTAAAAATTTTGGTGCAATTGTTATTCTTGCATTTACAGGATCTGTAATATTTGCCCTCCCTTTCTTTAGATTTGAATATTATGATGCATATGTTTCGACATATCATCTGACTAATACACAGATGGGGGTATTTGGTACGGTCATCGGGGTGTTTGGAATCGTATCTTATTTATTCGGAGGAGTTGTAGCAGATGGTATGTCTGTGAAAAAAATTATTGTATTGTCTCCGATTTTGACTGGCCTAGGGGGATTGTTACATCTTTTACCACTTAGATTTTGGGGGCTTGTAGGAATATATGCTCTATGGGGAATTTCTACTACATTTGCTTTTTGGCCAGCATGTGTAAAAGCTGTGCGTGTGATGTCAGATAAAGACAGTCAGGGAAAAGCATACGGATTTTTTGAAGGAATGCAGAGTGTGGCAGGAGCATTTACGGCACTGGTCGCAGTTCTGATATTTAAATGGGGAACATCTGGTGCAGGTAACGAAGTACTTGCTATGAAATACGTGATTTTATTTTATTCATTTACAAATATCGCTATGGGAATCGTAGCGTTATATACAGTTGAAGATGATAAAATAGTATTGGATGCAGATAAAGTTTCGTTTAAAGGAATCAAAAAGGTGTTAAAAAATCCGGCTGTATGGATTATTTGTCTTGTATCTTTTTGTAATCACGTATTCTGTCTTTCCATATATTATTACATTCCTTATGTAACAGATATTTTAGGAGCGGCAGTTGCATTTGGTGCAATGATGGGTGTGCTTCGTAAATTTGGATCAATAGGCGGAAATATTGTTGGTGGATATCTAGCAGATAAATTTGGAACAGGAAAATTGATGTTGTCTGCTTACATTGTTATGCTAGTTGGGCAAATTGCAATCTTTTTTGTACCGGCAGGTGTAAAATCAAGTACAATTATAGTGACAATATTATTTATTACAATACTGACCTTTTTCCATATGAATTATGCAATGGCATGGACGATGATGAGTGAAGGTGCTGTGCCAATTGAGTATTGTGGAACAGCGGCAGGACTTATTTGTACAGCGGGTGCAATACCAGAGACATTTATTTCTCTATTTGCAGGAAATATGATTGATAATCATCCGGGGATTGCTGGATATCGATATTTTTTCATTTTTTTAACAATTGTAATTGCATTAGGATTAGTGCTAATATTAATTTGGAAAGCGTATTTAAAACGTGCAAAAATGGATAAATCAAAAATAGATGAAAAAGCAATGGATAAATTGAAACAATACGTTTAAAATTTCTAGAGTTCATTATAATCATCTCGTTAATAGGGAACTGTCGATAAATGCCATTTTTAGCTTTTGAATTTTAAAATAAGAATCTTCTATTAGAAATCAGTGCTTCTATGCCTGCTTTGCTACAGAAGATTCTTATTTAATTCTAAGTCAATAGCTGAGTGAGATTTTATAAATCTCGTTTCATTTAAAGACATTTAGATGTTGTTGTATAAAACTACCTGTTGCGCTATTTAGAAGAACAAGGAATTATGAAAGTATGTAAGAAATGCGGAGCAATATCAAAGGAAAGTGTATTACATTTGGTTATGCTTCAATTCACCAAAGAAAATTGAAACTACCGTAGAAAATGAGTATAATATTCCTATAAAAGATAGTTACGGAGAAGATCAGCAGGGTATCCAACAAATGTTATTAAATGTCTTGCAGTCAAATTCCATTGAGGATGTCTCGCGCATCTTACTTCTTCTAATCGAGGAGGTTGAGAAAATAGCAAATGAGAATAACTATGTGTCTTAAAAAAGGAGATTTCATTATGAAGTCTCTTTTTTTAAAAAAGAATGTGGTGTGAGAGGTCAGCTAATTAATTAATGGTTAGCCTTCTACTCGATTACATCTACTTCTTTCATATTTTTTCTGAACAATTCAAAACAGGAGGAAAGAAACATGAAAACATTAAAACTGATAAAAGAAGTAGAGGACGTGTTTAGCCAAACTCCAGATGGGAAAATTCAGGATGCAGATACAATTTTAAGTGATCTGCTGGAAAAATCAGACACGAATTTTTCAGGTATTGCTTTTGATATTTTTGAGATTTATAAAAACAGCAAAGATCCAGATTGTGTCGAAAAGATGTTCTACGAATTCACAGGAGTTGAGTTTGATGAATATTTGAAAATGTGTATCAAAAAGACTTCGACTCCAGAAGGCGATATTAAATCTTGTCCAAGGGAGGTTTTAGAGGCTTATCGAATTGCCACAAAGCTGAATCTTACGAAAGATAATCTTCTTATGGAAGCAGAATTGATTGAAAATGAAGGAGAATGGCTGCATATGAGTTTGATGGGATATGATGTTTCAATTCTTCGAAAGGTAGCAGAAATGATGTAACTAAAAAAAGGGTATCCGGCAGGATGCCTTTTTTCTTTTTCTTCCATATTTTGATTGAAAAATTTCATAATAGGAGGAAAATAATATGAGCTTAAAGCGCATAACAATTGGAATTGATTTTGATGATGTCTTGTCAGACTTAAATTCTAGAGCAATTGAAATGGCGAATGAGAAGCAGGGTTTAAGTCTAATGCTCAATGATATCACTTCATGGGAGAATACTGGAAAAGCATCAATCATTAAAAAGTATTACAAAACAAAAGCATTGTACAAAAGACAATTTGTGACAAACAAAACAAAAGAGCTGTTTCGTAAAATCTGCAAAGAAGGAGAAGTGTTTATCGTGACAGCCATCGCCCCTGAATTTATGGGACTTCGACATCAACAAATTAAAGAGGCATTTCCTGATTTTCCGGACGAAAATATAATCATGGGCAAACAGAAACACCTAATAAAGTTTGATATTATTCTAGATGACTGTCCAGATAATGTTTTTCGTAGCACTAGCTCTTTTCCTGTGCTTATGAGAAGACCATGGAACACAGACGTGACGGGTATTTTAAGTGTAAATGATTTAGAAGACTTCTTGCAGTTGATTCATCAGATCAAAAATTCTGTTGCAGGAATCTCTCATGCTGCAAGTGAACCAAGCGTCATTGCTCTTATTGGCCCAAGCGGCAGTGGAAAGACTGAATGGATGAATCGTTTATTGAAAGAATCCAATATTGCGCATCCAATCAGTTACACTACAAACCCAAACAATAATATCATTCATCGATATATGAGTCTTGAAGAGTTTGAAAAAGCAAACTTCTTTGAGAAGACCATGTATGGAGGATATGGGTATGGAACAAAGGAAGAGGATATTATGGATTTGATTCAGTTGGGATATCGTGTTGTCATGCCAATGGATATTTGTGGAGCCGTGACCATGAAACGAAAACTAGAACAACACCAAATATTCGATCTGATACCACGACGCAAGACAACATGTGACATTTCTTTGAACGATTTTACATTATAGTGAAGATTTGAAGCGACGGATCAAAGAAACAGAAGAAAAGAAAGCTGCGTACTATGAGGCTCACAGAGTAAGTAATCTGAAAGCAGCATACATCGGCTGCCAGAAATGTGGTTCCAAGATCAACAAGGAATACATAAAAAATAGTAATCGGTGCCCAGTGTGCGGACAGGATCTCCGTTCTGAAACCACGAAGAAGATGCTTGCTTCTTATGATGAGAAGTTAAAAACACTGAGAAGACAGGAGTTGGAAGAGCGAGGAAAACAGAAAGTTCCAGTGCGCTATGCTGTATTTTTCTGCGACTACATCGGCTAATTTTAAAGAAAGAATCCCGTTAGGGGTTCTTTTTTTGTAAAGAAGATTAAGTTCATCATTCATATTCTTACTGTAAATATTTTTCAGTTATAGGAGGAAAAAACATGACAAAGGAAATGGTATTAGAAAATTTAAAAGGACTCATAGGAGTGAAATTCGATACAGATAAAGTTATCTGCGCATTTGAAGATTTCGAGGAAAATGACGAGACGAACATTATTGTGGAGGAAAGTAGCAACGTGGGAT
>NZ_SLZV01000038.1 GCF_004346095.1 Faecalimonas umbilicata | reverse complement strand
AAATATCCATGATTCTTGTTCATTCATCTGAGATAGAAACTTTAAAAAACCTTTATTTTAAAGGAAAAAAGACTTGATTTATTAGGGAGGTAAAAGAGCGCTGTCCGGAGACTGCGGTGATTTTTCTGACCGCAAATGATATGGAAAGCGATATGCTAAAAGGCTATGAACTGGGAGCCGATGATTATGTGACAAAGCCATTTCCCATGAGTGTGTTTCAGAAGAAACTGGCTGCATTGCTGAGTCGAATTGCAAAGCAGTCTGAAGAAGATAAATATAATGATGGAACATTCGCTATTGATTTTAAAGAAATGACGGCTTCACTGGAGGGAAAAGCGTTGGTGTTTACCCCGCTGGAATATCGTCTGCTTAAAATCTTTACGAAGAATCCACAAAATGTATTAACCCGGCAAATGTTATTGGAAAGGCTGTGGGATATTGATGAGCACTTTGTGGATGAACATGCACTGACGGTAGCGGTCAGCAGAGTGAGGAACAAGATTGAGACCAACGGACAGCAGTATATCAAGACCGTTTATGGTATGGGATATATGTGGGTAGGAGGTGTGCAGAAGTGAGACATAAAAATCATCTTTCCATCAATCATATCTGTCTCTTCTTAGGAGTGGTGTTATTGATGGCAACCATCGGGATCAGCATTGCTGTATTATGGATCACCGGAAATGTAGTTGCCACCTTGTGTGTGCTGGGCTTTGGTGTGTTTGCGTTTGGATGCGGAGTGCTTTTTGTAAGGATTGTCCGGAAAAAACTGGTCTTATTTTCCGACCAGCTTTGTGAACTGTTGGACGGGATGATGTCCGGAAAAGAGGAATTGCCGGAAGAGAAACAGCAGAAGGAAGGGCTGTTCTATAAAATTCATTACAGGTTGAAGCGACTGTATGAAGTTATGCAGGAGAACCGGAATCATATCGCAAAAGAAAGGGAAGATTTGCAGGAGTTGATTTCCGATATTTCCCATCAGGTCAAGACACCTATTGCAAACCTGAAAATGATCAACAATACGCTGTTGGAGCAAGAAGTTCCGGCACAGAAACAACAGGAATTTTTGACAGCGCAGAGCAGCCAGCTGGATAAGTTAGATTTTCTGATGCAAGCGATGATCAAAACGTCCCGATTGGAAACAGGCGTGATTTCTTTGGAACAAAAAGAACAGTCAATTTATGAAACACTGGCGGCAGCGCTGGGTGGGATTTTCTTAAATGCAGAGAAAAAGAAGATTGATGTGCAGGTAGACTGCCCGGAGGGACTGCTGGTTTCCCATGACCGGAAGTGGACTACGGAAGCATTGTTTAATATTCTGGATAATGCAGTGAAGTACACACCAAGGGGTGGAAATATCCGGGTATCGGTGGAATGCTGGGAAATGTATGTAAAGATCGACATTACAGATAATGGGATTGGAATTTCCGAAGAACATCAGGGAACGATCTTCAAACGGTTTTACCGGGAGGACACGGTACATGATGCAGAAGGAATTGGGATCGGACTGTATCTTGCTCGTGAGATTATCTCACTTCAGGGAGGGTACATTGTGGTGTCCTCCGAGCCGGGAAAAGGCTCTACATTTTCCGTGCGTCTCCTGAGAAAATAGGAAAATCACCGGAAGTGCCAAAAAGCACATTCCGGGATTGTAAGCAGTCGTCAAGGTCTCGGGCAAGCCCGGACTTTGGCTCGTTGCCTATACAAAAAGTTGAAATGTCACAGGATTGTGACATTTCAGCCCCAAAAACACCGAAAATTCTTTGTTTTCGTGACATTTCTGTGAGGTTTGGTTGTTATGATAGGGGTAACAAAAAGAAAGGACGGTGTTCATATGAATATCTTAGAAACGACTGAACTGAAAAAATATTATGGGGCAGAGCCGAATATTACAAAAGCATTGGATGGAGTGAATCTTTCCGTAGAAAAAGGAGAGTTTGTAGCCATTGTTGGAACTTCCGGCAGTGGTAAGTCTACGTTATTAAATATGATCGGTGGTCTGGACGTTCCGACTTCCGGGAAAGTCTTTGTGGATGGGACGGAGTTATCAAAACTCAATGAGGAACAGTTGACCATTTTCCGTAGAAGAAAAATCGGATTTGTTTTCCAGAACTACAATCTGGTTCCGGTTTTGAACGTGTATGAGAATATTGCCCTTCCGGTAGAACTGGACGGAGGAAAGGTAGACAAAAATTTTTTAGAGGAAGTCGTGGGATTTTTAGGACTGAAAGAGAAGTTAAACAGTATGCCGAATAATTTATCCGGTGGTCAGCAGCAGAGAGTCGCCATTGCCCGTGCGCTCATTGCCCGTCCCACCATTGTGCTGGCGGATGAGCCCACCGGAAACCTGGACAGCAAGACCAGCATGGACGTGTTAGGTCTGATGAAAACAAGCAGCTACAAATTTAAACAGACCCTTGTAATGATTACTCATAATGACGAGATTGCTCAGCTTGCTGATCGGATTATCCATATCGAAGACGGAAAGATCGTACAGTAAGGGGGCGGGACTATGAGTGATGTTCTATTTGGAAACAACAATAAAGCAGTAATCAAAAAGGTGGCAAACCGCAGCTTCCACAGCAATAAAAAACGGAATATCCTTGCAGTCATCGCCATAGCCCTGACTACGTTTCTTCTGACCGCAGTGCTGACCATTGGGTTCGGTGCAAAAAATACGATGCAGTATAGTCAGGCGAGATTATTAGGTAGTCAGGCGGATGCTTTGGTGCAGGGAATGACAAAAGAACAGGCAGAGCAGTTAAAAGAAAACGCTATGTTTGAAAAAGCAGGAATCCAGATTGGAATTGCATTTTTAGAAAATACAAAGCAGCTTAATGTGGAACTGGACTATGCAGATGAGACATTGATGGAAGTCTGTTTTATGACACCGAGTATCGGAACCATACCAAAGGCTGAGAATGAGGTACTGGTATCTGCAAATGTGCTGGAAGATCTGGGGATTCCGAAAAAGGCAGGGGAGACGATTCCCGTTGATTTAAAAGTAGATGGAGAAATCGAACATTTTGATATGAAAGTATCCGGTATCTATGAACCGGTAAAAAATGATGTGGGATATGTTATGGTGTCCCAGGCATTTTTAGAAGAACAGGAAGAAATGGTTTCAGCTCTTCGGAAAGACAGAGAAAATAGAAACTATTATAATGCCCATGTGATTTTGAAAGATCCCAGTATGGTGGAAGAACGGATTGGAGAGTTCATCCGTAGTATCGGAGGAAATCCGGATGATCGAGAAGCAGAAAACTATGTAAGGATTGCACCGACACCATCTGCTACACAGAGTGATGGAAATTTAGTGGTATGGCTGGCAGCGGGCGTATTTGGAATTCTGTTTATGTTCTGTGGTTATCTTCTGATTTACAACGTATTTGATATGGGTGTGACAAATGATGTGAGACAATACGGACTGCTCCGAACGATAGGAATGACACCGAAGCAGGTGAAAGGTTTAGTGCGAAAACAGGCAATGTACTTGTTCCTGATTGGTACACCGATCGGAGTGCTTTTGGGAATCTTACTTGGAAAAGGAATGCTTCCGGCAGTACTTCAGATGTTTGTCGCAGAACTGGGAGAAAAGAATGTGGTGGTCGGTTCTCTTCCCTATCTGCCAATTATTATTGGTTCCGTGCTATTTTCTGCGCTGACCGTATGGATCAGTACAAGGAAATCAGCAAAGAAGGCATCCCGTGTCTCTCCGATTGAGGCTGTCCGGTATGTAGAACAGAGCATAGGAAAGATCAAGGAACGCAAGCACGTGAAAGGGGCGTTACTTCCGCGTATGGCGAAAGCCAACGTGCAGAGAAATAAGGGACGGATGGTATTGGTCATTGTTTCTTTGATGCTGAGTATTATTCTGTTAAATTCTGTGTTTATCTTTGCAGGAAGTTTTGATGAAGAGGTATATGTGGAACGCCAGATGCGAAGTGATTTTGCAGTCTATACAGCAGAGGCAGGACTGATGCAGAAAGGGTTTACCGGACATAGTGCTGCATTGCCAGATAATGTGGCAGAAGCAGTTACACAGCGTCCAGGTGTTAAAAATGTGACGAAAATGTATCGGAATACCTTTGAGGACAGTCAGGTTTCTTGTGATTGGGGAATCAATTATGAAGTGGACGAAGAAGTGACAGAAATGACAGGATTTCCGGATAATATCAAAGAAGGAAAAAATAAAAAAGGAGAGTTTATAGTTGAAAGTCATGCGGCATTGACACCAGATGGAAGACCCCTTGGGAATGTATATGGCGTTTCCGATTCCCTGATTGATAAGCTAGATATTCGAGAAGGGGAAAAAGATAAATCAGTTTTAAAAGAAAAGCTTCAAAATGAAAATGGAATTATTTTAATTGCCGGATATAACGACAAGGGAGAATTTACTGAATATTCAGAGGCAGATTATGTAAAACAGCAGGTAGGAGATCAAATTCAGTTTTATGAAAATGGCGTTCCGACAGAAACATTTACGGTACTTGCAAAGGCGGCTACAACAGATATGGAAACTGGAAGTTTGCTCGGACCGGGAAGTAATATACAAGCGGAGATTGGTGGACCTGTCATGTATATGTCTGAGGAACACTTCAAAGAGCTATACGAAAAGCCATCCCTTTTCTGCGTTCTGTTTGATACGGAAAAAGAGCAACAACAGGAGATGGAAGATTATTTATCAGAGTACACAACCCAGAAAAATATGGATATTCTCTATCAGTCAACAGAGAAATTGGGAGCGAATATAGACATTTATAAGAATGCATTTCTTTTAATCGGCTGTCTGATCGGAGGAATCTTTGCATTGGTTGGTATCATCAATCTGATGAATCTGATTATGACGAGCATTGTGACAAGACGACATGAGTTTGCTTCTATGCAGAGTATTGGAATGACAACAAAGCAGCTTCGTAGAATGGTGATGACAGAAAGTCTTTCCTATGTGCTGCGGGCAGGTGTGATTGGAACTGTGGTTGCAGTGATTTTGGGAGTAGCAGTTGTGAAACCTTTAGTAGAGAGTGGTTTTCCGTTCTGGTTTATGACTTTTCATCTGACCATCCTTCCGGCAATTTTGTTATCCATTATTTATATTGTGTTGGCACTTATCATTCCGATGGTTTCTCTTCGATTCCTGAATCGACAGAGTATTGTGGAGCGATTGAGAACAGGAGAATAGCTTCCAGCAGCGATATAACAAATGAGAAATACGAAATGGGAGGTCTTTCGATATGGCAATACTTGAGACAAAAGATTTACGAAAGATATATGGCAGTGGTGAGAACGAAGTGCGTGCGCTGGATGGCGTATCGATTTCCATAGAAGAAGGTGAATTTGTTGCAGTAGTAGGTACATCAGGCAGCGGTGATTATGTTAAAATAAGACTAAGTTAGCAGATTCCTTATAAAATAAGGGCTCACGCCAATTTAGTCTTTTTTCTATTATACCATAAAAGGTAGAAAATTCATAGACCGGGAATGAATTTTTCATAGTAAAAATCAAATGGCAGGGGCTCTTAAAGATAGAAACCTATTGCTACTGGTCCTGTCAAAATTATATCCATTCTCACAGGCGGTCAAGTTTGTGAAAAACCATTCGGTTACAATATATTGAAAAAAATATGTTAAGGACTAGGTTAGTTAAAAGATTCTGTTAGCTGGCTTGGTCCTTTTTTCTTGGGAGGACGGAGCGATGATAAAAGTGATTATGATTGTTGTAACAGCTATTTTCCTTAGTTCCTGGTATGCGTGCCTAGTGGCAGGCAAAAGAGCAGATGAAGAAATAAGTGCTTTGTTTGAAAAAGAAAAGAAGCAGGGAAGTGAGGAATAAACGAATGAATGGAGGTATCTATAGCACTGGAAATGAAATTGTAGATGAAAATGCAAAACTGAACATATCTGGAAATATCATTCCGCAGGTGTGGTATCGGACAATCATCAGAGAAAGCGGAAAGCCAAATCTGACAGCGATTATTATACTGGCAGATATTGTGTATTGGTATAAGCCTACAGAAATTAGAGATGAAGGAACCGGACAGGTCATTGGGGTAAGAAAGAAATTTAAGTCAGACCTTCTTCAGAGAAGTTACCAGCAGATCAGCGAACAGTTTGGGATTTCCAAAAAAGAAGCGACAAATGCAGTGGTATTTTTAGAGAAGCTGGGTGTGGTAAAACGGGTATTTAGAACCATTTCCATGAATGGGATTGTTGTAAATAATGTTCTGTATCTGGAATTGATCGTAGACCGGTTAAAAGAATTGACTTATCCAGAAGAAACAGGAGCAGATCCGGTTTCTTTTGAAAAAGGCAAAGGGAAATCTAAAGCAGAGAAAATCAGTTCCCATACAGCCATAGAGGAAGAGATACATTTTGTAGAAGAGAGGGCTGTCCCTTTCCAAAGGGAGAGGGTATCACCATTCAAAGAGGGAGCATACCCCGACAGGGAAACAGAGCCCTGGATACCCAAAGAGGGACCTCAGACTGATAGCGGGCATACAAATACAGAGATTACTACAAAGACTACAGCAGAAAGTACCCAAAAGAATACAACAGAAATAGTGAATGGGTATAGAGATAATCCTATCTTATCCTATCAGGCAGCAGAAGAACAGTTCAAAGATCAGATTGATTATGATGCGATATGGATAGACAGACCTTTTGACAGAAAACTGCTCAATGAGATTGTAGGGCTTGCAGTAGATGTTTTGACGTCCAATGCAAAGACCATAAGGGTAAATCAGGAAGAACGACCTCTTGGCATTGTACAGGGAATGTATAAAAAGCTGGATAAGTTTACCGTAGAGTATGTGATAGACTCAATTAAGCAGTGTACAAGGAAAGCCAATAATATCCGGGCAGTGCTGCTTACCGCTTTATACAATGCCACATTGACAGCAAACAGCTATATATCCAATCTGTTTGCTTATCAGGAAGCTATCCCTCAGACGTAAGGAGCGTGATAGAAAGTAACAAAATTAAGAAAATTCAGGACAGCTCATGGATATACACAGATAGAACTTGCGGCTGTCTTGGGTATCAGTCTTCGGACGTATCAGAGGATTGAATACGGACAGCAAAAGCCCAATGTCTATGTAGTTGTCCGACTTCAGCGGTTATTTCAAAAAGATATTAGTGAGATTATGGAGGAATATACAGAATGAGGGAAGAAAGGTTTCGTATTCAGTGCCCCAAACATTTTCTGGTTGGAGATTCAGGGCGTTTTGAAAAATCTCCACAGGGTAAGGATTCGGATTTTGTAGTAGATTATGCTCCACCGGAAATGTTTGAAGCCGGGATTGTCTTACAGGAGATGGGGACGGAGGGAGATACCTATTGCACAATGTATGTCTATTTTGCACCAGAGGAACACCTTCCGGTTTATATGGACAGCATGAAATACGACCTACAAAAAGTATCCATTCGGAAAATTTTTGTTGATACCAAAGAATACCTCATAAAAGTAAATGAGAAGACAAAAAAGTTTTATGCGGGTGAGGACGGTTGTTGGGGTTCCTATACGGAACTTTACCGGAAAGAGAATGGGGAACGTCTGACTGATGCAGTGATTGTTTTTCTGTGTATGCCAGATGAAATGAAGTTTCAGGAAATGGAAGCTGTGATGGGGGAACTGTTTGAAAAACTTCCTGTGATAGACAAAGAAAAGAAAGAAACAGGTCAAGAACCAAAGAGAACAAGATAAAATACAAACTATAACTTTCAGGAGGATAAGAACGTGGAAACTAAAATAATTATTGGAATTGATCATGGAAACCGTAACATGAAAACTGCAAATACTGTATTTTCAGCAGCAATCCAGCCTTTACAGGCAAGGCCGGACAGCCTGGAACATATTCTGGAATACCAGAACCAGTTTTATTATGTGGGAGGGAAAGTACCGGAAAAGGAGTGTGTGGATAAGACAGAGAATGAAAATTATTATCTTCTTACCCTTGCAGCACTGGCGCAGGAAATGCGCTGCCGGGGACTGACAGACGCTTCCGTAAAAATGGGAGCTGCCCTTCCGCCCAGAAGATTTCAGCAGCAGAAAGAAAGTTTCAAGAAATATCTGTTAAAGACAAAGGAACTGCATTTCCGTTATGAAGGAGTACATTATCATGTGTCTTTGGAAAATGTGTTTGTTTTTATGCAGGGGCATGTGGTGATCCATACGCTTTTAGAAGCGGTTCCCGGTTATTGCCTTTTAGTAGATATTGGTGGAGGGACTACCGACCTGGTAGAGTTTGTTGACGGAATGCCGGACGGGAAGTATTCGATTTCGGATAAGGCAGCTTTGTACTGTATCGGAAAAGTCAATGAGGAAGCCATTGCCAAAACAGGGGCAGGGGTACCGGCATACATTACAGAAGCATTTATGAGGACAGGAAGCTATGACTGCCCGAAGCAGTATCAGGAGGTCATAAAAAACTGTTTGAAGTCCTACGCAGAGGAAATTTATGGTATCATACAGGCAAACCATTATAATCTGGACCTGACCAAAATGGTATTTATGGGTGGTGGTTCTTCCATTGTGGAGCATTTTGGAGCCAATGAGGGAAAAGATGTACAGTTTGTAACGGATATACATGCCAATGCAAGGGGCTGTGAAGAAGCGGTGAAAAGTATTATCCGGGCAAAACAGAGAAAAATGCGGACAGCATGATAGGAAGTGAAAACTTATGGATACGGAAAAAGTATATACAACTTCACTGCGACTGTATAAAAGCAGGCCGGTACATCATCAGGCTTACCGATATCTGAAGGAGTATAACAAAGATATTTTCAAGACAAAAGACGATTTCATAGCAGAAGCAATCGTTTATTTTGCCAAGTATCTACAGCAGGAAGAAGAAGTACAGCAGATGAAACTATTAAATACCCTTCTGGAAAACCAGAAAGAACAATTTTGTAAAATCGTAAAAGAAGCGGTTTCAAAGGCACAGGAAGAAGCCTTTGAGAAGCGGGGTGTGCTGGAAAAGGCCGTTCAGGGAGAACTTTCTGACGGTGGAACGATAGCAGAGAACAGGGAAAAGGAAGAAGCCTGTATGGAAAAAGATTTACGGTTTGCGGAATTTTATGGGGCATTTGAAGAATAAGGAGGAAAAAGATATGGCAGTAGGAAGAAGTGTATGGGAAGTTGTAAAAGGGATTTTCATTGCAGTGGGGAAACTGCTGTATCTGACAGGGAAACTGGTGATATGTTTGTTTCTGCTGGTTCTGCAGCTTGTTTTGGCAGTGTTCCATGCAGGAAGCAGGGAATAGAAAGGGGATTGACAGGTGCATTGGATACGGGACAGACCGTATACAAAAGATAGAAAAAAGAAGATAGAAAATGGAAAGCAGGCTTGTGTGGCCTGCTTTTTTTGACGAAAAAATGAAAAGGAGCAAAGCTATGATGAAAGGAAAAAAGAAAAGGCTGCTGGCTGGGACGCTGGCACTTCTTCTTAGTTGTTCTACGTTACTCAATACAGGGATCACCGCACTGGCTTCTGAACAGTCTGAGGAACATGCACAGATACAGGAAGTAAAACAGGAGGAGGCTGCTTCAGAAACATTACCGGAGTTGGAAGAGGTAAAGGAGCAACTAACAGAAGAAGAACTGGTGTATGCAGAGGACCTTACCATAAAAGCAGGAGAGTCCTTTGACTTGGAAACAGATTACAGGGGTTTTCAGAAAAATGATGAAAAAGTAAAGGTAACGTTTCTGAAAGCAGAAGGGGACTCCGGCAATTCTTTTGATTTCAATACCCCAGGTTCTTACCAGGCATTTTATCGTGTTGATCCGTTAAGCGGAAACCCTTCCTATCAGATTATGAGAAGAATTGTGGTAGAAGCAAGGGAAAACAGTACACAGGAACCCCAGGGAGAAGTAAGCCAGCATACCGAAGATGGCTCCGGTGAGGACGGTGAGGCGGACCCTGACCCGGAGATACCGGAGGTACTGACGGAAGAATCGGAAATGCCAGATGCAGGGGCAGAGTTGATTGATCTGACACCAAAAGAGGATAAGGGAATGTTCTTATCGGTTGTTCCGGCAGCAATGGAGCAGCAAAAAGGAAGCAATGTACATCTGGTACAGGGAGAGAAAATCCCATACCCTTCTAACGTGGGGAACTATTCTACTTCCTATTTCACCGTAAATGGCCATGTGGCATATTGTCTGGAGTCTATGAAGGCTTCCCCGCCGACCTCGGATTATGTAGCCAATGAATTTGAAAGCAACCCGGAATTACAGAAAGTCCTTTATTATGGATATGGCGGTCCCGGGGACATTACTGGGGAGTATATGCCCTCTTTTGACTGGAAGACAAAGTATATTTTTACGCATTTAGCTGCCGCTTATTCTTATTGTGGCATGGACGGTTTTTATGGCTGTACCTTTGAAGATATTAAGGCAAGCGGTGTGTGGGGATATATCCAGCATATTTACAGCCTGGAAGCACCTCCGACAGCAGCAATCACATTGTCCCCAAAGGAAGCAAAGGCTTATGAAAGTGGAAAGGAACAGCGTACCGGAGAATTTACTTTAAAAGGTGACCATAGAAACTATATTACTTTAAAAATGCCAGAGCATGTGACTTATCACAGTGGAAGTACAAAACAGACAGGAACCGTAAAGATCAATGGGAATACCACATTCTATTTCAGTGCTCCCAAAACTGTAACTGGTACATGGAACAGTGGTAAGCTGAAAGGACAAATGGGAACTCAGTGGAAGACCTTAGTATTGTCTACGGGTTCTGGTTCTCAGGATATTGGGTATGGGGCATTTTTTGAAGAAGAAAGTGCTTCTGTGGAATTTACGGTGAAGTGGCTGGACCTGGCAAGGGTAAAGGTAACAAAAAAAGATAAGAACAGTAAAGTAAATCTGTCCGGCGCTGTTTTTGGTATTTATTCAGACAGTGCATGTAAAAACCTTCTTGTACAGATGCCGGCCACAGACAGCAACGGTACTTCTGAGGTGGAAATTCCGAAAACCCAGGATACGGTATATTTAAAAGAAATTTCTGTTCCAGAAGGATATAAGCTGAATACAGAGTCTTTTAACGTGAAGCTGGAAACAGGAAAAACAACTTCTGTTGCAGTGACGAATGAGGAACAGAAAGGAAAAATCACAATCCGTAAAAAAGGTGAGGTTCTGACCGGAGTAACCGGAGAAGAGGGAAACCTGACTTTTGTATATGGAAATGCGGACTTTGCAGGGGCAGAATATAACATTTATGCGGCAGAGGATATTTACAGCCAGGATAAAGTGACGAAGGTGCATAAAGCAGGGGATCTGGTAGAAAGTCTGACAACAGGGGAAGATGGAAGCGCTGTTTCCAAAGAATTGTATCTTGGAAAATATAAGGTTGTAGAACAGAAAGCACCGGAAAATCTGGTGATTGGGAAAACAGAACAGGAACGTACCCAGTTTGTAACCTTGTCCTATGCAGGACAGAATGTAGAGCTATCCCAGGGGGAAACCGTTTTTACCAATGCAAGACCGGAGATTTCCGTAAATGTAGTGAAAAAATCGAAACATGATGATGTTACCCTGGAAGGTGCGACGTTTGGCTTGTATGTAGAAGAAGACCTGACGGCAGCAGACGGAAAGGTCCTTGTAGAAAAAGGAAGCCTGGTGGAACGTGCTGTTTCCGACAGGGAAGGAATGGCTGTGTTCCATGCAGATATTCCTTTGAATTTCCATTACAGCGTGAGGGAAATCCAGGCACCAGATAAGTATTATATGACAGATGAGGTGTATCGTTTCTTCTATGGATATAAAGACGACAGCACCTACGCATATACTTTTTCCCATGATTTTAAAAATGAGGAAGTACGGGGAGAAGTTCATGTAAGTAAGATTGACCAGGATTCCCAGGGATTTATTTCTCAGGGTGACGCAACCTTAGTAGGGGCAAAATATGGGTTATATGCTACGGAAGATATTGAACACCCAAATAAGAAAGATGGGATTGTCCATAAAAAAGGGGAACTTGTAGCGCAGGGTACGATTTCCAGTGAAGGAACCGTAGATTTCAAAAACCTGTATCTTGGAAATTATTTCGTAAAAGAAATAGAGCCGGCAGAAGGGTATCTGTTAGATGAAACAGAGTATCCCGTAGAGGTTTCGTATGAGGGACAGGAAGTACAGATTGTACACCGGGAGGTGACTGTAAAGGAAACTGTAAAGAAACAGGCCTTTCAGCTTATCAAGATCTCAGAAGACGGGGAGCAGACAGAAACAGAACTGGTAGAAGGAGCTGGATTTAAGGTATTCCTCATCAGTGAGCTGTCTGGTGTAAAAGACGGAAGTTTGAAGCCGGGAAATGGTTCTTATTATACCCCGGAAGATTTTATCACCTATGATTACAGCAAAGACGAAACCGCTTCTTATTGGGAGAATGGTAAAAAGATTACGGTACCAGAGCTGTTTACGGATAAGAAAGGATATTTAAAGAGTCCAGAACTTCCTTATGGAACCTATGTGGTGTTTGAGTCTACGGTTCCGGAAAATTTAAAAGGGATTCGTCCATTTATTGTACAGATTTCGGAAGACAGCCGGGAACCCCAGGTATGGCGTGTGTTTGATGACCGTCCTTTGCAGTATTACTTCAAGATTGTGAAAAAAGATGCCCAGACGCAGAAGCCGGTGCTGGATAACAGTGCAGCTTATAAGATTTATGATGTGGAAGCAGAAAAATATGTGGAAATGATCGTAAGATATCCAAAAAAAGAAGTGGTATCTGTGTTCAGGACCAACGAAGAGGGATACCTGATTACACCGGAGCAGTTAAAATGTGGCACTTACCGGATTGAAGAAGTGGAAGCACCGGAAAATTATGTACAGGTAGGATTTGAAAATGCCCTCTTAAAAGACGGGAAGGAAGTTCCGCTGAATGAAGTTGCAGACGGAGGAACATACCAGGAGGCAAAGAAAGCGCCGATCACTATTACCGTAGATTCTGATACCGTACACCAGGTAGAGGAGGAAACCGGTAAATTTATTGTTGTCATTGAACAGTATAATGATGAAGCAGTAGGAAGCCTTACAATCCATAAAAAAGGAGAAAAACTTTCTGGTGCTTCTAAAGTAGAAGAAAAGTTCCTGACAAAGATGAAAAACGGTGTAGCAGGTTTCGTAAATCAGGTAAGCAGTTTCTTCACTGGGGAAGAGGTCATGGAAAAAGAGAAAGGTTATGAATTTGACTATGAAGAGGGAAATATGGAAGGTGCAGAATTTGCCATTCATGCAAAGGAAACCATTTATACCCCGGACGGACAGAAAGACGAAGCAGGAAACCGCATTGTAAAATATGAAAAAGATGCCCTGGTAGCCCGTATGGTGACAGATAAAGAAGGAAAGGCAGTCCTGAATAATCTTCCTATCGGAAAATACTATGTAGTGGAAGAAAAAGCAGGTCAGAACTGCGTGCTTGACCCGGAAGCAAAAGAATTTGAAATTGCATATAAGGGACAGGAAGTAGCAGTGGATTATGTAACAATGGAACTTACCAATCAGCGACAGAAAGTTTCCCTTAGTCTTCTGAAGAAAGACGCAGAAACCGGAAAACCGCTGGAAGGAGTGGTATTCGGGCTGTATGCGCAGGAGGATATCAAGAATGCTGCCGGGGAAGTAGTTGTAGAAAAAGATGCCTTGATTGAACTGGGAACAACAGATGAAGAGGGCAAGCTGGTATTTCAGGCAGATCTTCCTCATGGAAAATACTATATTCAGGAAGTAGAGCATAAGCCGGGATACCTGCCAAATGATGAGGTGTATTCCTTTGATGCGTCTTATACAGACCAGACCCTTGAACTGCTCGCTTTTTCAGAAGAAATTTCTAATCAGCCTACCATTACGGAGTTTACGAAAGTAGATTTAACCGGTGGACAGGAAATTGAAGGGGCCAAAATGCAGATCCTGGATCAGGAAGGAAAAGTGGTAGAAGAGTGGGTGTCAAAAAAAGAAGCTCATGTAGTCTACGCACTGGCACCAGGGGAATATATACTGCATGAAGAGCAGGCGCCTACGGAACAGGGATATGTCCGGGCAGAAGATGTGAAATTTGTTGTGGAAGAAACAGGGGACGTACAAAAAGTGAAAATGGAGGACGACCATACAAAGGTTTCTATCTCTAAAACAGATATTACAGATGGTAAGGAGATTGAAGGGGCGAAGCTGCAGATCCTGGATCAGGACGGGGAAGTGGTAGAGTCCTGGACCACAGGAGAAGAACACCTGATTGAGTATCTTCCGGTAGGCACTTATACCCTGCACGAAGAGGCGGCAGTTGACGGATATATTGTGGCCAATGACGTGGAGTTTACAGTAGAAGAAACGGGAGAAATTCAGAAAGTGAAGATGGAAGATGAGCGTGCTATGGGACAACTGGTTATTGTAAAGACTGATACAGACAGTAAAGCAGCTTTAGAGGGAGTAGAATTTGTTCTGCTGGAAAAGGAAACCGGAAAAGAAGTAGGACGTTTGAAGACTGGAAAAGATGGAAAAGCAGTTTCAGAACTACTTCCAATTGGAACTTATGAAAATGGTGTTTTCAAAGAACCGATCACCTATGTGCTGAAAGAAACTGCCACCTTAAAGGGATATGAGAAGACGGAAGAAGAGTGGGAAATCGTATTTACCTATCAGAATGATAAAACACCAGTCATTGAAGTGGTAAAAGAGATCCAGAATAAAAAAATACCAGAAACACCAGGTACCGTAAAACCAGGACCAAAAACGGGTGATGATACAAACTGGTTCCTGCCTTTGCTGGCTCTTGGTGTAAGTGCAGGTATGGTAGCAGGCCTACTTTATTACAGAAAAAGACATAAAAAGGCATAGAAAATAAAAATCAGTTTTTAAACTTGGGAAAGGGCGGCTGCGGCTGTCCTTTCTTTGGCAATATGAGGTGAGAAGCATGGAAGAGAAAAAAAGAATACGGTTTATTGACAGCCATTATCATACCCTGTTCAGCATAGCAGACGGGGACTCCATAGAGATTGTATATCCAGATGGAAAAAGGGAAGAACGGGTTTGTACCTATATTGATGAATACCACACACAGGTAGGGGCAAGGGTGTTCCATATTTGTGAATTTGCAGAAATCATGGAAGCAAATGGAAAATCATATTGCCCGGCAGAATGCAAGGAAAAGGAAGAAAGAAAAGAGGCAGTCAAAGGGGAGAAGAAAACCGGAACTACCCGTATGGAAAGGAGCAGGCGTTGAGGATAGGGATTATAGATGCAGATCTTTTATACCGGAAAAGACACCGGTTTCCTAACTTGGCATGTATGAAACTTTCCGCTTATTGGAAGGAGCAGGGATTTGAAACAGAGCTTCTTTTGGATTATAGCCAGGCAGGGGAATATGACCGGCTCTATGTATCAAAAGTGTTTACGGATACCTTTGTGCCGGAACATATTTTGACGAGGGAAACAACCGTTTATGGAGGGACTGGATTTTTTTACGATAAAGCACCGGTACTTCCAGAAGCGATTGAACACCATACACCGGACTATCATTTGTATGACCAGATGGTAAAAGAACATAGCGAAGGAGAGAAAAAGAAGAAAGAGTTCCAATTTTATACGGAGTATTCCATTGGTTTCCTCACCAGGGGGTGTTTTCGGAAGTGCAGTTTCTGTGTAAACAAAAACAGCACCGGTGCAGCACCAGCAAGCCCATTGGAAGAATTTTATGACCCGTCCAGAAAGAAGTTATGCTTTTTGGACGATAACTTTTTTGCCTGTGCAGGGTGGGAAAAAATCTTTTCCAGTGTCCTGGAAACAGGCAGGCGGTTTCAATTCCGGCAGGGGCTGGATCTGAGGATTATGCAGAAAAGGCAGATGGAACTTCTGGCATCTGGAAAATTGGATAACGGTATGATTTTTGCCTTTGACCATATCAAAGATCAGGAACTTATTGTAAGAAAATTGGAACTTTTGCGGGAAGTGATCCCAGTTTCTTACCAGAAAGTTAAGCTGTATGTACTGTGCGGCTATGACTGGGAAGGAACCTGGAAAGCAGATTTTTGGGCAAAGGATATTCGGGACGTTTTCATACGGATTGAGATTTTGATGCGGTATAAGTGTCTGGCTTATTTGATGCGCTATGCCGCATGGGAACGGGCACCGGAGATTTATAAGGGAATGTATATCAACCTAAGTCGTTGGTGCAATCAGCCCGCCCAGTATTCAAAAAAGAGCCTGCGGGAATTTTGTATCGGGCAGGGGGAGCATAGTTCCTCCTTTCGTTACCTGACTGCTTTTGAAACTCTGCACCCGGAAATGGCACATTATCTGGATATGAAATATGAAGAGGTGCAGTATGGGAAAATTTACGGCTGAAGAAATTCAGATTGCAAAGGCAGTGGATTTAGTGGATTTGGCGGAGCAGATAGGGATTCCATTGAAAAGGAAAGGCAGGTTCTATCAGGCAGTGGGTATGGACTCTGTGATGATCTTCAACCGGTCTTCCTGGTGCCGGTTTAGCCAGGGGGTAGGTGGCAGCACTATTGACTTTCTGGAATATTTCAGAAACATGGATTTTGTGGAGGCAGTCAAATATCTGCTGGAGTTTGCCGGATATATCCGTACTGGAACCATGCAAAAATTTCAAACGGAAAGACAGATTGGAAAGATAGAAGAAACAAAACAGAAAAAAGACATACCGAAAGAACCTTTTGTACTTCCCTCAAAATCAGAAACCAGCCGCCGGTTATATGGCTATCTGATAAAACAGCGGAAGTTATCAAAGCAGATGATTGATTTTTGGGTAAAAAAGGGGATTTTGTATGAGAGCGGAACGTATCATAACCTGGTTTTTGTGGGAAAAGATCCAGAAGGTATCCCACGTTTTGCCAGCCAGAGGGGAACCCTGGATAAATATGGAAAGCCCTTTAAAGGAGATGTTACGGGGAATGACAAAACTTATGGGGTTAATCTGGTAGACCAAAACAGTGATACGATCTATGTATATGAGGCGGCGATTGATGCCATGTCCGATATGGAACTGCGTGGAGATTATCAGAACAATATCCTGGTACTTGGAATGCTTTCCGATGGTCCTTTGGAAAAGTTCTTAAAAGATTATCCTCATATCAGGAAGATACAGTTCTGTTTGGATAATGACCTGCGGGGAAGACAAGCGGCAAAAAAATTGGCAAGAAAATATACCCTTATGGAGTATGAGGTTTTTGTACGTCTTCCACCTATGGGAAAAGATTATAATGCTTTTTTGCAGTATAAAAAGGAAAACCAGGAGCTTTCCAGCCTGGTAGAAAAGGATAGGCCGCTTCTTACCGAAACAAAAGGGACAAACATACAAAAGATAGAAAAAACGGTAGGACACAGGAACATAGTACCATACCAGATAGCACAGGCAAGATAGGAGGGTATTCTTTTGGAAAATAGCTATGATGAGGAATGTTTCAAAAAATGGGAGATTGACGAATGCGAAGCGGAGATGGAAAAAGTAGTGCAGTGGATAGGAAAGAGGAAACTGCATGGACGTGTACGGGTTGCGTTTATCGAAGAGAGCTATGAGCGGCAGGGATACCGCATGGGGATACCCAAGCAGGTGTATGTGTCCAGAGTGCTGGCAAATATCAGAAAAAGAGATGTTAGGAAGGGTGGAAAACATGGATTTTGATATGTTTTATGAAGAGTTGAAAAAGCAGATTTTGGAATTTGTCACAGAGGAAGTAAAGGGAACCATAGATTTTCGTATGGTATATAAAAATGGACAACAGAATCATGGCATTGTATTTCGTCCAGAAGGAAGTAATGTAGGAATTACCACTTATGCAGAAGATTTCTATCGTATGTACAAAGAGGGAATAAGCTTTCCCTCCATTATAGAAAGCTATGCAGGGACACTTCATGAGGCAAAAGACGAAATACCGTTTACAAAAAATATCCAGATATTGGAAGCAAAAAAAGAAAATATTATACCTGCTTTTATTCCAAAAGAAAGCCTGGAGTTTAGACCGAAGCTGGCGCATGTTCCGTTTGAAAATCTGGAGATTATCTTCCAATGGAATGTCCCTGGTACGGAGTATAGTGTAAAATTGCCGGAAGAATATTTCAACTACCATCAAATAGAACCGAAACAATTTTTAGCGGAACTTATTGATGATCCTTCTTTTAAAAATCAAACGGAAGTATTTTCAATTAGTAGACTTTTTGAACCTGGGGATATAGAGATACCGAAGGAACAGGAGATGTATTGTGTTACAAACCAAAATAAAAACTGGGGAGCTGCTTCTATTCTGAATAAGGATATCATGGATGAAGTTGCGGATTTTTTTGGTGGGAAAACCTATATCCTTCCTTCTAGTATCCATGAGTGTTTGGCAGTAGATACACATGTGTATACGGTTGAAGAACTTAAAACAATGGTTCGGGATATAAACAGTAAACCAGATTTGGTAGGGGCAGATTTTTTATCAAATGAGGTATATGTTTATGATAGTTATACAAGAGAACTAAAATTGGCAGGAGAACAAAGAACAAAGGAAATACAAAATCCTGAAAAGCAGGAGCCTATTAAGAGATAAGAAAACAGAAGAATGTGAAGGAGGTGATGCAGACCAACAGAATTTTTGACAGAAGGGTAAACTCTGGATACGGGAAGGGGTGATTCTATGATTGTAAGGTAATGCCAGATGGATATTTCGTTTGTAGCTGTGGATTTCTCATGAAGACTATAAAAAAATTTAGGAGACAGGAGGAAATAAGTGAGTAATCCTAGGTAAAATGTGTAGCTACACCTCATGAAACATGAGGAATGAAATATAGTTTGGTGAATTTTTGTGAGTTTGATAAATATGCGGCAAAGAGTTATTGTGCGATTCATGGTACAAGTGAAACATTGAATCTGGGAGATATTACAAAAGTGGACGAAAAGGAGATTGAACCGTTTAACATGATCTGCGGCGGAAGCCCCTGTCAGGATTTTTCCCTGGCAGGTAAGCAGGCAGGGGCGGTTTGGAAATGCCGAAGCTGCGGGCATGAGTATAACCCTCTGCAGGTACATTATTCTAAAAGGGACACCTGCAGCATGTGTGGTTCCCATGATATTGATAAAACACGTTCTTCCCTTCTGGTGGAGTGGCTCCGTATGATACGGGGAGTAAAACCAGTATGGGGGATTTATGAAAATGTGAAAAATATTGTAGGAAAAAAGTTCCGGGATACCACATTCCGGTTGTTTGAAGAAGAACTGCATGAATACGGATATCATACCTATTGGAGTGTTCTTAATGCAAAGTATTATGGAATACCCCAGAACAGGGAAAGGGTATATCTGATTTTGATACAGAAGGAAATGGATAATGGGAAATTCCAGTTTCCGGAACCTTTGGAGTCCTTCCAGTGTCTTATGGATATTCTGGAGGATACGGTAGAGGAAAAATATTATCTGTCCCAGGAAAAAGTACACCGTTTGATTGAAGATATGGAAGAGAGAAAAGCCCTCTTGTTTGAGCCAGATGAAAAAAGCCTGAAGGTTTTTCGGGAGAACCGGGTGAAGCGGGCCGGAAATATCAAAGGGGTGTTTGAACAGACTGGACGGGTTTATCTGCCAGATGGCTGCTGTCCTACAGTAACTGCTTGCGGAGGTGGAGGCCAACAGCCAAAAATCTTACAGGTAGGGGATATTCATACCGGTTATGGTTCAAGTGGAACCATTTATTCCCCACTGGGAAGCTGCGGTACTGTTCTGGCAGGGCATGACCAGCCAAAGATTGTAGAGAAGTACCCTGGGGCAATCCGGGGCAGGTACAATCCGGAAGGCAGGATTGTGCAGACCTTGGAACTGGGAGAGAAAGAGGTCTGCCATACCCTTACTTCTGTACAGAAAGATAATATCATTCTGGTACGTCAAAAGACACAGAAAGGTTATGAGGAATGTTTGGAAAATGGTGTTGCAAATCTCAGTTATCCGTCTGTAGAAAAACGGGGAAGGGTACAGGAGCATGGGGAAGTCTGCCCTACGCTTACCACATCAAACGATATATATCGTTTGGAGTCTTTGATCCGTATCCGGAGGCTGACACCTTTAGAGTGCTTCCGCCTTATGGGATTTTCTGATACGGATTTTTGGAAAGCAAAAGAAGCGGGCATAAGCAACAGCCAGCTTTACAAACAGGCAGGAAATTCCATTGTTGTTGATGTACTGTACTATATTTTTCTGGAACTATACAAAGCCATGCCATATCTGTTTGAAGATATTCGGCTTTCTTCCTTTTTCAGTGGGATTGGAGCTTTTGAAAAGGCATTGGAGCGTTTGGAAGAACAGGTAAACCAATAATTTCATAAGAGAAACCCAAAGCGGCAAATGGTCCATCAGGAGTCTTCCCATACTTGTTGTAAAGAGAAAAATTGCAAAAGAAGGAGCAGCCTGCATGTAGTCTGTGGAAAAGCGTTGATAGCAGAATGGAAGAACTGCTGTCACATCAGATACAGAAGGCTGGCAGATTTGCTAACAGAACTGGGGTTTTGTTAGCAGAAACAGAAGCAGGAAATGGAAAAACCGATAGCAGATGTTTGAAACTGCTATCGGTTTTTCCCTATATGGGACGCAGGACTGCTATCAGTATCTGCGTTTTGCTATCTATATTATCCGGGGTATTAGGGGGTATCCCCCTAACAAGATGGGATTTTGTACGGTAAAATCCGTATCTTGCAGAGGACTGGCATAGCCAGTCCGGACGCCGGGAAGTTATGCGGTGACCGATAGCAGGTCTTAGGAGCTGACAGCAGATAGCGTTGGAGTAGAAATCGGCAGGTGAAATATGTGATAAAGATAAGGAATGGGGGAGCATGAAAAAAGAAACAATGAAATGCAGAAAAGAAATCCGGCTGTATTCATGGGAGCTGGAAGAGTTACAAAAGCAGGCAGAAAAGATGGGGCTTTCTGATTCCCAGTATCTTCGTATGCTGATTACCAACCGTCCCAGGGATTACCCGGAAATCCGCAAGGAACTGGAACGCATGAACCAGGAAATCAACCGGATTGGTGTAAACATCAACCAGATTACCCATAACAATAACAGCGCCCTTTATTCCAGGGAAGATAAACACCGTCTGTATGTATTTTTGAAGCAGATAAAAACACTGGTAAGCCAGGTGCAGGAAAGGCTGTAGGTTATGGCAATTACAAAGTGCCTGCACATGAAACAGGCGAAAATGGGTTATCCGGCAAAACATCTGGCAAACGGTCTTCGCTATATTATGAACCCGGAGAAAACAGAAGATGGCCGCTATGTCTGTGGGCATAACTGTATTCCTGAACAGGCATTATCCCAGATGGTAGATACCAAACGTCATTTTGGAAAGCTGGATAAAAGGCAGGGCTACCATTTCATTCTTTCGTTTGAGGAAGAAGAGGTTTCGGAAGAGGAAGCCTTCCAAGTGGTAGGGGAGTTTGTGACAGAATTTCTTGGTAAGGATTTTGAAGCGGTTTATGCAGTCCATAATGATACGGACCATATTCATGGGCACATTATTTTTAATTCGGTACGTTGTACTACGGGATATAAATACGATTATAGAAATGGGGACTGGGAAAACATCATTCAGCCTTTGACCAACCGGATATGCAAAGAGCATGGTTTCTCAACCCTTGATCTGGAAGAGGTGAAGGAGAAACGCAAACAAAAAGGACAGGAAGAAAATATTCTTTCTGAGCGGGACAGGCGGATAAAAAAAGATGTGGACCAGGCATTACAGGACGCAGGTTCTTATGAGGAATTTCTGGAAAATCTTTCCAGCATGGGATATGAGGTGCGGGGAAAAAAGCGCCTTTCAGTGCGGGAGCCCGGAGCAGGGAGGGCAAGGCGACTGGACCGTCTAGGGGAAGATTATACAGAGGAAAGTCTTCGGCAGCGTTTTGGACGCCTTCCAATCCCGGAAATGACCGGAGAGGAGATACCGGCAGAATGGACGTATGTGTTTATTCCATACCGGGAGCGGCATCTGACCAGGTACCAGAAGGAACGTTTTCTTCGCAGGTACCGGCAGGGGAAACCAATGGCGGACTCTAAAACCTGGAAATACAGGGCGGCAATCCAGGAATTGAAAAAATTGCAGGAGGAATTTGATTTTCTGGCGGCTTATCGCATACAGGATAAGGCGCAGTTGAAAGCCATTTCAGATGCGGCAAAGGAACAGCTTTGGGAAAACAGCAGGGCAAGAAAGCAGTTACAAAAAGAAATGGTTCCTTATGAGGAAATGCTTCTGCTTCTCAATAAGCTGCAGGAAAAACAGATGGAAGCAGAACTTTATCAGGAAGGGTATCAGGAATTTTTTCAAGACCACCAGACATACCAAAACCTTCTTGGGCAGTTAAAAGAAATGGGATATTCCTTGTCTGAGGCAGAACAGACAGACGCTTATTTCTTTGAGAAAGAGGAGCGTTTGCGGATTGAACGGAAAAAAATCTTAAAAGAAAAAAGGATTGCAGAGCGTCTGCATGAAAAAGCAGAAGAAAAAGAAAAGTTGGAAGCACAGCAGAAGGAAAAGAATAGGAAACCGTCTGCGAGGGGCAGAGGAAAAGGAGGGTAAATGACAGTAGAAGGACAACGGTATCTGGAAGAATGCCGGAAAGTTTTAAAAGAAGAACAGATGGACGCAGTTTCTATGGGGCTGGATTTTGGTCTTCCTGTTTCGGATATCCAGAAGGTCGTTAAGAGCAACCAGGAAGCCCCAGTGATGAAAGCAATCATCATAGGGCTTATGGAAGGGATTGGGGAAATCGACTTTTTATGTGAAGGAAATTATAACCAGTTCCAGGTACGGGAAATCGTAGAGGGCTTAAAAAACGGGCTGGATCTGGAAGAGGTGAAAACCTATGCCGGAAATGAACTGCCGGCCAGCCGTATGCGGACCATGCGGATACAACTGGAAGAGTCAAAGGCAAAAAAAGAAGTTCCGAAAGATGAAGAAATGCGTTCTTATATGAAAAATCTTATGGGGATCATGGAACAATCCATTCAGCAGTTTCGGGAAAGCAATGACCGTTTTACAGCCTTGTCTTCTCTGGTAAAGGAGCATGTTGTTGAAGAGAAAAACCAGGAGATTAAAGACCTGTATGAGAACCTGCAATATAAAGATAAAAACATACAGGAATTAAAAGAAAAGCTGGCAAAGAAAGAGCAGGAAATTCAGGATCTGAAAAAAGAAGCAGAAAAATACAGGGAAAAAACAGAAGCTGCTTCCAGGGAAACAAAAGTGGTATTGGAAGAAAAAAGCATACAAACAGCGGAAGGGCTACAAAAAAGTAAGCACCGGCTGCTTGGGATTGCCATGCTTGGGAAAAAAGTACCCAAAAGTGTTGTGGAGAAAATTCTGGAATATAACCTGTCCGCAGAACAGTTGGAAGAAATCCGCCAGTGCGTAGAAAGTGGGCTGGCAGATGCAGAAATTCTTCAGGTGATGGAGAACAGCCCTTCACCAGAGAGAATGAAAAAAATGCGGGAAATTATCCTTTTGATGCGGAAACGGAAGGCGGGTGTGTAAATGGCAGAACTTGAACATGTGGTAAAAACATTTTCCCTTTTGGAAACTGCCGAAAAGGAACAGCCCTTTCTTACCAGGGAGCAGAAACAGGATTTGTACCGTATTGCTTTTCATAAGGAGTCTATGGAAGAGGTAGAAAAAATTATTTTGCAGTTACAGGCGCCTCATGCAGGAAAGGAAGAAAAAGAGCGTATTCTTTATCATTACCTTGAACCGTTTTTTCAGGTTCCGGAAAATATTTTGCAGATTGAGAATTATATTTTTCAGCTTCAGTATATGACCTATGAAAAGGAAAAAGCAAACCACATGCTGGAGACTCTCTTAAAACAGGAAAATATCCAGTATGACCTGGAAGCCATGCTTACAGAAGGAAAAATAAAGGCGGCTGTTCCAGTAAAAAAGGACAGGGCAATGGGATAGGAGGGAGAGCATGAGTGAAATACAAGATGCGGCGCAGATCATTAAAGTTTCCTTTGAAGGCGCAGAAATCATTCTGAAAATGGGAAATACAGGCTGGCAGTTTGTAAAAGATATTTGTGCGGTATTTAAAAAAGTTCTGGATCAGGAAAAACTGTCAGGGAAAACTTCTGTACAAAAGCTCCTGAAAATGGGAGGCGATTTACAGGTTTTCCGTTTTGAAACAAAAGACCTGGAGCGGGTAAAAGCCCTGGCAAATAAGTATGGGATTTTATATTCCATTTTGCCGGATTTAAATGAGAAGGACGGTATGAGTGAAATTTTGTTCCATTCCCAGGCAGCGCCCCGTATTCAGTCCATGATGGCAAAAATTGAACATTCCAATATTGGGACGTTAGATGAATACTATGAAAATGCAGAGCCGGATAAGGTAGAGCAGTTGGTAGAAGAAGTAAAAAAGCCTGCCCTGCCGGAGCCGAAGGAGTGTGAACTGGTTGCGCGGGAGCTGGCGAAAAACCAGGTGGAGAAGATCAGTGATGTCCGTTCCCGTCTGAATATGACCTGGCTTCAGATCTGGCCGATTATCTGCTACATGGAAGAACAGGGGATTTTGGAGAAAGGGAAGGAAGGTACGGTGACACTGACCAGGACACCAGAACAGGTTGAAGAATTGGTAGATTCCCAGCAGTGGAAACAGTTGTTTGGGGAAGAGGAAGCCAAAAGACGCAGCACTGGAAGCAGCCAGGAAACAGAAGAAAAGATGCAGGTCATTCGGCGTATCCAAAAGGAGAAACGGAACAATCCAGGTGTGAATGCCATTACCATAGACCAGAAGCTGGTATATGAAGAAACAGAGCATCATATCAAAACCAGGATTCCGTACCGTAAGAATGAATTTATCTGGCTGGATAAATCGGAAATTAGCTGGATTAATGACCATAAGACGATTTTTGCAGGATTGGAAAAGAAGAAGGAGTATGCAATTTTAGACCTGGAGGACCGTTTTCTTAGAAAAACTTCGGGGGAAGATTTATATAGGGAAAGCTATGACCCGGTACACAGGGAACGTGCCAGACAGGAGCAGGAAAAGATACGCAGAAGAAGGGAGCAGAATTACAGGAAGGCACAACAGAACCTGGAAGCAGGGAGAAGAACCATACAGGGGCAAAGGAGGTAGAGAACCGGAGCAATTCAGAAAAAGAAGAAACAGTCCTGGGGCATGTATCTTATTGGTGGCATAGCTTCCGGCTATGGAGGTTATCTCTTGAACGTGTGTTATCAGCCCGGAAAGGATATCAATTATTTTTTAAACCGTCTGGATCAGGTGATGGCAGCCCCGTTTGCCAATTATTGGAACGAAACTTCCTTAAAAGCAATCATTCTGGGGATTTTTGTATATGTGATCGGTATGGTCATGTATGTAACCAGCCGGAAAAACTATATGCCGGGACAGGAATTTGGTACCGCTGTTTTTGCAGATCCGAAAAAGGTGGCAAAGCAGTTTGCGGATAAAGATGAACACAATAATCTGATCTTATCCCAGAATGTCAGGCTGTCCATGAATACCAGAAAGACCAGGAGAAACCTAAATGTCCTGGTAATCGGAGGAAGCGGCGCTGGAAAAACCTTGTTCATGGTGAAACCCAATCTCCTTCAGTTAAGCAGGGCTTCCCAGATCATTACAGATCCCAAAGGGGAGATTTTAAGATGCTGCGGAGGTATGCTGAAAGCGCATGGATACCGGATACGGGTGCTGAACCTGGTGGAAATGGAGCAGTCTAACGGATATAACCCATTCCGCTATATCCGCTCTGAAACAGATATTGTAAAACTGGTTACTAACCTGATCAATAATACCACTCCGAAAAACGCACAGCCCAGTGATCCATTCTGGGAGAAAGCCGAGTCTTTGTACTTGCAGGCCATTTTTCTTTATGTGTGGCAGGAGTGTGAAATGGAGAAAAGGAATTTCCGTATGGTTTTGCAGCTCTTGAATGAGGCAGAAGTCCATGCAGACGGTTCCCCTTCTGATTTAGACCGGCGTTTCCGCAGACTGGAGAGAAAAAAGGGAAGCAACCACCCTGCTTTAATCCAGTATAATAAAGTGGTACGGGGTGCCGGAGATACGGTAAGGAGTATCATCATTTCCGCAAATGCAAGGCTGGGATTGTTACAGAACCCACAAATTTTGCGGATTCTGGATCATGATGAAATGGAGATTGAGGAGATTGGGATTGGTGTTGACGGGGACAGAAACCGGAAGACTGCACTTTTTTGTGTAACGCCGGATTCGGATAAGAGTTATGCCTTTTTAATTGGTATGCTTTATTCCCAGATTTTCCAGGAATTGTATTACCAGGCAGACTTCCATTATAATGGAAAACTTCCCATTAACGTGAATTTCATGCTGGACGAATTTGCCAACGTGCCATTGCCAGATGACTACTGCAGCCTCCTTAGTACCATGCGTTCCAGGAATATTTCATGTACCATTTTTATCCAAAACCTTGCCCAGATCAAGGCTTTGTTTGAGAAAACCTGGGAAACCATACCGGGTAATTGTGTGCGCCCGGAAGTCGCCAGCGCAATATAAATTGGCGACGTGGTACTTACAGGATACCGCCTTTAGCAAGCGGTAGGTAAAAGTATCAG
>NZ_SLZV01000037.1 GCF_004346095.1 Faecalimonas umbilicata | reverse complement strand
TTTTTCTCATAGCGATCATCCTTTCTTTGATAACACTATTTTACCATACATCATCTCAAAAATATATAGCAGAAATTTAATTTATTCTATACTAGCTCGTTCATCTGTTGCATAAACAATCCACTTATCATTCTCACGCATTAACACAACTTCATTTTCTCTATCATCTTTCCTTTCATTCATATTATAACCTTGTAATTTCTCGTCCTGTATTATTTTTATTGCTTCTTTTATGTTCATGTTTCATGCTCCTATTTTTGCATTGCAACTTCTAATTTGCATGTATGAAATATAGGATTATAATCTTACCATTCATTTATGGCATACAAAATAGCAAGTCTTACATTTTTTAACAACTCAGAAGATAGAGTTTCGTATTCTTCAGATAACCCTTTTTTGTGAGCCATATATGCTGGGCTATCATTCCACGAACCCATTGCTCCAAAAACATCCGAAATACTTGCAGCTTCGAACATTTGAAGATTTTGCTGTGGAATTGGTGGTAAACTCAAACCATACTTTTCATCTGGATATTCGCTACAGCCATCTAAAAGGTTTATAGCAGAAGTAAAAATATTAGCAAAATTTTCACACTCAATTTTTTTAGCCAATTCTTTAATCGATAATAATACATCTCGAAATGAGTTAATGTTATTCTCAAAATATGGTTTTTTTGATGGTGGGTTAGTCCACTCATGCTCTGAATATAGAATATTCCATTTTTTTTGCATAGAGTCAAATTGCCAATCAGCAGTAAAGTATGTTACTTTTCCGCTTTTGTAAAAACACAAAATGGAACTTTCTGTTGTATTTGAAAATCCTAAAAATTGTCTATCCTTTACTGAATATGGACATAGCAACTTTATATCCTGTATCCCATTTTTCTTTATTTGTTCAAACCACAATGAAACATTAGAAGCAGTATATTTTTCTGTCCTTAAAAATTTCTTTTGAGGTAAAAAGACAAATTCAATTTTATTCTCATATTCTAATTGTGAAAATCTAATTGGTTCTGATAATTGCAACGCTTTTTTGCTCGTCGCTACAATAGATGCAATTTGAAACATTTGTCCATTCATCATTTCGCCTCCCCTTAATATGAATAATACTGTTCTTTCAAAAATTCTAATTTGTCATCCTCATTCTACCATACTCCAAATGTGTTTTCTATCCTTATTAGACAAGGACAATCAGTTTTTATCTGACTGCCCTCATCATTATCAAAGAATTATCTTTCCATATCTCGTTTCTTTCTTCGTGCCTTGATACGCTCCTGTCTTTCTTTTTCCCTTGCTTCTTTTTCGGCTCGTTCCTGTGCTTCCCTAAAAGAAAAAAGCTGCTTCACTTTTTCTGTAAAAAGTTTAGCAACTTCTGGGAAATGCTCCAACGCTTGAAGAAATGGTCTGCATTTTTCTTTCAGTTCGTTGTATCTACTTTTCATATTTTCAAGTGCGTTGGTAGTGTTGTAGTAGCGTTGTTGATAATAACCGACATCCTCCTCCAACTTTTTTATCTCTGCTCTGCTTGTGAT
Source organism: Faecalimonas umbilicata (assembly GCF_004346095.1). Lineage (GTDB taxonomy): Bacteria > Bacillota > Clostridia > Lachnospirales > Lachnospiraceae > Faecalimonas > Faecalimonas umbilicata. The sequence continues at coordinate 26,208 of NZ_SLZV01000037.1, read as the reverse complement.
ACCCTCCTTTGCAAGTGTGGTCAGTTCTTTATAATCTTCTTTGGATATTGCCATTTTGCCGGTAAAGGTTTTCTGTCCCATACTATCAATCTCATTATAGGTTTTGAAGATTTGATGAGATGATTTGTATTTCACTTGCTCCTTTTGAATACGCTGCTGCAACTTATCTAAACGCTGTGTATCTTGTTTGATTTGATATTGCAGGGAAGTTAGGTGTTCGGCTGTACTCCCGTATTCTCCACGCTGAAAACCTTTAAACCCTTTCTCTGTCATATGGTTGAACAACTCATCTTGCAGTATGCTGTATGAAGCTCGAAACATCGGCTTTCCATTCTTTCGTAAAAGTGGATTGCCTTTTTCATCAACCAGTGGAATGTCTGATTTCCATTTCTTTGAGTGGCTGATCTGATTGACTACTTCTTTAACTGTTCCTCTTAGTTCGGGGTCTTTACAACGCTTGCTCCACAAGATTTCTTTTTCTACTACTGGCAAAACCATAGCGTGAAGATGATAGTGATAGACTTCTTTTCCTAAGTCCTCGGTTGCTGCCAAATTGATTTCATCAGCGTGCATAACTGCCGATATTACATTATCAGCACCAAACTTTTCTTCGATAAAATGAAATGCTTCTTCATAGAATTGCTTTGCATATTCATAGCCACCATTACGCTCAAAATACATTGTGTTCACATCAATCACAATCTCATTGAAAAGGGTAGCGTCTTTTCTCAATCCTCGAAGCGATACTTTTCCGTCCTGTTCCATCTGCTTTAATTGTTCCATATAGGTTGGGGCAGTCGGTTCTTTGAAATGCACATTATAGGGTATTCGCTCCACAATCACATTCATATTTTCATAGGTTTCATTCTTGCGTTCGTTATGCCTTTCTGCTTTGCTCACATCTGAAGAAGTGTATTTTTTTACTCTTGCACAACTCATATCTGCCTTACTGTTTTTTGCCATTTTGAATCTCCTTTCTTGGCAGGGCGAAGCCATTACACAACATTCTTTGAATGTGTGTAACCCACTATGACACTTTCAGACTTCGTCTGCAAAGATGTCGTGGACAAGGGTGTTCCCCCTTGACCTCCTTAGATACCTCTCTCACAAAAATAGACCGTCTCATCAGCAGACAGTCTACTTTTATTCATTCGGCTTATCGCCCACCGGCAAGTACCAGTACCATTGAAAGCCTATCTTTTTTGAAAGAGCACCGGCTTTCATCTTTGCCTTTTTAATGGTCGATTTCTTGAACCCTACGGCTTCTAATTTTTCCTCACATTCCGAGGTAAGCATTTCGCCATCTTTCAGCATTTCCAAGATCATTTCTGTTGCCTTTACTTCCTTTTCGTTTGGTCTACCCATTTTAGGGGCAAGGGACTGAAATGCTTGCTCTGCCGTCATTTCCATTTCAGAGATAAAGTTCACTCCTTTTTCTGCAACCTCAAATAGAATTGCTGATCCTGTTGGGGCAAGGTTTGATTTTACTTGTACCATATATCTTTCTGATGGTGCTTCTTTGTTCGGTGTGCGTGTGATTGCAATAATGCTTCTTACTGCCCCTGCAATATCAATCGAACCATTCGTGCGATATAGCGGGTTGGTATCTTTCATCTTGTTCATATGAGCGATAATCACAATCGCACAGCCAGTATCTTTCGCAACAGCAATTAGATGATTAAACTCTGCTCGTGTTTCGTTAGCATTATTCATTGAACAATCTTCGCCAATATAAGAACTCATCGGGTCAAGAATTAAAAGTTTTGCGTGATACTTTTCGATTGCTTCAGCAATGCGGTTATCTCCAAAAGATAAGGACTTTACATCTTCCTTGATAAAGATAAGGTTTTCTCCAATACCACCAGCAGCATTGAAACGAGGGACTACTGTATCATCGGCATCATCTTCCGTTGTCTGATAGATAATCGTCATAGGCTCTGTTTCGTCTGTGTCAGTAAAGGGAAGTGGTTCTCCATTTGAAAGTAGGGCAGCGATTGAAAGCATTAACTTACTTTTACCATCACCAGGATCACCCTGCAAAAGTGTAACTTTGCCAAAAGGGATATACGGATACCAAAGCCATTTCACTTCTTTCGGTTCAATTTCACTTGCCTTGATAACTTCAAGAGGTACACTTATATTCATTTCATTTTCCGTTTGTTTCATAATTTTTCGTTCTCCTTTTCAATTAAATTTGTGGGCAGCACAAGTTCATTCATACAGAAACAACACCCTCTCTTGTTCCTGCACATTCTCATTTTGAGGCATACCACCTCCTTTCGTGGTGAAAATAAAAAACCACAGGTAAAGATACTAAGCCTTGTTTGTGTCATTTCTCGGGGCGTAAATAGGGCATATATCCCATTCTAAGCCTTTCAAAAATCTCACAAGGTATTTTGTACTAACCTGTGGTTATGTATTAAATTATAGGAACAAAAAAGCAGCTAATCCTAAGACTAACTGCTTTGTAAATAATGATATTTTTTTACCTTACAAACGATTTAAAATAGTCGCTAAGTTTTCTTTATGCCATGAAGCACCAACCATTGTCTTATTTACCTTAAATGCTAATGTACCCTTTGATGTAGCAACTTCTAATTCATAAGACATCAATTTTTTATTGAATTTAGTGCTTGCTATTTCTTCCTTTGGAACGAAAAGAAATGCTTCATCTTCTAATTTGCCCGTTGCATTATTTAAACCGATAATAGCAATACCACTATCACTAAAGTTTATTGCGTAATACTGCATTGAAAGAGCAGTGGCAATCGGTCCAAGAGCATATGTGAATTTACTCGGAAATATAACTCCAATAATAGATGAATTTTCATTAAATGCAATATCTTTCTTGTTTAGATATTCTCTAATATCTTGTTCTTTTAGCATTTTAATATCCTCCTGTAAAATTTAATTTGTCGTAAATGGTTATTCTCATTTTATCATTTGAAAAAAGCGATTACAATAAATATCATACCATTATAAAAATATATTTAAACGAATAACGCAGATAAGCCGACAAAAATACACATTAGTCCAAAAATCATACACAGTACATTTTTGATACCGACTTTTTTGTTAAGTACGAAAGATGATGGATTTTTGGGGTTTATATATATACGATATTCATTTCCCTTAACCATGTCCTTATCTAATTTCTTAAAGCTATATGTGTTAGAACACTGGCGGACATATGTTTTTCCGTTGTACTTGTATTTAAAAATAGGAGCATAGCTTGATACTGTTTTACTTGGATACGAATTATAGCCTTGATAGACACCAATAATTTCTTCATTACAAATAGCAACAGATTTAATATTATGATAAAAAATCAGCGTAATCATTCCTCCTATTGTAACGCCTATTAATACAAATGTGTATTTAGCTCCGCCTGGGATAAGAAAACATATAAAAGCTAATAAAAGCCCACCGAATATCAACGCAAGAAACTTAAATGATTCAGGATCCATCTTATGCATTTTTTGTTTAAAAGCCATATAAACAATCCAACCAAAAGCTGCTACACAAAATAATAAATCAAATCCTTCAAATTCCACTGTTTATCCATTCCTTTCTTTCAATCTTACTTACTGAAATATTTCTTGTTCTTGACCTTGTTTTGCAGCCTTGAATATCTCTAAGCTATCATCAAACTTATCTGAACCATATCGCATAATTGTTCCAAAGTATGGCTGACCTTCTCTTATTTTATCTAAATCGCTTCCACCGTTTCCAAATGCAGATTTTTCTAATATTGCTTCTGCTTTTTCAAAACTCTTATGGTCTAAATAGTAAACAAAAAGCAATGCCTCGCCACCTAATTTGTCACGAAAGACTTCTTCATACATTTGATATTCTTCTTCATCAGTTTTTCCAGTCATTGTAGAAGTGTCAATATAAACCCATACCGAACCTAAAGTTTTATAATCTGGCTCCATCTGGTTGCGAAGTTTAACATAATTATCCCATTTCGAAATTTCCTCCAGCGGAATATCTTGCCATTCTTCTCGTACAGTTATATCACCTTGAATATAATAGTTCTCAGCTACCTGCGAAATGGCTTCTTCTGTCATATTCTCCATTTGTTTTGCCAAAAGGCGTTCCGCATAGCCATCATCAATAATTTCTATTTTTGAGTTTGGTTCTTCGGGATTAAAATAGCTACCCTCAAATGGATGCTTTGGGTCGTTTTTTGAAATACAAGTCGCATAGATTGCACCATTGTCTGATGGTAAAAGTTTTGGTTGATTCCAAGACAATACTTCAAATTCTTCTCCATATTCTTCTTGTAAGTAGGTTTCAATTTTTATTGAAATCTCGTTTTTATGTCCACAGCCACTCAATAGCCCTAAACAAAGTACACTTGCTATAATAATCAATACAATTTTTTTATATCGCATATTCGTCACCTCAATGTGATTTTATGATTTAACACTCATAAACTTCTCTATCTATATCATTTTCGACTTCCTTTTTTATTTCGTCCATAGAATTCAACCAATTATCTAAAAATTCCAATGAAATAATTCGCCCATTATAATAAATAATTGTTTCTGCACCTGCTCTTTGCAGTTTCCTAATCAATTCTCTAAACGCTCTATTCTTATCTATTCCGTTTATCTCATCTACAACATCGTAATCATTAGTATCATATGTTACTACAAAATCGTTCGACTCTATTTTCTGTTTTATATGGCTCATAGACATGGATTTATCATATTCTCTGATGAGTTTAATGTATGATACAATTTGCTCATCTTTTGCTATTTTTATTTGCATTAAATCCATAATAAGATTCCTCCTAACATTGTGATTTTATGATTTAACACAGTTCTACAAACTGAAATTTAAAAAGCTATTACATACTAATTATTTTTCTAACCGTATTCGCTGTTCTTATCGTTAGGTTTGAGCTAATATTTGCACTTGCTGTTTTAGACCACCAGTTTGTTTTTTGGTAATCTTTACGGCTGAAAGACCAAAATACCGTTTCTTTATATTCCTCTATCTTTTCTAATCCCTCTTTAGGCTCTCCGATTTCGTTATATACATCTTTGAATGTAGCGGGTGGCATGATAAAGATTAGATTGTCATAAATCTCCTTACTTTCATCTCCCCACCAGTCGGGCGCATGATGTAAAATGTCCTCAAGTTCTTCTTTTGATATGACAAAGACCGGAATATTTAAACTAAAATGATTTTTAATCATTTCTTCAATCTGGCTTGTAAGCTTGATTGTGTCAGATTCATCACTTGAAAAAATCACATTACCGCTATTTAAATAGGTCTTGATCTCTGTATAATTAAGTTTTTCAAAACCTTGCTTTAATTCGTCCATTGGCACTTTGTTTTTTCCGCTTATATTGATACCTCGCAATAAGGCGATATATCTTTTCATATTCTTAACCACCTCTACAACTTCAAATTCTACTTCTATAATACTTCTTAGTGAACTCTGTAAGCTTTAAATAATCTTTACCAAAAACAAAGATGCGGTATGCATTTTTTCCTTGTGAATAATTAGGCACATCGTTCCTCTCAAAGCTTATATTATAAGTTTTCAGTTCCTGCTCTGCCTGTTGGATTTCCGCTTCAGACCAAACCCACGCAACCAAATGTGCTTTATTCCACTTATCAGCCAGAAGTTTCTCAAGTGCATATTCTACTAACTCCTGTTCACTTGAGAATGACTTTATTATCTCTTTATTTCCTCGTTCAGAATATCCAAACTCATATGCATCACTGTTTTTTTTAATAACAATCCCTTTGTGCGCATAATGTTTTCCGATGCTAATTTCTGCAAAAGAATAACACTCGTCTTCCAAATATTTTTCTAATTCTTCTATACTTTTCATATAAACCTCGTGTGCAAATTCAAATTTCTTGCTAATATTATACTTTATCCACATAAAGAATGGAAGAAATTTTCTGCCTCCACAGGCTAATAGAATGATTTTTTTACTTATAGTCCGCTTCGACCATACTCACGACTTAATGACTTCTTGAATACTTCCCGAAAAAGAAAAACTGCCATCAGTTGACAGCAGTTTCCTTTCGGCTGGTATTTCATTATGAATACACAATATCATTCAGTACAATTTCATCTACACAGGATTGAATGTTATTCATCAATCCTATCCATCCCATCATATCCTCAGACTTTAGCTTTTCCGTCACACCTTGCCTTACAGCCATTTCCTTTATCAGATAATCAGCCATATTACACGCCGAAATATCTATTTGAATAAGATGTTCATTTAACTTTCCACTTGCAAGTAGCGTAAAATAGAATGCTTTTCTGTGTTCTCTTAAATATCGTTCTCTCATTCTTCCGTATTTTGAGAGGGTAGGTGGTTCTTCTATCATCAAGCAGGGATAGTAGTAATCTCCGATGAGTTCGTACTGGATACCGGTTCTTTCATCTGTGATAAATCTTTGCATTGTGCTTTCTCCTTTTGCTTCTTATGGTAAAACTCCAAGGTTTTCTTATTATGGTTTATCTTTTTGCATTTCTCAGAACAGAATTTCTGCTGACTGTGTGTAGGCCAGTATAACTTGCCACACACTTCACATTTACGCTGACGATAATAGTGATCGCCTTTTTCTGCAACTCTGTCAGCTTTTACTTTGTCCTGTCTTGCTTGGTTGCAGCACTCCTTTGTGCAGAAAATCTGTCGGTTGCTTGCAGGGATAAATTCTTTCCCACAATAAGGACATACTTTCTTTTTAACGATTTCACCACCATTTTCAGCGATTTTCTTCGCTTTTCGTTTCTCTCGGTAGGCTTTTTCTCGCTTACGCTGTTTCGCCAATCGCTCCATCTCTTTCTGTTCTTCCTGTGCCTTTATTTCAGCAAGTTCTTCTTCCGTATAGGCAATATCTACTTGCCCAACATAGTTGAAATAAATATCAACTTTTTGTGTTCGGGATTTTCCCACTCCCTCTGCTTCATAAACAACAATCTTGTCAATGAGTTCGTGGAACATCAAATCAGAGATTTCAGTCGGTTCTTTATACTTGCGTATCAGCGATATAAAATGCTTCACATCAACCTTATTTACTTTTTCTTCGGCAAGTTCCTGTTCCATCGCTTCAATCTTTGTTTCCAGTTCTGCCTGCTCATCATCATACTGCTTCATTAGTTGCTTATATTGTCTTTCGGGCAGTAATCCCGATATAAGATTTTCATACAAGCCACGAATAAGGGTAGTCAGTTCATCATATCGCTTACGATAGCGTTGCAATTCTGATTGATTTTGTTTCGGCTTATCCGCTTGCTTATCATTCCAAAGTGCTTGCAGTTCCTTTGCAAATGCTTCTTCATCATTCAGAACGAACCTTGAAAAGCGTTTTACCGTTGATAATATCAAGGCTTCTACATTATCAACACTAATGGAATGAGCAGTACAGGAGTTTACTCTACTGGCATATCCACCACAACGATAAGAATACTGCAAAGAACGGTCTTTTTTGCTGTAATGTGTCTGTAAGGTCAATCTTCTGCCACAATCCGCACAATATAGATAACCGCTTAATCGGTTTGTGTGTGTACCTCTTGCAGCTGTTCTGTTTGCTCGTTGCCTTCTTCTTTGAACACTGTCCCAAAGTTCTTGCGATATGATAGGCTCGTGAGTGTTATAAAACACATATTGTTCTTCTTCATCGGTACTTTTTCTCTTATGCAGCTTAAAATTCGTGCTGACAGACTTTCTCAAAACAGTATGTCCAAGATATTCCTGTCTGTCTAAAATCTTTCTAACGCTTGATACACTCCAAATACAAGGGTCTGCAAACTTTATTCCGTTATATTGTTCGGGGTGATATTCTTTAGCGTGTGCTGCTGGGATTAAAACCTTTTCTTCGGTCAGTATCTCTGCAATTTCTCTTGGACTTTTACCATCATTAGCAAGCAGAAAGATATGCTTTACCACCTCAGAAGCCACAGGATCAACCACAAGTGTCTGCTTATCGGTTGGTAATCGGTTATAGCCATAAGGAATTGAACCGCTACAACGCTTTCCATCTTTCATACGAGCGTCAAATACAGCCTTGATTTTGTTGCTTGTGTCTTTTGCATACCATTCATTCATAATATTCAAGAACGGTGCAAAGTCATTATCTGAAGCATTATCACTATCAATACTGTTGTTTATTGCAAGAAAACGAACATCTTTCTGTGGAAATAAAACTTCCGTATAAAAGCCAACTTGCAGATAATTTCGCCCTAATCGGCTCATATCCTTAACAATGATTGTTGCGACATTGCCTGCTTCCACTTCTTTAATCAACGCTTGAAAACCTGGGCGATTGAAATTCACACCCGAAAAACCATCATCCGTAAAGTGTCGAATGTTACCGAACCCATTTCTACGGGCATAATCTTCCAAGTATTTCTTCTGATTGATAATTGAATTTGACTCGCCCGTAAGGTCATCGTCCCTTGATAATCGCTCATAAAGTGCGGTAATTTTTGAAGTCCTTGACATTCTCTTAACCTCCTTTCGTTATGTATTCTTGCAATTTAAAAAAGACGATGTTTATCGTCCTGTTAAAGTATAGCCCTCCGGTGCAAATTTCACTATACTTATTGTCGTTTCAAAAACATATGCCCCAACTACTTTTTTACTAAAAAAAGCCTAGAAGAGACAGTTTTTCTTCTAAGCCTTTATACTTTATCACAGAATTCTTTTGCTTCTATTTCTCCTCATGGTCATGAGGCATTTTTCGCTTAAATCGCGTCTTATGAACTAGCCGACTTTTCTTCACGTGCTATTTGAATTGTTTCTAATGCTTTCTGAATTCGCTCCTTTGCATAAGGAGGTCTTAAATTCAATGATAACCGTCCCTTTTGGATTATATAGGTTTCACTTCCTTCTTTTGTTGAGTTGCTTAGATAGCAGCATTCCGGATATCTCTCCGCAAAATTCTTTAGTCGTTTCTGTAATCCCTGATTAAATGTATAGACACTATAATAGTGATCTTCTTCATTTGTCAGGATAATCGTTTCTTTTTCATACTTTGACAGTTTCATAGCATCTATCCTCTCCTCCTTTCCATATCCTGCTCCAAATATCTCGGTACCGGTTTTCCAGATTTCACAGCGATTGCAATCTGTTTTTCTCGTAATCTCTTGATTACCGACTCTCTTTTCTTTGATTTCTTTTTTGAGGCTTGGTCTAGCTTCTGTACCAGCTTTCTTTCCACTCTTTTCTCTTCCACATTTTTCAGATTGTTTACCTGGCCATCCACCATATTATAATTTCCTTCTGTTCCGGATTCCCAGCTTCTCTCATAAGTCCCATTCTCAAAAAATTTCTGATAATGTTCCAGCCTGTCTTTATATTTTTGATGTTCCTGTTCCCTTTGTTCCGGTGTTTTCATAAGCTCATGGAGTTTCTGTTTGGTTTTTTCATCGAATCCATTCTGACATTCCTCCATGATCATCTTCCCATAACTATCTAGGATGATATAGGCAACCTGTCTGTGATATTCCTGATGCTCCATGAGATAAAACTGTTTTCCATCAATGATGATGTCATCCGTAGCCATCCAGTTTCCCGGCTTTCCACTAATGCGGTAATTTTCCGTATCCAACGTGACCAATGTACCTGATGGGTTTAATCGGATGAACCCTGATAAAAGCTGTGGATAATCTTCATTGACATAATAACAATGGATTTCCCCATTCTGATTCAGTACAAGCACATCACTGACTTCACAGGACTCTTTCATGCGTTTCCATAAAGCAATTGCACTCTCCCCCGGCAATAATGGCCTGATATCTATCTGCCGGTAATATTCAATCCGTATCGCAAGTTTCCTGCTTACCGCTTCCTGATAGGAAAGGTGCCAAAGGTCTCTCCCTTCCGAGTGACGGTCTACTCGGTAAACTGCAAATTGATCATTCTTCATAAGCATCATCCTCCAGGTTATTCAGATAACGATTCAGATCCAGGGAATAATAATATTTATCTTCGATCATCTGTAACTTACTGATCGCAGATGCAATGGTTTCCAGCAGATCGTCTTCCAACGGATCTTCTTTCATTTCTTCCAATGCCTCTAAGGTGTCTTTCAAAATATCTATCGTATCCTTTCTTGTGTTTTCCTGGAAAAGAGCCACAACCGCCAATTCATCTTCTTCAAATGTTACTTTACTCATAAGCTCATATCCTCCCTTCTTTTTTGAGATTTGGTTTTCTGTATCTCTCCTTTTTCTTCTTTTGGTCTGGTTTTCTCTACATTCAGAGACTTTTCTTCGATATATTGTTCTACACGTTTCAAAGCTTCCTGTACCAACTTATTTTCTTTATAGAATGGTATGGAATCTAAGATCTCTCTTTGTGATCTTCCGGCAACCATCAGATCCATCATTCCGTCATAATCGCTTCCTTCCTGCAGGTTAAATCCAACAGACTTGATCCCATTCATCCGTTCTGCCGGTATCTTTTCATAAGCTTCCAATGCTTCCGGCAGACTAAGATCATGATGAACTTCTCCTAATACCGGAAACTCTGAACATTCTGCCGCATAGAAGCTGATACAGCTCGTTTGCTCTAAGACATCCTTTTTCTGAATGTCACTTTCCATTCCAAGTATCTTTTTTCTCTCTTCCACAAAATCCGGAAGTTCCTGGAATCCAAAGCGATCCACAAAATATGCTTTCATATCCCCATTCTGATTCATGATCACAACATCACTGACAGACAGGGAGTGTGCCTTATAATCTGCCGGTGGATCATCATTAAAAATACTGTAAACCGCATTCATATCTTCATTTGGCAGATACAGGCTGGAATAAACACATCGATACTGATCAGCAGTTACCGTGATCCCTTTTTCCTGCAAGTCTTCCATTCCCACAAATAATTGAGCTCTTCCAGATCCATTTTTATCCAAATGATAGATTGAGAGCCTGCATTCTTTCCTTGTAAACATCATTTCTTCAAAACTCTGTTCAAACCGTTCCGGATATATCACTCGCTCTACACGTTCTTTCTGGATCGGATCTCCTTTTTCTATGATTGCTTCTACCCATCGTTCCACTTCGTTCCAGGATTTCGCAAATAAATGCCCCTGCATCCTATGGGCGCCATCCGGAATAAACTGCAGATGTTGGGAATTGCTTTCTTCTTTTGCAAAACGGTATCCGGCAGCTTCTACTGCAGCAAGTAATTTCTCTTGTTTCTGTTCCAGCATCATTTCTATTTTTTCTGTCAGTTCATCGATCATTTCTCCGGCCGTCTTACGGATCACATCCATAGATGCTTTCAATTCTCTCATTTCTTTTCCACTGCTCCAACCTGCAATATACGGAAAACTGTATTCTGACGTATCCAGTTCAAAGGCAGAGCACACACAATATGCAACGGATTCTGCTTCCACTTCTTTTGTCAGCCGGTCCTTCTCAATGCTCTGGCTTTCCATGATCTCCTTGTCATGTAACCTTGCATGTGCGGTTTCATGGATTGCTGTTTTTAAAGTCTGGCTCTGGCTCATGTCTTTTTTGATTACAATCTCTTTATCCAGGTTGTGATAATAACCGTTTGCAGATCCTTCAATCGCATCGAATCGTATCGGTACTGGTGAGATTTCCTGGATTGCTTGCAGAAATAAGTCAAAATCTTCTACTGCCGCTGTCAGGATTTCAGGAGCAAGTGTCTGGATCGGCTCTCCTGTGGTCTGTTCAATATCAAATACTGTGATGGCCTTGAAACACGGAAGTGTAACCTCCACCTCTTCCGTCTCTGGTTTTCCATCCGGACCGATGACCGGTTTCTGATCCTGATCCAATACTGCCTGTTCCTTTTTCCTTTTGATTGGTGCCGGTGCAATAATGGTGATTCCTTTCTCCCCTTTTTTTACCTGTCTGCCCATAGACTGCCAGTTCCGATATCCCGTTACTAAGGTGGCATCCGGTCTTTGCATGGCGATCAACAGCGTATTATTAAAAGAATAATTATGGAATTTTGACATGGTTTTCAAATATTCCTGATACCGTTCACTGGTAAATAATTCTACAACTCCTGTTTCCAGATTTTGCATGATACTGTCCATATCTTTTCCCTGTATGGGAAGTAATTTGGTTTTTGTCAATTCTTCGCTCATTCATTTCCTCTCTTTCTCTTTCAAAAAATCCCCCATACAGCCGTGTGTATGAGGGATTCCCATCTTATTGTTATACGGACTCTACACTTCTATAATTCCATAGCATGTTTCTTTGGTTTTGGATGCTCCATCTTCTGCTCTTTTCCGGTATGTTCATTTTTATCGAGCTGAGCTGCCTTTTCTTTCTGACGGTCTTCAAATTTATCTGCCCTTTCAAATACCCGGTCTTTCACATCATAATGATAGACATGATCGGAAAGTCGTTCTTCCGGAGCGACTTCATTTTCATTGATTGTCTGGACCATATCCTCCAGAACCCGGTAATCAAATGCTCCATTATCTGGAATGACTAATGTTTCATGAGTGGAAGAAGGCAGAATAAAGAAGTCTCCCTGAAAACCTTCCCCAATCTGATCCATTACTTCCGGATAAAAAATCACACCTGCTCCATCCACTGTCTGTGAGTTCGTTACAATAAACATCGGATTCTCACTTCCCATTCCATTTGAGATAACTTCTGCAATACTCTGAACAGATTCATCTTTCAGAATTGTTTCTGATCCCATTCCCATAAGCTGCTCGATCATACTTCCCATTACCATCACATGGATGGGTCTGACATTCGGACTGTTTTCCATAGCATCTGCATGAAGCTGTTCCTCACTGATCCCATAACGCTTTAAAATATCATTCGTGATCGTCGTAGAACCCACCCCAATATCATCAATGCTGATCGCAAGATGATAGGTAATTGCCAGATCTTCTCTCATCTGGTGAGGTACGTTCTGCAGCATTTCTTCATTTTTTTCTGCTGAAGATACGCGGATGAACAGCTTATCCTTTGCAGTCTCATATTCTGTGATGCTCTTCGGATCAAACTGTTCCGGTGCATCAAGCACCAGCTCCGTAATATTTCTCAAAATGTTTTCCATAGAATTCTGTGGATCTGACTGGAACATTTCGTATAACTGATTCAGGTTAAAGGTCGGCGCGATTACCTGATTTTCTTTTAAGACCGTGATTCCGAGATAATTCTCATTTAATTTCTTGATCTCTTCGATTCTTACCTGTGCATCTTCATATTCAATCGGAAGAAACTGTTTGATTCCTCCCTTTACTTCGTCAACAAATTGATTAAAATCCATATCTTATTCCTCCTTCTATTTTCTCTTATTTTTCTTCGTTGTTTTCTTTTTCGGGAAAGATAATGAAAATGTCACTCTCCCGTTTTCATCGGCTTCCATATGCAGATCTGCTTCAAAATACAGATCTTTTTTTCTGGAATACAGATCCTTCACATGAACACTTCCATTCTTCAAAAGCTCAGCAGCCATCCTGGCATCCATATCCTTTTCCATACTCTGTAAATACTTGTTTTCTTTCCAGAGACAAAAATCACATGCACGGTTACCGCAATAGAAATTTTTCTTTCCTTCATAGACCAGGCCGCCACAGACCGGACAGGTTCCCACGCTCTCTTTTTTCTGGAACCTTCGTGTCTCTTCTTCCGGAATGGAGTCACAATGATTCAGCATCATGGAAAGCAGCTTTTCGATACCTGTCATAAACTGCCCCGGAGCCATCTTTCCCTGCTCCATCTCTAACAGTTGATTTTCCCATTCTGCAGTCATGGTGGCAGACTTCAAGAAATCCGGTAAGATATCGATCAATACTTTTCCGTCCTCTGTTGGAAGGATCTGTTTGCCTTTTCGTACCGCATACTGGGAAGCGATCAGTTTTTCTATGATCCCTGCTCTTGTTGCCGGAGTGCCCAGCCCTTTCTTCTCGGTATCTTCCTCAAATTCTTTATTTCCAGCGGTCTCCATAGCTGCAAGCAAGGTATCCTCACTGTATGGTTTCGGCGGTGCTGTGAAATGTTCCGTTTTCACTGCCGATACGTTGTAAAACTTATGATCTGCTTCTACTTTGGGAATGCTGTCTTTTCCTGCATCTGCCGGGTTTTCTATGGCAAGTCCGTCATCATTCTTAAAGCATTCCTCATACAGTTTCCAACCGATCTGTTTGACCACTTTTCCTTTTGCTTTAAAAATCTCATCCTGACATCGTACTTCCACCTCTATCTCCATGAATACATGATCTTCTCCCATTGCTTCTACGGTATGTACTGCGATCAGGAATAAAATCTTCTGTTCCCATTCTCTTAACTTAGAGAAATCAAATTCTGCAAGTTCTACCGTAGGAATGATTGCATGATGATCCGATACTTTCTTGTCATTCAGCACCTTCTTTACCTCCGGTGTTTTGGGCTGGTCAAACGGTCCCATCAATTGGTATTTCTCATGGATCTTACGGATCACTTGTTTTGCTGTTTCTTCCATATCACTTGTCAAATACTGGCTGTCCGTTCTCGGATAAGTGATCAGCTTCTGCTCATACAGGCTCTGCGCCGCATTTAATGTCTGCTGAGCAGTCATTCCATAGATACGGTTCGCCTCTCTCTGTAGGGTTGTCAGGTCATACAGTTTCGGTGGTTTTACCGTCTTTTCCTTTGACTCCACCTTTTCCACAATCGCCTCACTACCCTGACAGGTTTTCCACACTCTTTCTGCTTCTTCCACATCGAAGATTTTCTTCTTCTCTGCGATCAGTCCATCACAATCCAAAACTACATTAAAATATTTTTCTTTTTTGAAACCGGAAATCTGCTTCTGCCTTTCGACAAGCATGGCAAGTGTCGGTGTCTGCACGCGTCCAACTGCCAGCTTTTTAAAATATTTTGTCGTGTAAGCTCTGGTCGCATTCATACCGACAAGCCAGTCTGCCTGTGCCCGGCAAACCGCTGCTTCTGCCAGATTATGGTAGGTTTCTCCAGCTTTCAGATGTTCCATACCTTCTAAGATCGAAGAACTTTCCAGCGAACTGATCCATAATCTCTTGACCGGTTTTTTACTTCCGGACAGATCATATACATGCTTAAAGATAAGTTCTCCTTCCCGTCCGGCGTCACAGGCATTTACCACAAACTCGATATCCGGGCGGTTCAGCAGCTTTTTCAAAATATAGAACTGTTCTTTCTTATCTTTGGATACTGCCAGTTTCCATTCCTCTGGGATGATCGGAAGATCCTCATACAGCCATCTGGTGAACCTTTCATCATAAGAATCCGGTGGAACATATTCTGCAAGATGGCCAAAACACCAACTGACAATGCAGCTCTTTCCTTCCAGATACCCTTCTTCTTTTTTTGATGCCCCGATCACTTCTGCAATCGCTTTGGACACGCTTGGTTTTTCTGCAATTACTAAATACATAACTTATTACCTCCTTCATATAACGAAAGGAAACGCCCCAAAAATACAGGGCGTTCCACTCATTTTTTTTATTTTTTATTCATTTTCTTCTTCCCGGTCTTCAAATTCATCCTCATTGATGATTTCCAATCCGTCACTTGTTTCCAGTCCTTCCTCT
The DNA here is from genome assembly GCF_004346095.1 of Faecalimonas umbilicata. Taxonomy (GTDB): domain Bacteria; phylum Bacillota; class Clostridia; order Lachnospirales; family Lachnospiraceae; genus Faecalimonas; species Faecalimonas umbilicata. The sequence continues at coordinate 10,674 of NZ_SLZV01000037.1, read as the reverse complement.
TCAAAATCCTCTTCTTCCTCTTTCTTTGGCTTATAGATCTTGAAGTAGTAATAAGCTGCAACTCCACCTAACGCAAGAATAAGGATCGCTGCCATTGCTCCCATATTCGCTTGTGGCATCTTCTCTTTTTCCGGCTTTGCTGCCTCTTCTTTTTTACCGGTTTCTTCGGTCTTATTCTCATCAATGACTACCTGCGGAGTGGGTGTGACAGTTGCCGGCCCTTTTTCCTGATCCACAAATTCCTTCAGATCATTTTCATCTACCTGAGATAACAGATATACATTCTGGGAGGTAGAACTGCGGTCAATCACAAGATAAAAGGTATTGTTATTCTTTGTTGTAATCGTAAGGAATTCTTTACTGGATCCATTCTGGATATCATCCTGGACTTCCCCATTTCCCGGTTCTGTAAAAGCATCTTCTTTCTTCTCTGTTGTATTATTTTCCGGCAGAATCCCCTTATCTGCCGGCTTTTCTGTTTCTTCATTCTGTACCGTTTCCGTCTGTGCTGCTTCTGTATTTGCCGTCTCTGCCGACGGATCCACATATGCAAAGGCTGTTGTGGATGCGGAAAAAAGCACCATAACGCCTAACAATACTCCTGCCACTTTCTTATTCAGTTTTTTCCATTTCACCATACGGATGTCCCTCCTCTTTCTTTTCTGTAAATACAAAGGAGCCTGTTCCTTCTTCCTCAGACTCCTGGCTGACCTGAAATTTTACGGTTCCTTCCTGGATTCCATTCAGAAGATCATGCAGGGCATGACTGTCTAATTTCATTCCGCGGATGCTTTTGATCATCTCATTATCTTCTTCCTGTTTTAAAGCAGCATGAAGTCCTTTGAGATACTGTTGAAGATCAGCGATCTTCTGTTCTGTCTTATGGATCTCCTCCATATATTTCTTGATTTTTTTATTCAAATCTTTCACTCTCCTTTTCTTATGGCAATCTGCCAAAACACATAAAATGTTGCTGCCAGTATGCTGTACCGATATTGGAATAATGGATCGGATCCCCACAATGGATCATCATGTTATTTCCCACATAGATACCCACGTGGCTTGCTCCTGGCGTACTGTACGTTCCCTGGAAAAAGATCAAATCCCCTGGCTTTGCATCTCCCGGAGAAACAAACGTACAACTGTTTCGCAATCCCTCTGCGGTCTGTCTTCCCAGATTCCATCCGTTTCCACAATGATTGATCACATAGGATACAAATCCGGAACAGTCAAATCCAGAAGGGGAATATCCTCCCCATACATACGGGACTCCCAGATATTTCTCAGCTTCCCGGATCATCCGGGCAAATTCTTCATCCTGTAATGCTTCCGGCGGTATCTCATAACTCATTCCGTCCGAACCGGAGCCTGTGGAGATATTTCCTATATCCCACAAGTAATTTCTGTTTCCATAGGTGGTATTCAAAGCATTGTATAGGATCATCTGTTCCTCATTCAGATTGGCTCTTGCGACTGCATCAAATCCTGTATTCCCTAAGGTTACATACAAGATCTTTTTCGTTGTTGTATTCGTTACCGTCACTTCATTGCTTCCGTTACTATCCGCAATAAACGCTTCCCAAGTCTTATGACCATGTGCGGATGCTGCGCTATGATTATCATAGTAAACATCGAACTGCACTCCATATCTTGCAAAGGCTCCCGTATCCTCTACGGTATATTCCACGCCATTCATCACAATCTTTGTTCCCATCGGAACAAATGGATCAGAAGCATCTACCGCGATCGTATGGTTTGCGGTTGGATAAACGCCACTCGCTGTAGGACCGCCTGACCATTGTCCGCAACAGATCGAACAATTACAGTAACCGCTGGTAACTACGTTCCCTAAGGATTCCCCTACCCGTACCGTTTTCGTTTCTGTCACGGTTTCTGTTTTGCTTTCCGTATCCAAGCTGTACTGTGCTTCAAATAAAGCCTGTAATTCATCCTTGATATCTTCAAATTTCCAATCCCCATATTTTGCTGTCAGATAGGAGATCAGATGATACGGATTATGAGCGATCTCGCCTACGTTGTACTGGTATTCATCATAGTCCGGATGAGTGGCTTCCATCTCATTGATCTGCTGGTTCAAAGCCGTTTCCAAAGAAACATAGTATTTCTCAGCCGCATAGATATCTTCATCCGTTCCCGGATATGTGGTGATCTCGATCACAGAGCCGCCCCCTTGTATGGAAGCGCTGCAGCTTCCCAAAGATACTGCCACGATCAGAAATAAGAGCACAAAAATACCGGCGCCGAAAAATACAGCCCGATTCCGCTTCACAATCTCTTTTAATGCGATCTTCGCTTTCACGGTTATATTCTCAACGCCGGCAACAGTTGCCGCCCCGCCTGCACTGCCTGCAGTTTTTCCTGTTCTGGCAGCCCGATAGGCATCCTTATATCGTTTTCTCTGGAAAAAGCGGTTCAGAACCCTTTTTTTCTCTTCCGACTTTTTGGCCGTTTCCTCCGCCCCTGCTTTCCCCATGCTGTCACTCATACCAAATTTTAACTTTTCTCCGGTTTCATCCAGATGATATCCTCTCTGGTTTGCCTTTACATCTGCTCGCTGACTCCGAAGCTGTGCATAGCGCAGACCTCTTACCGCTGTTTCCGTCCCTCTTTCTGCAAACTGAACTGTTTCCGTTGCAACATCCTGCTCCTCCTCTTCTGGATCCGATATCCCTTTTGAAACTGCATCCCTTACCGCATACCTTCCAATGGTTCTGCCCGGTTTCATCCCTGGACCTTTTACCATCTGATTTTCCTCATCATCAAAAGATAATCTTCCGAGTTTTGTCTGCTCTTTTCTCATCTGTTTTTGGATCTGCTTTTTCCGGATTTTTTTCTTCTGTCCGGTCAAGGAGTCATCTTCCGGTATCTGCGCATGTTCCCGAAACTTTTTCTTGTATTGGGGAGATTTTTCAGATACGTTTTTCTCCCCAAATTCCTCTCCGTCTAACACGGATTCTTCTAAAATAGATTCCTTGGATACTGCTTCTTTTCGCAAAGAAGATTTTCGGATCTGCTTTTTTTGCAGATTTCGTTTCTCTCCTTGTTCATCCGACTGCTGGGCTTTCTTCTTTTCCCGGTCAAAAACAAAGTCCTGTTTCATTTCCGGCGGTCTACCCCGGCTTTTATGGCTGATATCTTTTACGGAACCATCTGCTAGATTTTCTTCCGTTAGGCCGTCTCTTGTCATTTTACTTACAACTTTCTCTCTTCCTTTCAGTTCTTTCCCTGCCAAGACTTCCGCCTCCTTCCTTTTCTCTTTGTTCCACTTCTTCCGGCTTTGTTGTCATCAGAGAATATAACTTCAGGGACTTATCAAACTTATCCTTAAACGGAATGATCGTTGTCCCATAAAAGAGAAGTCCTTCTCCTTCCCCGGAATTCGTAACATAAGACAACTGATACGGTGAGATATTTAATTGTTTTGCCAGAATCTGCCGGTCACCTGCAGCCTGATTTAACATCAAAATAAAGTCACTGTTTTATAGTGATAGGTAAGCCTCTGATATCATCTCGGGCTTTTCCCCCACTCCACACCGTGCATGCGACTTTCACCGCACACGGCGTTCCATCGGTTAGTATTTTTCATTGTCTAAACAATCAACCTTTGAATAGAATAAAAACTGTAGTAGTTGAAATAAGATTAAATAGGTTGCATGGAAGCCAACTCACGAAGGTGGTTAACCTTTATAAGCTGTTTGTTATCTAGCTGTAGTAAATCCATATATTTGTAAATAGTTTCCGCTTTTGAAGCATGAATGAGTTTATGGACGGAATTCTTTATGAGAATAAGATTCTCATAGGCATCCGTACCGCCTAAATGTCGAGGTAACTTATGATGGCAATGAATTTCCCCAACAGAGGAGAATTCAACACCGGTTATAGCACATTTTCCCCATTGGGCTGAAAAGAGAGATATTCGATTGTCTGCGTATTCCGCACTATTGGAATAGACTGGTTGACGCATGAGAGCCAACATCATAGGGATGTTGATTCTCAGACAGTTGTGAATACCTTCACGTCCTTCGGGAGTGTAATAATTCCAGCTCTTCTTACGGAAAAGCGGATTTTTGTGCTGTGTGTATCCTATTGGATACACGGGCTCATTCGTACCAGCGACATATCGCATCATTTTGGATTTACCAAAACGGGCTTTTTCAAACTCCGTAAGCTCTCGCCCTGTTTTCACAAGGCGGTTGCCTGTGCGAGTGCTAAGCCTGTTTGTCAGCAAGGTCATGACTGTGCGGTTAAGGGAAGCACAATCATGATTAACATGTGTGGCAATACAGTAGTAATTCTGCATGCCAGTGACCATACTGTTATAGAGTCTGATTTCACCCTGTTCGCCATATATTTTGCGAGGGTGAGCAATTCTCTTTGCCTGTTCTTTTAGCTTCTCCCTTTTGTGCTCCAGATTTTTATCTGCGATATGAGATATAACCACGAGTTTGTTGCCCTTCCTGTGCACTTTCATTTTGAATCCGAGAAAATCAGAATAATGATTTCTTACATTTACAATCCTCGTTTTCTTTTCAGAAATTTCCAGTTTGAGCCTTTCTTTCAGCCACAGAGTGACTGCACATTTGGTGCGTTCAGCAGAGTCCTTAGTCCTGCAAAAGATTCGAAAATCATCTGCATAGCGGACAATGAACATTTCCTTCAGGTTAGATTTCTTAGCCTGTCGATAGCCATTGTCGGGTCTGGTATTCCGTTTGCAAATCGGACACCATTGCCATTGACTTTCCACCCAGTGGTCTAATTCGTTAAGCACGATATTAGCCAGGAGTGGCGATATGATACCTCCCTGTGGGGTTCCTTTGTCGGGCGTGATAAAAGTCCCGTCCTCCAGTTTGATAGGTGCTTTGAGAATTCGTCTTATGACAAAAATCAACTTCTTGTCATGAATACCCATAGCCCATATCTGTCGTATCAGCTTGGCGTGATTCACATTATCAAAGAATCCTTTTATATCGAATTCAATGACATAGTGAAGATTGGCATGTTGAAGCAGCTGATAACTTCTTGCTATGGCATTCTCTACCGAATGGTTCGGTCTGAATCCATAGCTGTTCTTGCTGAACTTAGCTTCACAAACGGGTTCCATTACCTGTTTGATACATTGTTGAACAAGCCTGTCCCAAATACATGGGATCCCTAGGGGTCTTGTCTTACTTGGGTCGTATGGTTTTGGTATCTCCTTACGCCTTACAGGTTTTGGGCGATACCCATGTTCACTTCCATTAATAATAAATCTAACTTTTTCAACAACTTCATCGGGGGAGCATCTTCCGATGTCCTCGATTGTGAGATTGTCTGTGCCATTTGTTTTACTTCCTGTATTTTTCTTGATATTTCTGTACGCTAGAAGAATGTTTTCCCTTTGAAGGATGACAGACATTAAATCTGTGAAAACTTCTCCGTTCAAACTTGCCTGGTATAGATTATCAATCGTATTCTGCATTCCGTAATACTCGTTGTGACGCAGATTATCTTCACATAGCAGTTGCTTTTTCTTTTTCATGGTCATAAGGCATCACTCTCCTTTCTTGGGAAAGTGTCCCTTTTTGTCATACTCGTAATCCTTATAAGATTGAATGACAATAATTGTTTCTAACCGACTAAAGCCCATTCCTCGAGCCCGCCTTTTTCGTAGGGCTGTCATAGGTTCGAGCTTCGCTTTTCAGCACAGATTAAGCGGCTTATATGATTCGTCCGCAGATTGCTTATGAGCAACTCTGTACCTTTCCACGTTCCGATAATTCTATCTGTGCATATATCCTTAGGTGTCCGCTATAGTCCTGTCAGCTTGATTGTGCCTATAACACAATACGGAGTTTCATATTTTCGATTCTTACTCCACCGCACTGACCCACAATTAAGTGTCCATACATTTCTATATGGTAAACATCTAGACCCGTACATTCGCGGTTTTCGTCAGTCCGTCGTGGACATTCTCACCATAGATATTTTATAGACTCCCGACGTGTCATCTGCATACGGTACCTCTACCGCACTTTCGACAGCTGTATTTCTACACTGTTTCGGCAGACTTCCGCCGACTTTATCGAGCTCCAGACCCCAACCATTACAGTCAGAGCCGGTCGAAGTATCAGAGAAGGCATTTCAGGGCGTTACCCCATCATTCTACCTTTCGAATTATCAGTTGTTGCTTACCTCGTATGGAAGTAAGCCCGACGATTTTAGCATCGCATGGCCATAAGTCTATGAAGTTTTACCCTCATAGAGCGATGTTTGTGCGTCAACGTGTCGCACCAAAAATATTTTCAATCTCCCGGCTGGAAAGGAGGTCCTTTATATTCTGCGTGATTCCAGTCGGGATTCCGCCCCACTTCCTAAACCTCTTGAAGATCTCTACCGAATAAGATGCCGTCTGCTCTTCTTTCAGAAGGAGATGGAATTCATCGATATAGTACCAAGTAGATTTTACGCCACGGTTGACAGTCACCCGGTTCCACACCTGATCCTGTATAATCAGCATTCCAAGTTTTTTTAACTGCTTTCCGAGCTCCTTGATATCAAAGCAGACAATCCTGTTATTCAGCTCTACATTCGTCTGGTGATTGAACACCTTCAAAGATCCATTGACATAGATTTCCAAAGCTGTGGCAATCCTCTGTGCCTGTGGTTCTTTCTGTTTGCGGAGACAATCATACAGATCTCCAAGGATTGGCATATTTTCCGGTTTCGGATCAGAAAAATAGTTCTGATATACAAGGGGAAGGCATCGGTCAATGACCGACTTTTCTTCCGCTTCAATTCCATCCCGGCTTCCCATGATCAATTCACAAAGAGATAAGATAAAGTCAGATTTTACTCCCAACGGATTATCATCCTCAGAATAATTCATATTGATATCCATCGGATTGATGTAATCCTTACTGTTTGGGGAAATATGGATGACCTGTCCTCCCAAAGCATGGACCAATGGATAATACTCGCCTTCCGGATCTCCAATGATAATGTCATCATTGGTCGTAAAAAATACGTTTGTCATTTCCCTTTTTGCCGCAAAGGATTTTCCTGATCCAGGCGTACCGAGGATCAGTCCATTTGGATTTTTTGACTTCTTCCTATCTACCATGATCAGGTTATTGCTGGTAGCGTTCAGTCCATAATATAACGAATCGCCGCCCATAAATAATTCCTGTGTGGTAAATGGTACAAAAATCGCTGTACTGGTCGTTGTCAGCGCTCTTTTTATCGGAATATGGCTGACTCCAAGGGGAAGGCTGCTCATCAAGCCTTCTTCCTGCTGATAGTCCAGACGCTTTAACATACAATTATATTTCTGTGCGATACCTGCTGTCTGAAAGATTGCATTTTCCAATTCCTGCTTACTTTTTGCTGTATTTAAAAAGAGCGCTGTTACAAGGAACATACGCTCATTTCGTGACTGCAGATCTTCCAAAAGCCGTTTTGCTTCCCCTCCATAGGTATTCAGATCCGACGGAATGATATCCATATCGTACCCTGCTCTTACTGCTTTTTTCTGCTCTTCAATTTTCATTCTGTTGATATCCGTTACTTTACTTTTTACCAGCTTGATCGCTTTCATCTGATCCACAGACTGAATATGCAGATTTACGATCAAATCCTTATCAATATCCAAAAACTCTGCCAGCATCTTGTCTGTCAACTCCGGAGCAAGGATCTGTAAATAAGAAACCGCCCCCATCGTATTTCCCATCTGGAAGGTCTTCCCATCCTTAAAGACAAAACTGGTAGGCGCTACATAATCTTTTGTGTTCAAACCAGTTTTGATCATAGAACCATAATCAAACTGGAAATCCACCGTAGAATCCGGATTAAAGGTTTCATACAAAATCCGTAATCGTTCTTCCCCATTCAAAGGATACGCCATCACACCAAGAATCTTAAAGTTATTCAGGATATCGGATTCGATACGCTCCAGCTTCGGTTTTGCTTCCCGGATATTTTCCGCTTCAATGGAAAAGGTGATGTATTTCGTTTTCACCAAACCATTGTTTCCTCTTGCAAGCTGTTTTTTCAGCATGTTGGCATATTCCATACGGATATCATCATAAGCATCTCCCTGTGGACTGATCTTGATCACCTGCTCAAACTCCTTCATGCTGCTCTTATGATTGATAAAACTGAGCTGAAAATGGATGCTGCTGTCAAAATAATTCAGGAAATCACACCAGTTTTCAAAGATCGCATTCTTATCTTCATTCTGCGCTAACTGATAGTTGATATCGTAAAACCGGATACATTTGGAATAGATATTTCCCTGCACCCGGCAAATACCATCCCTTCCCATTTCTTTATAGGCAATGGTCTGTTGAACGGTAAGTTTCTTTACATCCTTCTTTCCATTCGTCTTTTTATTTGAGGCTCTTTTTCTTTTTCTTACCACCGCTTTTTCCCCCTTTCCTTTCTTCTTTTTTCAAAGTTTCCTGATCTTCTCCATCCGGATCCAATTCATAATAGTTTTCAGTTTCATATTTTCTGACAGATGGCCGGATAAATTTTACCCGGATCACATGCATCAATACATCTTCCAGATGCATTCCATCTTTCTCATACATGGCAAACAAAAAGGCCGGCAGCATCATAAGTACCATAAGGACTGCAGCATTATTGATTCCAAGAGCATTTCTAAAGAGAAAATAACAGGGAATTCCCATAGCTGCTCCAATGCCAATACAGATCAATTGCCTTTTCGTAAGATTAAATGCCACTTTATTCTTTACTTTCGTTAAATCTTTCGGCACACTCACATACGCCATGTGTTTCACTTCCTTTCTTTTTAATGTGCATTAAAGATTGACTTACTGAGTGATCCTGTCTTGAACAGACTGAAACATAAGATCACTGTATATGCCATTACACCAAATAATGAAGAACTCAGATTATCTGAAAACTGGATGCCTGCCACTAATACTGCATAAATAGCAACACACACCATCATCAGAAATGCCTGGAACGCCAGGGCAAAGAGTCCTCTGAAATAATTCGTTCCGATTTGTCCCCACTCTCTATTGCTCATCGTTGCGAATGGGATTGGTGCAACTGAGGTATAAAGGTAAATTTCTATCATACGAACATACAAGATAACCGTAATGAATACAGACATGATCTTCATACAGAAACTTACGATCAAAGTTTCCAATGCCAATATCACAAGTTCTCCGATCTCCATGCTTTCCAATGTAGCAGATAAATCTGTGATCGCAGAGCTGATATCAATGGATGTATCTCCGGAAACCAGCCCTGCCGCCGAGTTTACGACGTTTTGTCCTACATCAAAGACTGCCATCGTAATGGTAAACGTATTGCTTACCAGATAAACGGCGATCCACATTTTCACAAAATATTTAAAAAACATCCATGTATCAATATCATGCATATTATTTCGCTCTGTCAGCATAGAGATCAGTTCATAACACAGTACAAATGTTATGATGATACCTGCAATCGGCATGATGACTGAATTTGACAGTCCTTCGATCATGCTAAAGATACTGCCATTCCATCCTTGTGGCGTCTGTCCAACCTGGCCCGCAATCTCACTTGTCTTCTGATTGACATCCGTAAACATACGGTCCAGATTAGAACTGATCATACCTGTTAGAAGTTCCCTCATCCATTCCTCAATCGCATCAAAAATTTGATTGAACATGGATCTCTACTCCTTTCCTTTAACCAAATAATCCACTCAAAAGCGGAATCAACTGTGTACCGATCAGGATCACACCACCGCCACTCATAAGCTGCTTAATTCCCTGTGATTTTGCGCCCGGATTATCATTTCCGTAACCTTCCATCAGGTTGATAACTCCCCAGACACCAAGACCTGCACCAATCGCTACGACTAATGTCTGTAAGATTGTAATTGCACTTCCGAAAAATCCCATATTCTTTTCTGAATAAACGCTGTTTCTATGGTCTGCCAGCGTTTTCTCTCTCCTTTCCATATTATTTAGACCTCTTTTTTTACCTGTTTTCTTTGCAAGGTGATCTTATTTTTATCTTCACTTCCTTCTCCTTTCTGCCTGATCATCAGGACTTTTTCTTAAAAAACGCAAAAAAAGAGCACATAGATGGATATCTACATGCGCTAACGCTTTTTATTCTGTTTTCATATCTTCTTTGTGCTTTTCTATGATATATTCTGTTCTGCTTCTTTCACATCCTCTTCTGTTACATTTACTTCATACATCTCAAACTCTGTATTCTGAGAAAAGACCAGTTTATGCTCCAGATATTTTTCCACATCAAACGCATTCCTTTTATCCGCATCCGACAATTCCTTATATCTCTTATGCTTTGTGATATCATATTTGTTACTAAGAAATGGCCGTACGCCTCGAAGCTGTAAGATACATTTATTTCCATCCATTACAGCCAGTTCATCCCGGCTCATCAATTCTTTCCCTGTCTTCTGATAATTCAAACCATAGGACTGGCTTGTTCCTCTGGTATCAGAGGTATTGTAAAGATCGATGGTCTCTTTTCCCAGCGTTTCCGAGATTTCCTTTAACGTGGAGCTTTCTTTTCCTCCAAGAAATAATACGGTATCATGAGGTAAGCTTCAGCTCATCCTTCGAAAAGGACTTGCATCCACTCCCTCCCAAACCGCACGTACACCTCTCGATGTATACGGCTTTCCGC
>NZ_SLZV01000036.1 GCF_004346095.1 Faecalimonas umbilicata | reverse complement strand
TGATTTATCACTGGAAATATAAAATGGATGAAATCAGTGAAGAGGAAGCGGCATCCGTTTGATATAGCAATTATTTAATATTCGTTATACTAGTATACGGAAGAAAAGCAGATAGATACAAATGTTTTTAAAATAGGTAGTTGTTGCTCTATCTTTCTTGTGCTAAAATAATGTATTAGCAATCGATGCACAGAATCATCAAAAGATGAAGATGGAGGTATTATGAAGAAAATTTTTGAATTTATACAGGAAGAATTGGAAAATGCATTTGAAGCGGCAGGGTATGATCGCGGACTGGGAAAGGTTACGTTATCAAACAGACCGGATCTATGTGAATATCAGTGTAATGGAGCAATGGCAGGCGCTAAGACGTATAGAAAAGCACCGATCATGATTGCGAACGATGTTGTGGAGAAACTTCAGGAGAGTACATGTATTCAGGAAGCAGAGGCAGTTGCTCCTGGATTTATCAATCTGAAGCTTGACAGAGAGTTCCTTGCAGGTTACTTAAATCAAATGAGCGAGGATGCACATCTTGGATTTGAAACTGCAAAAGAGCCAAAGACAATTATTGTTGATTACGGTGGAGCGAATGTGGCGAAACCACTTCATGTTGGTCATCTGCGCTCAGCGATTATTGGAGAGAGCATCAAGCGGATCGGAAAATTTGCAGGGCATCATGTGATCGGTGACGTTCACCTTGGTGACTGGGGATATCAGATGGGACTTGTGATCACAGAGTTAAAGAAGAGAAAACCAGAACTTCCGTATTTTGATGAAAACTTTGCGGGGGAATATCCGGAAGAAGCTCCGTTTACAATCGGGGAGTTGGAAGAAATCTATCCGACTGCAAGTGCTTATGCAAAAGAACATGAAGACTATAAAGAAGAAGCGCTTCAAGCGACTTTTCTGTTACAGAACGGACACCGTGGCTATCGTGCAGTGTGGAAACATATCATGAATGTGTCTGTTACTGACTTGAAGAAGAACTATGGCAACCTGAATGTGGACTTCGATCTCTGGAAGGGAGAGGCGGATGCACAGGAGTATATCCCGGATATGGTAGAATACATGAAGAAAGAAGGATATGCACATATCGACAATGGGGCTCTTGTTGTAGATGTAAAAGAAGAGACAGATACAAAGGAAATTCCGCCATGTATGATTCTAAAATCAGACGGTGCAGCGCTCTATGATACGACAGATCTTGCCACTTTGATCGAACGTGAAAAATTATACCAGCCGGATGAAGTGATCTATGTTGTTGACAAACGTCAGGAGCTTCATTTTGTACAGGTATTTCGCTGTGCGAGAAAGACAAAGATCGTGAATGAGAAAACAGATCTTCAGTTTGTCGGATTTGGCACGATGAATGGAAAGGACGGGAAGCCGTTCAAGACAAGAGATGGCGGTGTGATGCGTCTGGAAAATCTGATTCGTGAGATCAATGAGGAGATGTACAAAAAAATTACTGATAACCGCACCGTATCAGAAGAAGAGGCGAGAAAGACAGCACAGATCGTTGGACTTTCTGCAATTAAGTACGGAGATCTCTCCAACCAGGCATCAAAAGATTATGTGTTTGATGTAGACAGATTTACTTCCTTTGAGGGGAATACAGGACCATATATCCTTTATACGATCGTGAGAATCAAATCAATCCTTGCAAGATATGCAGAGATGGAAGGAAGTAAGACAGATGTAAAACTCCTCTCAGCATGTTCAGACAGCGAAAAAGCATTGATGTTAGAGGCTGCAAAATTCAACAGTGTGATTGAAAATACGCTGGAAGAACTGGCTCCGCATAAAATCTGTGCATACATTTATGATCTGGCAAATACATTCAATCGCTTTTATCATGAGACAAAGATTCTTGCAGAAGAAGACAATGAGCGTCAGGCAAGCTTTATTGCACTGCTGACAGTGACAAAGAAAGTACTTGAGACATGCATTGATTTGCTTGGATTTGAAGCGCCGGAGAGAATGTAGGAAGGATAAGCGGTACAGATGACAGAAAAATTATTTTATCAGGACAGTCATAGAAGTACGTTTACGGCCATCGTGCAGGAAGTAAGACCGTCGGGGAACGGGTATGAGATTATTCTTGATCGGACTGCTTTTTTCCCGGAAGGCGGTGGGCAAAGCTCAGATACCGGAAGTCTCGGAGGTGTTTCAGTGAGTGATGTGCAGGAGATAGATGGGAAGATCATTCACTACACGGATGGGCCTCTTGTGGAAGGAACGGAAGTAGAAGGATGTATTGATTGGACAGAACGTTTTTCGAAAATGCAGCAGCATACCGGGGAACATATTGTTTCGGGGCTGATTCATAAGATATATGGATATCATAATGTAGGGTTTCATCTTGGGACAGACAGTGTGACACTTGATTTTAACGGAGTTGTTCCGAAAGAAAAACTGCATGAGATCGAGCAGCTTGCCAATGAGGCGGTTGCAAAAAATCTCCCGGTACAAGTATTGTATCCGACGGATGAGGAACTTTCAAAGATCAGTTACCGTAGTAAGATTGAGATTGAAGGGCAGGTACGGATCGTTGTGATTGATGGATATGATGTCTGTGCCTGCTGTGCACCACATGTGAAGCAGACGGGAGAAATCGGTTTGATCAAACTTGTCGGCATGCAAAATTACAAGGGCGGTGTGCGCATCTCGATGCTCTGTGGATTTCGTGCGCTGGAAGATTACTATCAGAAAGAAAAAAATAACCGGGAAATTGCAGTGATGCTTTCGGCGAAAGAATATGAGACAGCGGTGGAAGTTGAAAGACTTCAGGAAGAACTTGCGATGAAGAAGGCAAAAATTGCAGAACTGGAACGGAAGTTTTTGGAACAGAAAGTAGAGACACTTGATATTTCCAGTGAAATTGTCTGCCTGTTTGAAGAGACAGATCCGGTTATGACGCGTGAACTGGTAAATCTTCTCTTGAAAAAAGGAGCAAAGATGGCAGCTGTCTTTTCTGGAAATGAGAGAGAGGGTTACCGATATGTGCTCGGAAGCCGCAGCCTGGATGTCAGGGAAAATGGAAAGCTTCTCAACGAAGCGTTTCATGGACGCGGGGGAGGAAAGCCGGAGATGGTGCAGGGAACTGTACAAGGGAAAAGAGAAGAGATTGAGGCGTTCCTGAATTGTAGATAGAAATAGAGAAGAAAAATATCTGCTAAAGCAGATGGACGAGAGACAGAAAAGCAGAAAGAAGAGAGGAGACTGGATGAAGCAGAGAAGTATTTTAGGGCGAGTGGCTGTTCCGCTTTTGATCTATTATGGAATATCGCTCGTCATTACGATGTTTGCAAGCGCCATTGTTGCCGGACTGAAGATGCCACAGTATCTGAATGGTCAGGTCGAGTATGCACAGATGGTAACCGAGATGACCAATGAGATTTTAAAGTATACGACTATCATCACTGGAGTGACAGCAATTGTAGCGATACCGATATTTTGGTGGATGTTCCACAAAGATAACCGGATTAGAAGACAGATGGGGATGGCTGAACCAGCGAAAGCCTCACCGGTAAAATATGTCTGGATTGTTATACTTGGTGTGGCGGCTTGTGTGGCGCTGAACAATATTCTTACGTTGAGCAATCTTGCGATGATTAGCTCTTACGAAGAAACTGGGGCAAATTTTTATAAGGTGAACATTGTGGCACAGATTATCTGTCTGGGGATTCTGACGCCGATTGCAGAAGAACTTGCTTTTCGCGGTTTGATTTTTAAACGTTTGCGGGAAGTAATGAACATGAAACGAGCTATTTTGATCAGTGCACTGATTTTTGGAATTTATCATGGCAATCTTGTTCAGGCAGTTTATGGAGGTGTGTTGGGTGCCCTGCTTTCATATGCTTATGAAAAATACGGATCGATCAAAGCGCCGATACTTGCACATATGGTATTAAATCTGACCTCTGTGATCTTGTCAGAAATCGGTGGATTTAGTTGGATGTTTGAACAACCGATGCGAATGGGAATTGCAACAGTTGCATGTGCAGCAATCTCTGCGACAATGTATGTTATGATTCAGAGAATCGGGCAGGGAGAAGCAGACCAAACATCATCAGAACAGCAATAAAGATTGAAAAAACAGAATTGCAAAATGTCCTGCGGGAATCAGCAGATTTCCAGCAGGACATTTTGCATAGCGAGAAGAGAATCGGAACTATTTTGCAGGAACAATTTCCAACCAGTATCCATCAGGATCTTCAATAAAGTAGATTCCCATTGCTTCGTTTTCGAAACAGACACATCCCATTTCTTTATGTTTTGCGAGAGATTCTTCGTAACAGTCTGTCTCAAAAGCAAGGTGAAATTCGTTGTCACCAAGATTGTATGGTCGGTCCCAGTCACGAAGCCATGTAAGTTCTAACTGGTGAGAGGTTTTGCTGTCGCCAAGATACACCAGGGTAAAACTTCCGTCTTCTGCATGATGTTCGCGGACAACGTCAAGTCCGAGCGCTTCCTTATAAAAGGCAAGAGATTTTTCCAGATCTCTTATATTAAAATTATTGTGTACAAATTTAAAACTCATAGTCAGCCTCCTGAAATTTTTCTTTGAGTATAACTTGTCGGAGAAAAAATGTAAAGAAGTTTTCCGAATTTCAAAGTGAAGAATCTGTGAGAGAAAGGAGGAAGATGGGACGGAAAAATATTACAAAAATGTTAAAAGTTATTGCATTTTAGGTGAAAAGAAGCTATAATAGCCCATATGAGAGTAGATATTTGATCTAAAGCAATAAATTTAGAAAGTCAGGATAGGTATTTTATGTATAAGAAAAAGTTTGGAAAATTAGTGATTATTTCATTAATGGCAGCAGCCTTAACAGTGACACCGGTATTTGCTGCACCGACAGTCAATGAATTACAGCAGAAGAAAGCAGAAGAGCAGAATAAAGTAAGTTCTCTGCAGGCAGAATTGACAGAACTTCTTACAAAGATGAGCGATCTGGAAGCAGATCTGATTGAAAAAGGTACAGAAGTGACTCAGGCAACAGCAGATTTGGAAGATGCACAGAAGAAAGAAGAAAAGCAGTATGAAGATATGAAACTTCGTATCAAATACATGTATGAAGAAGGAAATACGACATTTGTTGAGAAACTTTTGACAGCAGACAGTATTTCAGAACTTCTGAATCAGGCAGATTTTGTACAGAGTGTCCATTCTTATGACAGAAAAATGCTTCAGGAATATGTGGATACTAAACAGCAGATCGCAGATTTGAAAGCGACTCTGGAGACAGAGATGGCAAATATGGAGCAGATGCAGGATGATTATGAAGGAGAAAAGCAGAATCTGAATGCAACAATTGAGACACATAGAGCAAATGTAGCAGATTTTGATGTGCAATTACAGGCGGCAGTTCAGGCAGCAGCAGAGGCGGCTGCTCAGAGAGAGGCAGAGCTTCAGGCTTCCGTAAATGAAATTACAGGTGGCCAGAATAATGGCAACACAGGTGGTCAGTCAGGAAATGTTGGAGGTTCCGGACAGAATAACAATGGAAATACAAGTGTGACACCACCGCAGGGTGGTTCTGGGGATACAACAGGTGGTGTAGAGCAGACACCAAGTGTACCAGAGATCCCACAGCAGCCAGAACAGCCGCAGCAACCACAACAGCCTGTGACTCCTCCGGTAGGAGATACAAGCGTAGGACAGGCGATCGTCAATGTTGCTTATGGATATCTTGGCATCCCATATGTATGGGGAGGAACGACAACAGCTGGATTTGACTGTTCCGGTATGGTGCAGGCAGCACATGCGGCAGTTGGAATCGGTCTTCCACGTGTCAGTGAAGCGCAGGGGGCATGTGGACAGGCAGTAGGAAGTATGGCAGAGGCACTTCCGGGTGATATTGTATGTTATGGTTATCATGTAGGAATTTATATCGGCGGTGGACAGATGATTCATGCACCAGAGCCGGGAGATGTTGTAAAAGTATCTTCAGTATACGGCTCTCCATGGTTTAGACGCTGCTGGTAATCAGAGAGAATAAAAAAGGATCAGAGAGCTTTCAAAAGTGTTCTGCATATTTGGAGAAACACGATGTGCTACTTGATAGTTGAAGAGGAGAGGGTTGAAGTTATCAACCCTCTTTTGTGTATTAACAGGAAATCATTCAAAAGAGAAAGGAAAACGTATGAGAAAGAGAATTGGGAAGACAGTTGTGGCAGTGACTTTAGTCGGTTCGATGGCGGTAACACCTGTATTTGCCGCTCCGGCAAAGGAAAATGAAAAACAGACGAAAGAAAGTTCCGTGTCAGATCTCCAAAGTGAATTGGAACAGGTGATGACAAAGATGGCAGACCTAGAGACAAAACTGATCGCAAAAGGAGAAGAGATCCAGAAAGCTTCCAAAGAATTGCAGCAGGCGGAAGAAAAATCAGCAAAGCAGTATGAAGATATGAAGTTACGTATTAAATACATGTATGAAGCCGGAGATACAGAACTTGAGAAATTTATCAATGCGGAGTCGGCCGGGGACGCATTGAATAAGGCAGAATATGTGCAGGCAGTTTATACTTATGACAGAGATAAACTTCAAGAATATGTTGATACGAAAAAAGAGATTGAGAATCTGAAGACTACATTGGAAAAGGATAAGGCATCTCTGGAGAAAATGAATACAGAACTGAATGTGAAGAAGGAGACATTGACAACGACTATCCAGACAAAGCAGGCAGAAGAACAGCAAGTACTTGCAGCTGCTCAGGCGGTAGCGGAAAAACGTCAGGCGGAAGGAAAAGCAGAGAAGACGGATAATCCAGAAAAAGAAGAAACAACACCTGCACAGCCAGATGAAAGTGTTCAAGAACAAGTACCGGTAGAGCCAGAGACACCGAGTGAACCGCAGACACCGGCAGAGCCGGAGACACCAAGTGAGCCACAGGCACCGGCAGAGCCAGAGACACCAAGTGAGCCACAGATACCGACAGAACCAGAGACACCGAGTGAGCCACAGACACCGGCAGAGCCGGAAACACCAAGTGAGCCACAGATACCGACAGAACCAGAGACACCAAGTGAGCCACAGACACCGGCAGAGCCGGAGACACCAAGTGAGCCACAGACACCGGCAGAACCAGAGACGCCGAGTGAGCCACAGACACCAGCAGAGCCGGAGACACCGGAAGAAAATCAGAGTGCGGCACAGCAGATTGTAAGTGCGGCATATAGTTTCCTTGGAATCCCATATGTATGGGGAGGAACGACAACAGCAGGATTTGATTGTTCCGGTATGGTACAGGCGGCTCATGCGGCAGCAGGGATTTCTATTCCACGTGTCTCCTGGGATCAGGGAGCAGCAGGAGTTGAAGTATCTGCTTCGGAGGCACTTCCGGGAGATATTGTATATTATGGATGGCATGTGGGAATCTATATTGGAAATGGTCAGATGATCCATGCACCGGAAGAAGGAGATGTAGTAAAAATTTCAACGGTAGACTGGGCGGCGCATACATTTGTACGTTGCTGGTAATGGAAATAAGGATGGACGAAAGAGAGCGTTCATCCTTTTTTGTAGAAAAATTATTGCAGCTTATGGAGTAAAAATACATTTTGTATGAGCAATCGCGGTTTGTGAAAAGAAAATCGAATAGAATATTTTGAAGAAAATCCGGCAATCCTAATCAGGTAAAAGCAGGAGGAAGATTGCATGGAAGAGAATAAGAAAAAAATAATGGGGACATTGGAGGAGAATGTCGCTTATATGAATGAAGTTCTGCCTGTAAAAGAGAGTTTTGACCTTGTACAGAGAGATATTGTGATCGGCGGAAAGAAAAGTAGCTTTTTCTTTATCGACGGGTTTACAAAGGATGATACAATGCTAAAGATCATGACATCTTTTTTTTCAGTGACAGAAGAAAAAATGCCAGACAGTGCTACAGAGTTTTCCAGGTTGCTCGTACCTTACGTAGAGGTCGATACACTTTCTGAATTTGATGGGATCATCAAAAATTTGTTATCGGGGACTACTTGCCTTTTTGTAGATGGCTATGAAGCATGTATTGTGATTGACTGCCGCACTTATCCCGCCAGGGGAGTAGATGAGCCATACAATGACAAATCTCTGCGTGGCCCAAGAGATGGATTTGTGGAGACGATTGTTTTTAACACGGCGCTTATGAGAAGAAGAATCCGCGATCCGCATCTGATCATGAAAATGACAGAGATAGGAGAGAGTTCAAGGACCGATGTGGCGATTTGTTATATGGATGACCGGGTCGATCAAGAACTGCTGAAAAATCTGAACAGCAGATTGGAAAAAATTCATGTAGATGCTCTGCGGATGACGCAGCAGACGCTTGCGGAAGAACTGTTTAAGCGGAAGTGGTTCAATCCGTTTCCAAAATTTAAATTCACAGAGAGGCCGGATACAGCAGCGTCTTGTCTGCTGGAGGGAAAAGTTGTGATTCTTGTAGACAACTCCCCATCAGCGATGATACTACCGACGTCAATTTTAGATATGATCGAAGAGGCAAATGATTACTATTTTCCTACTATTACGAATGTGTATCTGAAAGTGTCACGTGCGTTGATCACAATTGCCACAGTGTTTGTTACACCATTGTTTTTACTATTTATGCAGAATCTTGAGTGGCTTCCGGAAGTGTTTGCGTTTGTGGCGATCAAAGATACAGTGAATATTCCACTGATTTTTCAGTTGCTCATTTTGGAACTTGCTATTGACGGACTTCGCTTGGCGGCAATGAATACACCAAGTATGCTGAGTACACCGCTCAGTGTGATCGCAGGAATCGTTATGGGAGAATTTTCAGTGCGCTCCGGGTGGTTTAATTCTGAAGTGATGCTGTATATGGCGTTTGTCGCGGTTGCAAACTATACACAACCTAATTTTGAACTTGGATATGCGTTAAAATTTATGAGACTGTTACTTCTTGTTCTGACGGCAATGTTTAACTGGATTGGATTTCTTATAGGATGTGTGATCGTAATTGTTTCGATCGTTTGTAATAAGACGCTGTCGGGGAGAAGTTATTTGAGAATCAGTAAAAACTAAAAATTGACAAGTCAGGTGAAAGACAGCGGAAGGAATACGCTGCCATACAGACGAGGAAAGGCAAAGAAATCCAGAAGTGAAATGTGAAAAGTAAATAAAATATAGCGAAAGAATTGAATCGCATGAAAAAGATTGTTATAATAAAATACAGTGACAGATAGAACTGATATTTCTGAAGCCCCAGAAATATCAGTATTTATTGTCCAAAAATTTTGGTAGCAGGGATGTCAGAGAAAAAAGAGAAAGGAAGAAGTTGAAATGGAACAAAGCAAAGATGAAAAACTGGGGACCGAGAAGCTTGGAAAACTCATTGTAAGTATGGCGCTTCCGGCAGTTGCAGCACAGCTGATCAACGTTCTCTATAACATCGTAGACAGAATTTATATCGGACATATAGCGGGACATGGAGATATGGCACTTACCGGTGTGGGGGTCACATTCCCGATCATTACTATTATTTCGGCGTTCAGTGCATTCGCCGGAATGGGAGGGGCACCGATTGCTTCTATTCATTTGGGAAAGAAAGATTATGAGGGAGCGGAAAAGATACTTGGAAACAGTACGAGTCTTCTGCTCTTGTTTTCAGTTGTGTTGACTGCATTCTTTATGATTTTTAAAACACCAATTTTATATGCATTTGGAGCAAGTGATAACATCATCTCATATGCGCAGGAGTACATTACGATTTATTTAGTGGGTACAGTGTTTGTACAGCTTGCAATCGGGCTGAATACATTTATCAGCGGTCAGGGAAATGCAAAGGTTGCAATGCTGTCCGTTTTGATCGGAGCAATTATTAATATTGTGTTGGATCCGATTTTTATTTTCTTATTTGATATGGGAGTGAAAGGTGCAGCGCTTGCCACAATTCTTTCTCAGGCAGTCAGTGCAGTTTGGGTAGTGAGATTCCTCGTGTCAAAGAAAAGCATTATCCGTATCCGAAAAAAATATTTGAAACTAAGCAAAAAGATCGTAGGGGCAATTGCGGCAATCGGCATTTCCCCGTTTATTATGCAGAGCACAGAAAGCCTTGTGACGGTTGTATTGA
The DNA here is from genome assembly GCF_004346095.1 of Faecalimonas umbilicata. GTDB lineage: Bacteria > Bacillota > Clostridia > Lachnospirales > Lachnospiraceae > Faecalimonas > Faecalimonas umbilicata. The sequence continues at coordinate 18,182 of NZ_SLZV01000036.1, read as the reverse complement.
ACAATGGGCTTCAGAAATATGGCGGAGATCTGTATGTTGGAACGATGTCCATTCTGATGAGTGTGATGCAGTTGATCATTGTTCCGATTCAGGGTGTTTCACAGGGAGTGCAGCCGATCATCAGCTATAATTTTGGTGCAGGAAAGAGAGACCGGGTGATGGGCGCATTTAAGCGAATGCTTATTATCTGTCTGGCGGCATCGATGACACTTGGGATTTCAGCGATTGTTGGACCGGAAATTTTCGCGAGAATGTTTACAGATAAAAAAGAACTTGTGGATCTGACAGCAAGTGTCATGCCGGTATATTTCTTTGGAATTACGATTTTTGGGATCCAGATGGCATGTCAGTGCGCGTTTATCGCACTGGGGCAGGCAAAGTTATCACTGTTTGCGGCACTTTTGAGAAAGGTGATTTTGCTCGTGCCATTGGCAATCATTCTCCCGAAATATTTCGGAGTGTCCGGAATTTACTATGCAGAACCAATTGCGGATATTATTGCAGTATTTGTGACGAGTGTCTTATTTTTGACGATCACAAGAAAGTTTTTGCGTAATTGCGGAAATAATGATATGATGGGGAAAAGAAAACAATAGGAGGCCCATCTATGAGAGAATATGTGATAACAACGGACAGCACAGTCGATCTTCCGAAAGAATATTTAAGAGAATATCAGGTACAGGCAGTTTCGCTTTCCTATGAGATAGAAGGGGAGACTTATGAGGATCTAAATGGTCTGGAACCGGCAGTTTTTTATGAAAAAATGCGAAATGGGGCAATGCCGACGACTTCTCAGGCAAATCCAGAACAGGTGAGAGAGTTGTTCGAGGGAATATTGAAAGAAGGAAAAGACATTCTCCACATTGCTTTTTCTTCCGGGTTGAGTGGAAGTTATAATAGCGCAAGGATCGCGGCAGAAGAACTGAAGGAAATGTATGAAGGGGCAGAAATTTGCGTGATTGATTCCCTCTGTGCATCGGTCGGAGAAGGGTTATTATATCACAAAGCGAGATGCATGAAGGAAAAAGGCAAAACTTTGCAGGAAGTAGCAGCATGGGTGGAGAAAAACAAGTTACATATCTGCCATAATGTTGCGGTGGATGATCTGAATCATTTGTATCGAGGAGGGAGACTTTCCAAAACGTCAGCGGTGGTCGGGTCTATGATCAATATCAAGCCGTTCATCCACATGGATGAAAATGGGAAGCTTGTTCCGATCGGAAAGGTCAGAGGGCGTAAAAAATCATTGAATATTCTGGTGGATGCGATGGCAGAGCAGATCAAGGGATATGAGGAAGAGAACGATGTGATCATGATCAGCCATGGAGACTGTATAGAAGATGCCAGATATGTGGGGAAATTGGTAGAAGAGCGGTTTGGGATCCACAATATTTTGATCAATTACGTCGGAACAGTTATCGGCTCTCATACCGGGACAGGAGTTGTAGCGCTCTGTTTTATGGGAAACAAACGATAGAGAAAATAGAAAGACGGGATGCTGAGGGGCAAATATTTTGCTCATACGGTATCCTGTTTTTGTATGTGAGTGGTATATCCCAGGACAGAGTGGTATATCCTAGAACAAATAGAAGGAGTTTTGGAAACAATCTAATAAGTTTCAAAAAAGTAGTTGACAGTCTGTGGAGAATGTAGTATGATACATCTTGTGTAAAACGAAAAAGAAAGTAGAGTATCCACTCTCACCGTAGCACAATCGGGTGACTTCGGTTAATATAAGAACTGTCACTTTCGTAAATGTAGAAAGTTATAGGATTGTATTGTGTGGATAGTCGAAGCTATTCACTTTTTTTTGCGTTAAAAGAGTATGAGAGATTAGTTTATGGAGGTGCACGACTATTAGCGATTTAATGATTAATGAGCAGATCAGAGACAAGGAGATTCGTCTGATCGGGGAAGATGGAGAACAATTAGGAATCATGTCAACAAGAGAAGCTATGAAATTAGCAGCAGAAGCAGAGCTTGACTTGGTGAAGATAGCTCCAACAGCAAAGCCACCGGTTTGTAAGATTATCGACTATGGTAAATACAAATATGAGTTGACAAGAAAAGAAAAAGAAGCAAAGAAGAAACAAAAAACGGTGGATGTCAAAGAAGTGCGTTTATCACCTAATATTGATACAAATGATTTGAATACGAAAGTAAATAACGCAAAGAAATTTATTCAAAAAGGAAATAAAGTCAAAGTGACATTACGTTTTCGCGGAAGAGAGATGGCACATATGCAGACAAGTAAGCATATTTTAGACGATTTTGCAGATATGTTAAAGGATATTGCAGTCGTAGAGAAGCCAACGAAACTCGAAGGCAGAAGTATCAGCATGGTTTTAACTGAAAAACGTTAAAAATAAATAATCTACATTTAAGGAGGAAAAACATCATGCCAAAAATAAAAACAAGTAGAGCAGCAGCAAAACGTTTCAAAAAAACAGGTACAGGAAAATTAAAAAGAAATAAAGCTTACAAGAGCCATATCTTAACTAAGAAATCTACAAAGAGAAAAAGAAATCTTAGACAGGCAACTATCACAGATGCTACTAATGTTAAGAATATGAAGAAAATCTTACCATACTTATAAGATTTGAAGAATTGAAGGAGGATTAGAAAGACATGGCAAGAATTAAAGGCGGAATGAACGCTAGAAAAAAACACAATAGAACATTAAAGCTGGCGAAAGGTTACAGAGGAGCCAGATCTAAACAATACAGAGTTGCAAAACAGTCAGTGATGAGAGCACTCACATCTTCTTACGCAGGAAGAAAAGAGCGCAAACGTCAGATGAGACAGTTATGGATCGCTCGTATCAACGCAGCTGCAAGAATCAATGGATTATCTTACAGCAAATTTATGTACGGTTTAAAATTAGCTGGAGTTGAGATGAACAGAAAGATCTTAGCTGATATGGCAATCAATGATGCACAGGGATTTGCTACATTAGCAGAAGTTGCAAAATCTAAATTAGCTTAATTTTGAGATAGAAAATCAATCAGATTTTAAAGAGAGGCAGCGTACCACAAACGTGGAATACGCTGCCTTTTTATAATGCAAAGAAAAAAATCACTTTTTATGTTTCCTGTTATCGGAAGGCGGGAGTGCGTCAACGAGTTTCTCAATCAACTGTTTCTTGACATATACATCAAAACTTAATGTACAGATAAAAGAAAACAGACGGAGAAATTCACGATTCTCCTCATCCGCATCAGAAAAGGTTTCAGAAGAAGTGCGGTAAATTTCTGTAATATCTTCTTTCAGATGATCGATGCGGGATTTCTCAAGGCTGCACACCTCCTCGTAGAGATCTGTGAACGACAGTTCCTTATCTGTGTGGAAGTAGTTCTCTGTGATCGGTTTGAGCAATGTCTCAATATCTTTGATTGATAAAATATTTTTAAAATAATAGATAAAAATGAGAACCATCACATGCTCTTTAGAATACTTTTTCTTCAGAGGAGGTGGGAGAAGTTCATTCTTTGCATAGTTGTTGATCATTGTTTTTGTGAGAATCTTATCGTCTTCATATCGCTTGGAGGATTTCATGTGGTCATTCATAAAAGTTGTGACCTGATCCATATATAGGTCGATATTTGGAATCTCATCTGCCTTTACATAGTCAATTCTTGAAATACTTTCTAAAATACTGTTTAGGATATCTTCTGTGTTAATTGTCATGTCATCACCTCATAGTCTTAGTATATAGTATTGAAAACGAGGAAGCAACATAAATATAGGTGGTTTTAAGAAAACTATTGGATCAAATCTGGATGATAGGTACGAAAAACTGTATTTCAGGCAGGAAGCTTGAAATACAGTTTGGGGAAAGCGTATAATGGCGATAGAAAGGAAAGGGAAGAAGAGATGCCAAAGATTGCAGTATGTGATGATGACAAAGAAAGCGTCATACGGTTAAAAGAGATGATTTTATCAGCCGGTATCTCAAAAGAGATAGACTGCTATGAGAGCGGTGAGAAATTAGTGGAGTCCGATCAGAACTATGACATTCTTTTTCTTGACATTGATATGGGTGGGATGAATGGCATTGAGACGGCGAAGATTCTCAGGGAAAAGGACAAGAATGTAAAAATTATCTATGTGACAAGTTATGCGGAATATGTGCATTACGCTTTTGCGGTTCATGCATTTGCCTATCTCTTGAAACCGGTGAGCCAGGAGCAGGTAAAAGCGCAGCTGCAGGAGGCGATTTCCTATTATCAGAAGAGGAAAAAAGAAGATGAGATCAGTATCCGATTTGAGACAAAGGATGGGTCAGAACTTGTAAGAATCAATGATATTTACTATTTTGAATACCGGGAACGCCGGGTGTATGTAAAGACAAAAAAGGAAAATCTGATCATTCGCGGAGGGATCCGAGAGATTGCTGAGCGGATGAAAGGATACGATTTTGCAGTGCCTCATAAAAGTTTTGTGGTAAATCTTTTTTATGTCAAAGCGGTGAAAGGGTATGATATCCGGATGATGGATGGCAGTCTGATCCCGCTTTCTCAGAAAAAATCAACAGAATTTCGGTCATTGCTGAATAAATTCCTTGCAGGGTGCATTTAAGATGCTCTGTCGTAAGAAATACAGGAAGAGAGGCGGGGATGGTTTTGGTCGTAAATGTATGGTTGAATTTCGTAGAATTAATCGTAATCCAGACGATGATCTATTATTTTTTAAGTTGCCTTCCGAGAAACATTCATAGACCGAAATGGTGTTATCTGGTGGTATTTTTTCTGCATAGCATGACATTTTGTTATGTGATCTATCGGTGGGGAAATGCAGGGGCGGGAGCACTAGTAACAGTGGCTGGATGTATACTGGCCTGCTATTTTCTATTTACCACAGACCAGATACAGATGTTTTACAGCTGCGTATATGTGACAGTGTTGATCCTGTGTCAGGGGATTGTTATATATGGTCTGGGAAGCATCTATGCACGCCTAGGTCTGTTTATTACTTACCGGGAGGCAAATGTGATGATTCTTTTGAAGATTGTGGCAGAGATTTTTGTGACAAAATGTTTCGTGTGGATTTCCCGAAAAAGAAGAGAGAGCAGTCTGACAAAGTTTCAGTATATAGTTTTTTTGATCGTTCCGGTATTCAGTATAGTGTATTTCTATTCCATCTGCGTGTTCTCGGGAATCTATGTTCAGCTTTACGGGATGGAGCTTGTAGTCTTTAATATTGTATTGCTGCTTGTGATGAATGGATGTATGACATATTTGCTTGCAAAAATTTTGAAGACCAATTCTCTTCAAAATGAACTGAATCTGGCAAATCAGAAAGAGGAGATGCAGTGCCGGTATTATGAGGAGATAGAGCAGAAGTATCAAGAATCCAGGAAGATCATTCACGATATGAGAAATCATCTTCTTGCAATCGAGCAGCTCCAAAGCTCAGGAGAAGAAGAGCGAGCAAGAGAATATATAGGAGATGTACATCAGATGTTAAATATGTTTGGTCACAAATACTATACCGATAACCGTCTGCTAAATATTATCTTAAACGATAAAGAAAAGGCGGCAAATAGAGCAAGTGTAACATTTGATGCGAGAATCGGTGCGATTGCTTTGGAGGGAATGAAAGACAGTGATCTTACAACTGTTTTTGCGAATCTTTTGGACAATGCAGTTGAGGCAGCGAAGGAATCAGAGCAAAAGCAAGTGGTGATACGGGCGGACAGCATTCATGAATTTAATGTGATCCGCATTGAAAATACGATGTCCTTCTGTCAGAAAAAGAAGGAAGGTCATATGGGAATCGGATTGGAGAATGTGACAAGAGTGTTGAAAAAGTATGACGGCAGCTTTCAGCGAGAAAGGATGGATGGGAAATATGTCTGCATCGTGACGATGCCAAAATTCCCGGGAATGACTGAAAAAGCAGAGTTCAATGAAAAGAGGAAATGGATATGAAAAAATGTACAGAAAAATGGATGCACGTATTTGTATGTGCCGGATGTGCAGCAGCAATGATTTTTGCAGGCTGTTCCGGTCAAAAACCATTGTCAGACCGTTTTGAGGAAGAGACGGTCAAAAAGACGGCAGAAGAGATTATCGAACTTGTCCATGAAGGGGACTATGAAAAGATCATAGAGGAATATGAGAGTGCAAAGCTTGTGACGGTACTTACAGAGGAGGATTTAAGAAATGCAGTGCAGCCTGTGATGGAAGAATTGGGTGAGCCGGAAAAAATTGAGAGGACAGTTGTGACTGGAAATGAAAATCCAGAGACGAAGGAAGAGTACGCAACTGCGGTCAGTATAGTATCTTATGAAAATGGGAAAGCACAGTATACGATCACGTTTAATCAAACGATGAAGATGGAAGGTTTTTACATTAAATAAGGGAAGGAGAGAAGGGTTATGTTGGGATGGATTATTTTCGCTGTTTTTGCGGTGATGGGAGTTCTTTTATGGACGGGAAAAGGAGGATGGCTCATCGCAGGCTATAACACAGCGAGCGCAGAGGAAAAGAAAAAATATGATGAGAAAAAGCTGAATAGAACAATGGCGAAGGGATGGACGATCATCACAGCAAGCCTTCTGTTTCTTAATTTTGCAAAGGAAGATATGACTCCGGTTTTTCTGACGATATTTATGATCCTTATGTTTGTTGGAATCGGCTATATTCTGCTGATGACAAATAACTGTTATGTAGAAACAGAAGAAATGTCTGAGACAGAGAAAGAAAAAATTGCAAAAGAAAGAAGGAATGGAAGACGGTATTCTTTGATCATCCTGATAATCTTAGCAGTTTTGACGGGGATACCAATGTTTGCAGGTTCTGTTAACATAGAATTTGAAGAGGATAAAATTCGTCTGTCAGGATTTCTTGTTCCTGGATATACGTTGGAGCAGGAGGAAATTCTCTCTGTGGATTACGAAAAAGAACTGGATCTTGGAAGGCGGACGAATGGAAATGGTTCTGTGAGGATTCAGGCAGGGCAGTTCCGAAATAAGCGATTTGGAAATTATCGTCTGTACAGTTATAACGCATGCAGAGAATATGTTGTGATCGATACAGAAGACAAAACAATCGTTGTCAATGACAAGACACCGGAGAGGACAAAAGAACTATATGAAAAATTAAAAATATTTTCAGAGAGGTGATCACATATGGTAGAATTTTGGTTTTTATTTATCTGTAACATGCTTATACCTGTGACAATGCTTGTTTTAGGCTATTTGTTCAAAGGAATTCATTTTCCAAAGGATGTGAACGCACTTTGCGGCTATCGTACATCGATGTCAATGAAAAATGAAAAGACCTGGAAATTCGCCAATGCCTACTGGGGAAAAATCTGCTGGCGGATTGGCTGGGGTGTGACTCTGGTCACAGCCTTTGCGACTATACTCTCTTATCTCGCAGGAGAAGAGATATTTAATACGACATCGATCGTACTTTGTATGGGACAGTGTGCAGTTCTGCTTGTGACGATCATTCCGGTAGAGAGAGCGCTGAAGAAGAAATTTGATCGGAACGGGGAGGAGCGATAAGAGATTTCCGGCATTGCGTTTCGCGGAGAGTTTGGTATAATAGGATAAGCAGTAAGGGATAAGGAGTCAAAAAACTATGAGTATATATGATACATTAAATGCAGAGCAGCGGGAGGCGGTCTTTCACACGGAGGGACCGCTTCTTATACTGGCAGGAGCCGGCTCTGGGAAAACAAGGGTGCTGACGCACCGTATTGCATACCTGATTGAGGAGAAAGGAATCAATCCGTGGAATATTCTTGCGATTACGTTCACAAACAAGGCGGCAGGCGAGATGCGGGAGCGTGTAGATGATATCGTAGGATTTGGCTCAGAAAGTATCTGGGTAAGTACGTTTCATTCTACTTGCGTGCGGATTCTGCGCAGGCATATTGACCGGCTTGGATACGACAATAACTTTACGATCTATGACAGCGATGATCAGAAGACTTTGATGAAAGATGTATGCAAACTGCTTCAGATTGATACAAAAACATATCGGGAACGTATGATCTTAAGTGCGATTTCCTCGGCAAAGGATGAGATGGTCACGCCGGAAGAATATGAATTGAATGCATATGGAGATTTCAGCAAGAAGAAGATTGCTGAGGCTTACAAAGAGTATGAGAGGCAGCTGAAGGCAAACAATGCACTGGATTTTGATGATCTTTTAGTAAAGACTGTACAGCTGTTCCAGACACAGCCGGAAATATTAGAATATTATCAAGACCGCTTCCGCTATATTATGGTAGATGAGTATCAGGATACCAATACCGTGCAGTTTAAGTTGATCAGCCTTCTTGCGGCAAAATATAAAAATCTGTGTGTAGTCGGAGATGATGATCAATCGATCTATAAATTCCGTGGGGCAAACATCCAGAATATTTTAAGCTTTGAAAAAGAATTTGAACATACAAAAGTGATCAAACTTGAGCAGAATTACCGTTCGACGAGCACAATCCTCGATGCGGCAAATGCGGTGATCAAAAACAATGTAGGAAGAAAGGCAAAATCACTTTGGACGGAAAATGGAGAAGGAGAAAAAATCCAGTTTCGCCAATTTGACACCGCCTACGATGAAGCTGAATATATTGTAGGAGATATCAGAGAACGCGTAGATAATGGAAAAGCAGCTTACTGTGATCATGCAGTTTTGTACCGTACAAATGCACAATCCCGTCTGTTTGAGGAGAAAATGATCACAGCCAATATTCCATACAAGATTGTCGGCGGAGTCAATTTCTATGCGAGAAAGGAAATCAAAGATCTGCTTGCATATTTAAAAACGATTGATAATGGAAAAGACGATCTTGCAGTGAGGAGGATCATCAATGTTCCGAAGAGAGGAATTGGTCTTACAACAGTCAATCGCATTACGGAGGCGGCGCAGCAGAGAGGAATCAGTTTCTACGAAGCACTGTGTTCTGCCGATCTTGTTCCGGGATTGGGAAGAAGTATTTCCAAACTAGAATCTTTTGCGGCGATGATCGAATATTTCCGGAAAGAAGCAGAACATCTTTCGATTACAGAACTGATGAAAGAAATCCTTACGGAAACCGGGTATGTGGAAGAACTGAAGGCAGAAGGAGAAGAGGAGGCAGAAGTACGTCTCCAGAATATCGATGAATTTCTGAATAAAATCGCTGCATATGAAGAATCCTGTGAGGAGGAGCTTCCGACACTTTCCGGATTTTTAGAGGAAGTGGCGCTGGTGGCAGATATTGACAGCTTGGATGAAGAAAGCGATTATGTTGTGCTGATGACCTTGCACAGTGCAAAAGGATTGGAATTCCCTTATGTTTATCTGGCAGGGATGGAAGATGGGATTTTCCCAAGCTACATGACCATTACAGCAGATGATCCGACAGAACTCGAGGAGGAGAGAAGACTCTGTTATGTCGGAATCACCCGGGCAAAAAAAGAACTTTCGATGACTTGTGCCAGAAGACGTATGATTCGCGGGGAGACACAATATAATAAAATGTCAAGATTTTTAAAAGAAGTTCCGCCGCAGCTTTTGTCTACAGGGAAAATTGTGGAGAAAGAAGAGCTGGAACTACCGAAGCAGAATGCTTATGTTCAAGCAAAACAGTCTTTTCAAGCAAAACCGTTTATGATCTCAAAACCGGTACAGCAGTTTGGAGTCAAAAGCGGGGAAGGACTTTCCTATGGTGTCGGTGACCGTGTCCGTCATATGAAATTTGGAGAAGGTACGGTGACTGCGATCACGGAAGGTGGAAGAGATTACGAGGTGAGTGTCGATTTTGACAGCGCAGGGACAAAAAAGATGTTTGCATCTTTTGCAAAATTACAAAAAGTATAGAAAAAATAAAATTGGGAAAAATATATGAAATGTTATAGCAATCTTCCCTTGTTAGTGTTATAATAATGGAAGCGAAATCCATTTGAAAAGTAAGGAAATCGGAAAGGACGTGGCAAGTATGAACAGAGTAGAAGATATTATTGCAGCATCAAAATTAAATGACATTTTAAAGAAGAAAGATGACAATGACAAAACAAAGAATACAGTTCTTTGGGTACTTGCAATTGTAGGTGCAGTTGCAGCAATCGCAGGAATCGCTTACGCAGTATATTGTTTCTTCACACCAGATTATCTGGAAGACTTTGAAGAAGATTTCGATGATGAATTTGATGACGATTTCTTTAGTGAAGAAGACGAGATCTAGAAAGTGCAATAAGGCGGGACAAAAAGTCCCGCCTTTTTCTTGCAGAGGAAGTTTTTGGAGAACTTGTAAGGAAAACAATGTGCAAATGGAAATATAGAGTGGAGCAATTGATTGCTCAATAGAACGGTAAGAGAAAGGAATACAGATAGATGAAAAAAGGACAAGTTTATGAGGGGATGATTCAAAAAGTAGAATTCCCAAATAAAGGAATCGTACAAGTGGATGGGGAAGAGAAGCCTGTCATTGTAAAAAATGGGATTCCGGGGCAGAAGATCCGGTTTTGTGTCAATAAGCTGAGAAAAGGAAAAGCGGAAGGACGTCTGTTGGAAGTAATGGAAAAGTCTGCATTAGAGACAAGAGAGCCGGTGTGCAGTATTTTTCCGGCCTGTGGTGGCTGCATGTATCAGACCATGGATTATCAGGCACAGGTGAAGATGAAAGCGGAACAGATCCAATCGATCATGGATGCGGCTGTGGATGGGTATTCCTATACCTTTGAGGGAGTAAAAGAAAGCCCGAAGGAATTTGCTTACCGCAATAAAATGGAGTTCTCCTTTGGGGATGAATATAAGGACGGGCCGCTTTCTCTCGGACTTCACAAGAAAGGAAGCACTTACGATGTACTGACCGCTTCTGACTGTAAATTAGTTCACGAAGATATGACACAGATTTTAAGTTGTGTGCTGGACTATTTCAAGGAGAGAGGTGTCAGCTACTACAAAAAAATGCAGCATATCGGATATTTGCGCCATCTTCTTTTAAGGAGAGGAGATACGACTGGAGAAATTCTTGTAAATCTTGTCACAACAACACAGGAAGAGCATGACTTGGCTCCGCTTGTGGAAAAACTTCTGGCGCTTCCGGTAGAAGGCAAGATTGTCGGGATTCTGCATATTTTGAATGATTCCTTATCCGATGTGGTGCAGAGTGATGAGACAAAGATTCTCTATGGACAAGACTATTTCTATGAGAAAATCATGGGGTTGGAATTTAAAATCACACCATTTTCCTTCTTTCAGCCAAATTCAAGAGGAGCTGAGGTGCTTTACAGCACTGTGCGGGAGTATATCGGAGATATCCACGATATGACCGTGTATGATTTGTTCAGCGGAACCGGGACAATCGCGCAAGTATTGGCGCCGGTGGCAAAGCAAGTGATCGGAGTCGAGATCATCGAGGAAGCTGTGGAAGCAGCAAAAGAAAATGCAGAGCGGAATGGACTGCATAATTGCAGATTTATTGCGGGAGATGTTTTTAAGGTATTAGATGAAATAGAAGAGAAGCCGGATGTGATTGTGTTAGACCCGCCTAGGGATGGGATTCATCCGAAAGCATTGCCGAAGATCCTTGATTATGGAGTAGAAAATATCGTGTATATTTCCTGCAAGGCTACGAGCTTGGCAAGAGATTTAGAAATGATACAGGCGAGAGGATACCGGGTGGTGAAATGCACGGCGGTGGATCAATTTTGTCAGACAGTCCATGTGGAAACTATTGTACTGCTGCAAAAAACGATGTAGAAAGCTTAGAAGCTTTTTTTAAGTGGATTATATTTATAAGCAAAGTTAGGAATCTGAAATAAAGAAATAAAAAATGATATCAATAGTTTAATAATTGTTGATATAGAGTATGGTAAGGCGTTCAGAAATGGGCGCCTATTTGATTGCCCAAAATGAACTTTACAAAATATTTATCTAAAATTTACATTAGTAAGGTAGATAAAGATAGAAACGGTGTGATATTTTGAAAAAAGAGAGAGTGATTGTTGGGAGGAGATAGGTGTATGTGTGAAACAGCTTTGGTACGAACAAATTTAATGGGAGATGTAGAAAGAAAAGCTGTTTTATGGTTCAAGTCTAAGGAATAGTTTTTTGATGGCTCTGTTTCTGTATGGAACAGAGCCTTTTTGGAGGTGCTAAGATTGAAAACATATCATATAGGTGAAAAAGTAGTACATTGTCCAGAGGGAGTATGTGAAGTAGAAGATATTTGTCAAATAGAAATGAATAAAATGAAAAAATATTATTACAGGCTGAAACCGATTCAAAGTAACGTGAAAGTAGTATATATTCCGATAGATAAAGTAGAGATGCATGTACGACCGCTAAAGACAAAGCAAGAATTAGAAAAAATCTTTTGCATTGAACCGGAAGAACAACTGATCTGTTACAGAAATCCACAAAAAAGAATGGATATACAAAATCAGGCTGTCCGGGAAGATGATGCGGTAATGTTGATTCAGTTGATCAAGATGTATCGAAGAAAACGGCAAAAAAATCACATCTCGCTCGGGGATGCGAGATGGTTGAAAGAAGCGGAGTGCTATTTGTTTTCAGAGATGTCTGAAGTGTTAGAGTGTGATTATAATTTTTTGTTACAGTGTGCACAATATAATCAGAAAATCGAATGTGCATAACAAGATAGATGTGAGAGTCATTGATTATATGAGGAAGATAACTATGAGAAAAATATATGTAATGGATACGAATATTTTGATTCATGCACCTGAGGCAATTTTGAATTTTGAAGATAATGAAGTAGTGATTCCAATGGCAGTATTGGAAGAACTTGATGGATTAAAAAATTCTGAGAAGAAAAAGGGGAGAAATGCCAGAGAAGCGATTCGCCACTTGGAAAATCTTCGGGTACAAGGCAATCTTGTAGCGGGTGTAGATACGGAGCAGGGAGGAATCATCCGGATAGAAAAAAATTATGTTGATATGCAACTTCCAACGGATATGCCTGAAGATAAGATGGACAATCGGATATTAAAGGTATGTTTAGGGCTTCAAAAAGATTATCCGGAAGAACAGACTATTTTGGTCACAAAAGATATGCTTCTTAGAATCAAAGCGCAGATGCTTTCTATCACAGCTCAGGATTATACAACAGACAGAATAGCAAAGAAAGAAGAACAGTATAGTGGAAGGATGGAAGTTTATGTAGAGGAAGAGCATTTTAAAGAGCTCAAAAAGAAAGGAATCAAACCGGAATACATTTATCAAATGGGAGAAGATGGGATTCGTCATCAGGTTATGCCGGAGATGAATCAGTTTCTGATCTTAAAAGCAGATCAATCTACGAAAAAAGTGCAGCTTGGACGTTTTGATGGAACAAAAGTAGTTCCATTGCAATATAAAAAAAGTAAACCGTATGGTGTGTCACCAAGAAATGTCGGTCAGTATTTCCTGCAGGAAGCATTGATGACATCTGCAGAAGATGCTCCGCTTGTAATTGTAAAGGGAATGGCAGGTACTGCAAAAACATTTTATGCGGTTGCAGTAGGATTAGAAAAGGTGTTCAATACTGAAAAGAGGGAATATAGGAAGATCCTTTGTAAATACATATTTGATTATTGATGAAGCTCAGAACATGACACCAAAACAGGTAACAGGTATTATTACCCGCGCAGGAAAAGGAACGAAAGTAATTCTTCTCGGTGATCCAAAGCAGATAGATAATCCATATCTGGATGAGCAGACAAATGGATTGAGTTATGCGTCGGAGCATATGAAGAAAAGTCCATTCTGTTATCAAATCACATTCAATGCAGAAGAATGTGAACGGTCAGAATTAGCTATGGATGCAATACAAAGAATGTAGAAAGACAGAGGCAAAAAATTGAATTTAACGTATCGGGACATAAGGGAAAACAAAGAAATTAATCAGTATATTACAATGGGAAATGAAATACTGGGGGTTCTTGGCTATACAGATCATTCGCAGAAACATGCTGTGATTGTAGCTGAACGGGCAGCAGAACTGTTAGAAGTATTGGGCTACTCAAAAAGAGAGATAGAATTGTGTAAAATTGCAGGGTTTATGCATGATATAGGAAATTGTGTGAATCGCTCGGATCACGCACACAGTGGAGCAATTATGGCAATGCAGATCCTAAGGAGTCTTGGAATGGATGCAGAAGATATTTCAGTTGTGATTTCTGCAATTGGAAACCATGATGAAGAAACTGGAACTGCGGTAAATGCAGTGTCAGCAGCAATTATTTTGGCAGACAAAACCGATGTACGCAGAAACCGTGTACGGAATAAAAGGAAATCAAGTTTTGATATTCATGACCGGGTGAACTATGGTGTGCTTTCAACAGAACTTGCAGCGAACCCTGAGAAAAAAGAGATACATTTGAATTTGGAATTGGATGAAGAAACATGTTCTATTTTAGATTATTTTGAAATTTTCACAGAACGGATGTTGATGTGCAGGAGAGCTTCGGAGATGCTGGGGATGCATTTTAAGTTTACAGTCAATGAAAGAAAAGTATTGTGATTTGCAATACCTGTATGTTCTCATTTGTGGAAAAATTTTATTATAGAAGGAGAAATATAGATGAAACAGGCGATTATGGATATTGGCTCGAATTCCATGAGGGTCACTGTCTATGAGGTTGACGGAACAGTGTTCCGTATTCTTTTCAAGGAAAAAATTATGGCAGGACTGGCAGGGTATGTAGAAAATAAAAGATTATCTCCGGAAGGAATTGAATGTGCATATACCGGCCTTTTAGAATTTAGAGAAATTCTAGAATCATTAAATATCAATCATGTTTCAGTATTTGCGACGGCATCTCTTCGGAACATTCAAAATACTGCGGAGGCTGTATCGGCAATTAAAGCGAGGACAGGATACGATGTGGAAGTGATCAGTGGAAAAGAAGAAGCATTTTTTGGGTATACAGGGGCCATGCAGGACGTAAAGTTATCAAGCGGTGCATTTATCGATATTGGTGGAGCAAGCACAGAAGTTGTTCCCTTTGAAAACGGAGAGGTACTGGATGCTGCAAGTTTTCCTGTTGGTTCCCTGAGTCTGTATAAAGAGTGTGTGAAACATATCGTGCCTGGGGAGGGGTCGCTGAAAAGATTAAAAAAATCGATATCTGCTGAAATTGGAAAGCAAAAGATGTTTACCTATAAAAAGTGTTCCCCGCTAGTTTGTGTTGGTGGAACTGCAAGGGCAGTTTTGCGGATCGCAAAGAAATTATATGATCTTCCACCAGAATGTCATACGGTTTCCAGAAAGCAGTTGGATCAGTTATGTTCTCAGCTGTATCAAGCGGACAGGAGAGCAATCGATCTTATTTTAAAGCTGGAGCCGAATCGCATTCACACGATCATTCCAGGGATCATGATTCTGCAGCATATCTTCCGTTTGTTTGCTGCCGATGAAATTGTAGTCAGCAATTACGGTGTAAGAGAAGGATATTTATGCAAGAGGATCATTGCACCACAAAAGAAAAAATAAGGAAAAGAATAGGAGAAAAAGTGATGAGGAAGAATGTAAGTCTACCATATGTAAATAGAGAGTTATCATGGCTGAAGTTCAATGAAAGAGTATTGGAGGAGGCAGAGGATAAGTCTGTACCATTATGTGAGCGCCTGACATTTTTATCGATATTTCAGAGCAATCTGGATGAATTTATAAGAGTACGCGTTGGAAGTCTGGCAGATCAGATGGCATTGCAGCCGACCTTAAAAGATAATAAAACAAATATGACAGCGGAAGAACAGTTAAAAGCTGTATTGGATGATATGAAAAAACTACTCCAAAGAAAAGACTATACATATACACTTCTGAGGAATGAACTGAAAGCAGAAAATATTAGCATTGTAGATTTCAATATGTTGTCGAAAAAAGAATCCGATTATTTGGAACGATATTTTGATTCAGAAATAGCTCCATTGATTTCACCGATGTTAATATCAAAGAACGCACCTTTTCCGTTCCTGAAAAATAATGATATTTATGTGGCTGTACTGCTTGGAAAAAAGAATAAAAAGGATAAGGTAGGAATTATTCCTTGCAGCAACAATGTGTTTCCACGCTTGATTAAGAGTCCGTTTCGAGAAGGAACCTACATGCTTACGGAAGAATTGATTTTGCATTTCGTAGAAAAAGTATATCCACATTATATTGTGAAGTCAAAAACACTTTTGAAAATTACAAGAAGTGCGGATATTGATGCGGCGGATTTGTATGACGATGATTTAGATTATCGTGATATTATGTCAGAATTGATCAGTAGAAGAAAAAAACTAAGTCCACTGACGATGAGTATGACACGAAATGTAGATGAAAAAGTTGTAGATACATTATGTGAAAATCTCGGTTTGCAAAAGAAACGGGTATTTTACAGCGCTTCGCCATTGGATTTTAAATATGTATTTCAAATTCAGGATGCGCTTCGCAAAAAGGAAGAATTGTTTTTTCAGAAACGAGTGCCGCAGCCAAGCGCAATGTTCGATATGAAAAAAAGCATCATAGAACAGATCTTGGAGAAAGACAGAATGTTATCGTTTCCGTTTGAAAGTATCCGGCCATATATCGAATTTTTAAGAGAAGCAGCAAATGATCCGGAAGTATTATCGATTAAAATCACATTGTACAGGGTCGCCAAAAATTCAAAAATTGTAGAAACATTGGTGGAAGCAGCAGAAAATGGAAAAGAAGTGACCGTATTGGTAGAACTTCGTGCGCGTTTTGATGAAGAAAACAATATAGAGTGGTCGAGAAGACTGGAATATGCAGGGTGTAATGTGATTTATGGATTACCTGGGTATAAAGTACACTCGAAATTGTGTCTGGTGACACGAAAGCATCATGATGAAATTCAGTATCTGACGCAGGTTGGAACAGGAAACTATAATGAGAAAACAGCAGAACTTTATACGGATTTGATGGTTATGACAGCGAATCCGCAGATTGGTGAAAATGCAAGACAAGTATTTCAGGCGCTGGTGATGGGAGAAGTCGTAGAACAGTCAGAAAAACTTCTTGTGGCACCGAAATGTCTTCAAAATCGAGTGCTGGAAATGATAGACGAAGAAATTGCTCATGCCAGACAAAATGAGAAGGCATATATTGGATTGAAAATGAATTCTTTGACAGATAAAAAGATTATTGATAAGTTAATCGAAGCATCTCAGGCAGGAGTAAAAATCGATATGGTTGTTCGTGGGATTTGCTGTCTGGCAGCAGGGATTCCGGGATACACAGAAAATATCGAGATAAGAAGCATTGTTGGACGTTATCTGGAACATTCTAGAATATATATATTTGGCATAGAGGAAAGAAGAAAAATATATATTGCATCGGCAGATTTTATGACTAGAAATACGGTGAAACGTGTGGAAGTTGCAATCCCGATAGAGTCAGAAGAGTTAAAGATCCGGATAGAAGAGATGTTTATTACGATGTTGTCGGATAATAAAAAGGCAAGGAAGATGAAGCCAAATGGATTGTATGAGAAATTGCCAATAGACGGTACAGAGGTCAATGCACAAGAGTTGCTTTTTGAACAGTCTTATTTGCAGCCTCATTTGCAGTAATGAAACATTAAAGTAAATTTTATTAATATCAAAGAATATATATGGAAATAGGATAAAAGACGGCGTATAAGTTGTGCAAGTTTTTATCCTGTTTTTATTTAAAAGCATGTATTTTAATGATAACATATTGACAAATTTCTATATAAGATATATTCTGTAAACATAGAAAATAATCAATGTGTGATGAGAGGAGGGAGTGCATGGGAATAGATTACATAGAATATGCAAAGATTTTCAAAGTATTTTCGGATCCGAAACGTCTGAAGATCATCAATATGCTGTCCAACGGTGAGCTTTGTGCGTGTAAGATTCTAGAGGAATTTCAGATCACACAACCAACATTATCGCATGATATGAAGCTTCTGACAGATATGGAGCTGGTCGTTCCGAGAAAAGAAGGAAAGTGGACACATTATTCTTTAAACAGAGAGAAGATGAACGAGATATACAAAACAGTCGGGAAACTGATGATCCCCGATGGGTTTTCAAACATCGTGGATTGTGACTGCGAAAAGGACAGATGATAGGAGGCAGAAAGCCGGATCACAAGCGAAAAAGATTTTGTATCATACAAGGAGCTTCCTGTATAATTCAAATATAAGGAATTCCAAGAAAGAAGGTTGAGAAAAAAATACCTCAGTGTAGAATAAGATTACTGACTTT
>NZ_SLZV01000035.1 GCF_004346095.1 Faecalimonas umbilicata | reverse complement strand
CAGAGAAATATCCATGATTCTTGTTCATTCATCTGAGATAGAAACTTTAAAAAACCTTTATTTTAAAGGAAAAAAGACTTGATTTATTAGGGAGGAAGATGCCTATGGTAAAAGAAGTTCCTATTTGGGAAAAGAGTAATTTAACTCTTGAGGAAGCAGCTGCATATTCTGGTATCGGAATTAACAAGCTCCGCAAAATGACGGATGAGCAGAATTGCCAGTTTGTTTTATGGAATGGAACAAAGCGATTGATTAAACGTAAAAAATTAGATGAATATACGGAAACAGCATATTCTATATAAATTATTAAAGGAAAAAACTTACTAAATTTCTGATTATCTTTTCATAAGTTGGTAAATGCCGATATATCCCGTATTTTAGGGCTTTATCGGTATTTTCTTTTTGGAAGATACCTTGCATAAGCTGGCATTTACCAGCATGAAAATGCAACCAAAAGTAGTAAATGAGTAGTAAATATAAGCTCCGATATTAACAAGCCAGTCTTTCCAGTTCCGCTTTTGCAGATTGAAATGTACCGTGTGCGTAATAGCCAAGTGTCATGGTTATGTTAGCGTGTCCCATGAGATATTGCAGGGTGTTTGGGTTCATTCCTCTATTTGCCATATTCGTACAATAAGTATGCCTGAATGAATGTGGTGTGATGTTCGGTAACTTATCCGTGTGATACTTGTTATATTTCTTAATCAATCCTCGCACCATACCCTCATAGTTTCCTGCAACTTTAGGCAAGCCCTCACGGTTTAAGAATAGGAAATTGCTGTAACCACCTACAATCAGCGGTTGTGCTTTTCCTCTGTTCTTTAGTATTCTTTGGATTGCTTGATAAGCCCGTTCTGTCAATGGAAGTTCCCGTTTTCCGTTTTTGGTCTTTGGTGTTTCAATATAGTAGCCCATTTCGCTATCTTTCAATAACTGGTGGTCTATATTGAGTATTCTGTTCTGCATATCAATATGCGTCGTCAGTCCGCAAAATTCAGAAATACGAAGTCCCGTTTCCAACAGAAGCACAACCTCATCATAATACTTGCTGTAAATCTTATCCTTTTCCATAAAGGCAAGCAGGCGTTCTTCCTGCTCTGGTGTAAGGATAACTTTCTGCTCTGTATCATCTTCCAGAACATCACTTAGTTTAAATTCAAATGGGTTCTTTCTGATACAGTCGTCTTGTATCGCCATGTAAAATGACGCTTTCAAGGAACGCTTATAGTTATCAATTGTTTTATAGGCATATCCTTTTTCACTCATTCTGATAGCCCATTCTTTAGCGTCCGACTGCTTAACAGTATCAATCGCCCTCATACCCAATGGGTCATTTTTCAGAGCGTTCATAAGATACTGTCGTCCCTTTTCGGTAGCCCTCTTGATGTTCTTTCTTTGGCTGTTCTTTTTCTCGTAAAGCTGGCAGACTGTCATTTTACCGCCGACTGTGTCGATACTGTCGTTAAGGTCTTTTTTTATCTGTGCTTCTTTTTCCCTCAATGAAATATCATCACGCTTTCCAGCAGGTGTCTTGTCTGTCGGTACAAGTTTCCAAGAATAGATAAATTGTGGCTTTCCGTATATATCGGTATATTTATAAACGTATCTTCCGTCTTTTCGCTGGCTCTCTCCATTACGCAAATTGCGATTTTTACTGTCTTTTCGTTTCACATTAGACATAGTGTAAAGCTCCTTTCCGTCATGGAATGAGCCGTGATACGCTATACTTTATTATACCATATCTACGGCTCAATGACATTAGATTTCGTCCAATGTATCTATGATTTTTTCAAATTTTTTTCGCTTAATCTGAATACGATTACCGTTCACGATAACCCAGCCAGCGTCAATATTTTCTTCGGCTAATTTACGCAATTTCTTTTCGCCAATGCGGAAGTATTTGGACGCTTCTTCAATCGTCAGCGTATATTTTTCCCAGATAGGCACATCAGTATTGTTCATAATCTATGCACCCCCTTTACTGTGTGTCATTTTTTACAAGCAGGCAGACGGCTTTGGAATGCTCCGTTAGTATCCCAACTATTCCCATTCTTGTGGGCAGAACCGCACCATGCGGACGTATCATTATTCTGTGAGGATAGGTCGTGGCAAAACGACTTTTCCAACAGTCGCTCTCGGATCACTGCGTGGGTCGCTCGCTTTCTTTTGAAAAGGTCGTGGCGTACAGTCCCCGTGGCTCGCTATCTCACAAACGTATCTGTCTGCTTTATTCAGTTGTCAAAGAGCTGTGGCGAAAGCGTGTTGCTTTCATGTAAAAACAGGGGCAGAGCAGGAAAGAGGGGATTGAACAAATCATGCTCTGCGGTTACTGCTTGTTATTCTTCGGTTTCTAAAGGAATATCAAAGTCCAAAATCATTTTAATAAGTGCTTCTCTGATACGTCCTTTTAATTCCATGTCTACGACTATGCAGACATTACCATATTTGTCGTAGAACGGACGCAAACAACATTTTGATATGTACGGGTCATACAATGCTAGTATCTTTTCAATCGCATTTACGTTGCCGTCCACAGCCGACGAAATAAGGTAAAATGACGGGTGTGTGTTATTCATCATTCATGTTCTCCTTTAATTTTTTCTTGATTTCTTCAAGTGAGTTCTTCCTACTGCGGAACGACGTTGAACGGTTAATCTTTAATCTGTCGCCGATTTCTGTATCGCTCATGCCTAAGAAGAAATACATCAACAAGATTTCTCTGTCTTTTTCAGACAGATACTTAATCGCTTCTGCTAAATCATCATCAAGGACACGAACTTCAATACCACATACATCAAAGGCGGTATAATCGCTTTCGTATTCGTCCCAGACTGCCAGCTTTTCCACGACGATTTCTGGAAGTTCACAATAGGAAATTTCCTTATTTCTTCGTCGCTTTAATTCTTTGCGATAATTACGGACAATGCCTTTTACTACACGCTTGAGCTTGCAGTCAAATTGACATTGTATTGTCTTTTGGAAGTCCGACGGTTTCATATCATCACACCCCCTTTCCGTTATGACGTGAAAAGTGTTTATCCCTCTTTCCGCACCATATCTGTACAGCAAGGTGTGATTTGTTGCATGAATTTGAAAAAAAGTGAAAAAATTTTTTCGGGTATAAAAAAAGCCCGCACAAAACATATAGTCTGTACGAGCTATTAAAGCTGTGAGATATTCAGTTGTTGATAAAATGCTGTTAGGTAGTGTATGACTGTATAAGATTATGTTTAAAACTTTCCATAATACAAGCCCCCTTACAGCACTTGATTTCTATTACACTTTTGTCTTTTTTGTAATCTTGTAAATATATTCTTCTGGTGTAGGGCGTTTATTTCCAAAATACTTTCTGAAATTTGCCTGCACTTCTGGGTCGGTGCTGTTCATAGCTTCATCAATCGTCGCTTCAATATCAGCCCGAACATCAGCCAATGATACACCGCCAGCTTTTGCACCAGCTTTCAATGCTTTTTTAATATCTCGTTTTTTTAGTCCTATCATAATTCAACCTCTTTCTAATTGTGTAAACGTTTCTTAAATAAAACTAAAGACACAAGATAAAACGTAATTGTTAATCCTACACACCATATTAAAGCAATTATAAATACCTTAATATCTAAAGGATTTCCTAAAAAGGCATTTCGCATAATATCTATAATGGGAGTCATAGGTTGATATTCTGCAAATACTTTCATAATTGAGGGTAATGTTTCGGTTGGTACAAACCCAGAACTTAAATAGGGAAGTATGATTGCTATTGCTGATAATGAACTTGCTCCCTCTGCACTGTTTGTTATTACCCCGACAATAACAGCCAACCATGATAATACAGATATTATCCCAACTAATAATATGAATACAATTCCTATGTCTGTTATATGGAGTGACGGACGAAAGCCAAGTAATATTGCTATCAATACTACAACAACTGTACTTATAATACTCCTTATGAAAGCCTCTAAAATATGACCATTCAATATTGAAATTTTATTGATAGGCAATGTACTAAACCTTGTAACAATGCCACTTGTTACGTCTTTATTTACCATAATAGCGGTTGTAGAAGAACCTTGAGCAATGCATTGTAATAAAATTCCCGGAACGATAAAATCTACATAAGAAATACCCTCAATCTGAATAAGGTTACCGAAAAGAGAAATAAATAGTAACATCATTAGTGCTGGTAGAATAATACTGGTTAAAAAAGTATCTGGGTTTCTTTTCGATAAAAGTAAACAACGTCCTGCCATTGTAAAAGTATCATTATACCTTTTAGTCTTTGACTTCATTTGATTTTCCCTCACTTTCTTCAATCATGGATAAAAACACATCTTCTAAGGTAGGTGCAAGTTCTTTAAAGTTTTGAATAGAAATTTCACTCGTATATAACATATAGAATATTTTAGACAATGTATCTGCTTTTCCGTCAGTAAACACAATAATGCTATATTCTTCTGGAGTTATGGAAACTTTATAATCTTTCATCAACAATATAGCTTTCTCAAATTCTTCTGAATTTTCAAATGTAAATTGTACTTCTCCTTGTGGGAGATATGCTTTTAATTCCTCTGGCGTTCCCTCTGCGATGATTTTTCCATTGTCCAATATGCCGATTATATCTGCCAGTTGTTCTGCTTCTTCTAAATATTGAGTAGTTAGAAAAATCGTTACACCAGACTTGTTTAAATCTCTAATTATATTCCACATACTATGACGACTTTGTGGGTCTAATCCAGTCGTTGGTTCATCTAAAAAAATAATTTTAGGATTTCCGATCAAGCTCATTGCTATATCTAGTTTTCGCTTCATTCCACCAGAATAAGTAGATACAATACGGTTTGAAGCCTTTGCTAATTCAAAATATTCTAACAAATTATCAGCCGTTTCCTCTGGCTTTGATAAGTGACGTAATTTCCCCATAATAATGAGATTTTCTTTTCCTGTCAAACATTCATCAACAGCGGAAAACTGCCCTGTCAAACTAATCACTTCATGTACTTTTTGCGGATTATCAAAAACATTATATCCCTCAATTTGAACCGTACCATTATCTGCTTTGATTTGCGTTGTTAATATACGAATAGTTGTTGTTTTTCCAGCACCGTTTGACCCTAATAAAGTATAAATAGTGCCTTTAGGTACAGAGAACGTTACATTGCTCAATACCTCTTTATCTTTATACTTTTTCTGCAATGCAGATACACATATTGAATACTTAACTTCTTCCATGATAACATCTCCTTTACATTATAATACCGAACAAATGTATGTATATATGTTTTTTTAATTGCCTATCTCTAGGCAATTTATTTGTAACTATTCAAAATAGGGTAATTCTGTTATCTTTTCGCTTATTTCTTCATTCAATAAAGGCAGACCCATATTTTCAAGCATTTCTTTTATGCAATGAAATCTGTTTTGTAACTCTTCTCTATTAGCTGGAAAGATAGAAGGTATTAACCAAATATCCATTAACACCAAAAATTCTGCAAGTTCTTTTTTATATTGTGTTTTAATAGACCCGTCATTTATCCCTTCTTCTATAAATAATTCCCAATAGGGACATAAACGACGACGGTTTGTTTCAATCATACGAGCTAATACATGAGGATTTTTCAACATGGGAATAGCTTGTTTCGTCAATTCTATCTGTTTTTCATCAGATTGATTTAATATGATTGCCATTCTCATTTTTTGAAGTCCGTTTAAATCTGTCCGAGCTTTTACTTTCTCAAAAGGATTATTGTTAAAAAACATCTTATCTCCTAGTGCGTCCATGATTTCTTCTTTAGACTTAAAATGATGATAGATTGCCCCTTTGCTTAATCCGCCTAATTCATCAACAATATCTTGAATTGTTGTTTTATCATATCCTTTTTCAAGAAACAAACGTTGAGATACATCTAATATTTTTTCAACCGTTATTTCAGGATATTTATTTCTCGCCATACATACACCTCTTTTACATTCGTTCTGTATGTTTATTATATACCCCTATGAAACGATTGTCAACGTTTTCATACTATCCGTATGTATTCCTTATAGAGGGGGGGGGTAAATCCCCCTCCAAATCAGTTTTATCCTACAATCTTCCAGTTGCTATCCTTATGTAGCACAAGCTCATACTGCGACATCTGTGTAGCCTTTGTCTGATTATCAAGGAATTTCACGGCAACCTTGACTTTCACATTGTCCCCGTCTTTTGTAAAGATAGGGTTTATCAGTTCAGAATAAAGATAATCCCTGCCGATAGGTTCAATCACATTCCCAGATACATAGTAAGCAAGCTCTTTTTCTGTTGCTGTTGGATAGAGCTTAAAGAATGTTTCCAGAAATGCAGTAGCGTCATTGACAGTATCAGCGTCTACACTTGCATTTGCTTCTGGTGTCTTAGGCTCATAGTCTGATTTTTCGATTGCCGGTGCAAGGGTAGGGTTCTGAACGATTACCATATCCCCGTCAGCGTCTACATAGACTTTTACAGTATAGGTTGCTTTCACATTGCTTGTCAGTTCTCCCTCTTTTATCTGCTGATCTACTTCGTAGGTAGCAGAAAAAGTGTCCGTTCCCGACTGTTCGATATGCCATACAATCACATCTGTAACTGTGGAGCTGGTCGGTATATCGGTTCTAATGGTATCTACATTCAAGTTCTGCAATTCCTTTGTCAGATAACCGCTGATTGCCTGCGTCCTTGCTTCAATCGCTTCTTTGCTGTTATTCCATGTGTAGTAGGACTTCGCAAAATTTTTCACGAAATTTTCTATCCCGTTAGTGTCCTGCAAGCGAAGCTCAATGATTTCTTTTTCATGGGTTGTGTGCTGGTCGATAGCCGTAAAATTCTTATACACCCCAAAGCTCACACTTGCGATAAGCACCACCCACAACGCAATCACGGTTTTCTTGTGTGTGCCTACTTTGACAGTACGCACCTTTTTTTCTTTGACATTTTCTGTCGGTTTCTTATTCTTCTTAAACATATTTTCTAAGTCCTTTCTATTGTTTTACTCGTCCTGCACCGATTAAGTGCTGTTGCCAGTAACTACTATTTAAGTCTGCATATCCTATCGGATTTCCTGCATGGTACATCTGGTTATTTCCTACATAAATTGCAACGTGCGTTACATAAGTACCAGCGTTATAGGTAGAATGGAAAAATACCAAGTCCCCAGCCTTTGCCTGCGAGAGTGGCAGATGTTGGGTAGCGTCATACTGTGCTTGTGCCGTTCTCGGTAAGGAGATACCAGCTTTTCCATAACACCATTGCGTCAGTCCCGAACAGTCAAAGGAAGTGTTGGGATTGCTACCGCCATACACATATTTCCAGCCTTGATATTTCAACGCTTCATTCATTACCTTTTGTGCCAGTTCTCCCGACACCTGCGGAACTGCTAAATACTGATTGACTAATTCCACATAGAACATATTTCCATAGCCATACCGCCAGCCCCCGTTCTTCGCAACAGCTATCGGGTTGGTATAGGTTACTTTCTTTCCACCCGATTTCTCACGGGCAAAATTTTCCGCAAGATTAAAAGTGTGTTTCTTTCCTTTTCCTGCCACATATCCCACATAACCACCGCCATAGTTATAAGACTGTATCGCTACATTCAAATCGTCGATACCTTGATTTTTGCAAGAAGAAAGCAGGGACGCAAAATATTTACACCCCTGCTTGATTGAACTTTCCGTATCTAAAGAGTTGGGCGGTAAACCAAGACTTTCCGAACTCTGCATAACATCTTCTGCCGTACCGCCACTTTCTACTTGAATGATAGCCAACAGCACATTAACATACTCGGAAATATCGTTTTCTCTGGCGTATTTTTCTACCATAGGCTGATGTTTCAAGACTTCTGCGGATAAGTTCATACCCGTAATGCCAGAAGAAAAATTGCTGTTCTCGTCGTCGCTGTCCGCACTAATCAACACACCAAAGAAAAGCACCAGAGAAAAGAGGATAGGAAACAGACTGCCAATGATAGCGATATGTTTCAGTTTCATTTTTTCTTCTGTCCTTTCTTCATCACAAGGTTAGGAGTTTTCTCTGTTGTCTGCTGGTTCTTTTGTACGGTTTGCGTCTGCTGAACCTTTGTCCTGCGGTCTTTGGTATAATTCTGGCGTGTTTCCTGCGATACCACTTTTTCTACATTCTGCCTATGTACTGGCTGTGCAGGCTGGGTCGCTTTCTTATCAGAAGCACCAGAAGATAACGGACGCTCTTTGATAACAGTTGTCTTGACTGGCTCACTTGCTTTTGAAGTGGTCGCTGTGGCAGGGCGTTTCACTTCCTGCATTTTTTCCGCACTCGGCTTTGGAATGGTTGAAGCTGTGGCTGGTCGCTCATGGGGACGGGTAGCTCCCGTTGTCGCTGATCCGTCAGCCTTTCGCTGTGCCTGCCTTGCTTCTTGTGCCTTTTGAAGCTCCATACGCTTGTCAGCGATATTTTGTCTATGCTGTTCCTGCTTTTCTAAGCGTCCCGACTGTCTGGACTGCTGTTCCTGCACCATGCCACGCTTAAAGTCAGACACGCTGGACTTTGCCTTTTCCTTTGCGGAATACACCGCATAAGCGGTCTGTGTTGGCATATCCTTGATGTTTTCTTTGACAGCGTTTGCCTTGTCTTTCACTTTATTTTTCGTATCTAAGACAGCACCCACCTTTGAGCCTGCACGCTGTCCCATGCTGGAAGTGGTATTGCCCCGATTTTCTTTAGAAGCTGTATTTTTTCTTTCAGCCCTCTTACCAGCAACGGCACTTCCAGCCACCACACCAGCCACACCGCCCGTAATACCGCCAGCACTGACCGCCCTTGCAATACGGTGTTCCATACGCCTAGCCCGATGTCGCATAAACAGATACGGTCTGCGGAAAATTCTTCGTCCCATGCTTTGACTGTCGCCAGCATTAAGTGAGAACATACTCATTAAGTCGCCCAGCTTCATGTAGATACCAGCGAAACACACTATCTGCAAGAACGCCACCATGAAGAACGGATAATCTGTGGAAATGTTATAAAACATACTGGAAATGCTGAACGCCACCGTTACAATGAGCGTTATTCCTGCCCGTGTCATTATGGTATTAAACACCCTCACGATTGCCTGCTTTGCCATGCTTTCATAGCTCGGTATCATGGAAAGTAAAAAGCTGATAGGTAAAAACATAGCAAAGATAATAAAAAGTATCTGGCTGAACAACATCATGCCCGTAAGCAAGAATACAAATATCGTTATCCCTAAGTTAAAGAACAAGAGGAAGAACACCATACCTAAACGGTTCACCACCTGCGGTATTGTCAGATTGTTGTTGTCGTTGTCCTCGATTTCTGTTTTCACGACTTCTTCTCTGGTTTTCCCGTCCTCGTCCTCTGGGCTTGCCGATACCAGAGCTTCTACACGGTCTGTCCCGATTTCCTCTGCGTTGCTATTCCCGAATTGAAGCAAGAGCCACGGCTGTTCCACTTGAATAGAAAATAGGCTGTCCCGTATCAAGTCCACGCTGTCCTTACCCTCGCTGTCGGAGTTTGGGAGCATGATTTTTGTTCCCAAGTCAAGTGAAGCGGTACTGATGTCTGATGAAAATTCATTTATCTTCTTGATGTAGTCGGGAGCGTAGGCAATAAAAGAAGCGGACAGCACGAACACCACCACAAAGTTGATAACAGCGTGAAGTGCCTTGCTTGTTTCCCGTTTGATAAGTCCCGTATAGGCAACATAAAGTCCCACCACTAAGATAATGAGAAGCAGGAAACCGACATAAAAGCCAGAGCTGGAAAAACCGTTCTGTGTTACGCCTGCAAGGGTCTGTATGCTTTGTCCGATACTGTCTGCCATATCATTGATGAAGTCCAGCTTATAGGCTTCCTGCACCACATAGCCCGTGGCATTGCTTAAATAAAGGCTTATCGTCCAGACAAAGTTAGTAATGCAGTAAAGCCCATACTGCACCGATTTTCCGATACCGTCCAGCCAGTTCCACGGCAACCACGACCAGCTATTATCTACATAAAAATCAAGCTGGTAATTCGACAGCGGATATTTTGAGTAAAGATTTTCTGCATTTATGGTATCGTCCACAAGCCCCGTCGCATGAGCCACCGTCCCCAGAAGTGAAAGCAGGATAAGGGAAAGTGCCACGACAAACAGAGCCATTTTGAGAAAGTGAAAAATCTTCCTTTTTGTGAACGCACCTTTTATCCTTTCTTTCATCACTCCACCTCATTTCTCTGTACGGGCGGTCTGGTATCAAAGGCGTGTAGCAGTTCTTCAAAGACTGGGTGTATCTGCACCACACCGACACGCCCGTATAAGTCCTGCAATAAACATTGTCCGTTCTCCAAATCACGCAAGCGTTTCTGATTGTTCTCGTCGTCCTTGTCGATACCGAAAAATTCTAAGGTCTGCTTTATCTCGCCCAAGTCGGTACTACGAAAGGCAAACTTCAAGCCGATATTGTTTTTCAGACTTTCTTTTGACACGTCGCCAGAGGATTGTGTAACAAAATAAACGCCTGCCTGCATAGCACGTCCAGCACGAACCAGCTTATTTGATAAAGTTTCGCCTTGTGCCACGTTTAAGAACGCCCACGCTTCGTCCAAATCGACAATCTTAAAAATGCTTCTGTCCGAATGGATAAAATCAAGAGCAAAGGTACTAATCACAATCAGCATAGACACCGACAATAATTCAATGGTCGTGTATTCCTCAAAGGTCGTGTCCTTATCTGGCAATACTAAGTCCGCTACTTGAATGATATTGAGCTGGTTATCCAGACTGATTGCATTTTCTACCGTACCGTCTGAAAACAGCAGGTGTGCAAAGTCGTAGTCCGTGAAGCTGTCGATATGGTCTGCGATATTTCTTGCTATGGGCGTATCTTCACGGCGTAGCTCGTCTATCACATGGAGCAAGCCTCGTTTGTCGCTCTGGGTAACGGAACGAACCGCCTTACGTAACACAGGAAATTTTTCGCCGTCCCTAGAGGAAATACCCGTAAGGAATGTTAAGATGTCGATTGCCAGACTTTCAGCGTCTTTTACATTCTTCATAATCACAAACGGGTCAAGAAGTCCTGCATTGCCTTTATCGCTTGTTAGGTTTACGATATTGATTTCATGGGCGATTTCTGGAAGTGTTTCTTTCCAGTTGCCACGCTCGCTTTTAGGGTCTAACAGAAGTGCTTGACCGCCAAACAGCACCGCGTAATATACCAGAAGATTGTTACAGAACGACTTTCCACCGCCAAGCGAACCGACAAAAGCAGACGCTAAAGCGTTGGTAACTGTACCTTTTACACCTTGACTGGCAAGGGACGGTTGCAGGTACACATTTCTTCCCGTATCAACAGAATAGCCCATATAGATACCCGTAGTTTCTCCTAACTGCTGTGTCGCACCAAAACCAAGCCCTGCTAGAAAATCTGATTTTACATACTGCACATAATCATTGATATATCGCTTGCTGGCTGGTAAAAATTCAGAATGAAGCCCCAGCATATCCCCAGCAGGACGCACCAGCTTTACATTGAGGTCGTCGTAAAAGTCCTTGACTTCATCACAACGGCGTTTCAGCTCGTCAAGATCGGGTGCAGACACCCGTATGACGTAGCTTAACTTATACATACTTTCTTTGCTCTGGTCTAAGTCCGTTTCCAGCTCGTCCACGCTGTCTAAAGCGTCCACCACATTTGAGCTGGTTTCACTTCCAGCTTGATAGGCGTGATTATCCAAATCTTTCAATTCCTTTTTCTTGTTGCGGACGGTTGTTAATGCTTTTCGATTTTCCACGATTTCTACATTCATAGAAGTATCAACGGGGAATGTGAATTGCTGTTGCTGAAAATAGAAGATTTCACTTGACGGAAAATCAAGCTCGCCTACAATCGCATTGACGGTAAAGTAGGACACATAGCTTTCCTTGTCCTCATGTTCCAAGCGTAAATACCGCTGGCTTTCCTCAATCACACACCTTGTCGGGCGGATAAGGTCGTAGTATTTTATCAGCGTTTCTTTCTGCAATTTCTTCTTTGGTAACTGATACTCATAATCTTCATAAGCGATACCGTCCCTGCCGTAAAGATGTTCCATGAGATACCCAAAATCATGGATTTCCAAGCGACGCACCTTAAAGCGACGGGAGATTTTATTTTCCAGTAACTTTTCCATTTTCATGTAACGGTTGATTTCATCATTCGGCATGGAAACAAAATCATTCATCAGCGTGTGGTTCACTTCATGGAGAAATTCCGTGAACGTCAGCCACGCCGATTTTTTGATGTTCTTCAGATTGAGCTGTTCTTCCGTAACCATGAGCTTAAAGCCAAGAAAAAAGCGGTAGTCCACTTGATTGTCCCCAATCATAGATACTAACGCTTCGGTCTGTTCGTCTATCTTCTGATAGGCAACTTCCTTTAATTTTCCAGTTACCAGCTTCTTTGACTGTTCCTGCTGACTTCGGATTGAGCTTTCTGTGGCAATCTGCAACGCATGAATTTTTCCCTCACGGGACTGTGCGATAAGCTGGCGAAAGCTGTCATGCACGATAAATTTCTGCTCTGCGGATAAGAAAGAATAGTTGTACGGTATCAGCTCATAGTAAGCGAACACCTCATTGTCCTTGTTCCAGACAAGGTTGTTGTCAATATATTTTATCGGGAACATAGTTCACACTCCTTACTGCCGTGATTGTTTCATTCAAGGTCTGCTTATGCAGTTTTACGGCTTTTCCTGCATAAGTAATTTTCGGTCGCAGGGCATAAGCTATCTGTGATTTCAAAAAGCTGTACGGCTTCTTTCCGTCAAAAGTTTTCTGCGACATAAACCAAGTGAGAGCAACGGGAATACCGAAGTATTTGAGAAATGCTCCCTCAATCATGGAAAGTGGGGGAATATCCCCAAACAAAATGATGATAAATTCTGTAAGCACAAACCATGTAATCTGGGTAAAAGTAACGGGAAAGGGTAAGTTAAAGTCATTGATTGCATACAAGACTTTTTCCACGTTCCAGATACCCGTGTAGCTTTTAATCTTTTTCAAGTTCTTTCAGCTCCTTTCGTAAGTTCTTCAAAGAGAAAAGGACAGCCATTTTCAGACTGTCCCTTAAAAGAGAAATACGCTGTCAGTAGCAACCATGCTTGTCGCTGATCTTCCAGCGTTAATATGGTATCTCGCACATGCCTCGGCTTGTTTCAATGAAGCAACCGCCCATATCCAAATCTCGCCCGTAGGCTTCATAGTCAATGTAGTTCTGTAAGCTGGGTGGAATGTCGCCAAGTGCCTGCAATTCGTCTATGTAGTAGTAGGCAACGTCTGTCATAGTTTCACAGTCGGGATAATAATAAATATCGTCCTTATGTTCCACGACTTCTTCCAGCGTCCCGTAGTGGCTGATAAATTCGTCCAAACACTCTACGATATAGTCGGGAAGTTCCTCTATCATTTCATACATCTCATTGAGT
The DNA here is from genome assembly GCF_004346095.1 of Faecalimonas umbilicata. Taxonomy (GTDB): domain Bacteria; phylum Bacillota; class Clostridia; order Lachnospirales; family Lachnospiraceae; genus Faecalimonas; species Faecalimonas umbilicata. The sequence goes on along the minus strand of NZ_SLZV01000035.1, from coordinate 16,277 downwards.
TCTTCAATGGAAACACATTCCCCTATGTCGATAGGGAAGTTGTCGGTATCATGGATAGCATATTCTTCATACCGTTCATTCAAGCCGATTTTTTCTTTTACATCTTCCTCGTCAATAGGGAACGTGAACCAAGCACCGACTAAATAGCCCTCATTGTATTTGCCAAGATTTGCAATATAAACCGCCATATCATCAATCATAAGCACCACCTCATTTCCTACTCTGGAAGTTCAAAGACACTATGTTCTGTTACAAGATAGCGTCTATTTTCCAGCAAATGAGAAGCGTAGGCTTCAAAGTCAAAGTAATATTCTTGACAGTCCTCGGATAAATGCTTGAACGTCGGGTCGTTCATCAGCTTTTGCCTTGCAACATCAATCATGCTTTTACAGTCGGGATAAACGGTAATCACGTTCCTGCAAATATAAAGTGCTTCTAGATTTTCAAACACCGTAAGTAGTGATACATATTCTTCCTGCATATCATTTGAAAGCTGGCGGTACATAAAATCTAATTCGTTGAGCTGGTAGACGCTTGTATGTTCGTGGATTTCATCAGCATAAGGCAACACCTTTTCGATAATACGGTAATCTTGACTTTCTGCACCGACACCTAATTTTTCTTCAAACTCGGCAACATCTATCGGCAGGTCGAACCAATATGATGTTGTTTCTTCGCCAGTTGTTCCTCTCGTTTCCACCAGCACCCTTGTTTCCTGCATTGTTCCTCACGTCCTTTCTGTTGTTTCATCACATCTTTTAAGGTCTGGTACGACATACCAAACACATACTTTGAAAAATCTTCTAACTGTCTTTCTTCATAATCGGCAGGGTTCAGTCGTTTCGTTTCATGCCAGACTTTACGCTTATAAGAGGGCAGGTCGGAAATGTATTCACAGCCGACTTTTGCCTGCATATCCTTAAAAATATCGTTCATTTCATCACTCCAATCTGAAATTTTAGGTAAAAAAAAGCAGTCAATCCTAAGACTAACTACTTTGTGTGTATGGATATGAAATTGTAATAACGGAAGGTTACAAGTTAAATTTATTACAGCAAAAATGCAGATATTCTTTAACCGATATTTCTTTACTATGCAAAATTCCAATAACAACAAATATAACTTCTGCAACTGTAAGATAACAATCTTTCAAATCAAAAATAAACAAGGTCGGTATCTGTAAAAAATCTAAACTCCCTCCCCAAAACAACTTATCAATCAGACTGCATAAACTTCCAGCTATCCCACAAATCATTATTACTTTTACCCAAAAACTTGTGCGTGATTTTTTTGTCTGATATAACATATATCCTGATATAAAGAGGAATAAAACAAGAATATTCAATAAAATTGTAACAAATGGACTTGATAACAATTCAAAAAAATTCCCACCATAAGATAAACGTGTATTTAATTCTGGATTAAATCTTAAAGTTTTAATCATTATATCAAACTCGCATTTCATAAATAATTTAGAAATCACTATTTTAACAGTCTGGTCAATTATTACCAATAACAATATAGGAATAATGAAAGGCTTAAATTTTTTCATCAATCATAGCTCCTCTCAATTCAAAGTTGTTACATTCTTCAATATCCACATTATAACATTCTTATATCAGCACCACAATATAATTTTATGCACCGATAATCTTATTGAACAGCTCTAACAGTACATCTTTTACACCGCCAGCATTGAATACTAAACCAACGGCAACAAGGGCAACTACCAAGAAGCCGATAAGTTTTGAAAACTCACGCTTGAACCCTAAGTAGATACCGATAACCACAATCGCCATAAGCACTAAGCTCTGTGCGTTTGATAAAAACCATTGATACAAATTTTGCCCGAAATTCATTTAATTGTCCTCACTTTCTTTGTTTTCTTTGATTTTTTCCATGTGTCTGTCAGCTTCTTTGCCGACATTCAAAATACACATCAAGACTACGCCGATACCCATTCCCATAGATACCAGCAGGAAGTCTTTTACTAATTCCCACATTTTTATCACTCCTAACTTTCCACTAAATCTTTTGCAGGGGTCGTCTGCTGTTTGATTATCATTTCATGCTTTTCTGTGAGCTTTGCCTGCTGTTCGATTGTTTCCATGTAGTCTGTGCCGTTTCCTTTATCAATCCTTTTCAGCATTTTCAAGGTCGGTGCTACCTGCCTTTGTACCCAACGAAGCGTGCGGTCTAAGGTGTAAGGCTCTGGTTTTGTCGTCAGCTTCAAGCTCTGTCTGTTATCGCCGATAAACCACGCCCAGCGATCGTTGAGTTTCCAATCATTTTTTCGCTTGTCGGGTTCTTCATCAACAAACCGCACATACTGGTTGATGATAGAAAAGGCGGTCTGCTCTGCGTCATAATAAGTCAGTAAATCTCGTACTGCATAATAGGCTCGTTCATTCCGAAGCCGTATCTCAAAACGGTTGATAATGTCGGCTTCTTCCAGAGGTGTCCCCAGCTTGACATACTGCTCATAGTCCTTTTCGTAGATACAGAAATACACATCTGATTTCAGCGAACCAAGATAAAGGGTACGTCCCATATATTCTCTGTCGTCCTCTCTGTGCTTGATAAGCTCGCCCGACTGGTAAAACTTATAACTTCTGGACTTTCCGATATATTCCCGTTTCCTGCATTTTTCCGCAAGCTCTGGAATATCCAAAATGCCCGTATGGTCGTTGATAGCAAGGTCGATACGCTTCATCACGCCACCGTCTACGAGTGCGTCCATGAGAAAGTCATACCAGCTTCTTTGCTGTGCCAGCAGGTAACTTTCAAACTGCCTGCAACCACGCCCCTTTAATTCTAAAAGGACACCTTTTTCTTCGTCAGCCGACGTATAGATAAAGATGTCCCCCAAAGAGTAATGCTCCGTATAACTGTAATGTCCGTAATCTTCATGGAGCATATAATTGATATTCAGTTTTAATATATCTTTGATGATGTGCTGTATATCCAACGTGGGAAAACGAATTTTTACATAATCAAACAGCATGGTAAGCGGTGCTTCTGGATTGAACCTTGCCAGTTCCTTATGCAAAGTTTCCAGAAGTTCCTTTGACGGCTTCATTTTTCCGCTTTCTACCTTGTTGAGATATTCCCTTGTGATACCAGAAGCCACCGCCAGCCTGCCTTGTGAGATACCGTAAGTAATCCGTTTCTCCCGTAATTCTTTTATCCATTGTTCTTCATTCAGAACCATACCCCCAATCTGTAAAGTGTGAAGTTTTTTCAGGCGACTTCACAACTGAATTTTGCTAGAAAACCATGCCAGAAGCCTTATGTTTCCTATGTTTTTTGTCTATTGTCTATTTGCAAACGTACCCCTCTGTTAGATACCGAGGGGCTTCTTTCGCTGGCGTGGCTGACGCCACACCAGCAAGGCTAGTCCGAGCCGTCGCCTTTCGCTTCGCACGTCGCCGTCCCGTCCTGCCTTGTAAGGACGAGTGAGCCGATAGCCTGTAAAAAATCATGTCCCTTTGGTACAAGGGGAGTGTAAAACTCTGATATGACGCTCGTACCCACGTCACAATAGCCACGCCCTTTGATACGCTTCTGGAAGAACTGTTTCTTTACGTCGCTTCCGAAAAGCATACCATAGCCTAGCTCACTGATACGCCCCAAGCCCACACGGAAATTGAAGTTATCTCTGATACCGTCTGAAAAATATTTTGCGTCGGGACGCTGGCAGGCGACAATGAGGAAATACCCCGCCTGTCTGCCAAGCATGACGATTTTCTTTAGCTGGCTTAAAAGGCTTATACTTTCCTTTGTCCCCAGCATTTCCAAGAACGCCACATATTCATCAAAGATAAGAAAGCAAGGCGGTAAGCCCAGATAGGCATAGTTCTCGCCCGTCTTGTAGTCTGGGTGGTGCTTCATTTCCTCGCTTCGCTGTACCATGCCCTCATAGAACGCATTGACACATTCAATCATATCTTCTTTGGTGTGGTACACGTTATCCATGACCGTACCCAAGTCCGCAAGGTCGGCGTTCTTAGGGTCTAAGATGAAAAGCTGGGCGTTGGTCTGCAAGAGGGCTTCAATGATTGTCAGCAAGAAATAGGTCTTTCCACCGCCAGTCCCGCCACAGATAAGGGCGTGAGGGAGTGCGTCATATTCCCATGTGAGGTTCTTCATCAGACGCAAACCCCCGTTTTCAGCCTTTACTTCGTCAATCGTGATACGGTTCGCTATCATGTCATAGAGCAGGGTGTATTCGATATAGCCGTCATGGAGCGTCTTGTCGGTCAGCTCACAGTAAAGCCCGCTTTCCAGCTTATCTTCCAATCTAAGGAGTTTATCTTGATACTTTCCCAAAGAGATTTCACAGCGGATATGGAGCAAGCCCGTTTCCATTTGATAATAGATTTTAGGAAACCAGATGATTTTTTCCCTTGATCTGCTCTGCAGGTCAGTGAAAAAACCGCTGTCCTGTACGGTCTGGGCTTCATACCACTTGTTATCCAGTATCATGCGAGAGAGCTTTTGACGGTGTAATAGCTTCTTGAAGCTGTCATAGCGAAAGTGGTAATAAAGGAAAGCGACCAATGCACAAACACCAGTCGCTATCCCTACGGTTATGAAGTTGTATATAGAAAGCGTCACGCCATTATCAAGCAGGCTGAAATGCTCCCAATCGGTACGCATAAGCTGTCCCAAGTTCAGTAGCAGAAGAACCGCCACGAACAGGAGCAGGAGCGTACCCCCACAGAAACGGTACACAAGGTACTTGTCGCTGGCTCTGATACGATGTCCTTTATATTTCAAAATGTTCATATATACCTCTTTTCTGAATATAAGAAAAGCAGTCAATCATATAGATTAACTGCTTCTAAAACTTAAAAAAACCATGTCCAATTATATAACAGGAAATTACAGATACAGGCTAAAGATAAATAAATAACAGGCTCACATTTTCCCAATGAAGTAGTGCGTTGTTCTTCTTTCTTATTGAAAAAATATTTTCCTATCATTTTCCATACTACATAGCCTAAAATTGCACCTAATGTATTCATCATTAAATCATCAATATCCACTAACCTGTTAGTTGGTAACTGTGCAAATTCAATAAAGATAGAAAATGAAAAACCTGTTAAAGCTACTTTCAAAGGATTTCTAAAGTTCTTCCAAATATAAGGAAGTAAGAAACCTAAAGGCATAAGCATGATTACGTTCATACAATATGTGAACATACCCTCTGATTGAAAAGGTATCAAACTAATATTAGCCTGTTGAAAAGTAGCTATCAACCCACCTTTTGAAATCATATCCCATATAGAGCCTATTCCAGTAACAGAAATAACAAGCCATATATAAATCATCATAATATATGTCCATACATAATGTGTAGATGTAGACTTTTTCTTACCTAGTAACATGACTGTTTGATATACCATTACTGGGGCTACGGTTAAAATAATTGGAATAATTAACATTAAAAGCATTTCCCCCACTCCTTTCTTGCATTGTCAAGCTAAGTGTACCACATATATTTGAAAGAATTTCTAAAAAACATGAAATTCTTTCTTAAATTTTCCTAAGAAGCAGGGGAATAAAATTATTTCTTCGCCTGTCCCTGCGGAGCATGGTTCTGTGGATTGCCTGCGGGCTGACCACCTTTATTTTTCAGCACAATGTCGTCTGCCTTGATGTACCATTCCACATCTGCCCCTCGGTAGTTGGCGTTTGCCACCGTATCGGCAACAGGATTGATAAGCTCCACCTCGGCATTGTACGGATAGTCCTTGACAGGGATTTCCGCTGGGATAGATACCTGTATCGTGCGTTCCTGCTGACTGCACTTCAAATCATAGGTTCTACGCTTGATTTCTTCGCTGGTCGTCCCATCCTCATTCTCTACACGCACCTCATGTCTTAATGCGGAGAACTTCAATACTCCGAAAGTCTTTTCCTTATCTAATACAATTCCATTCGCTAATCTCATAATCTGATACCCCCTTTACTTGCTTTCCTCGACTGGAAGCATATCGTCAGCCGTTAAGATATAGTTGGTGTAGCCACGACCTCGCACGTTCTTTCCCTCGGCGGTAATCTTAGGATTGACGAGCTTTACTTTCTGCTCATACTTGAAACGCTTTTCCCCAACCTTTGCAGGAAGCACCACGATAATGTCGTCGGCTCTCTGAATGTCGGAATACAGGTTATAGCTTCTTGTCACGGGAACAAAGCGACCATTGACACGCTGTTGCTCCACGTCATTTTCTCCTGCAAACTCTAAGTTACCAAAAGTCTGTGCCATATTTGGCACGATATATTTTAATTTCATGTGTTCTACCTCATTTCTTTCTGTGATTGATATGTGGGGAGCTACACTCCCCACGCCCCTAGTGGACTGTTCTTTTCCGTCAATCCGCAAGCAGATTAACAGAAAAGGAACAGTTTCGATTTTCATTTCCTGTTACAAGTACATACGGCGGGGAACGGGATTTCTTCATTATCATAAGCAGACCGCCCGATTAAGAGCGTCTACGCTTGAAGAAGTATGTTCCTGCCACGCCTGCACCAGAGAGGATAAGAAGCCCTAAGAATAAGGCAATGTTTGTATTATCGCCTGTCTTTGGAGCGTCTGTTGTCTTGCTCGGTGTATCTGGTGTGGTCGGCTGTTCCGGCTCTGTTGGTTCTTCTGGCGTTTCTGGTACTTCTGTGATTGTCACCGTCTGCCCGTCGTCCTCAATGTCCTTATGCTCTGTAACCTTTGTCGGTTCGCCTGGATTGCTCAAATCGTATAATTCCTCAAAGGTTACAAGCTCTTTCCCGCCCAGCTCGGAAGCGTCGAAAGTAAAGGAAATCTGGACTTCCATGCTTTCACTGTCGGCAGTAAAAGTATAGTCATTCTCGACACGCTCTCCGTTGATGATAAGTTCTGCGTTTTCGTCCTTAATCATCTGCCAGCCTACAAGCTGATACTTTGTGCCGATTTCCAATCCGTCAAGGGTAACAGTATCAATGATTGTCACGTCTTTTCCAGCTTCAATCTCTTTCTTTCCGTCCTCGCTGGTCGCTGTGGTATGGATAGAGATGATACGCTCCGTGATAAGCACCGTCTGTCCCTCGTCGTCAATGTCCTTGTGTTCCGCCACCTTTACAGGCTCGTCCTCATTGGAAAGGTCGTAAAGTTCCTCAAAGGTTACAAGGTTCTGACCGCCCAGAGAAGAAGCGTTGAACGTGTATTCTATTTCAATCTTCATTTCTTCGCTGTCGGCGGTGAATGTGTAATCATTTTCTACACGCTGTCCGTCGATAAGAAGCTCGGCGTTTTCCTCTTTCAACATCTGCCAGCCTTTGAGCTGATATTTTGTGCCTTTTTCCAGCCCGTCAAGGGTAACTGTGTCAATGATTGTTACCTCTTTGCCAGCTACGATAGACTTCTCGCCGTCCTTGCCTGTGGCTGTGGTATGGATAGAGATTTCTTTCTCGTATTCATCAGTCAGCGTCCCTAAGTCAACGGTCACATTGTTTCTTGACACCACGATTTCAAACGTCGGGATAAGCTCAAAGCCTTTGTTTCCCTCACAGCGTAATTCCTCAATGATATAGGTATCGTAAATCAAAGCACCCTTGCTGTCGTCTGGTTCGCTTGTTCCAAACCAGATACCGTCCTCGCTGGTCTTTCCTGCGTTGGTGTTGTTCTTATGGGAAGCCCAGTTAGAAGAAGTGGAGAACTGCCCGTTATCATCAGTCACGATAATATGACTCTCACCTGTGGTCTTGCTTGTGATCCTAAACGGAACTCCCGCAAGACGCTGGTGTGTACCAGCACCAATCTTGACACCCTCTAAGTCGCCACGCTTTACTTGATTGTAGATTGATGTGTCTGTACCTGTAAGGTCAACGATTTTTCCGTCCTCTGTGATTTCAAACTCAATCGGTTTCGCACCGTCCGTCAGATAGCCCTCTGGTGCTTTGCTTTCCTCGATACGGTATTTTCCGTAAGGAAGTAAATCAGCAGAAGTAGAAGCCACGCCCTCAATGTCGGTAAGGATTGTCTTTACCACTTCATTCTTGTTGTAAAGTTTCCCCTCGACAAGTATAGCGTTGTCATTCAGAGAAATGATTTCAAATTCAGCGTCTTTCAAAGTCGCACTTCCTTGACCTTTGGTATCGCTGGTTTCTAAATCTCTTTTCTGGATTTTCACACCGCCACGGATAACCTTGTCTGATACATGGTACTGATTGCTTCCAGACAGTACGGCAATATCGCCGTCCTCGGTAATCTGTGTAAGGTACATTCCCTTAATCTGTTCCTCGCTACCGTCAGCCTGCATATATGCACCGTCAAGAAGATAGCCGTTAGGTGCTTTCGTTTCCTCAACGGTCAGCGTTCCTAAAGGAAGCACGTTCTTTCCGTCCTGTGTATAGAAGCTGTCCCCAGATACCTTGTATTCATCAGAAAGGCGGGAAACGTAATGGATAGTGCCGTCGCTGTCCTTTTCAGCGATTGTCTTTGTCACCCATGTTTTTGTCGGCTCGCTAGGGAGATTGTCAGCGGTATAGTGTCCCGCATAGAATTTCCATGTGAACTCCGCACCCTCTAGGGAAGCGTCGCCCTGTGGAGCGTCTTTCTGTGTTTCCATGTCAATCTTGAAAAGCTCGATAAGGGTATCTGTAACCTTTGGCGTATCGGATACGTTCAAGGTCGCTGTCTTGCCAGCTTCCACATTTAAGGAATACACTGTATTGTCCACCTTGTAGCCAGCAGGAGCGGAAAGCTCTTTGATGTAGACTGTACCAGCCTTTACTTCCACGGTATCAGTGTTCCCGCTGTTATCAGTCGTAAGGGTGGCAAGCTGTTTTGTGCAGTCCTTATCAGAATAGACACCATAAGTCGCACCAGCGATAGAGTAAAGCCCGTTCCCGTCGGTAATGCTGGCATTACTGGAAGTCTTTTTAAGGGTGGCATTTCCTACGGCAAGTTTCGCCCAAAACTGTCCAATGTCCTGTCCCTCGCCAGAGTAGATATAACCGCCACATTCATAGCGTCCCTTGTTCTCGCTGGCAAAGGCTTTCGCCCCAGCGTACACCTCGTCCTGTATCGCTTTTGGGATTTCATCATAGGAAGCTCTGACGTTATCGCATTGCCAGCCCAGATGAACACTCAATCTCTGCCATACGACGCACTGTTTCAAAAGGTAAATATGCTGACTGCTCAATCCGCTGTGGCTCTGCACATACTGATTGACATACTCGATTGAGAGGGCAACATCTGAAATCTGGTCGTAGCTCATGCGTGTGCTTGCGTCGGCTCTGGTCTTGTAGCCGTTGCGGAAGTTGGTGTTAATATCCACGCAGAAAGCGTCCTCGCCCTCAACGGTCATGTGTCCCTCATTGAATGTCGAACCGATAGAACCGTCATTCATTACTTTTTCAACGATACCGACACGCTCGGCACTTTCCGTCCAGTATTGCTTCTCGGAAGCGTGGACTGCCGTTGTCGGCAAAGCGGTAACGATAGTCGCAAAGGCAAGGAAGCCCGTGGCTAATCGCTTCAATATCTTTTTCATAGCTTTTAAAATTCTCCTTTCGTTTGGATATAGAAAAAGCCGTCCATTTCTGAACGGCTGGAAATAGAAAAGGAACGTCAATATCGGCGTTCCATAATCTACTTGCGATATTCAATTTTTAGTTTATCAATACTGATGTGCTGTACCATATCTTTGCAAATCTGGGATTTCTAACGTATCAAGGCTCATTCAATGGTAGTAAAATCGTAGTAATTTGAAGTATTTCAACCCTTGAATGTGCTGATAAGTACAGTGTTTTAGCGGACAATCAGATTTTTAGTTGTTTTTTGGTGTAAAAAAATGAATGATTAGGCGTAGAAAAGGGACTTTGCAAGCGTTATAATAAGTTTGCAGAGTCCTTTTCTTTGTATAGAAAAGGAGAAAAAAATGCAAAAAAGAAAAGATCATAAAGGGAGAGTGTTGAAAGACGGAGAAACCTATCGAAAAAATGATGGACTTTATATGTATCGTTGGATTGGTGGAGATAAAAAAAGACATGCGGTATATTGTTCTACATTAGAAGGTTTGCGTGAAAAAGAAAAAGAAATTCAGAATGATCTGCGGGATGGGATCCAACAAGGAAGTTCGAACATTACATTGAATGATGTCTATAAAATGTGGAAAAATGATAAAGTGGGATTAAAGCAAACTACTCGTAATAATTATATTTATATGTATGAGCATTTTGTTATGAATGATTTTGGAAACAGAAAGATAAAGGAAATCCGAAAATCAGATGTGAGAAGATACTATAATGGCATTGTGGATTCTAAGAAAATGTCAGTTGCAACATTGGAGAGTATTCATACGGTGCTTCATCAAGTATTTATATTAGCGGTTGAAGATGGTTATATTAGGATAAATCCTAGCGACTTAGTTTTAGGAGATGTGAAACGATCCCATAATTTTGAAACACCTAAACGTCATGCTCTTACAATTCCGCAGCAAGAAGCTTTCGTTTCCTATATAAATAAAAGCGAAAAATATAAACATTGGCTTCCATTGTTTACATTCTTCTTGGGAACAGGATGTCGTGTATCAGAGGTGGTTGGGTTACGTTGGGAAGATGTTCATATGGATGAGAATTATATTGAAATTAATCACAATATGGTGTACTACCAGAGAGATAAAGGCAAGTGCTATTTTTCAGTAACATCACCAAAAACTACTGCAGGATACCGAATTATTCCAATGTTGCCAGAAGTAAAACAGGCACTTTTGAATGAGAAAAAGTATCAAGAGGAAGTAGGATTAACTTGTCAGGCATCAATTGATGGATATACAGATTTTATTTTCTTGAACAGAAATGGTTTTGCACATAATCCTCAGACAATCAATAGAACAATCAAACGTATAACTTTGGCATATAATGAAGAAGAAATAGAAAGAGCAGAAAGAGAACGTAGAGCACCAGTTTTACTGCCTAACTTTTCTTGCCATAATTTGCGACATACATTTGCTACAAGGTATTGTGAGAATGAAACAAATCTTAAAGTAATTCAGGAAATTATGGGACATAAAGATATCGCAACAACGATGGAAATTTATGCGGAAGCAACAAAAGAGGCGAAAGTTAAATCATTTGAAGATTTATGCGGTAAGATTAAAATTTCATAATAAGGGACGCACACCAACAACTGCACCACTTTTACACCAAATTGGTGGTAACTTGTAATAAAAGTTGTAGAGTTATATAAAAATGTAGATTATTAGAAGCTTGAAGAATAGAGAAGCGTAGAGGCAAATAGATATATATAAAATCTCGCTGCAAGCTCCCAACAATGAAGTCACAGGGCGCTGCGAAGAACGAAGCAAACAACGCTGCACAGTCAACAACAGCAGCTCCAAAAGCTGTAGAAGCATCGGTTGTAGCTGAGCCGGCTAAAGTAGAAATCGACTTTTCTAATGTAGAAGTGGAACCATTATTTGAAGATATGGTAGACTTTGACACATTCAGCAAGTCAGATTTCCGTGCGGTAAAGGTAAAAGAATGTGAAGCAGTTCCGAAGAGCAAAAAGCTTCTGAAATTTGTATTAGACGATGGAAGCGGCGAAGATCGTGTCATCTTAAGTGGTATCCACGATTACTACGAGCCAGAAGAGCTGGTAGGAAAGACATTGATCGCAATCGTGAATCTTCCGCCAAGAAAGATGATGGGAATCGATTCCTGTGGTATGATTATCTCCGCAACTCATCTGGAAGAAGGAAGAGAAGGATTGAATGTCTTGATGGTAGATGACAGAATCCCGGCAGGAGCAAAACTCTATTAATGGAAAATAAATATTGATTGTTGAGGGCACTTTTTGAAAGAAAAAACTTTCAGGGAGTGCTCTTTTTATCCAATGTGTCGTAAAACCCCTTGCTTTAGCTATGGGGATATAAGACACTTCCATCGAATTTACGCAAGTAATTGAAGATGGAACAAAAATACTCTTGTATTAGATTTTGAAATGGTATATAATCCCATCTTTGACAGTTGAAAAATGAAAATGCGGCTACAAGCCCAGTAAACATGGGCGGTGTAGCCGTTTTCTTGTTTGCAACGATATGTGCTATTTTTCTATTTTTTCTGTTTTGTTTCTTTTATGATCGTCCTCATAGTAGATTTGCGTATGAATTCATAATCCGTACGGAACCCAAAGGAACTATGTAGTTTGTCTGTTATCTTTGTACGTTTGTAAGAAGGAATGTAGCCACTGTCTTTGGATAAAAGTGTAACATTCATATTTCTTAATGTTTCTAAAATCTGACTGCAGGTAAACTCTTCTCCAAGTTTCTTTTCCAATAATCGATAAACTAATAGGCTAATGAAGCAGGTCAGGAAATGAGCTTTGATGCGATCTTCGCGTCTAACAAATACAGGTCTCGCTTCGAATTCTGATTTCATGATTCTAAAGTTTTCTTCGATTTCCCAGCGTTGTTTGTTGATATTAATAATCTCTCTGATATCTCCCTCAAGATTTGTAACCACTGCATAAAATCCATCATACATAGACTCTTCTAGGATTTTAGCTTCATCTAATTGATAAATATTTTTTTGAGCTATTTCACCATCTTCTGTGACCGAGGTTCTTTGAATGAAACGAGCTGGATCATTTGAACCTTTTCCTTTTCGGGTTTTATCTGAAGAGTGTATCATTTTTTTCGCTCGGTCAATCTGAGCATTACGAATCTTACTTTGATAAGCTTTATATTTGGGCGAATAGGTAATAATGACCGTTTCATCCATATCTCCTGTTACAAGCGGGTATTCTTTATAATAAATAGTGTTATATACTTCTGGATCTGATTCATCAAGTGTCCGTAGGTCAATCAGTTTGTTGGAACCAGGAACCTTAAACTGAGTTGGCAAGAGTGCTAACTCACGTTCTTCCTTTTTCATTTTTTTCAAAGAATAAGTAATCACATAAGAGCGATTACCAAAGCTGTTCAGAAAACGATTGCTTTTTCCACCTAAACCAGCATCTGAACAAAAAATGAATTCACTGCAATTAAAATCTTTGATCACCTTCTTTTCAATTGGTTTTAATGTGAGTTGTTCGTTTTGGTTTCCTGGAAATATATCAAATGCCAGAGGAATACCATCCGCATCCATAAAAAGTCCCATAGTTACGATTGGGTTGGGACGATGTTCTTTACTTTTTCCATATTTTTTGATGCCATCTTCAGCTTCAATCTCGAAATAATAGTTTGTGCAATCGTAATATAAAATCTTAGAATTCCGTGGATGAATAAAGTTGGAATTCTTGTATAATTCTTCCTGAATAAAGTCGGATTCCTCAGCGAGAACGGATAAGGCACGATAAAGATCCTGGAGTGAATATTTTGGCGGTTCTAATAAAGAATGACAGTACTTATAACTGCTGAGTTTACTAGAAGGAGCCAGTATTCTTGTATAAATCAAATCTGTGAGAATTGCTTGGAAATCATACGAAAACTTATGATGATTACGTATATTTCTGCAAATGTTATCCATTCTTAGCTCGCTGCATATCTTCTGTAAAAATAAATATCCGATATTAAATACGCGTTCTTCGTCAAGTGGAATGCGAGCAAGAGGAGACAAAGAAAGGGAGACTTTTTCTTTTTGCTGATTGTAAGCAAGAGTTTCTTTTTCGGCTTCTTTCTTTGCCCAGTCCATTAGCTCTTTTTCATTGCCTGAAAACTGTTCTAAGAGAGTATTATATTTTCCAAGTTTTTTATAAATACGAGAGGATGTTTTTCCGTTATCTTTTCGATAAGATTGTTTGATATAAACATCTTGATTTCCTTTATTTCCTGTAATAGAAACATACATATGATAATTCCTCCACCCCTTTTTCTTTATTATACTATAGATAGCACAAAATAGCATGTATAAAATCATAAAATTTGACAAAAAAACAAGCCTTAAATGGCTTAAATAAAGGGGTTTTAAGGAAAGTTATAAAAATGATGTGTCAAACTCCCGTGGATGAATATTTTTAAAAAAATTACATGAAAAACGTGATGAAGTATACAGCCTTGCAGAAGAAAATCTGCAAGTGTATAATTTACATAAAGTTAATTTATGAAATTTTCAAGGAGCAAAAAACTTATGAATAAAATTTTGATCATAGAAGATGATGCTGATATAAATGCCATTATAGCGGAGGCGCTCACCAAAGCCGGATACAGCTGCACACAGGCATTTTCGGGAACAGAAGCTTTGCTTTATTTGGACAAAGAGAATTACGCACTTGCTGTTATGGATTTGATGTTACCAGGGGTATCCGGTGAAAAACTACTTCCTAAGCTGAAAGAAAAGCAGCAAATACCTGTGATTGTAGTTTCTGCTAAAGATAGCCTTGATAGTAAAGTGAACCTGCTGACAGAGGGGGCAGAGGATTACTTGACAAAACCTTTTGAGCTTGAAGAACTTATTGCAAGAGTTGGTGTTCAGGTTCGTCGTTTTGCAAAAGAGTATAATACAGAGAGTAACTTGTTAAAATATAAAAATCTGGTTCTGAATTTAGATACATTTACAGCTGAAATTAACGGTACAGAGATTATATTGACAAGACAAGAGTTTAAAATATTGGAACTTTTCATGTCTCATCCCAATAAGGTGTATGCAAAGCAGGATATATACGATTATGCCTGGGATGATATTTATGTTGGAGAGGATAAGACTATTAATGTACATATCAGTAACATACGCAAAAAAATAAAAATGGTTACAGAAGAGGAATATATTGAAACGGTATGGGGAATTGGATTTCGTCTGGTTAAATAACTTTAACTTTTCTTTAACTTTGCTTTGCGTTTTATTGTCATTTTATCTGTAAACTAGGAAGCATAAAGTAAAGGAGGAGTTGAAATGAAGGATTTGTTAAGTACAAATGGTCTTACGAAAAAATTCGGAAGACATAAGGTCGTAAATGCAGTAAATATTCATATCAGACAAGGTGATATATATGGGCTGATTGGGAGAAATGGAGCAGGGAAAACAACGATTCTTAAAATGATAAGCGGACTTGCAGCTCCAACAGAAGGTGATTTTTCTCTATTTGGGAAAAGTGGAAAAGCTGCCTATCAGTATATGTCCCGCATCGGTACATTGATTGAAGCACCAGGAATTTATCCGAATATGTCTGCTTATGAAAATATGAAACTGAAATGCATCGCAATGGGTGTTAGAAAACAGGGTGTGATTGAAGAACTTCTTAATACTGTAGGACTTGGAACTGTTGGAAAGAAAAAGGTCAAGAACTTTTCTCTTGGTATGAAGCAAAGACTTGGAATCGCACTTGCACTTGTAGGCGATCCAGACTTAGTGATTTTAGATGAACCGATCAATGGTCTTGACCCCCAGGGAATTGCTGAAGTAAGAGAAACTTTATTCAAATTGAATAAAGAGAAGAATATTACATTTATTATTTCAAGCCATATTCTTGAAGAATTATCAAAGATTGCAACAAACTATGGTATTATTCATGATGGTGTTCTAATTAAGGAAATGACACGAGAAGAACTTCTTGCAGAATGTAGTGAACGAATAGAGCTTAAGACAGATGATACAGGAAAAGCCTGCACTGTTCTTGAAAATATGGGAATCCATCAGTATAAAGTAGTAGATGCTGATACAATCCAGATTTTTGAGAGACTGAATGATGGTGGAAGCATCACGATGACATTAGCGGAAAATGGTGTAAAGACTGTAGGGATTACTATAAAGAACGAAGCTTTAGAAGATTACTATTTAAATTTGACGGGAGGTGCTTCAAATGTTTAATCTTATAAAAATGGATATTCACCGACTATTACATTCAAAATCTACATGGATTATGATCTGTTTTGTAATTGGTCTTGCAGTGTTCAGTGTAACGATGACAAATTCAGATATAGAATTTATGAAAGATGATCCGGCGGCAGTGACAGAAACAATGGAAGAACGCCCGGTAGGTATCTATGTGGAAGCACAGCCGGAATGGGTAAATGGTACTATTGAAATTGGAAGTGTCGTCAGTGTTGAAATGAGAAGTCAGTTACTTGCAATTTTATGTGTTATTTTTGCGGCAATTTTTACCAATGCAGATTATAAGAATGGATATATAAAGAATATTGCCGGGCAATTTCCAAGACGGGAACAGCTTGTTGCATCGAAATTTATCGTAATTGCATTCCAAGTGCTAGTATAACGAATATTAAATAATTGCTATATCAAACGGATGCCGCTTCCTCTTCACTGATTTCATCCATTTTATATTTCCAGTGATAAATCAC
>NZ_SLZV01000034.1 GCF_004346095.1 Faecalimonas umbilicata | reverse complement strand
CTGTGTAAGACATTGAAATACCGCATGGTATTATCTCCAATGCAGTAGTGGTTGAAGCAAGAATCCCCCTGCTTTAGCTGTGGGGAGTGTCAAAAAAGAATCATGAAAGGGGTGAGAAAAGGAAGAACATTACAAATTGGAGAATAGAACCAGTGCAGGCAGAAAATAAAACCCTTCTGTACATCTACGATGATGTAACAGAATATGGAGAATTTGACTGGAATGAATGGGAATATAAAGATTCTGAAACATCTGCCAAGTATTTTGCAGAGAAACTTTCGGACATTCCGGAAGGACAGATGATAGAGCTGCATATCAACTCCAATGGCGGATCTGTAAAAGAGGGAGTAGCAATCTATAACCTGCTGAAACAGTGCTCGAACAAAAAAGTCGGTATTGTGGACGGGGTGGCACACAGTGTTGCATTTTTAATTTTGCAGGCATGCGATGAAAGAAAAATGTGTCTGGGAACAACAGCGCTTGTCCATGATATGTGGATGTATTGCTCTGGAAACGCAGCGCAGCTTAGAAAGTATGCCGATGATCTTGATGATATGATGGAAGCAAACCGGCAGGTGTTTTTGGAAAGAGCAAATATCAGCGAAGAAGAACTGATTGAACTGATGCAGAATGAAACGTATCTGACACCGGATAAAGCTTTGGAATACGGCCTGATCGACGAGATTATGAATAAAAAAACAGAAACAGCAGGAAATGAAGAAATTTTGGAAAAACTGTCCAGCATGCAAAGGCAGCTGAATAGCCAGGAGAGCTTCCGGCAGCAGATCGCAAAAATGAAAGAGCGACAGCAGAAAAAGCCGGAGAAAAATAAAATTTTAGAACTTTTTAAAGGAGGAACAATACAAGGAAAAATTTAGACGTAATTGAAATGGAAAAGAAAGCTATCGTACAGAAAATGAACGATGCAATCAAAGACGGAGATACAGAACAGTTTCAGGCAGCATTTGTGGAGCTGTGCGATAAGATCCAGGAGAATGTTTTAGAGCAGGCAAAAGCGATTGTAGAAGAAACAGATCAGAAAATCTTATCTGACAGAGGTGTTAGACAGCTGACATCAAAAGAGAGAGAATATTATCAGAAACTCTCCGAAGCAATGAAAGCACCGAATCCAAAGCAGGCAGTAGAAAACCTCGATGTGGTGATGCCATTTACAATCTTGGATAAAGTATTTGAGGACTTAAAAACAAATCATCCATTACTGTCCAAAATCCAGTTTACTTCCGTGACTGGTCTGACAAGAATGATGATGAATACCAACGGATATCAGAAGGCAGCATGGGGAAAACTCTGCGCAGAGATTATCCAGGAACTTACATCAGGATTCAAAGAAGTAGATGTAACATTAAGCAAATTATCTGCGTTCCTTCCAGTTTGCAAAGCAATGTTAGATCTGGGACCGGAATGGTTAGATAGATATGTAAGAGAAGTGCTGTATGAAGCACTTGCGAACGGACTGGAAGACGGTATCGTAAACGGTACTGGAAAAGATATGCCGATCGGAATGACAAGACAAGTAGGCGAAAGCGTATCTGTAAAAGGTGGGGAGTACCCGGAAAAGAAAGCAATCAAAATCACAAAATTTGATGATGTACAGCTTGGAAAACTGGCTGCAATCATGGCGATCAATGAAAAGGGACAGTCAAGAGCAGTAGATTCATTGATCCTTGTAGTAAACCCAGCAGACTATTTCAGTAAAGTGCTTCCGGCGACGCAAAGACCAGCTCCTGGCGGCGGATATGTGAGCACACTTCCATTTCCCATTGATGTTATCCAATCTCCAGCGGTAGCCGTAGGAAAAGCAGTGTTTGGCATGTCAAAACTGTACTTTATGGGATCTGGAATCGAAAACGGAGGAAGAATCTTATACTCTGATGATTACAGATTTTTGGAAGATGAAAGAGTATATCTGATCAAGATGTATGGACATGGATTTGCGATAGACGACAATGCATTTGTCTTACTGGACATCACAGAATTACAGCGTGCAAGATACGAAGTGGAAGTGGTACAGCCAGAAGAGAATGTAGAAAATGCAAATCTTGCAGATCTTAAGATCGGTGGACATACACTTACACCAGAATTTGCAGAAGAAACATTAACATACACTTTGACTACAACAGATGCATCCAACACAGTGCAGGCGATCACAGCAGACACAACAGCAGAAATCGAAGTGAAATTTAACGATAAACCGATTGCAAACGGAAGCAGAGTAAACTGGCAGGAAGGAGCCGGAAACGTTGTGAAAGTAAAAGTAACAGACGGCAAGGCGACAAAAGAGTACCAGGTCACTGTAACAAAGAATAAGGAGTAAAGATGGACCGATTACTGGAGGATGTAAAAAATTTTCTGGACATCACTTGGGAAATGGAACTCGGAGAGCGAAAAAAGCTCTCCGGGATCATCGAACGTGGGAAAGCGTTCTTAAAAGGGAAAATCGGGCAATGTGATTTTGAAGGAGAGACACCGGAAAAGGATTTACTTTTGAATTACTGCATGTATGCGCGAGCTGGACAAGTAGATGAGTTTGTAAAAAATTACAAACAAGAAATCATTGCATTACAGATCCACAACTGGAGGAAGAAAAATGCCAAGACGTAAGGAAACAAAATTTGTTACATTTAACGATGGGTGTTTAGAGGTATGTAAAGTCCAGGGGCGGAAAATTGTAGAAACAAAGCAGGAGCATGTACGGTTTGGATATCGGACAGTTGGGATCAAACGATTTTATGAAGCAAAGGTACTATCGAGCCAGATTGATGAAGTAGTAGCTATCCTGCCGATTGACAATATATCAACGATGGATGTGTGCATGATCCGGGGAATGCAGTATAAAATTGTGCAGATCCAGAATAAATATGACCAGACTCCTCCGTGCATGTTTTTGTCATTGGAAAAGATTACAACACTCTATGAGGATGTGAGAGAATATGGCTAAAATTGACATTGATGAATTGGCGATCGCAGTGATCAATGAGTTGGATGCTTATCGAGAAGATGTAATGGAAGCGGTGGAAAAAGCTGTGAAAGAAACAGCAAAGCAGACGGCGGCAGAGCTTAGAACGACATCGCCGGAAAGAGATGGAGATTATAAAAAACATTGGACGTACAAACGAGATGCCAAGCTGAAAGGAAGATACAAGTTTAATACGGTAGTCTATTCTAAAAAGCCATCCTATCGCATCACACACTTATTGGAGCACGGGCATGCGAAAAGAAATGGCGGAAGAGTAGATGGGATCCCGCATATCAGTATTGCAGAAAAGCATGCAAAGGAAATTTTGATGGAAAGGTTAAAGAGAAGCCTATGACACAAGAAAAAGTAGAGAGGATATTGCAGGAAATTGGAATTGAATACAGATATCATCATTTTGAGACGGAGGAAGCGGTAAATCCTCCGTTTATTTGTTGGATGATTCCGGGAAGCAACAATTTTTCGGCAGATGGAAGAGTCTATTTTAAAAGTAACAAAGTAAACATAGAGCTTTATACAGACCAAAAAGATTTTGAACTGGAAAGACAAGTAGAGGAAATACTCGACAAGTATGAGTTGTTTTGGCAGAAGGATGAAGAGTATATCAAGTCGGAAAACATGTATGAAGTTTTATATGAAGTGGAGGGAAAGTAAGGAAAGAAAGACAAACACAGAAAAAAGATAAAGTAAAGTTTAATATCCGTAATGCGCATATTGCATTATTGCAGGAAGATGAAATGGGAGCTATTACATTTGATACACCTTTTGCGCTGCCAGGATCCGTGTCACTTTCACTGGAAGCACAGGGAGAGTTGACGCCATTTTACGCTGACGGCGTGAAATATTATGTCTCTTCATCCAACAGTGGGTATGAAGGAGACTGGGAAGTGGCAATGATCACAGATGAGTTCCGAGAGAAGATTTTAAGCGAGTATATCGACAAAAACAAAGTGATGTTGGAAGAGGCAACTGCAAAAGTGAAACGGTTCGCTCTGGGATTTGAAATTGACGGAGATGTGAGAGGAACAAGATTCTGGTTTTACTGTTGCACATCGACAAGACCTAAAACGGAATCAAGCACCATAGAAGATACAATTGAGCCGACAACGGATACAGTAACTATCTCTGCATCAGCCGTATCAGTTGGAGCAGCAAAGAAAATGGCTGTCAGAGCAAAAACAACAGCGGAAACAGCAGATGAACTTTACGACAAATGGTTTGAAAAAGTGTACATTCCGGATCAAGAAGTAGCGTAGGAGGAGGTTGAAATGCGAAAAACATTAACAATCAATGGAGTAGAATGCAAATTTAAAAGCTCCGCGGCAATCCCGCGCATTTACCGTTTGAAATTTGGCAGGGATATTTTTACCGACATGCAGAAGATTGGGAAACAGATCAAGGTGCAGGAAAAACTTAAGGAAGAGATGCAGAAGAAATGCAAAAAGGAAGGAAAAGAATTTGATGAGAGCGAATTTGAAAGCAGCCTTCCAATTGAATCGCTGGAAATGTTTGAAAATATCGCATTTTTGATGCACAAGCATGGAGATCCGGAACAGCCGCAGGATATTGACGAGTGGCTGGAGCAGTTTGAAACATTCGATATTTATGAGATCATGCCAGAAATCATGGATATGTGGAAGATGGAAAATAAACAAATGTCAATTCCAAAAAAAAAGAGCGGGAAATAGATAGAGAAGTCAATACCGCATTGTTCATGCTCAGGTGTGTGCAGTGCGGTATTTCTATTTCCGATCTGGAGCTATTAAGCATTGGAATGGTAAATGACATGTTTATTGAGCTAAAAAATGATGATTATGATTATCCAAAAATCGCAACACAGGCAGACATAGACGCACTGTAAAGGAGGAAACAAGGGCAAACAGAATAAAAGGTATCACGATTGAAATTGGGGGAGATACCACAAAACTAAATAAGGCTCTGGATGGTGTAGATAAAAAACTTTATGGAGTGCAGTCATCGTTGCGAGATGTCAATAAGCTATTAAAACTGGATCCCACGAATACGGAGTTACTGAATCAAAAACAGAAGCTCTTGCAACAATCTATACAAGAAACCGAGACACGGTTAAAGACCTTGAAACAGGCGAGTGAACAGGCGGCAAAAACGGCTGGAAATTACGATGCCTGGAAGCAGGCATATACACCTATCCAGCAAGAAATTGAGAAAACTAATGCGCATTTAGATGAATTAAGAAAAAAAGAAAAGGAAGCGGGGAAAACAAATAAAATAGACACACAACCGCTTAAGGAATATCAAAAAGAAATTGATAAAACGAATAGTGAACTTCGGGAATTAAAAAAGAAGAAAACGGAAATTGAAAAAGCTGATCGTATAAATACGCAGGAGTATAACAAATATCAGAAGAAAATTGAAAGCACAGAAAAAAGTTTAGATAAACTGATTGCCAAGAAAGAAAAAATGGCAAAAAGTGAAAAAATAGATGTTGAGCAATATGTCAAATTAGAGAAGGAAATCGGGTCAGCCACAGAACTTCTGAAAGATCTGAAATTCAGGCAAAAAGAGGTATATAATGAGAGTATTTACAATTCCGCAGAGTATCGAAGTATAAAAGAAGAGATTGGTCAAATCGAGAATAAACTGGAAGGATTAAAAAATAAAAAACAAGAAGTAAAAGAAAGTCTTGAGAATCCTGTAAAGCCAGAAGGTCTTAGACTGATAGAAAAAGAAATAGAAGAATCAGAGAATAAGCTGGAAGAATTAAAAAATCAAAAAAAGCAGGTTGATGATGAGTTTGGACATCCGATCAGTCCGGAAGGAATGGATGCGCTGCAAAGAGAAATCGTTGAAACAACAAATGAGTATAAAGCTTTGCGAAAAGAGGTCGGAAGTGCAAACGCTGATCTGGCGAAAGTATCCGCGGTAACCGGAAAAGTTGGGGAAACAGCAACAGCAGCAGGAAAAAAGATGCTTCCGCTTACTGGGGCACTCGGAGGAATTGGAGTTGCGTCTGTCTCTATGGCCAATAATTTTGAGGATGCAATGAGTCAGGCGGCAGGCGCGTTGGACAAACCGATGTCAGAAATGGAGGAGCTGCGGCAACTGGCGATTAAAACTGGCCAGGATACCATTTTCTCGGCGACGGAAGCTGGAAACGCGATCACAGAACTTGCAAAAGGTGGCTTGACAGAAGCTGACATCAAAGCAGGAGCATTACAGACTACAATGGATCTTGCGGCATCATCTGGAATGGGACTGGGAGACGCAGCGAATGTAGTTGTACAAGCGATGGGAGCTTTTGGACTGGAAGCAAACAAATCCGCAGAGGCAGCCAATGCATTAGCTGGAGCGGCAGCAGCATCCTCCACTGATGTCGAGCCTCTTACGCAGGCACTGGCACAGTGTTCTTCAGGCGCAAAAAATGCAGGATGGACCATACAAGAAACGACTGCTGTACTGGGACGTTTTGCAGATGCAGGAATTGAAGGAAGCGATGCAGGAACATCTTTAAAAGTAATGCTGCAGAAATTGGCAGCACCAGCATCTGATAAAGCTGCAGACATGATTGAAGATCTAGGATTAAAAACAAGAGATTCGAGCGGGCAATTACTTGGTGCGACTGAAATGGCGCAAGAGTTACAAGACAAGTTAGGCGGATTAGATGCAGCGTCCAGAGATGCAGCATTATCTACAATTTTTGGTTCAGATGCTATGAGAGCGGCCACTGTGCTTATGAACAGTGGAGAAAAAGGACTGCAAAAGTACATTAAGGCAACAAACGATCAAGAAGCAGCGCAGCGTTTGGCCAACTCTCAGATGGGAGATGGATCCAGAGCAATCGAGGAGTTGAAAGGATCGCTAGAGACAGCTGGAATACAGATAGGAGATACGCTGGCTCCAATTATACAAAAGTTGGCAGAGATTATCACGAATCTCGTGAATAAATTTTCCGCGCTTCCGGAAGGAGTGCAGCAGGCGATTGTAATTATCGGGATTCTGGTAGCAGCAATCGGACCACTGCTCATAGTGATCGGGAAAATATCAACCGGAATTTCCGCCATAACCGGTGCGATGTCGAAAATATCCGGAGTGGGTGGAACGATCATGAAAATGATCACAAAAATGAAAGGACTTGTAAAAAGTTTGTTTGGATTGATCATGGCGCATCCGGTGATCGCGGTCATAACAGCAATCGTAGCGGCATTGGTTGTATTGTATAACAAATGCGAATGGTTCCGGGATGCTGTCAATGCCGTCTGGGATGCTGTAAAAAAGGGATTTTTCGCGGCCTGGGATGCAATCGTAAAATTTTTTACAGAAACAATCCCAGAGGCATGGAATAATACGGTAAGTTTTTTTCAGGGGATTCCGGAATGGTGGAATGGTATATGGACAAGCGTAAAAACAAAATTTGAAGAGGTTTGGACGGCTATGATGGCAAATCCGATCATAAATGCGCTTGCAACATACATTTCGCAAATGTTTGAGAACTTGAAAATAACTTTATTCGGAATTTGGGACGGAATCAAAACTGCGGCAGCAGGAGCATGGGAACTGATTAAAAATGCGATACTGGGACCGGTGCTGTTACTCATTGATTTAGTTCTCGGAGATTTTGATAAGCTGAGAGAGGACGCAGAAAAGATATGGAGCAATATGCAAGAGGCTGCTCAGAAATTCTGGAGTGGCATTGAGCAGGTTGTCACCTCTTTGGTAGAAGGTATTGTAAATGCTGTAAAAATCAGATTTGAAGCGTTGAAAAATACAGTTTCTGCAATATGGAATGAAACAAAGAATGCTGCATCAAATATTTGGAACGGAATCAAAACAACGGTTTCGAACCTTGCGAACAATACAAAAGAGGCAGCGGTAAATGGATTCAATGCCATGAAAGATGGTATTTCAAATGCGATTTCTTCAATCCCAGATATGATCCGGGGAATTTTTGATAAAGTCAGAAATATCATCGAAAATGTTATCTCAAGTGCATGGGAATGGGGATCTGATTTTATTGAGGGACTAAAAGAAGGAATCATGTCGGGAGTAAAAGGAATCATCAACACGATCGAAGGAATTGCAGATAAGATCAGATCGCTCCTCCACTTCTCACGGCCGGATGAAGGACCATTACGAGATTACGAAACATGGATGCCGGATTTTATTGACGGTATGGTTAAAGGACTCGACAGAAATGTTTATAAAATATCAGATGCGGTGGGTCGCGTGGCAAGAACAATCAGTGATGGAATGGGAAGTCAGTCACTTCTTACAGAAGCAGGAGGAATGAGCATTAACCTAAACAATGCTGTAAACGTGCAGATTGGAAACAAAAATTTTGACAGCTACATCGTAAAAACCGCCCAGGCAGGAATTGGAAGTGCACAGAAAGCAGGACGCAGAGCAAGGGGGCATTAAAGGTATCAGATTGAAATTAACAGAAGAAGGAATAGGGAGCTTGGGGTACTTGTAAGAGAGAGACCAAGTATCCCGTCTCCGGAATTTGAATATGAGGAAATTAACATACCCGGAAGAGATGGATCTCTCTTTCGGGAAACGAAAAAAGTAAAAGATATTGTGATCAACGTACCGTTTACCTTTGTAGACCATGAAAACTGGCAGGAAAGATTGAGAAATGTAAGGAAGTGGCTCTTACAGAAGAATGACCACAGGCTGATATTAAGCGATAATGAAGAGTATTTTTATCTAGTGAAACATATTAAAATAAACGCGGCTGAAAGAAAGGTAAAAGAGTCTGGCGAGTTTGATGTGGATTTTACATGTGCAGGATACCAATATCGGAGAGATGGGGCGTTGGAACATTCTGTCGCAGAGGTGGAGTACAATCCATATTACGAATGCATGCCGATTTATAAGATCATAGGAGTTGGAGAATGCACCCTTGCTGTAAATGATAAAAATATGATTGCCAACGTAAACGGACATTTGATCATTGATACAAATAGGATGCTGACATATCGCCAGGATGGAAAACTGGAAAATGCATCCGTCAAAGGAGATTACGAAGATTTGTATTTGGAAGAAGGAGAGAACATGATCCGAATCACACCGGGATTTGAATTAAAAGTAATACCGAACTGGAGGTGCTTATAAGGATACAAATTTATAAGCCAGGAAACACAAATTATGAGAACAACGGAGATATGCCCCTAATACCTACCGCGGCAGAAGTAAAAGTGATACTAAATGGAAGCTGGCGGGGGATACTAAGTCATCCGATTGATGATGAGGGGCGATGGAAATACATTGAAGAGAATGCGGTTGTAAAGATGCCGTCATTTAATGGAGACCAACTCTTCCGGATAAAAAAGAAGGAAAAATCAGACGCAGGAATTGAAACAGAGATGGAACCGATCTTTATGGATGCAAAGGATGACTGCTTTTTGCTGGACATTCGGCCGACAAACAAAACTGGTCAGCAGGCATTGGATTTGATGACAGCTCCAAACAAAAAATATACCGGGAAATCTAATATTAAAAATCTATCAACAGCATATTACATGACGAAGAATCTCATCGAAGCGATTAACGGGGAAGACGAAAACTCTTTTATAAATCGCTGGGGCGGTGAGATTCTTTTTGACAATTACACCATTACAATAAATGACCATGTAGGACAAAACAGAGGAATGGAAATCTTATATGGGAAAAATATTGCGCAGGATGGAATGAAAGAAGATGTGGACATCAGAGAAGTTGTGACAAGGATTATTCCGAAAGCCTACAATGGACACATGATTGAGGGAAATGAGCCGTGGATAGATTCTCCACTGATCCAAAAATATCCGACAATCCATTATGCAGTAATGAGTTTTGAGGATGTAAAAATGGCAGAAGATGCTTCCGAGGATGATGAAAAGAATGGGGTGATCGTCTGCAAAACCAAAGAAGAGTTGAAAAAAGCATTGACAGAAAAGTGCAAAGAACAATATGAACTGGGGATAGATAAGCCAAAAATAAACTTAGATATAGATCTCGTGCTGCTGAAAGATACAGAACTGTACAAAGATGTGCAGGATTTGGAAGAGGTACAGATTGGAGATACAGTACATTGCAGGCATAAAAAGTTGGATATTACAACGGACGCAAGAGTGATTAAGCTGACATATGATTCCATCCAGAAAAAAGTAGCAGACGTAGAGTTGGGAGACTTTAAGTACGACTATTTTGATGATGTGTCAAGCATGACGAATCGGGTGGAGAGTGCAATACGGCCAAATGGCAGCGTTGTCGGAGAACAAGTGCAGGGCATACTGGATGGAGTTAAGACACAAATGCAGATTCAAAGCAGCAAAGCGCATAAGACGACCAAAAAGGCATTTTTGGCAGAAGACATTGATCCAGACAGCGAAACCTACGGCGCGATGTGCTGGGGAAGCATGGGACTTATGATTGCAGATTCAAAAAATCCGGATGGAAGCTGGAACTGGTCTACGTTTGGAACCGGAAAAGGATTCTTTGCGGATTATATTGTTGCAGGGACGATGTTGGCTGATCGCATACGAGGAGGTGTTTTGGAGATAGGTGGGCTTGATAACAAGTCAGGAGTTTTCAAAATGCTTGATGGTCAAAATAATACAATGACATTAATGGACAATTCCGGAATTTTGTCGAGAGGACGAATAAAAAGTGCTGACGGAGAAGGACGAGCTGTAACAATTTGGCAAGGAAAGATTTATACAGAAAATGAAAAAGGTGAGCTTTGTGGACTTATAGAGTACAGAGAAGACGGAATATATTTACAAAGTTATGGAGGAATAAACTCTGCGATCCATTTGAAAAAAGATGGATCTATGACATTGGCAGCGAAAGAACAGATGCATATAACCGCAAAAAAAATAACGACAGCTGCCGGAGAAGGAAAAACTGGAACAGCGGTGTTTTCGAACGGAACACATCTGAAATTTGATAAAGGAATTTTAATAGGTGGAGTAACGAAAGAAGGTGCATTTTAAGGGCTTGGACAATAGGTAATTTTTATTTGCAGATGTCACAAATGCAAGGGAATGCACAAGAGGTGCTTGCATTCCTGGAAGCGAGAGGTTGGAGCTTAAATGCAATCGCAGGATTGTGTGGGAACATGCAAAGTGAGTCAAATATCAATCCAGGAATTTGGCAAAACCTCCAGGAAGGAAACTATGCTGGAGGATTTGGCTTGGTACAATGGACACCAGCAACAAACTACACCAACTGGGCGGGAGCGAATGGATACGGGATCACAGATCCAAATGGACAGCTCACATGGATTGATTCCGTAACAGTTCCGGCCGGGCAGTGGATTCCAACTGGAGCATATCCTTTATCATTTGACCAGTTTAAAGTAAGCGGAGAATCACCAGAATACCTCGCATCTGCATTTCTCAAAAATTTTGAGCGCGCAGGTGTGGAAGTAGAACAGGCGCGAAGGCAGCAGGCTCGCTACTGGTATGATTATTTGTCGCAGTATTCTGGCGGATCAGAAAAAATCAATGCAGCAGTTGATTGGGCATTGCAGATTGCAAATGATAATAGCCACGGATATGATCAGGGAAGTCGATGGGGGCCTGACTATGACTGTTCTTCGCTATTGATCCAAGCATGGGAAAATGCAGGAGTGCCAGTAAAGAGCGGAGGAGCAAGTTATACGGGTAATATGTACGACGTATTTATTGCGTGCGGTTTTACAGATGTCACATCAAGCGTAGATATACAAGGCGGCGGAGGAATGATAAAGGGAGATGTTTTGTTAAACATCCAAAACCATACCGCTATGCATATCGGAAATGGACAAGTTGTCCAGGCAAGCCAAAACGAGTTTGGCGGAATAACAGGAGGGCAGACCGGAGATCAGACTGGCCAAGAGATTGGAGTCACCTCCTACTACAACTATCCGTGGGATCGAGTTCTCCGCTATCCGGGAGGAACCGGCGGTGGAGGCGGCGGGGGAACCGGAGGAGCAATATTGCTAAGATGGATTCCGGGATAAGAAAGGAGAAAAAATGGAAGCGACGACAGTATTGGAGATGGACATAAGACGGGAAGGCATTATTCCAACTATCCAAGCGGTGCAAGCAGATAGCGGAAGAAGCGTGCGATGTCACATTGCAGGAATAACAGACATAGATGGAAGAGCAAGAATATATTGCAAAAAACCAAGCGGAAAAGAGACTTATACTGATGCAACTATTTTAAGCAGCAATTGCATAACATTTGAGCTTACAGATCAGATGCTAGCAGAAACAGGGAATACACTAGGGCAAATACAAGTTTTAAGCGCAAATAAGAATATTACGACATTCAAATTCAAAATAGAGGTGAGCGAGAATAAAATTATGCAATCGAGTATCACTTCTTCAGACGATTATAAGGCACTGATAGAAGCACTGAGAAAAATTGAAAGATTTGATCCTATTGAAATTACTAACGAAGAGATTGATGCCCTTGCAAGTGAGGTGAGCATGTGATTGTAATTGATTGCAAAACAGAAGAATATGCAAAAGAAAGCTTAAAGCAATGGGATTACGGCCAAGAGGTATTGCTCACAGGTCTTGAAATCCAAACAGAAACAATAGAAGTACACTTTGCTCTACGAGGAGAAAACGAAGCACTGATTGTAATCGGAACAGTAGATGACGGAGATATAACCGCAAAAATTCCGAATGAATTATTAAGGGCGGGGAAAAACATAATAGTCTATGTTTATGTAACTGCACCGAATTTTGGAAAAACAACATACGAAGTGGAGATAGAAGTTAAAAGAAGAGCAAAGCCGCAAGACTATGATGCTCCGGACGAACAAGATCTATTGCGACAGATTATTGCAAAACTGAATAAAAAAGGAGATAAGCTACAACTGGAAGAAAACCGGTTGCAGCTTTTTAGTGAGGAGAATCTACTCAGCGAAGTGGAACTGCCGGAAGGCGGGGGAACAGCTGTGGAGATAGAGTCGATCACCGGACCGGAGATTGACGAGATTATGAAAGGAGAGAAAAAAACATGCAAAGAAGAAAGGTAACAAAAGCTGTAGCACTGGCAGCAGGAAAAAAGTATCTGGATCAGGAGGGGCTTGCACACCTGGTACAGAAAAATGATGCAAGATATGTACGACAAGAGGAAGGAAAAGGTTTATCAAAAAATGACTTTACGGACGAATACAAAAAGATTGTGGATGATTTGAATTACAAACCGATTGCAATCAACAGCTTTGCAAACAACAAGAATACAGTAGAAATTGGATCCACAGTCACAGACGTCACATTAACATGGGATTACAACAAAAAACCGAAATCAGCAAAATTGGACAATGAAGTTTTGGATGTGAATTTAACTACAAAAACACTAGCAGGACAGAGCATCAAAACAAATAAGACATGGACTCTTTCGGCAACAGATGAAAGAGATAAAACGGTAACAAAGACTACCGCAGTAACATTTTTGAATGGAGTGTACTGGGGGGTAGCGGAAAATACACTTAATCCTGATACTGGATTTGTCTTAAAACTAACAAAAGGGCTGCAAGCTAATAAAGCGAAGACATTCACAGTCACTGCGGGTGAAGGACAGCATATTTACTACGCCTTACCTACAAGATATGGAGAGGTAACATTTAATGTTGGAGGATTTGACGGTGGATTTACAAAAGTAAAAACAATCGAATTTACAAATGCAAGCGGACACACAGAATCTTACGATATCTATAAATCCGATAATGCAAACCTAGGCAAACAAACTGTTGCATGTAAATAAGGAGGATCATATGGATGTGGAAACACATGGAAGTATCTCACTTTTATCAAATAAAGAAAAACTATCACTAAAGGTAAAAGGAAGCGGAACTATAGTTGTACGCATTGGAAGCGAAAATAAAAATTATGAATTGAATGGAAAAGATGAGACGATTATAGAGCATACTTTCGGTGATCAGAGAGAGGTAGAAATACAAAATGCAAAAATAATAAGTGAAATGAATGTGGCGGAAAATGGAATTAGCAGCATTATATTAAACGGTTGTTCGAAATTGAACAAACTTTTAATATTTTTGATCGGGAGCTGACACCGACGGAAGTCGTGAAGAATACAAGCGCATTAATGTGTAATGCACAATATAAAGGAGGAGAAAATATGGATTATAAAGGAAGTGTAAGCTTGATTTCTGGTCTTACACAGGCGAATGGAGGCAAGTTCCCACTTGTGGATGGGGCAGCAGTACAATTTGGAAACGAAGAAAATGAAGATGGAACGTATAAGTCTGTCGTACAGAAGATCCAAGAATTAGAAATGGGAGCTGGAAACGAAGTAATAACTGAGGATGAAATTAATGCATTATTTTAAGAGTAAAGGAGAATAAAGATTATGGCAAAATTTTTGGATTTAAGCGGATTACAACATGCAATTACAAAAATCAAAGAATGGACAATTGGACGTTTAAATGAAGAAGTAACAATTAAAGTGGTAAAGGTAAATGGACAGCCATTAAACCCTGACGGAAGTAAGGAAGTAAATGTAGACTTATCCACTTATGCAATTAAAACAGAGGTAACACAAGAAATCGCGCAGGCTGTAAGCGGCATCCAGGGATTTGATGCGCAGGTGGTAGAGCGACTCCCACAAACTGGAAAAAAGGGAATCTTGTACTTAGTTGCAAATAGCGGAAATGGACAGAACGTCTATGACGAGTATTTGTGGGTTACAGACAAATTCGAAAAATTGGGCACTCGCGAGATTGATTTAACTGCTTATGCAAAAAAATCAGAAATTCCTACCAAAGTAAGCCAGTTGGCAAATGATAGCGGATTTCTGACAGCAGTACCAGAAGAGTATGTGACAGATTCGGAATTGTCACAAAAGGGGTATGAGACAACACAGTCCGTAGATGGAAAATTGCAAAGCTATGTTAAGACTAGCGATCTTGAGACGATTACAACGGGAGAGATTGATTCACTGTTCCAGGAATAAGGAGGTGAAAACAAAGGAAATATTTATCATTAGACGGATTAAAATATTTTTACAACAAATATATATCAGGTAAAATCGCGAATGATATACAAAAAGTAGACGAAAAAATAGGAACTTTATCCCAGCTTACAACAGAAGCGAAAACGAATATTGTATCTGCCATTAATTCCGTAAAAAGAGAAATAGGAAACATCACACAGCTTACCACAACGACAAAGACAAATATTGTTGCTGCAATCAATTCTGTAAAAACAGAGTTGGCAAATGCGGTAACCAAAAGTATGATGTCGAATCAGCAAACCAACAGCACAAACAAAGTGCCGACCAGTGCATTGGTATACACAATGCAGCAGGAAATAACAAAATTAAATAATAATGAAAAATGGTCGGGATGGTCATCTTTGGGAAGCGCAATTGGAATAAATTTTTATTACCGATACAATGCGCAATTGGTAGAAATAAGATATGATGGAACATTGGAAAAAGGAAGAGGAATTACAGGACAAAGTATAGGATACACATTTGGCAAAATTCCACCTGCGTATAAACCAAAATACAACATTATGCACTCAATTCCATCTACGAGTTCGAAGTCGTTAATGGTGAGATTGTATCCAGGTACAGAACAATATTCGGTAACTTCGCAAGATACAATCACGACTCAAACGGAATACGTTTGTGGATGTATCGTATATGGCAGATAGGAAGAAAGGGGAAAATATGGAAAAAGTAAAATTTGGAACAGAAAAATTTGAATTGACTGTAAATGGTGTAGATCCATTTACAAAAGGAATGCTTACATTAAGCTTTATTCCTGCGGGAAAAACCTTAAAAGAAGTAGAAGACTTATTGATGAATCCACAGAATACCAAGCGGATTGAAGTGCTAAACGAACAGGATGAGACAGAACAGGTATTAGTTGGATATGTAGACCTAAAGATCTTAAAGATTACCAAAGACCAGGAACTGGAATACCTATCTGAAGGAGGAGTCAGAAGAGATGTTATCACAGCTGTCTTGAGCGAGAAGAGCCTGAAAGAGAGTGTAACAAACCTGGAGAAGGGGCAGCAGACCCAGGACGGAGCAATCGCAGAACTTGCGGAAATCGTTGGAGCAATGGCAGAAGGAGGTATGGCATAATGGTGGCTTTTTATGTGGACAAGATCAAAAACAAAATCATGAATCCAGACACAAAGCAGGCATGGAAGCTGGAAGATGTACCCAATCTGTGGAGGAAAAAAACAGAAAAAGCATTGGCAGAGTAAAATGCTTAGGAGTTATGTGCTGCCAGTCAGCTCCTAAAGGGGAAAAGAAAGGAAAGTGAGGGAATTGAAGAAGAACATGGAAAAATTATTTAACAACTTAAGTATGGTAATCGGTGCGGTAGGAGGAGTTATCGTATACTGGCTCGGTGGATGGGACATTCTGCTGAAAACAATCTTATTTTTAGCTGTAGTTGATTACGTGACAGGGATTTTAAAAGCAGTACATCAAAATCAGCTCTCCTCAGAGATTGGATTCAAGGGGCTGCTTAAGAAAATAACAATGTTTATTGTAATTGCAGTATCATTTTCGATGCAAAAACTGTTAAACGATACCGTTCCGATTAGAGAGGTGGTAATTATGTTCTACATTGCAAACGAAGGAATTAGCTTACTGGAAAATGCAGCAGTGCTGGGTCCTGTACCGGAAAAATTAAAAAATGTATTATTGCAATTAAGGGAAAATGATTCGGAGGGCGAGTAATCGTCCTCTTTTGCTTAAAAAGCAGGAAGGAGACAAAATATGAAAATCGGTTTAAGAGGTGGACACTCTCCGTATTGCAAAGGAGCAATGGGGATTTTAGATGAGCAGGCAGAGGTGCGGAAGATCTACACGGAATTAAAACCTATGCTGGAGGCAAAAGGACATGCGGTGATTGATTGTAACTCAAACGCAAATAATGTAAATGCGGAGCTTGCTGAGGGGACAAATAAGGCAAACGCAAACAACTGCGATGTCTATTACACGCTGCACATGAATGCATCCAAAGATGGAAGTGGAAACGGTATAGAATGCTGGATGTACGATGCATCAAACGCAGATATGAATCAGATTGCTGATCAGATCTGCAAAAACTTTAAGTCAAAAGGATATTACAATCGCGGAAAGAAATTTAACACTGGATACCACGATCTCAGAGAATCTGCAATGCCGGCAATGATTATAGAGACAATGTTTTGCGACAACGCAGGAGATGCTGGAAGATACGGAAGTTTAACAGCAAAAGGAATTGCGCAGCTGATTGCGGAAGGGATTGATAAAAAGGCAGTATCTGGAGCAACGGACGTTTCCAAACCGAGACCGGAAAACTCTATTGTACCGGGAGCTGGCGGATTAAAAGAACTTGGAAAAGTAGATATATACTCCGCAGGTTTTACTGATCGGTGGTGGCCGGAAGTTAAAAATGCCACAGACTGGGTTGGGGCAGGAGATGGACTACCACTCCGGTATCTTGGATTTAGAGTAACTAAAGGATCTATAAAAGTAAGAGTGTACACGGAGGCGAGCGGATGGCTGCCATATATCATATTTGGCCAGTCTTACAACACAAATGATCTTGACAACGGTGTTGTAGGAGATGGATCACCAATCCAGGCAATAGAGATGGAATACCTCACTCCAGCAGGATATAAATATAAGTATGTCAAATACTGCGTATCAGACATTAACAATACATCATTCTATCCAGCACAGGTAGACAATCAACGCGGTGGTGGTCAGGATGGATATGCAGGGGTTATTGGAGTAGCAGCAGATAAGCTTATTACTGAGATTGTGTAAGATAAATTGGACAGGCGCATTTACATATTAGCAAATATATGCTATGGTAAAGGTGTCCAATACAGATGAAGCTCTGTATTGCGGAAACTGAGCAAATCACAGTTTCACGGATTGAAATATTAACAGTAGCTTTAATCGCTACTAGATAAGGATAAGCTTAATGCTTATCCTTTTATCTTGTATTTTTTAAATTTTAGATTTTTGCAACTGTTATTCTTCCCAGTTCAAATAGCGCTCAATTGTCCCTTTGATATGATGGATAAATTCGCTTTTTTCAGAATCATTCTCATTGAGAGACGTGATGTAATCGAGAATCTCTTCGAGATATTTAGTAGATTGAGCTTGCTTTTCAGCCGTATCATTCGATTCGTAAGATACTAAACCGCCAACTAAAAAAGAAATTTTAAATCGGTAGTCTTCAGAAGACAGCGCGTCCTCAAATAAATCAACAATATTTCTTTGCATTTGTATTACCTCCGTGATTTTGTCGTATTATCGTTTCTAAATTGTTGCAACCATTCTTTAAATACCCCGCTTTTTATAGCTTCATCTGCCTCTTTTCTTACGGATTTCGCAATCTCTATATCACTATCGGATATCAGATAATATGTTTTGTTTTTATAACCTATAGAGGCTCGATACTTCCCTTTTATAAAAGATATGCCATTAAACCCCGTAGTATTGTTTTTAGATAATGTTCCCTGGTAAAAAACAGAAGAAGTATGTTCTTGCAATTTTCTTCCGGATTTAAGAGATTCTATTTTTGATTCGCTACTTTTTGCACATCCACAACTCACTGTTTTTCCGCGCCTGAGACTGTCTCCGCGCACAGAAATTTCATTTCCGCAGTCGCATTTGCAGAGAAATGTCCTATGAGATCCTAGAGTTTCTGATTTTATGACGGTTAGTTTACCAAATTTTTGACCTACTAAATCATACCTTTCTTTTCTAAGACAACCGCAACTTTTTACTCTACCGCTATTTAATTCTCTAGATGTTGCGAGACGTGTTTTTCCACAAGCACATTCGCACTCCCATACTATAGATCCATTCTTAGTCGCGCTTGTTTTTTTGATAACCGTTAATTTGCCAAATTTTTTACCAATCATATCAATCAACTTAAACAACTCCTTTTATCTTGCATTTTTCCCTGCACTATAACAATCATAAAAGCTATCTACGAGATTTGCAAGTTCATCCGGTGTCAACTTATCAAACAAAGATTCCGGGATCCATTTGTAATTTTCGTAAAAGGTGTTTTCAAAGCTTCCGATCTTACTGAGTTTTTTTATTTTCTGGTACTTGTCCATTCTTAATAGATCGCGCAAATCTAATTCTCCATCTTTCAAGGATTGTTTTGCATCCTCGGTAAAGATATTTAGGTCTAATGTCAACATTTCCTCGACGCTGCACCCAAGAGCACTAGATAAAGCCTGCGCATTCTTTGCAGTAATGTTATTAACGTCAATTTCACCCTTTTCGAGCTTCTGTATTTGTCGGATGTTCATTCCGGTTTTCTCAGCAAGCTCTTTCTGTGTGAGGTTCATAAATTTTCTGAGTTCTTTAAGTTCTGCCATAGATCTTCTCCTTCTCCCCGTCATGCCGATAGGTCAGCATATGTATTATTTGTGCTTTACAGTGATATTTTTTTCGGTTGCTGAATTGTCGTCGACATTTGTTGCCTCAACAACTTCATATTCGTTGTAATCTTCCCACCCTAAAGCCAATTCTTTTCCGCTTTCATCAAAAAAGTTTGATGGTCTCATTTCCTCAAAAAAAGTTCTTTCCATGTAATTTCTTAAGTTTTCCATTATATCTTCTCCTTTTTATGATTATTTTCCGTAAACTTCGCTTAAAATTCTGTTGCACATTGTGTTATATCCATGTTTAACATTAAAGAAAAGTTTTTGATAGTATTTCTGATAAGATGTTTCGTTGATTCCTTTGAGCAGATCAATTACAAGTCCTGCATTGGATTCTGAGATAATTCTGTTGTAGCCTTCCTTGCAAGATTTCCACATGCTCACGTTTTCCGGGAACTGTGCTTTGCAGTCTGCGATTAATGCATCAAATTGAGTGTTCATTTTCTCAACTAAGTCCCTTGCGAAGCTGATCTGTTTTTCTGTACCAGTCATTCTTGTTTCTCCTTCTTTTGCTTCCTTCCATGCCTTTTTCAAAGCTTCGGAGATTCCGAATCCTAATTTCTTAACCATTTCCCATGCTCTTTTCATAATGTTTGATAAGTTGTATTTTTTCATCTTTCGTATCTCCTTTGCTTTATCTTATGAACTTATTATACGCCAATATTGGCGTAAAGTCAATAGGAAAACGAGAAATAATTTAAAAAATTACCCTCCCAGAAAGAGAGGGCGAAAAAGAATATATTGTATCATCCATATTTACCTATTATATTACTGATAACTTCCATGCACCCATTCCTCGGTACCAATATCTGTCAATGTTCCGATTACTTCCCGGTATGGCATTGTATATCGCTGGGAAAGATAACGCATAGATGCGGCGAGTTCGCCGTCGGGACCGCCAAATTGACTGATGATGACTTGTGCGATCTTTGGATTGGTTTGCGTGATTTTGACGGGATACTGTAATCTTTTTTCATAATTCCACATGAACTAACATCCTCCTTCCTGCCACGGCCATGGTTCATTGATCCAGTTCCACCTGTCTGTGCAGGAGGTCATAGTCGTATCAATCGTCAGCGGTCCGTAATATTTTGCATATTCTTTGAGCGCCTGATTCCGAAGCTTACTGTATTCGTGGAAGTAGGCCAGCGCATTGGCATCGCAAGGATGAGTGTCAAGAAAAAGTTTGACATCATCTACGGCAAAACTGACACGGTTGATCAGGCAGAGAAGATCTTTGCGGCAAGGTGCGTTGTTTGTCATCGATTACAACCTCCCATCCCATGAAATGGTTTGTCGAGTTCTTCAAAGATGGTTCCCCGGCAAAATCCTTTTTCGGCCTCGTAAATGCGCTGCCAGATCTGCCATGGAACATAAGCCATTGCAAGTGGCATGCCGTCCAGACTGTCTTCTCTGTCGCAGCATGGAGTTGCCTGCGGGCGGGAAACATATTGTGTGGAAGAATATCTTCCATAGTCGGTTGTCTGCCGGCAGCCACAGTTATTCTGATGATAATTTTGCATATGGAAAGCTCCTTTCTTCTTCTATCTGATATTATTGTATGTTTTAGCAGAGAAACCGTGCGTTCACAGAAAGAAAACCGGAGGAATGGCAGAAACAGAATAAAAAAATTGCAATCAGTGAAGAGGAAGGGTATAATAAAAAAGTATGATTTGGAAACAGAACAAAAGGAGAGTATAACTATGTGTGGATTTACAGGATTCGTCGGAAATATTGACAACAAAGAGCAAGTGCTTGAAAATATGATGAATACGATCGTGCACCGTGGACCGGACAGTGCCGGACAGTTTCTGGATGAGGATGCGGCACTTGGATTTAGAAGGTTAAGTATCATTGATATTTCCGCAGTTGGAGACCAGCCATTGTATAATGAGGACCGGACAAAAGTACTTGTATTCAATGGGGAAATCTATAACTATCAGGAACTTCGCGAAGAACTGATCGCTGCAGGACATACTTTTACGACACATACAGATTCGGAGACCTTGCTGCACGGATATGAAGAGTGGGGAGAACAACTTGTAGACCGTCTCCGGGGCATGTACGGATTTGTGATCTGGGACAGGGTAGAGAAGAAGCTCTTTGGCGCGCGTGATATTTTCGGAATCAAGCCGTTTTATTATGCACAGATGAACGGCACATTTTTATTTGGATCAGAGATCAAATCATTTGTGGAGCATCCGAAGTTTGATAAGGTATTTAATGAAGATGCGCTTGCAGACTATTTGTCCTTTCAGTTTGTGCCGACAAACGAGACATTTTTTAAAGGGGTATTTTGTCTCCAGCCGGGACACTATTTCACATATCAGAATGGAACACTTTCCATCAGCCGTTATTATGAACCGGATTTCCATGGAAAGACGGACAAGCCGTTTGAGGAGATCGTTGATGATGTGGAACGTGTGATGAGGGAATCTGTCAAAATGCATAAGATCAGTGATGTGGAGGTAGGTTCTTATCTTTCCAGTGGTGTAGATTCGAGCTATATGGCCTATTTAGGAGAAGTAGACCGGACGTTTACAGTTGGTTTTGGACAGGAACAATACAGCGAGATCAAAGATGCGAAGGAGTTTGCCGACAGCATCGGTGTAAAGAATGACAGTAAGATTATTGAGCCGGAAGAATACTGGGACAGTCTTTCAGATATACAGTACTATATGGATGAGCCAGTGGCAGATCCGGCGGCAATCGCACTGTATTTTCTGAGTAAAGAAGCGGCCAAGAAAGTAAAAGTAGTACTTTCAGGAGAAGGATCGGACGAGTTGTTCGGAGGATATCAGATTTATTGTGAGCCGATCGAGTATACTGGATTTAATAAAATCCCGCGTCCGATCAGGAAAGCGCTCGGAGTATTTGCAGAAAATTGCCTTCCGCGAGGAATGAAAGGTCGGAGTTTTCTGATTCGGCATTCGAAGACGCTGGAAGAGCGATATATTGGGAATGCATATATTTTTACAGAGAAGGAAGCAGGAAGACTGTTGAAAAATAGCAGAAGACCAGATACAATGAAAGTGACAGCGCCGATCTATGAGCGAGTAAAAGATAAAGATCCGGTGACAAAAATGCAGTATCTGGATATGCATTTATGGCTTGTTCATGACATTTTAATGAAGGGCGATAAGATGGGAATGGCAAATTCACTGGAAGTAAGGGTACCTTTCCTTGATAAAGAAGTGATGGAGGTTGCACAGAGCCTTCCTCTGAAATATAAGATTGACGCACCTCGCACGAAGGTCGCACTCCGTGTGGCAGCAGATCGTGAGATCAGAAGTTATACAGCAGAGAAGAAGAAGCTTGGATTCCCGATTCCAATCCGTGTCTGGCTCAAAGAAGACCAATATTATAACCGTGTCAGAGCGATGTTTGAGACAAAGGAAGCGGAGCAGTTCTTTGATACTGCTTATCTGAAAAAACTTTTGGAAGAGCATCGTGCCGGTAAATTTGACAACAGCAGAAAGATATGGACGGTCTATATTTTTCTGCTTTGGTATGAACGCTTTTTTGCAAATGGGAAACCAGTGCATCCGGCGATGAGCAACAAGTAGAAAAAGTACAGAACAGGAGAAGTAGATGGCAACACGTAGGAAAGTCCTGCGGGAAGGGACGAGAAAGAAAATTGAATATTTTGACTATAACCTGCTTGCGGTTTTGATTTTTATTATCTGTTTCGGTTTGATTATGCTGTACAGTGCCAGTGCCTACAATTCTCAGGCAGCGAACAATGGTGATGGAATGTATTTGTTCAGAAGACAGGCGATGGTCACGGCAGGAAGTTTTGTTGTGATGCTTGTTATTTCCAAGATTGATTACCATCTCTATGCCCCGTTTGCAAAAATCATTTATTATATTTCGATTTTTCTGATGGTACTTGTGCGCTGGTCGCCGCTTGGACTTGAGGCAAATGGATCAAAGAGATGGCTTGGTATTAAAGATACCCCGTTTCAGATGCAGCCGTCCGAAGTGGCGAAGATTGCGGTGATCATATTCATTCCGTATATTATCTGTCAGCTTGGGAAATATCTTAAGACAAGTGCCGGGATGACGCGAGTGCTTGTCTATGGAGGATTTGCTTCGTTCAGCGTATTTTTCTTTACCGATAACTTAAGTACGGCAATTATCGTAGCAGGGATCGTGTGTGGTATGATTTTTGTGGCGCACCCGAAGACAAAGCCTTTTATCAAGATTGCAGTTGGCGGAATGGTGGCTGTTGGAATTTTTCTGGTGATTATTTTAGTGCAGCTTTCTTCCAGTGAAAATTTCCGTATCCAGCGTGTCGTTACATGGCTTCAGCCGGACAAGCATATGGCAGAAGGTGGATATCAGGTAATGCAGGGATTGTATGCGATTGGTTCCGGAGGTTTCTGGGGCAAAGGACTTGGGAATAGTGTTCAGAAACTTTCGGCAATTCCGGAGGTACAAAATGATATGATTCTTGCGGCAATCTGCGAGGAACTTGGAATCTTTGGCGCAATCGTTATCTTAATCCTTTTTGGCATGCTTTTATATCGCCTGATGTTCATTGCACAAAATGCCCCGGATTTATACGGCTCTTTGATCGTAACTGGAATTTTTACGCATATTGCGCTTCAGGTCATTTTGAATATTGCGGTTGTAACAAACTTGATTCCGACTACTGGAATCACACTTCCGTTTTTTAGCTACGGAGGTACGTCGATTTTGTTCTTGATGTCGGAGATGGGGCTGGCATTAGGGGTATCGCGCACGATAAAGTTTGAAGAAACTTAAGAAAAAACTTTTCATATAGCAGGCAGTGTGGTATTATAATGTAGTATTAAAAACTACATGAAAACATAATTGAGTATCATGAGAGCTGGTATCTGGGAGGGATGAAGAATGAATTACAAGATTGTCGTGGACAGTTGTGGAGAATTGACAGAAGAGATGAAGCAAAGCGGATATTTTGAATCTGTTGCGATGAGTATAGAATTAGAAGGAAGTACGATTGTAGATGATGAGACCTTTGATCAGGCAGACTTTTTAAAACGGATTGCAGCCAGTGGAGAATGTCCGAAGTCGTCTTGCCCATCTCCGGAACGTTATATGGAAAGCTATGCTGGAGAAGCGGAACGTGTATACGTTGTAACATTGACAGCAGAACTTAGTGGTTCGTATAACAGTGCAGTGCTTGGGAAAAATCTGTACGAGGAGGAATATGGGAAGAAGCAGATCCATATTTTCAACTCCAAATCTGCTTCTGTCGGGGAAACTTTAATCGCGCTGAAAATTCAGGAATGCGAAGAAGCTGGCATGACATTTGAGGAGGTCATTCAGACAGTAGAAGAATATATAGAAAGTCAGAAATTATATTTTGTCCTGGAAACATTGGAAACTTTAAAGAAAAATGGAAGATTAAAGGGAGTCAAAGCATTGGTTGCCAGTGCATTGAATATAAAGCCGGTAATGGGAGCTACTCCGAAAGGAACAATTTACCAGATCGGTCAGGCACGTGGAATTAAGAAAGCATTGGCGAAGATGACAGAAATGGCTGCGGAAGGAATTCAATGCGGGGAAAATAAGATTCTTGGAATTGCACATTGCAACTGCAGGGAGAGAGCAGAGGCGGTGGCGGAGATGATCAAAGAAAAGAAAAACGTGAAAGATGTGATCATCTCAAATACAGCAGGAATCAGCAGTATGTATGCAAATGATGGAGGAATCATTGTTGTAATATAAGAGAAGA
The DNA here is from genome assembly GCF_004346095.1 of Faecalimonas umbilicata. GTDB lineage: Bacteria > Bacillota > Clostridia > Lachnospirales > Lachnospiraceae > Faecalimonas > Faecalimonas umbilicata. The sequence goes on along the minus strand of NZ_SLZV01000034.1, from coordinate 5,414 downwards.
TGTTGCAAAGGAGCTGTGAAAGAAATGAGTCAGGAGAAAGTAAACAGATATAAGGAAGAAAAGGCCAACAGAAAGAAGATGCTGCGCCGCCAAAAAGTTATGAATACAGTTCGAAAGACTGTAGTATCTGTTGTGTGTGTGGCGGTTCTGGGATGGATCGGTTATTCGGCATACAGTACTTATACAGAGAGCCAGCCAAGAGAATCCTATGAAGTGGATTACAGTGCGGTAACAGAATATTTGCAAGGTGCATAATCGTGAAGGGAGTCGGAGAAGAGAGTAAGATCTTTTCTGGCTCTCTTTTTAAAATGAAAACTAGAAAACTGAAAAAAAGTCTTGAAATCAAGTAAGAAGTGGGGTACAATGAATCTAAGTGGTAGAAAGTGGTGAAAAGTGGTACGAAATGGAAAGGAAGTGGCAGACCATTTCGAGAGAAGGTGACCTTCATGTTGACTGGAGAATATAATCATAGTATTGATTCAAAAGGCAGATTAATTATCCCTGCCAAGTTTCGAGAGATACTTGGTGACAGTTTTGTAATTACAAAAGGGTTAGATAACTGCTTATTTGTGTATCCGGACAATGAGTGGAAACTTTTTGAAGAAAAGCTCAGAACCTTACCGCTTACAAACAAGAACGCAAGAACTTTTACGCGCTTTTTCCTTGGGAGTGCAGTGGAAGGCGTACTTGACAAACAAGGAAGAGTTTTAATCTCTTCAGCCCTGAGAGATTTTGCCGGTCTTGAAAAGGAAGTCGTTCTGGTAGGGGTGCTGGATCGAGTTGAGATTTGGGATAAGGCAAAATGGGATGAAAGTAATGCTGAAGTAGAAGCAAATATGGATGATATTGCCGGTCACATGGAAGAATTAGGGCTTGGCATCTAATTCATGACAATAGAAAGAGAGCAAGTGATGCTTTCTATCGTTAGAAATGGAGGACAATATGGAATTCAAGCATAAGTCAGTATTACTGGAAGAGACGGTAAATGGTCTGAACATCAAGCCAGACGGCATTTACGTAGATGGAACGCTTGGTGGTGGCGGGCATGCCGAAGAGGTATGTAAGCAATTAAATGACAAGGGGAGTTTTATAGGAATAGATCAGGACGCAGCGGCGATTGAAGCAGCGAGTGTCCGGTTGGCCGGCTTCGGGGAGAGAGTCACGATAATCAGAAGTAATTATTGTGATATGAAGTCGAGACTTCGGGAAAGAGGAATTGACAAAGTCGATGGGATAATCCTTGATTTGGGCGTATCATCTTATCAGTTAGATACGGCAGAAAGAGGATTTTCTTATCGTGTTGATGCCCCGTTAGATATGAGGATGGACAGGCGTCAGGAAAAGACGGCGCGTGATATCGTTAATACATACAGCGAGATGGAGCTATTTCGAATTATCCGTGACTATGGAGAGGACAAGTTCGCAAAGAATATTGCAAAGCATATTGTCATGGAAAGAGAGAAGGCGCCGATCGAGACTACGGGGCAGTTATGCGAGATTATCCGACATGCAATTCCGATGAAATTTCAGAAGAACACGGGACATCCGGCAAAGAGAACATTTCAGGCGATTCGTATTGAACTGAATCGAGAACTGGAAGTACTCAGAGATACATTAGATGAGATGATTGAGTTACTCAATGATAATGGAAGGATCTGTATCATTACATTTCACTCATTAGAAGACCGGATCGTGAAGGGAATATTTAAGAAGAATGAGAATCCTTGTACTTGTCCAAGCCATTTTCCTGTATGCGTTTGTGGAAATGTATCGAAGGGGAAAGTGATCACGAAAAAACCGATCTTGCCTGGCGAACAGGAATTAGAAGAGAACAGTCGGTCAAAGAGCGCGAAGCTCAGGATTTTTGAGCGGCATGTGAATACGAAAGTATAAAAAGAAAGAGGAGAGATTGTAATGGCGATAAGAGAAGAAGCTTACGTATATGGAAACACTGTACGACAGCCGAGAGTCAGTATAGATAGACAGACAGCATTACAGCCTTCAGAACCAAAAAGGGTGAGTAAACAAGTACATAAAAATAGAAAAAGAGCATTGGATATGAATAAGGGATATGTGTTGTTTTTATCTATAGCTGCCATTGCAGCGCTCTTTATTTGTGTAAGATATCTTCAGATTCAGTCTGAGATTACGAACCGTTCCGAAGCGATCGCTGCACTTCAAAGTGAACTGACAGAGCTGAAAGAGGAGAATACAGCAATGTACAATGCTGCGACAGACAGCGTGGACTTAGAAGAGCTTCGCAAACGTGCTGTGGAAGATTTGGGGATGGTGCCGGCTACGCCGGATCAGGTCATGGAATATGACAGCCCGACGAGCAGTTATGTGAAACAGTACGAAGAGATACCGGAAAATGGAATATTAGCACAGTCAAGTAAAGTTTCTAAGTAAAAGGTGAGAAAATGTCCAAAAGAAAAAAGCGAAACTCATTTCATTTTTTAAAAAGAAAATTTTCGAAGATTATGCAGAAAAAGCTAGTACTATTATTTTCATTAGTTGTGCTGGCTTTTGCTATTTTAATTGGAAGAATTATACAGATCAATGCCATGAATGGCGAAAAATATACGAAGGTCGTTTTAGATCAGCAGCAGTATGACAGCAGGGTGATTCCTTTTCGAAGAGGAGATATTGTGGATCGCAATGGAACAAAGCTTGCAACCAGTGAGCGCGTGTACAATGTTATTCTGGATGTCAAGGCAATGCTTGAGAAAGACGAATATCAGGAGCCTACGATCAAAGTTTTAAAAGACTGCTTTGGAATCGCAGAGGAGGATGTGGAGGAACTGGTCGAATCGAGTCCAGAAAGCCGTTATAATATACTTCTGAAAGGTGTAGATTATAATACTGCGAAGGAATTTGAGGCGATCGATGAAGACGAAGAGAAGCATCCGAATGTTAAGGGAATCTGGCTGGAAGAGGATTATGTGCGGAAATATCCGTACAATTCACTGGCAAGTGATGTAATCGGATTTTCCAATGCAGACGATGTGGGAACAATCGGTCTTGAGGCATCTTACAATGCAATTTTAAATGGAGTAGACGGAAGAGAGTACGGTTATCTGGAAGAAGGAGCGCTTCTGGAACGTACAATCAAGGAAGCGGAGAATGGAAACACGATCGTATCTACTATTGACGCGGAACTCCAGAAGATTGTGGAAAAGCATATTTTAGAATTTAATGAAGCTTATAAGGATAATGCAGAGAAAGGAAACGGAAGCTTGAATACAGCGGTGATCATCGCAGATCCGCAGAGTGGGGAGATCCTTGCGCAGGCATCTTACCCGAACTTTGATCTGAACAAACCGCGTGATATTTCTGCCTATTACACAGAGAAAGAACTGAAGAAGATGAAAGAGGAAGAAAAAGTAGAGATCCTCAATAATCTTTGGAAGGATTTCTGTGTCAGCGATTCCTATGAACCGGGATCAACAGCAAAACCGTTTACTGTTGCAGCGGGACTGGAAACAGGAAAGATAAGGGGAAATGAAGTATATACTTGCGGGGGATCTCTCGTTGTTGCAGAGGATACAGAGCCGATCAACTGTCACTACACAGCGGGACACGGTACGCAGACCATTGCACAGTCGATTGCAAATTCTTGTAACGTTGCAATGATGGAAATGATCAAAGTGATTGGAGCTGAAGATTTTTATCGTTATCAGAGTATCTTTGGATTTGGCGCTCAGACAGGGATTGACCTGCCGGGAGAGGCAGAGGGTATCCTGCAGGATCCAGAGCTGGTAGGACCGGTAGATCTGGCAACCAATTCCTTCGGGCAGAATTTCAACGTGACGATGGAACAGATGGTTGCGGGAATGTCAGCTTTGATCAATGGAGGCAACTATTATGAGCCGCATGTTGTCAAACAGATTCAAGATGAAAATGGAAATGTGATTGAGACGAAAGAATCTGTTTTGAAGAAACGTGTGATTTCTGAGCAGACGTCGACAATGCTGAAACAGTACATGAAAACGGTTATGGAAGGAACTGGAACAGGAGCCTCAGCAGCGGTGGAAGGATATGACATCGGAGGAAAGACTGGTACTGCTGAGAAGTACCCTAGAAACAGTGGAAAGCATTTACTTTCTTTCATTGGATATGCACCGCAGGATGATCCGGAAGTGCTGATTTATGTTGTGATTGATGAGCCGAATACGGAGTCCCAGGAAGACAGTTCTCTCGTGCTGAATCTGGCGCGCAGTATTATGGAAGAGGCATTTCCATATATGAATATTTCTACGATTGATGGGCAGCCGGTTGTAGCTCCGGAGCAGCCGGATGAGCCGGAGGAAGATCAGCAAGAGGTAGAACCACAGGTGGAGAATGAGACGGAAACCGAAAGTCAAGAAGAGGTTTCGGGAGAACCTTCCTATGAGGGGGAAGCTGTCGGTGATGGTTCTTACGAAGGGGAAAGTTATGACGATGGTGTTTACGGAGATGGAACTTACGAGGATGGCTCTGGGGATATGGAGTCTGGGTATTGATTGAACGATTTTATGAAAATTTTGTCCAAGGAAATGTGAATAACCTCACAGAAGTGTTAATAAATTATAAAAACAACTTCTGTGAGGTTTTTTTATGAAAAATAAGACCTATAATAAGAAAAAAGTGCTTGTGGTCTTTCTCGCAGCGGTCGCAGTAATCTTAGGATTGATTGGACGGCTGTGTTATCTGATGATTTTTGATGCAGAATATTACCAGAAAAAAGCGGAGGCGCTCCATGAACGGGAACGTGAAATTAAAGCGGCAAGAGGAGAAATTGTAGATCGGAATGGAACAGTGCTTGCGACGAATCGTACAGTCTGCACGATTTCTGTGATTCACAGCCAGATCAAGGATCAGGAGCGTGTCATTGAAGTGCTGGCAGAGGAGCTGGAGTTGGAACCTAAGGTGGTGAGAAAACGGGTAGAAAAAGTTTCGTCTATGGAGAGGATCAAAACGAATGTACCGAAGGAAATCGGGGATAAGATTCGTGAATATGATCTTGCGGGGGTAAAAGTGGATGAAGATTTCAAGCGCTATTATCCATATGAAACGCTGGCATCAAAAGTGCTCGGATTTACCGGAGGGGATAATCAGGGAATCATCGGGTTGGAAGTGAAGTATGAGAAGTATCTGAAAGGACAGAACGGAATGATCCTCACGACAACAGATGCCCGTGGGATTGAACTGGATGGGATTGCAGAAGACCGCATCGAACCGGTACCGGGGAATACATTGCAGCTCAGCATAGACTATAACATTCAGAAATATGCTGAGCAGGCGGCACAGAAAGTGATGGAGGAAAAGCAGGCAGATGGGGTGAACTGCTCCCCGTCAAGAGGACAGAGAAAAAATATAAAATTTCCCCGGCCAGCAGCTAAATGTTGCTGGCCGCTTTTTATGCAGCAAGGCAC
>NZ_SLZV01000033.1 GCF_004346095.1 Faecalimonas umbilicata | reverse complement strand
CATAGGTTTTTTGTCGAAAGCGGTTTGTTTTCTGTCGAAAACTAGCAAATTGACAAAAATTTGACTAAGATTTCAAAAGATGAAAAAAGACAATAGACAAAATGAACAAAATAAGATATAATGAAATATGCAAAATAAATAAAAAACAAAGTTCATATATAGAAGATATAAATAAACACCTAAAAATGTGTAAAAATCTGAACAAAGATGTGTAAAATGCATAAAAAGAGTTGAAATAATCCCGTTCATCATGTAATATATATGACATAAGAGATATTCAATAAAACCACCGAAAAAACGGTGTGTGAGGAGGGATTTGTTTGAGTCTGAATGATTTAGTAGTAGCCATTCAAGGTGTACTAGCAGACAAAATCCTGATTGTGGTTTTGGTAGGTGCTGGACTTTGGTTCACATTTAACCTTGGCTTCATTCAGGTAAGAGGATTCGGAGAAGGCTGGAAGCGTACTTTTGGAGGTCTCTTCAAAAAGAGCGACAAAGCCGGAAAAGAAGGAATGTCTTCCTTCCAGGCGTTAGCAACAGCTATCGCGGCACAAGTAGGTACAGGTAACCTTGCGGGAGCAGCAACAGCAATCGCTATGGGTGGTCCTGGAGCAATTTTCTGGATGTGGGTAAGTGCTTTCTTAGGAATGGCAACAATTTATGCCGAAGCACTTATGGCTCAGAAGTACAAACAGGTCGGAGATGACGGAACAGTTACCGGAGGTCCTGTATACTACATCAGAGCAGCATTTACTGGAAAATTTGGTAAGATTCTTGCAGCAACATTTGCAGTACTCATTATCTTTGCATTAGGCTTTATGGGAAATGCAGTACAGTCTAACTCCATTGGAGATGCATTCGGAACAGCATTTGGAATTAATCCATGGATTATCGGTGTTATTATCGCAGCTATTTCGTTGTTTGTCTTTGTGGGAGGTATTTCAAGAATCGCTTCTTTAACAGAAAAGATCGTTCCGATCATGGCAGCATTCTACATTGTGGGTGCATTGATTGTCATCATCTGTAACGGAAATATGATTCCGAAAGCATTTCACGATATCTTCGTAGGAGCTTTCAATCCGCAGGCAATCGGCGGTGGAGTTCTTGGCTGGACAGTATCTAGAGCACTTGCAAGAGGTGTTGGACGTGGATTGTTCTCAAATGAAGCAGGTATGGGATCTACACCACATGCACATGCAGTTGCAAAAGTAGATCATCCTGTAGAACAAGGTTTTGTTGCTATGATGGGTGTGTTTATTGATACATTTGTTGTTCTGACTTTAACAGCACTTGTAATCCTTACAAGCGGTATGGTGGGACAGACAGATCCATTGACAGGAGCAGCTTTCACAGGAACAGCTCTTACACAGGCTGGATTTGCAAGCGTATTTGGAAAATTTGGAGAAGTTTTCATTGCAATCTGTATGTTCTTCTTCGCATTTTCTACAATCATCGGATGGTATTTCTTCGGTGAAGCAAATATCAAGTACTTATTTGGATCAAAAGCAGTAAAGGTATATGCGATTCTTGTAGCGGTATGTATCGTAGCAGGATCAGCAGTAAAAGTTGATTTAATCTGGAACATGGCAGACTGCTTCAACAGTGCAATGGTAATTCCGAATATTATCGGTCTGTTTGCACTGAGTAAAGTAGTAAAAGAAGTACACAAAGATTACTTCAATAATTTCAAGCCAAAACAGATGAAGAAAAAATAAATATTGGAAAAGAAGATGGGAAGATATTTCTTGTGAGAGCGTTTCTGAAACAGGAAACCGCCGAAGATGCAAACCAGGTAACGGTCAATTAACTGGTGAAACTTTCAGGCAAAAGGAGTGAGAAATGGACCATATTCTGGACTTGGACGTAATGTCAGAAAAGAACAGAAAGGACGACTTGGTAGCAACAGTTACGAAAGCCGTCCTTTTTTTAACAGCAAGGTGAGAACATGAAAAAAGCATTTAAGATAGTAACAAACAATCCCTTAGTAAAAGAAACATTAGAAAATGAATATCATATTGAGTTCGTAGAGTGTTCCTATGAGGAGATACTTAGAAAAGTAAGAAACTATATTTATGAAGGATATGAGCTTCTGACACATCCGCTGTCTGGAAGTGTGAAGCCGAATGAAACACCGTATAAATCAATTATGGTGTCAGAAAAGAAAGAAAAGCTGGATCCGCGGTCTATGGAGATTATTGAGTATGCGATTCAGTCTTGTAAAAAATTTCAGTTTAAATCAGATAAGTATGCACCGGAAGTCTATGAAGATTTTCAAGTGGTAGATTTGAAATTGATTGAGAGTGCAATCCCGTCTGCGATTTTTTAAAGAAAGAATCGCAGATGGAAGTGGATAGCAAGAGAAAATGAAAAATTCAATGACATTGGCTGTAATAGTACGTTAAGGTACTTAGAGCATATATAACTAAACACAATAAAGGAGGGAATTTACAGTGAGAAGATTAGAATTAGGTCACATTAACATTAAAGACATTCAGTTTGGACCAGAGTCTAAAATCGAAGATGGTGTACTTTACGTTGATGAAGAAGCTGTAAAAGCAATCGTTCTTGAGGACGAAAGAATTAAAGACTGCAAGCTTGATATTGCAAGACCAGGTGAGAGCGTGAGAATCACACCTGTAAAAGATGTTATCGAGCCACGTGTGAAAGTTGAAGGTCGTGGAGGAATTTTCCCAGGTGTAATCAGCAAAGTGGATACAGTTGGTGAAGGTAAAACATATGCACTCAAAGGTATGGCTGTTGTTACAGCAGGTAAGATCGTTGGTTTCCAGGAAGGTATCATCGATATGACAGGCCCGGGTGCAGAATATACACCATTCTCAAAATTAAACAACTTAGTTGTTGTATGTGAGCCTGTAGAAGGAATCAAACAGCACGATTATGAGCCAGCTGTAAGATTTGCAGGATTCAGAGTAGCTGTTTACCTTGGAGAGTTAGCTCGTGAACTGACACCAGATAAAACAGAAGTATTTGAAACATATGGAGTTATGGAAGGTGCTGAAAAATTCCCAGGACTTCCAAGAGTAGCATATGTTCAGATGTTACAATCTCAGGGATTACTTCACGATACATATGTATACGGAGTAGATGCTAAGAAAACATTATCTACAATTATGACACCAACAGAAATTATGGACGGTGCTATCGTATCTGGTAACTGTGTATCTGCATGTGATAAGAACCCTACATATGTACATGAAAACAATGGTGTTGTACATGACTTATTTGAAGAACACGGTAAAACATTAAACTTTGTTTGCCATATTATTACAAACGAGAATGTTTACCTTGCTGACAAACAGCGTTCATCTGACTGGACAGCTAAACTTTGCCGTTTATTAGACCTTGATGGTATTGTATTATCTCAGGAAGGTTTCGGTAACCCAGATACAGACCTTATCATGAACTGTAAGAAAATCGAAGCTGAAGGCGTTAAGACAGTAATCATTACTGATGAATATGCTGGACGTGATGGAAAATCTCAGTCATTAGCAGATGCTGACGTAGCAGCTGACGCAGTAATCACAGGCGGAAATGCTAACCAGGTAATCGTGCTTCCAAAACTTGACAAAGTAATCGGAACATTAGATTACGTGAACACAATCGCTGGTGGTAACGAACACAGCTTACGTGAAGATGGAACAATTGAAGTTGAAATCCAGGCAATTACTGGTGCAACAAACGAAACAGGTTTCGGTTACTTAAGTGCAAGATAGGGAAGGAGGAAAAAACATAATGATTAAAGTAGTACATTATATCAACCAGTTCTTCGCACAGATCGGTGGAGAAGAAAAAGCTCACATCCCAGCTGAACGTCACGATGGTGAAGTAATGGGACCTGGAGCAGCTTTCAAAGCAGCTTTCAAAGATGAAGCAGAGATTATTTCTACAATCGTATGTGGTGACTCTTACTTCAACGAAAATCTTGAAGAAGCAAAAGCAACAATTTTAGCATGGGTAAAAGAGTTAAATCCAGACGTATTTATCGCTGGACCAGCTTTCAACGCTGGACGTTACGGTGTAGCTTGCGGTACAATCTGTGACGCTGTTCAGGAAGAGTTAGGAATTCCTGCAGTAACAGGTATGTACGTAGAAAACCCAGGTGCTGATATGTTCAAAAACAAAGTGTATACAGTACCTACAAAGAACAATGCAGCAGGCGCTAGAGATGCTGTTAAGAAGATGGCTCCTTTAGCTCTTAAATTAGCTAAGAAAGAAGCAATCGGTGCATCTTGCCAGGATAACTACATGCCAAACGGTGTACGTGTAAACTTCTTTGAAGAAAAACGTGGATCAAGACGTGCTGTAGATATGTTACTTAACAAATTAGCTGACAAGCCATACACAACAGAGTATCCAATGCCGGCATTCGACAGAGTAGCTCCACAGCCAGCTATCAAAGATCTTTCTAAAGCAACAATCGCTTTAGTAACATCTGGTGGTATTGTTCCGAAAGGAAATCCAGACCACATCGAGTCTTCAAACGCTTCTCACTACGGTGAATATGATATCACAGGCGTTATGGACTTAACAGAAGCAACATATGAGACAGCTCATGGTGGATACGATCCAGTATACGCTAACGAAGATGCTGACCGTGTTCTTCCAGTTGACGTTCTTCGCGAAATGGAGAAAAATGGAGTAATCGGAAAATTACACAATAAATTCTATACAACAGTTGGTAACGGAACAGCCGTAGCATCAGCAAAAGCTTTCTCTGAGGAATTTGCTCAGAAACTTATCGCTGACGGAGTTGACGCAGTTATCCTGACTTCTACTTGAGGTACTTGTACACGTTGCGGTGCAACGATGGTTAAAGGCGTAGAAGCTGCTGGAATTCCTGTAGTTCATATGTGTACAGTAACACCAATCTCTATGACAGTTGGTGCCAACAGAATCGTTCCTACAATTGCTATTCCTCATCCACTTGGAAACCCAGCTCTTGAGCCGGAAGAAGAATACAAATTGCGTAAGGGATTAGTTGAGAAAGCATTACATGCTCTCACAGTAGAAGTAGAAGATCAGACAATTTTTGAATAATTCTACAAGAAAGAAGGAGAACAACGTTATGAGCAAGATTTATGACGTAGTAATCCTGGGTGCAGGACCTGCTGGTTTAGCAGCAGGTCTGTACGCAGGAAGAGCAAGAATGTCCGTACTTATCGTAGAAAAAGGTAAAGATGGTGGACAGATTGCTATCACAGACGAGATTGAAAACTACCCGGGACAGATTGTTGAGGGTGAAAGCGGACCATCTCTGATCGCCAGAATGACAGAACAGTGCGAAAAATTTGGCGTAGAAAGAGTGACAGACGTAATCAATGATGTTGTACTGGAAGGTGACGTGAAGAAACTGATCAGTGCAAAAGGAGAATACTGCGGTAAAACTCTTATCATTGCAACAGGTGCTTTTGCAAGACCAATTGGCTGCAAAGGTGAAAAAGAATTCATGGGCAAAGGTGTTTCCTACTGTGCTACATGTGATGCGAACTTCTTCGAAGATTTTGAAGTATATGTAGTAGGTGGCGGCGACTCAGCTGTTGAAGAAGCTATGTACCTTACAAAATTCGCAAGAAAAGTTACAATCATCCACAGACGTGATGAACTTCGTGCAGCAAAATCTATTCAGGAAAAAGCATTCAAGAACCCGAAACTTCACTTTATGTGGGATACTGTTGTAGAGGAAGTTGGAGGAGATGGAATCCTTTCTGAAATGACAGTTAAGAATGTAAAAACTGGAGAGCTCACAAAGATCGTTGCTGATGAAGAAGACGGAATGTTTGGTGTATTCGGATTTATCGGAACATTACCAAGCACAAAGATCTTCGAAGGAAAAGGTCTTGAACTTGATGAAAGAGGATACATTCCAACAGATGATAACATGAAGACAAATATCCCAGGCGTATTTGCGGCAGGTGATGTTCGTGTGAAGAGTCTTCGTCAGGTAGTGACAGCTGCTGCAGACGGAGCAATCGCTACTACACAGTGCGAGAAATACATTAACGAAATGGAATAATTTTTCACAAGGAGGGCATGTAAAATGTTAGAAGTAGATAAAAATACATTTCAGGCAGAAGTATTAGAGGCAGAAGGATACGTATTCGTAGATTTCTTTGGTGATGGATGTGTACCATGCCAGGCATTAATGCCATTCGTACACTCTATGGCAGATCAGTACGGAGATAAATTAAAATTCACATCTCTGAATACAACAAAAGCTCGTCGTCTTGCTATTGGACAGAAAATCTTAGGACTTCCTGTTATGGCTATTTACAAAGACGGAGAAAAAGTAGAAGAACTTGTAAAAGATGACGCTACAGAAGCTAATATTGAAGCTATGATCAAAAAATACATCTAATTAGAAAATCTATTTGTATTTTTTAGAAAAAGCATGTATACTTAATGCGTACAAAGCCGAACAGGCTTTTACGGGAGTGTGAAAGCATTCCAACTATAAATTTATACTAAAAGTAAAATGAAAGGAAGGAGAAAAAGCCATGGCAATTTTAGATGGAAAAAAAGTAATTATCATTGGCGACCGTGATGGTGTGCCGGGACCAGCTATTGCAGAATGTGTTAAGACAGCCGGTGGAGAAGTAGTTTTTTCTTCAACTGAATGCTTCGTCTGAACTAGCGCAGGTGCAATGGATCTTGAGAATCAGAAAAGAGTTAAAGACTTTGCAGACGAATTCGGTGCAGAGAATTTAGTAGTACTCGTTGGAGCAGCAGAAGGAGAGGCAGCAGGATTAGCTGCTGAGACAGTTACTGCTGGTGACCCAACATTCGCAGGACCATTGACAGGGGTCGAGTTAGGACTCACGGTATATCATGTATGTGAACCAGAATTGAAAGAAGAATTCGATGAAGCTGTTTACGATGAGCAGGTAGGTATGATGGAAATGGTACTTGACGTTGATGATATCGTAAGCGAGATGTCATCTATTCGTGAACAATTTTGTAAATATTTATAGAAGATAAGTATTTATAACGAAAATCTGATTTGATTTTGGGTTTTCTACGGGTGATGGAGTAAATGCTTACTTCATCACCCTTTATTTTTAGTATATATATAAAATTCTCATTTTAAACATCTAAAAGAAAGGTGGAACCTTCAAATGAACAGTGTAATTAAAGGAGCCAGCTATGTACTGGCACATACTCCACAGATGGTAGTGTATAATGGAACAACTCAGACAACAGAGAGAGTTGTGAACCCAGAATCTGAATATTTAAAAGAACTTGAAAGTCATCTTCGTTCTTACGAAGAATGTGTAAACTACTGGCCAAACCAGGTATATATTGGAAACGCACATCCGGATGAACTCGCAGAAGTAGAGTTCCCTTACTATGATAAAGTAAAAGAAGGCGCAGAGAGATTTGGTAAATACGGTGAGATTATGCCGGAGAACGAATTCCTTCTTTTAGTTCAGACATGTGATATGTTTGAAGTTGTAAAATTAGACAAAGAATTTGTTGCAGCAACAAAAGAAGCATTTGTTTCTAATCCAATTATTACAGAAGCAATCGCAGCAAGAGTCGAAGAAGGTGTAGAACTTAGTGAAATTGAGCATCTTGTAAACGAAGAACATGCAGAAGGACTTTACATCGCTGGCAAATTAGTTGGTTGTGTGAAGAGAGCACATGATATCGATGTGAACCTTTCTGCTCATGTAATGCATGAAAACATGATGAGCAAAGCTACAAGTGTGCTTGCTTTATTATATGCTGTAAGAAACACAGGAATCGATGCAGGAGATATCGAGTATGTTATTGACTGTGCAGAAGAAGCTTGTGGTGATATGAACCAGCGTGGTGGTGGAAACTTTGCAAAAGCTGCAGCAGAAGTTGCTGGACTTATGAATGCAACAGGTTCTGACTCACGTGGATTCTGTGCTGGTCCTTCACATGCTTTAATTGAAGCAGCAGCTCTTGTAAAATCAGGTGCTTACAAATGTGTAGCTGTAACAGCTGGTGGATGTACAGCAAAACTTGGTATGAACGGAAAAGACCATGTGAAGAAAGGTCTTCCAATCTTAGAAGACTGTCTTGCAGGATTCTGTGTAATCATCGCAGAAAATGATGGTGTTAGCCCAGAAATCAACCTTGACATCTTAGGACGTCATACAGTTGGTACAGGATCTGCTCCACAGAACGTAATCGGAAGCCTTGTAGCTGATCCTCTTGCAAGAGTAGGATTAAAGATTACAGATATTGACAAATACTCTCCAGAAATGCAGAACCCAGATATTACAAAACCTGCAGGAGCTGGTGATGTTCCGTTAGCTAACTATAAGATGATCGCTGCTTTAGCTGTTAAAAAAGGTGATCTTGAGAAGAAAGATATGCCAGGATTTGCAGCAAAACATGGTCTGACAGGTTGGGCTCCGACTCAGGGACATATCCCTTCAGGTGTTCCATACATCGGATTTGCAGTAGAAGATATCAAAGCAGGTAAGATCAAAAATGCTATGATCGTTGGTAAAGGAAGCTTATTCCTTGGCCGTATGACAAACCTTTTTGATGGTGTTTCATTTGTAATTCAGGCAAACACAGGTGCAGAAGACAATTCTGGTGTTTCTGAAGAAGAAGTAAAAGGATTGATCGCAAAAGCAATGAAAGATTTTGCAGAAACTCTTATGGCAGCAGAATAGAGAGGTGGACAAAATGGCAAATATAGAAAAAATGATTGCTTCCACTTTTATGGAGATTGCTCAGGGACTGGAGACAGGAAGCTTTGGCAAACGTCCTAAAATCGCTCTTACAGGTATGGGAAGCGAACACGGAGAAGAAAACTCCATGGCTGCAGCAATTGAGGCTGCAAAGGATGGAATCGATGTGTACTACATCGGTACATTAGAAGCAGAAGGAGTTACAACAGTCAAAGTGGCTAACGATGAAGAAGGCCACGATAAGATGGAAGAAATGCTGAAAAATAAAGAAGTGGATGCGGCAGTAACAATGCACTTCCCATTCCCAATCGGTGTTTCTACTGTTGGACGTTGTGTAACACCTGCAACTGCAAAAGAAATGTTTATTGCAAATACAACAGGTACATCCAGCACAGATCGTATCGAAGGTATGATTAAAAATGCAATCTACGGTGTAATCGCAGCAAAAGCTTGCGGGAAAAAGAACCCATCTGTTGGTATCTTAAACGTAGATGGCGCTCGTCAGACTGAGAAAGCTTTAAAAGAGCTTCAGAGCAACGGATATGATATTACATTTGCAGAGTCAGGAAGAGCTGACGGTGGATGTGTGATGAGAGGTAATGATGTACTTCAGGCTTCTCCAGATATCATGGTTACAGATTCTCTTACAGGTAATATCCTTGTGAAGATGCTTTCTTCTTTCAATACAGGAGGAAGTTTTGAAGCAACAGGATTTGGATATGGACCAGGTATCGGTGAAGGATACGAACAGCTTGTTATGATCGTTTCCCGTGCTTCCGGTGCTCCGGTTATCGCAAATGCGATTCGTTATGCAGCACAGCTTGTACGTGGCAAAGTATTTGAAGTTGCAAAAGATGAATTTGCAGCAGTGAAAAAAGCTGGATTCAATGATATCCTTAACAAATACAAAACTGTAGCAAAACCAGCAGCAGCTGAAGAGGAAGTAAAAGAACCTCCGAAGGAGATCGTTACAGCACAGATTCCAGGTATCGAAGTAATGGATCTTGAGGACGCTGTAAAAGCACTTTGGAAGATCAACATTTATGCAGAAAGTGGAATGGGTTGTACAGGACCTATCATCCGTGTATCTGATGCAAATCTTGCAAAAGCAGAAGAAGAACTGAAAAAAGCAGGTTATATCAATTAATTAAGCCTCTAAGTATTTAGTTATAGAAAGAGAAAGCATTTCCATATGGGATGCTTTCTTTTTTTTCGGTTTTATATAAGGTGAATGGAAAGCAATGGAGATAAAAACTGAAAATTAATGAAATAATTATAAATTATAAGAAATAAATGTCTATTTATTGAAAAAGATCAAAATAAATGTTACAATATCTCTAATAAAAACGAAAGTGGGGGATATTGTATGACCGTAGAAAGATTGATGGACATTTTGAAGGAAAGCAAATATACTGTCGTTTTAAGCGGAAATGGAATGGTTCTAGAAAGCGATTATATGTTGATCCGCGACAGTCAGGAAAGCTACGATATCGAGAAGAAATATAGGTATTCTGCGGAGGAACTTTTCAGTAGTTCACTATTTTCTACAAGAAAAGAGTTATTCTATGAATTCTATCGAAATGAGATGCTCCCGCAATTAGAAAAGCCGCCGGGAGAAGGATTTTATGCTCTCGCAGCTTTAGAAAAGAAGGGCCTGATCGATACTGTGATCACAAGAAGAGTTTATCACCTTCCGACAAGAGCAGGCTGTAAAAATGTGATTGAACTGCATGGAAATATTTGCGAGCATTACTGTCCGCATTGTGGGGAAGAATACTCTTTGGATTATATCCGACAGTCGCGGCGTGTTCCGCTTTGCACAAAATGTAATACAGCACTTCGTCCGAGGGCGGTTCTCTATGGCGAGATGGTAGACAATCAAGTCATGACAAAAGCGGCAGAAGAGGTGATGCGAGCAGATGTTGTTCTTGCACTTGGAACGAATTTAAAAACGACATTGTGTGAACAGCTGCTGGGGTATTATGGAGGAAACAAGTTAATCTTAATTACATTAAAGGAGCACTTTTCAGATAAGTATGCGGATGGAGTGATCCATGACAGAGTAGATCAGACGTTGCTGAAGATACTTTGCCAGTCAGAAAATCTACATAAACTATATTAAGACAGATTGTTATGGGAGTTTTCCCAAGAGAAGGGGAATCCGCATCAAGGCTTTGTTTCTCCAAGTTTCTCCTTGTCAAGCGTGAATAAGTTGTATATAATGGAACATAGCGAAAAGCATTGCGCAAGCAAAAGAGAACAGGAGTGTGTAAAAATGAGTAAAGTAAGAACAAGATTTGCACCAAGCCCTACGGGAAGAATGCATGTAGGTAATCTGCGTACGGCATTGTATGCATATCTGATCGCAAAACATGAAGGCGGAGATTTTATGCTTCGTATTGAAGATACAGACCAGGAGAGATTTGTTGACGGAGCACTTGAGATCATTTATCGAACTCTGGAGAAGACGGGACTGATTCATGATGAAGGCCCGGATAAGGACGGTGGTGTCGGACCGTATGTACAGAGCGAGCGTCAGGCGATGGGAATTTATATGAAGTATGCCAAGCAGCTTATTGACCAGGGTGATGCGTACTATTGTTTTTGTGATAAAGAACGTTTGGAATCTTTAAAGAGCAAGGTGTCAGAGAGCGGTACTGAGATCGTAGCATACGATAAACATTGTCTGCATCTGAGCAAAGAAGAGATTGAGGCGAACCTTGCAGCTGGAAAACCATATGTAATCCGCATTAATATGCCGACAGAAGGAACAACGACATTCCACGATGATATTTACGGGGAAATCACAGTTCCAAATGAAGAATTGGATGATATGATCCTGATCAAATCAGATGGATACCCAACTTATAACTTTGCAAATGTTGTTGATGATCACTTGATGGGGATTACCCATGTAGTAAGAGGAAATGAATATCTTTCTTCTGCACCAAAGTATAACAGGTTGTATGAAGCATTCGGATGGGAGATCCCAACCTATGTTCATTGTCCATTGATCACAAATGAGGAGCACAAGAAGTTGAGTAAACGTTCCGGTCACTCTTCTTACGAAGATCTTCTGGAACAAGGATATCTGACAGAGGCAATCGTGAACTATGTAGCGCTGCTTGGATGGAGCCCATCGGATAACCGTGAAATTTTCTCGTTGGAGGAGCTTGTAGAAGCATTTGACTATCATCATATGAGCAAATCTCCGGCTGTGTTCGACACAATGAAGCTAAAATGGATGAACGGTGAGTATATGAAAGCAATGGATTTTGACAAGTTTTATGAACTTGCAAAACCATATATTGAAGAAGTCATTCACAAAGATTATGATTTAAAGAAGATTGCAGGGCTTGTGAAATCAAGAATTGAAGTGTTCCCGGATATCAAGGATCAGATTGATTTCTTTGAGGAACTTCCAGAATATGATATTGCGATGTATACACATAAGAAAATGAAAACAAATGCGGAGACATCGCTGGAAGTATTGCAGGAATTGCTTCCATTATTTGAGGCACAGGAAGATTACAGCAATGATGCCTTATATGAAATGCTTAAAGGCTATGTAGAGAAGAAAGGCTGTAAGAACGGATATGCGATGTGGCCGGTCCGCACGGCAGTATCCGGGAAGCAGAATACACCAGGCGGTGCGACAGAGATCATGGAGATCATTGGCAAAGAAGAGTCTTTGAAACGTATCCGCAAGGCAATTGAACTGCTGGGTGCATAATGGGGTTTAATGAAGCTCAGACAAAAGCAATCTGTCATAAGAATGGGCCGGCAATGGTACTTGCCGGCCCAGGTTCAGGAAAAACATTGGTCATCACAAGACGAGTAGAATATCTGATTAAAAAGTATGGGGTCAGACCGGAGCAGATTCTTGTCATTACCTTTACAAAAGCGGCGGCGAAGGAGATGCGGGAGCGATTTGCAAGAATTACAAAAGAAGATCGGTTTCCAGTTACGTTTGGGACTTTCCATGGTATTTACTATGGTATTTTGAAATGGGCATACCGGATGAATGCATCAAATATTTTTTCGGAGGAAGAAAAGATGATGCTTTTAAGGGAAGTCATTGCCGGGATGGAATTGGAGATCGAAGATGAGAAAGAATTTTTGCAGGGAATTGCCTCTGAGATCGGCCAGATCAAAAATAACAGACTGTCATTGGAGGAATATGAATCCAGCAACTGTTCGGATCAGATGTTTTGCCAGATTTATGAGGAATATGAGCGAAGAAGAAAGCTTTTAAAGAAAATTGACTTTGATGACATGCTTGTTTTATGTTATGAACTGTTTCAGAAGAGACCGGATATTCTTCAAATGTGGCAGAAAAAATTTCAATATATTTTAATCGATGAATTTCAGGACATCAACCAAGTGCAGTATGATGTGATTCGTATGCTTGCACTTCCAGAAAACAATCTGTTTATTGTCGGGGATGATGATCAGTCTATTTACCGTTTCCGCGGAGCAAGGCCAGAGATCATGCTCGGATTTTCTAAAGATTATCCCAACGCAAAATCAATTATACTGGATGTGAATTATCGGTCTACGAAGGCTGTCGTAAGTGCTGCAAGAAGAGTGATCGAGCGAAATAAAAACCGCTATCAGAAGGAGATTATCACTGTAAATGAGCAGGGGGACAATGTACATATTCAGGAAGTACGTCATCCGGTAGAGGAGAGCCACTACGTCAGAGAACAGATTGCAAAAGCAGTTGCAGCAGGAACTGAGCCATCGCAGATTGCGGTATTATATCGTACAAATACGGAGCCGCGTGCGCTTGTGGAGACATTCATGGAATATCATATTCCATTTCAGATGAAAGAGCATCTTCCCAATCTGTATGAGCACTTTATCGGGAGAGATTTTCAGTCATATATGCGGATGGCGCTTGGGGGAAGAGACCGCGGAGATTTTCTGATGATCATGAATCGGCCAAATAGATATATTGGCAGAGATAGTGTGGATCGCGGAGAGATTTCTTTTGAAAACCTGCGGAAATATTATATGGAAAAAGACTGGATGGTAGATCGGATCGACCAGCTGGAAGTGGATCTGAAAGTGATCAGCCGAATGACTCCGTATGCGGCAATTCAGTATATCAGAAAAAGTGTTGGCTATGATCTGTTCTTAAATGAGTATGCGATCAAACGGAAGATGAAACTGGAAGATCTTCAGGAATTGATTCGGGAAATGGAAGAGCGTGCCAAAGAATTTAAGACAATCGAAGAATGGTTCGACCATATTGAAAAATATACAGAGGAATTGCGGATGCAGGCAGTCACACGGACAGAGAATAGAAATGCAGTGTCTCTTATGACATTTCATGCGGCAAAAGGGCTGGAGTATGATACCGTATTTATCATTGGAGCCAACGAAGATGTGACACCGTATAAAAAGGCAGAACTTCCAGAGGAGATGGAGGAGGAACGTCGAATGTTCTATGTGGCAATGACACGCGCAAAGAAACACTTGACGATCAGCTATGTGAGAGAAAAAAATGGAAAAGCAATGGAGCAGTCCAGATTTCTTGGGGAACTGTTTCAGAACAGACCTACAAGATAAGAATGAATTTCTAAGGAATGTTTCCAGAAGAGACATATAATTAAAGAGGCACTGAGCATCTGTTTTTAGAAATGACCATTTCATTAGTTGTAATTCTAATGGGGAATCATTTTGTTTGCCAGATTGTTCAGTGCCTCTTTTACAATTGCTTCTGCTCGGGATCAGATGGAATCTATTCTTCGTCGTCTAAAGCATCAAAATCCTGCTCATCAAGCCATTCGTCAAAAGCATCGGCAGCAACTTCGTACTCATCGTCATCTTCGATGTTCTCAAGAGTAGGTTCTCCGTCTACTTCTTTATAGCGGTAGATGAATACGTCTCCGTCTTCATTCTCTCCATCTTCGTTCAGAGGGAGGAGTGCGATGTATTCTCTTTCATCTGCTTCATAGATCGTGAGGACAGCACATTCAACTACTTCATCGTTGTCTAATGTTAAAGTTACTGTGACTGCTTCATCATTGTGGCATCCGCAGTTACAATCGTCGTGATTGCAGTTGCAATCGTGGTTGTGTTCACTCATAATATTCTCCTTTTCTGCTTCATTCATCTTTGAATTACTGATATGATAACTCTATCAGACTCCGGTCAGAAATGCAAGGGGAAAACTATTGACATTGAAATAAAAATAGGTAAAATTAAATTTATATGTGTGAAATATGTGTTTAGTAGAATGTTATATGATGATATAGGAGGAAACATATGCAAAAGAAGATACTATCAATCATCCTCTGCATGATTCTGTGTATACTGCCTCTTTCAGGCTGTAAGAAAAATGTAGGGACACCTGAAGATAATGCAGTAAGTCCAGAGGAGGAGAAACAGGAAGAGACAGAAGTTTATACATTCGGATATACCTGTACGACGATGGCAGATAATCCATACTTTGCTGTGCTGGAAGAGGCAATCCGAGAAGAAGTGGAGAAGCAGGGCGGGCAAATGATCACGCGCGATCCGAAGGGGGATGATACCCTTCAGCTGGAACAGATCAATGAAATGATTGAAGAAGGCATTGATGCGATTTTCTTAAGCCCTGTAAACTGGGAGACGATTCAGCCGGGATTGGATGCCCTGAGAGAAGCAGGTGTCAAGATTATCAACATTGACACAGAAGTGAAGGATCTTAATCTGGTAGATGCCTATGTTGGAACAGATAACAAGCAGGCAGGATATCTATGTGGAGAAGATGTCGTACAGCGTTTTCCAGAAGGAGGGAAGGTACTGATCTTAGAATGTCCGAATACAAATTCGATCAACGAGAGGATTACCGGATTTGAAGAGGCAATTGCGGATCAGGGATTTGAGATTGTCGCAAGAGAGAATGTCAATGGAAGTAAAGAAATATCTATGGAAACTACAAAAAGGCTTCTGAAACAATATCCGGATGTGGATGTGATCATGTGTGGAAATGACCAGACAGCGCTTGGAGCAAAGGTGGCAGCAGAGACAGATCAGGCTTATGCCGGGGTTGTGATTTACGGAGTAGACGGTTCTCCGGATTTGAAAAAGGAATTGCAAAAATCAGACGATATCATTGTAGGAACAGCAGCTCAGCGGCCGATTACCCTTGGGAAAGATGCAGTAAAATCAGCATTCCAGGTGCTGGATGGGGAAAAGATAAAAGAGCCGATTTATGAAGAAACTTTTCTGATCACAAAGGATAATGTTGATATGTATGGGGCAGATGGCTGGCAATAATAGGTGAAATAAGGGAGGAAGAAATGAAGGTCGTACAGGGAGCACCACTGCCGCTTGGCGTCAGTAGGCAGAAAGAAGCATTAAATTTTGCGGTGGAGGTCAAAGAGGGGAAGCAATGTACCCTTCTGTTATATAAGTGTGGTGAAAATGTTCCGATGGAGAAGATTCCGATGAAAGAGGAAGCCGGGACTGGGACAGTGCGCTGTGTGATGTTATCAGATCTTCCTGCACAAGCGTGTGAATACAACTATGAGATCGATGGCAAGATTGTTACCGATTCTTATGCAAAAGGGATTGCAGGGAGAGAACGATGGAACGATCAGGCGGATTTTACACCACATCAAGTGAGAGGAAAGCTTCCCCAAAAGGAAGAATATCCATGGGAAGATGACTGCCCGCTGCGGATTCCGGAAGAGGACGTCATTGCATACAGTCTCCATGTAAGAGGATTTACAAGACATTCCTCTTCCAAAGTGAAGAAAAAGGGGACGTTTCGTGGCGTGATGGAAAAGCTTCCTTATCTGAAAGAGCTTGGGATTAATCAGATCCAGTGCATGCCGGTTTATGAATTTGAAGAGCGCGGAAGAAAGGTCAATTACTGGGGATATGGAGAGGGATTTTTCTTTGCACCAAAGGCATCTTATGCATCAGATCATGATGCGCAAAAAGAGTTGAAAGAACTTGTAAAGACATGTCACCGGGAAGGGATTGAAGTAGTACTTGATTTTCCCTTTACAGCACAGACAAGGTTTCAGATTGTGGAGGACTGTCTGAGGTATTATGTGATGGAGTATCATATTGACGGATTTCTTTTAAATCCGTATCAGGTACCTGTAGAATTTTTGCGGAGAGATCCGGTTTTAAGTGGGACAAAATTGCTTATCAAAGACGAATCCTTTCAGAATACGATGCGGAGATTTTTAAAAGGTGATGAAGGAATGATTGCCAGTGTAGCAGAACAGTTCCGAAGGAAAACTTCTGTGTCCGGATCCTGCAACTATATTACAAATCATACCGGTTTTACCTTGGAAGATCTTGTATCGTATGATGCAAAGCATAACGAAGCAAACGGAGAACAGAATCAGGATGGGCCGGACTATAATTATAGTTGGAATTGTGGGGTAGAAGGAAAGACACGCAAAAAGCAGATAGTGAAACTGCGGCAGGGACAGAAGAGAAATGCGATGTTTCTTTTAATGACTGCACAGGGGACACCTTGTCTTCTTGCAGGAGATGAATTTGGAAACAGTCAAGGTGGAAATAACAATGTCTACTGTCAGGATAATGAGACCGGGTGGGTAGACTGGAGCAGACTGGAGCGAGAAAAATCATTTTTTCACTATGTCAAAGAGTTAATTGCTTTTCGGAAAAAGCATGGCATACTCCACCAGAAGGAAGCACTGACGGGAACAGACCGAAGTGGCAGCGGTATTCCTGATATTTCCTATCATGGAGAGGCGGCGTGGCAGATCCAACAGGAGGCGTCGAGCAGGCAGCTTGGAATTTTATACAGTGGAAGTCCAAAGAAAGAGAGCAACTGTTTCCTTCTCTATAATATGCACTGGATCGCACATTCTTTCGCCCTTCCAGCTTTGCCGAAAGATCAAGCATGGTATCAGGTGATGTCGACTGAAGAAGGATTCTATGAACAGCCTCTTTTGATCGAAGGAAAAAGAAGTATAATTTTGGAAGGACGCAGTGTGGCGGCTTTTGTTGCAGGGATGTCCCAAGAAACAATGAGAGGAACAAGAAGCATATGAATGGAATGACGAAAAAAGTAGGATTGAATTCTTTTTGGCTGAAAATGATTGCAATTACAACGATGCTCATCGACCATGTGGGAGCGGTGCTGCTTCCGCAATATCCGATTTTGCGAATCATCGGAAGGATTGCTTTCCCGATTTTCTGCTTCCTTCTGGTGGAAGGGTTTATGCACACGCATGACGTGATCCGGTATATGACAAGAATAGGATTATTTGCATTGATCTCAGAGATCCCATTTGATCTTTTGTTCTATGGAAGGATTTTAGACGGAACACACCAAAATGTATTCTTCACATTATTCATAGGGTTGGTTATGCTTTACTATCTGACGAAACGGTATCCAGCTGTTTTAAACTTTTTGATGGTCATCCTATTTATGCTGTTTGCAGAGTTTTTGAGGACGGATTACAGTTCGATGGGGCTATTGCTCATTTTATGTTTTTGGGCATTCCGTGAAAAGAAAGTATGGATGTGTCTTTCGGTAGCTGCAGTCAATATTTTGCTGATGGGATATATCCAGGCGTTTGCGGTGCTGGCGCTGCCGTTTATTCTTCTATACAACGGAGAACAGGGACCGAAGATGAAATATGTATTTTACTTATTTTATCCACTACACTTACTTGTGTTGCTTGGAATAGGTCTGCTGATATATTAAGATGCTGTAAAGTATTGGGCTTTGATAATAAGAAGCATTAAGGTAGGGATGAACAAAATGGGAAATGCATGGAGACATTTTTGTACAATTACATATCATAAATTGCTGGTGATGAGAGAGTGTTTCCGGCTTGGACTATACCGTCAGGGCGTTCTCCATGATCTGTCAAAATATAGTTGGACAGAATTCAGAATCGGAGCAAAATATTATCAGGGAACGAGAAGTCCGAACAATGCTGAGCGGGAGGCGATAGGATACTCTTCTGCATGGCTGCATCATAAAGGACGAAACCGTCATCACTATGAATACTGGATCGATTATGCCTTGGACGGAGAGAGTGGTTTGGTCGGCATGAAAATGCCAGAAAAATATGTCGTCGAGATGTTTGTCGATCGGATTGCAGCCTGTAAAGTCTATAAAAAAGACCAATACACGAATCGGAGTGCATTGGAATATTATGAGAGTGGCAGCGGATATGAAAAAATGATGCATCCAGAGACACAGAAACTGTTAGAGACACTTCTTGTGATGCTGGCAGAGCAGGGAGAGGAGGCTACCTATTTGTACATCAGGGAAAATGTACTGAAAAAAGGTATGCATTAAATTGGATTGCAAGATCATATGGGTTATTTTAGAAAAATACTGTGAAAAAACAGACATGTTCTGTCAGAGTACTTATTCGGGGTAAAAAACAGGAATGAGTTTTTGACAGAACATGTCTGCTTTCATTTTCATATAGTTATTCAGGATAATATAATTGTTCTTCCTGAATATCTGTGAGGACTTCATTTAAATATTTTTTTGCGAGAAAACGTGCCATCGGAAGGTTCATGTCCAGATAATTTCCGCAGTCTTTGGCGCTTGCTCCAGGCACTTCATCGTAATAATCTGCAATAAATACAAAAAGTTCCCGCATCAGATCGACAATGTCTGAGGACTGGTAATCTCCGGCAAGAAGCAGATAGAAACCGGTACGACATCCCATTGGACCAAAATAGATAGTTTTCTTGCCATACACGGAGTGGTTGCGGAGAAAGGTGGCGGCAAGATGTTCTATGGTGTGCATCTCAGCGGTATTCATGACAGGCTCTTCATTTGGATTGGTCATGCGGATGTCAAAAGTAGTGATGACTGCTCCTTCTACATGATCTTTCCGGGAGACATAGAGTCCAGGAACGAGTTTGTTATGATCGATTGTAAAACTTGTGATTTTTTCCATTGTATTACCTCCAGTGTTTGATTCTTCCATTATAAATGCTTTTGATTTTTTGTGCAAGTGAGGAAAAAGTGTGATACAATGAGAATAAAATCAGGAAAAGATGGGAGAGGAAGGTTTGGTGAGCAAATGAAGCTATATTTAATCAGACATGGAGAAACAGACTGGAACAAGGAAAGAAAGCTACAGGGAAAGTCGGATATTGAGCTTAATACATTCGGGAGGACTCTTGCGAGAAAGACGGCAAAACATTTGAGAGATCTTTCGTTTGATCTGGCAATCACAAGTCCTCTGAAGAGGGCAAAGGAGACAGCCGAGATTTTGCTGGAAGGCAGAGAAATTCCTCTTTTGGAAGATGAGAGACTGGCGGAGATGGGATTTGGATGTTTGGAAGGGTATTATTGCAAGGGTGAGAAGATGAATATACCGGATCCAAAGTTCCATTATTTTTATGATGATCCAGCATGTTATCAGGCTCCGGAAGGTGGAGAGAGTTTTGAAGAACTGCTTAAAAGAGCAAAAGGGTTTCTTGCAGATCTCTGTGAGAAGAAAGCATATGAAAATAAGACGATTCTGTTGTCCACGCATGGCGCAATGCTTCGGGCACTTTTAGATACGGTGAAAGGAATCGGGGTAGAGCAGTTTTGGGACAGTGGTGTTCAGAAAAATTGTGCGGTATCTGTGATAGAAATTAAGGATGGCATTGCAAAGGTCATAGAAGAAGGAGTTATCTATTATGACGATGAGGTTGAAGACTGGTAAAGTCATAGAAAAGAATCATAGAAAAGAAGATAGGTCTGCTTGACTTTCCTGCGGGCAGATGTTAGACTTACAGTAATTCAGATAGTTTAGATAAAATCAGTGACCAAAAGTAGTAACTGCCATGGAACATGACAGAGAGCCGGGGATGGTGGAAGCCGGTATGGAAAGTGACAGCGAATGGATTTGGAAGATGCGAAATGAATGGAGGCAAGAGCCTTTTAGTAGTGGAGCCGTGTTCTCACGTTACAGAGACAAGAGTTATATCTTGGCAAACAACAGGAAGTTTGATGCGGGAAGATATGAATCAGGGTGGCACCACGTAATACCGACGTCCCTAGCTTTGGCTATGGGCGTTTTTTATTTAGGAGGAAAAGACAATGATCAATGACAAAAAAGTATTATTCAGCGGAATGCAGGCAACAGGAAATCTGACACTTGGAAACTATCTTGGGGCGCTTAAGAACTGGGTGACATTAAGTGATGAATATGAGTGCTTCTACAGTGTGGTGGATATGCATTCTATCACGGTAAGACAAGATCCGGCGACACTTCGGAAGCGGGCACGTGCTCTTTTGACACTTTACATTGCAGCAGGACTTGATCCGGAAAAAAATTGTATTTATTATCAGTCACATGTGTCAGGACATGCGGAACTTGCATGGATTTTAAATTGTTATACCTATATGGGAGAATTGAACCGTATGACACAGTTCAAGGATAAATCAGCAAAACATGCAGATAATATTAATGCAGGATTGTTTACATATCCAGTTCTGATGGCGGCCGATATCTTATTGTTTCAGGCAGATGTTGTTCCGGTGGGCATTGACCAGATGCAGCATCTGGAGCTGACAAGAGATATCGCACAGCGTTTCAATGGGGTATACGGAGATGTATTTACGATTCCGGAGCCATATGTCGGAAAAGTAGGAGCAAAGATTATGAGTCTGCAGGATCCAGCTAAGAAAATGTCAAAATCAGATGAGAATCCAAATGCAAGTATTTATCTGATGGATGATCCGGATACAATCATGCGCAAATGCAAACGTGCGGTGACAGATTCAGAAGCACAGATCCTGTACCGTGAAGAACAGCCGGGTGTGAAAAACCTGATTGATATTTACAGTGCATGTACAGGAAAGACTCCAGATGAGACGGTAAAGGAATTTGACGGAAAAGGGTATGGAGACTTTAAGATGGCAGTTGGAGAAGCAGTAGTATCTGTATTAAAACCGCTTCAGGATGAATACGCAAGGTTAGAAAAAGATAAAGCATTTATCGATGGAATTATTAAGAACAATGCAGAGAAGGCAAACTATTTTGCGACAAAGACATTGCGGAAAGTACAGCGCAAAGTAGGATTCCCGGACAGAATCCGGTAGAGAAGGAAGAAAATGTATGCAGATACAGGAAGTGTTAAGACAGTTGGATGAGCTGTTTGCCACAAAGCAGATACAGGAGGCGGAGCAGTTCTTGACAGAGGCGCTGATGCAGGCAAAAGAAGAAGAAAGTCAGAAGAAAAGCAGTGGGGAAGAGGTGCTGATCCTGTTAAATGAACTGACAGGGTATTATCGCAGTGTTGGCAGACATGAGGAGGCAGTGCAGAATGCCCGGGAGGCATTGGAACAGATCAGAAAGCTTGGCATGTCGGAAAGTGCAGAACATGGAACCACTTTAGTAAACGCAGCGACTGCACTGCGGGCAGCGGGGCAGTATGAAGCTGCGCTGGAAGCCTACCGGGAGGCGGAGCAGATCTACAGTATCTGTCTTCCTTCCGAAGATGCAAGATTTGCAGGGCTTTATAATAATATGAGTTTGGCCTATGAGAGACAAAATGCGCATGAAGAGGCGCTCAGCTGTCTGCAAAAAGCGCTTTCCGTCATTTTACAAACTGCAGATGCAAAGGAAGAGACAGCGGCAACTTACACGAATCTGGCAGAATTGTATTTGAAAACAGGGCAGATTTCGGAAGGTTTAAATTGTCTGGAGAAGGCATTGGTGTTATATGAGGCAGGGAATACACAAGATCCACACTATGCAGCTGCACTTTCTGCGTGTGGACATGGCTATTATCTGGCGGGCAGATATGAAGAGGCAATTGACAGCTATACAAAGGCACTCCGAATGATTTTAGATACGTATGGAGAAAATGATGCCTATGCAGTTACCTGTGAAAACTGTGCAATGGTGCTGGAGACGGCGGGATTTCCAAAAGAAGCAGGAATCCTCCGGGAAAAGGCGGCGCATGCAAGAAAAAGGTGTTCTGCAGTGGAAAGTAAATCATATGAAAGAAGACCAGAAAGCGAAAAAGACCGAAAAAAAGGGATAGAACTGGCGCGCGCTTATTACGAACAGTTTGGGAAACGTATGATCCGGGAACAGTTTCCGGAATATGCGGACAGAATCGCGGTTGGACTTGTCGGGGAAGGATCGGAATGCCTTGGATTTGATGATATGCTTTCAGAAGATCACGATTATGGCGCAGCATTCTGTATGTGGCTGATACAGGAAGACTATGACAAGATTGGCGACCGACTTCAGAGCGCTTATGAACAACTCCCGTCGAAGGTGCAAGGTCATAAGAGGAGAATTGCTTCTGCTCGTGGATCTGGTCGAGATGGAGTATTTTCGATTCCGGATTTCTATGAAAACTTTCTTGGCAGGGAATGGTTCTCTGTTCTGGAAGATGATAAAAAAGTAGATGGAGAAAAAGTATTTTCTGCATGGTCCGGTTTCCAGGAAGAACGACTTGCGATGGCGGTAAATGGAGCAGTATTTACAGATCCACTTGGAGAATTTTCAAGAGTCCGGGAACGCCTGATGAGAGAAATGCCAGAACAACTGTGGCTGCAAAAAACTGCAACAGCGACAGCAAAAGCGGCACAGGCAGGACAATATAATTACGCCCGCTGTATGCGTCGCGGCGATACGACAGCTGCTTCTTTTGCGTTATGGGAATTTCTTCGGGAAGCAGTGCATATAGAGTATCTGCTTCATCACACGTACATGCCTTATTATAAATGGGCATGGCGGGGGATGGAAAACTTGTCCGGAGCGCAAGAAATGCAAAAGCGAATAGAAACATTGGCAAACGAACGTCCGGAAAGGGATCACTGGAAGGCTGTAGGAGAAGTACAGGAGGTCAATTGGGACGATCCGATTGTATGTCAGATCGAGCAGATTTCTGCTATGATTTTGGATCGGCTTCGCGAGCAGAAACTGACATACGGATGGGAAGATTTTCTAGAAATTCACACAGACAGAATTTTAAAGGCAGGAGAGAGAATGAAAAGAGAAAAGACAGAGATTTTGGAAGCAATCATTCAATTAGAATGGAACATGTTTCAGAAAGTAAGAAATACCGGAGGCAGAGCTGGGTGTCAGGATGATTGGGAGACGTTTTACATTATGAGAAAAAGTCAGTTTACCAGTTGGAAAAAGGAACTGCTTCTTTCTTATGAAAGAGATCTTTTCGACGGGGAAAGTTCGGGACGTAATCTTGTTATGGAAAAATATGCGTATATGATGGAGTCAACAGTACCGGAAGAGTATCGAAGGATTGAAGAAAATCTTCCAAAGATTTCTGAAGAAAAGAAAAAGCTGATCGAAGGGATTGTTTCCATTCAGGTAAGCTGGAGAGAAGAGATGGCAGGGGAATACCCACAATTGTCGGGGCAGGCGCGGATCATCCATACAGAGGAAGATACGGCGGAGGACATTTCTTTTGAAACCTATCTGAGAGGAGAGTTGAAAACTTACTCGATGGAGACATTGGTACGATATGGGCAGCTTGTGGCGGAGTATGCAAAAGCTGGTAAAAATATGGTGGAAGAAATCATCGAGTGTACCGTAAGGTTATATGGATATGGAACGATGGGGCAGGCAGAACACTCTGTTGGCAGGAAGAAATAGAAAGCAAGTCGGTAAAAAAGACTGCGTATTCAATTTGATTAGAAGTTCATAGAGGTTATGAAGAAGGAAGCTGTTGCTTTCGCGATAAAAAAGTCGTGAAGTGACAGCTTTCTTTTCATTTTGTTATGAATTATAAGTTAGACAAATATATAATGATAAGTACAAATAAATTGAAATATGTCTAAAACAGAAGTATAATGTAGACAAATAAATGAAAATTAGTAAAGTTCGGAGGAAATAGTATGGTAAAAATGTTAATAGATGTCGATACAGGGGTGGATGATTCCATTGCACTTCTGTATGCATTAAATCATCCGGAGGTTGAAATTGTGGGAATTACAACCGGATGTGGAAATGTAGATGCAGTACAGGCAGCAGAAAATACCGTGAGGATAATTGAATTATCCAATACAAAGAAAGAAATACCAGTCGTTGTCGGGGCAAATCAGCCTTTAAACGGAACCTGGGAAGGTCCGGTCGCATGGATCCATGGAGAAAACGGAGTGGGGAACGTACTGCTGGAGAAGGGGAATTTCTCTTACAGAACAGATATCAAAGCAGAAGATTTTCTCTACGAGATGCTGCAGAAATACCCGCAGGAGTTAACAATCGTAACATTGGGACGACTGACTAACATCGCAATGATGGTACAGAAATATCCAGAATCAACTAAGCTTGTAAAAAATCTGGTGATGATGGGCGGAACTGTAAATGCACCGGGAAATGTATCTCCGGTCGCAGAGGCGAATATTGCAGGAGACCCGGAAGCATGCGATCAAGTATTTCTTACAGGAATGGACATTACAGTTGTTGGACTGGATGTGACGTTGAAGACAAGGTTGAGAAAAAAACATGTAGAACAGATGGAAACATACTGTTCGGAAAGATGTAAGCCTGCAGTGCAATATATGAAAAAAGCTTTAGAGTACTATATGAACGGATCAAGAGTACAGAATTATACACCGGATAATTGTCCGCTGCACGATCCGTTGGCAATGGTAGCTGCGGTTGTTCCGAGTATTGTGAAAATACAAAAAAGAAAGGCGAGAGTAGAGTGCTCCGGTACCTATTGCCGCGGAATGATTGTAACGGATTTACGGGAAAAGCCGATTGAGGCAGAATACATTAGTTTTGCATTAGAAGTAGATGCAGAAAGAGCAATCAATGAACTTATGTCTGTATTCTGGAGAGAATAGATCAGGCATTTGATAAAACAAAAAAAGGAAGGAAAAGGAAGATGAAGAAGAAAAGTGTGGCAGTTGGACTGGCGATGGTGATGATGGCTTCTGTAATTTTTTCAGGATGTGGAAATGCAGAGAAAGACAGTAAAAAGGAAGCAAAAGACAGTGCAGGGAAAGTAGGATGTATTTTAGGAGTTGGAGGTCTTGGAGATCAGGCATTTAATGATTTGATCTATGAGGGACTTGAAAAAGCAAAAGAAGAATTAAATATTGATTTTGATTATGCAGAACCAACTCAGGTATCAGAGTTTGAATTGATGATGCGGGATATGGCTTCGTCAGGAGAGTACGGTGCAATCATTTGTGTAGGGTTTGACCAGACAGATGCATTGTCAAAAGTCGCTCCGGAATTTCCGGATCAGCAGTTCGCATTTATTGATGGAACATTAGAGGCAGAAAACGTCGTAAATTATGCGGCAAAAGAGGAAGAAGGAGCCTTTTTGGCAGGTGCTCTTGCGGGACTGATGAAAAAAGATGCAGCAGCATATGGTGTGGAAGACAATGATACAATCGGATTTATTGCGGCGTTGGAGACACCGATTCTTTTGAAATGGAATTCTGGATATATGGCGGGAGCACAGTATGTAAATCCAAAGATCAACTGTCTTTCAGATTTTGTAGCGGGAGATAATCCGTTTGGAGATACTACAACAGCAAAAGAGATTGCGATCAGCCAGAAAAACCAGGGAGCAGACATTATCTTCCACGCAGCTGGAGGAGCTGGTCTTGGAGTATTTGATGCGGCAAAAGAATATGATTTCTATGCAATTGGATGTAACTCAAATCAGAATACAGTCAATCCAGAACACATTGTTGCAAGTATTTTAAAACGAGTAGATACAGCATCTTATGATATTGCAAAAAGTGCAATCATTGACAAGGATCTTGCAGTAGGAACAACAGTATCTCTCGGACTCTCTGATGAGGGAATGGACTATACATTGGAAGAAAGCAAGGTTCCGGTATCTGAAGAAGATATTCAGATCCTTGACGAAATTAAGCAGAAGATTGTGGATGGAGAAATCAAAGTGCCGTCGACAATTGAAGATGCCAAAAAATTTGTGAAAGAAAATCAGTATTAATAAGAAAATGGGGAATAGATGTATGTCAGGAAAACTGGAATACATCTATTCTTAGATAGGGAGGGAAAATAGAATGTATGCGGTAGAAATGCGTGGGATTACAAAGCGCTTTCCTGGAATGATCGCAAATGACCAGATTGAATTTCTTGTGGAAAAGGGAGAGATTCATAGTCTGCTTGGAGAAAATGGTGCAGGAAAAACTACACTGATGAAGATTTTGTTTGGGCTTTACCAGCCGGACGGGGGAAGCATCAAAATTAATGGGAATGAGATCAAACATCAAACAGCAGTGAAAGCATTTGAAATGGGACTGGGAATGGTGCATCAGCATTTTATGTTGATCGATAATATGACAGTATGGGAAAACATTGTTCTTGGCAGTGAACCGGGAAACTTTATGATCGACAGAAAAAAAGGGAAGGAAATTGTAAAACATTTATCAGAAAAATATCATTTTGATCTGGATGTGGATGCAAAGATTTCTGAGATTTCAGTTGGGATGAAGCAGAGAGTGGAGATTCTGAAAACATTATACAGAGGTGCGGAAATTATTATTTTAGATGAACCGACAGCAGTTCTTACTCCGTTAGAAGTAGAACAACTTCTGCAGATTTTGCTGGAAATGAAAAAAGAGGGAAAGACGATTATCTTTATCACGCATAAGCTGAAAGAAACAATGGCAGTATCAGATCATGTAACGATTCTGCGGAGCGGAAAGTCAGTGGAATTTCTCAAAACAACAGAAACAACGGAGAAGGAACTGGCAGCGCTGATGGTTGGATATGAGATTGATATGACGTTGGAAAGAAAAAAAGTGGAAAAAGGGGAAACAATTCTTTCTTTACAAAATGTAAGACTTCTTCCTCAGGCAGAAAAGACGGTGGATTTGGAAATACGTGCCGGAGAAATTTTAGGAATTGCCGGTGTAGAGGGAAATGGACAGCAGCAATTGGAAGAGATGATCATGGGGTTAGAGAAAGTAAAATGTGGAAAAATTTTCTTTAAACAAGAAGAAATTACCGGAATGTCTGTGAAAGAACGGTGTAAAAGAGGAATCGGATATATACCGTCTGACCGCTATAAAAGAGCAATCTTACCTGGATTTTCTCTGAAAGATAATTATCTCCTCGGAAATCAGTACAAAGATAGTTATGCCAGAAAAGGGATGTTAAATCAGGAGTATATTGAAAAGAAAACAAAAGAATTAATGGAAAAATTCGATGTGCGGGCAGTAAACGGAGATCAGCTCATCGGAGCATTGTCAGGTGGAAATCAGCAGAAATTAGTGCTGAGCAGAGAGGTGGATAAAGATCCGGATCTGATTTTAGCATGTCAGCCGGTGAGAGGTCTGGATATCGGTGCGATTAAGTTTATTCATAATGTTTTGTTGGAACTTCGCAATCAGGGGAAGGCAGTATTGTTGATATCGGCAGAATTGTCAGATTTGTTTCAGTTAAGTGACAGAATTGGAGTGCTCTACAAAGGAGAGATGATGTCACTTCAAGAGACAGAAAAGTATACGACAGAATCGATTAGTTTACTTATGGCAGGCAAGAAAGGAGTGTAGGTATGAAACAGAAGACAGTTCTCCATAATCTTTTATTATCTCTTGGTGCAATTTTATGTTCGTTGTTGATTGCAGCAGGTGTGATGCTTCTGGTCGGATATGATCCATTAGAGGCATACAGCGCTTTGATAGAAGGTGCATTTGGATCTAAGAACGCATTTGCGAATACGTTAAGCAAGAGCATCCCGCTGCTGTTTACCGGACTCGCAGTGGCATTCGCAAATAAAGGCGGGATTTTTAATATCGGTGGAGAAGGACAATTATATGCAGGAGCAATGGCAAGTACGGTGACAGCGCTTATGATGCAGGGAGCGCCGCGATTTTTGGTGATTTTTTGCTCCTTTTGTGCAGGAATGCTTGCAGGAGCATGTGTAGGAGCAATTATCGGAGCTGCAAAAATCAAGCTTCAGGTCAATGAAGTAGTTGTGGCAATTATGTTGAATTATATCATTCAATATTTTACTTCGTATATTGTTACATATCCATTGAAGCAGGAAGGTGCCATGACAGCGCAGACAGTGGATATTGGTGCGAATTATATGTTGACGAAACTGATTCCAAAGACGCAATTGACGACAGCACTGTTAGTAGCAGTTGCAGCAGCGATTCTTTTGTTTTTCTTTTTTAAGAAGACAAGAGCAGGGTATCATATCCGGGCAGTGGGAGAGAATAAGTCAGCAGCGCAGGCAGCGGGAATCCCGATGATGACAACGGCTATTTTGACGATGGGAATCAGCGGCGCACTTGCCGGGCTTGCAGGTACAACAGAAGTTTTTGGGAAAATGGGAAGATTTATTGACGGATTTTCTCCAGGGTTTGGATTTACCGGGATTGCAGTAGCGGTATTGGCTAACAACCATCCGATGGGAATTCTTTTAAGCGCGCTTTTATTTGGGATCTTGGAAGCGGGATCTATGAAAATGAGTTATTCAGCAGGGATTTCCACAAGTATGGTAAATGTAATTCAGGGGCTGGTGATTTTATTCGTGGCAACTCCAAATATCATCAGATTGATCAAACGGAAGAAAGGAGAATCGTAATATGGATAGTATCTTATCGATGGAAATGCTTTTGAGTACATTGCGTATGGCCATTCCGCTGGTGTTAGCTTCTGTCGGGGGCACACTGTGCGAACGAAGTGGGATTATTAATTTAGGAATTGAAGGAATGATGCTTTCAGGAGCATTCGGAGCAGTGTATGGAACTTATATCAGTGGGAATCCATGGATTGGGGTCCTATTTGCTATTTTGGTAGGCGGATTGTTTGGTATATTGCATGCAGTACTATGTATTCGCTTTAAGACAAATCAATCCGTCAGCGGAATCGGGATCAATGTATTTGTTTCCGGACTTACGATTGTTCTTACCCGGGCAGTCTGGAAATCAGATGGAATGAGTGGACAAGTGGAAAAACTTCCAGCAGTCAGTATTCCGGGACTAAAAGAGCTTCCAGTAATCGGAACATTGTTTACAGAACAGTCCCCATATCTTTTTATCACTGCTGGTATTGTGCTCGGAGCTTGGTTTTTTATGTATCGGACAAAGGCAGGACTCAGGCTTCGTGCCATTGGAGACCATCCGCAGGCAGCTCAGACAGTAGGGATCAATGTGTCATTATATCGCTATGTAGCTGTTACTTTTTGTGGAATGTTGTGCGGGCTTGCAGGTGGTTATCTTTCCATCGTGCAAAGCAACTTATTTGTAAAAGAAATGGTTGCCGGCCGGGGATTCATGGCATTGGCCGCAATGATTCTCGGTGGGTGGAATCCTTTGGGGGCTCTGTGCGCAAGCCTTGTATTTGCATTTGCACAGGCATTGAGAATTAGTTTGAAAGTGGAAATTCCAAATCAATTGATGTTGATGCTTCCATATTTTATTACGCTATTTGTGCTTCTTTTCTTTGGACGAAAGGTAAAAGGACCTCAGGCTGCTGGAAATATTGAAGAATAAGTGGTAAAATATTCGAAAAGAGCAGAGTTAGAAAGATGAGGGAAAAGAATGGAATTACAGGGAAAGAAAGAAGTTACACACAAAAAACTGGCCCATGTACAAGTATATGAAGCACTTTATAAAATGGTAGAGGATGGAACATTTCCGGTTGGAAGCAGATTACCCGCAGAACCGAAACTGGCAAAAATGCTGGGAGTCAGTAGAATGACGCTTAGGCAGGCTCTGGATCTTCTTCATGACGATGGCAAATTAAGAAAAGTTCGGGGAGCAGGGAATTTTGTTGCAGATGGGAATAAAATAGTTTCTTCCAGTCTGGAGAAGCTGACGCATCCTATGGCCGGATGCATGGGAGAAGAATTTGATCGAACAACATTTGAGTTGAAAATAGAACCGTCTAATGATTATGAAAAAGAATTGTTGAATTTAGATACCCCTGTAATTGTAGCAATTCATATTTGGTACTGGAAAGGAACGGAGCTAACCGGTTATACCTTTGGAGTAATGTCACCTCATACAGTCACAAAATATCAGTTAGATTTAAATAAAAAAGAAGAGGTTGTTAGATTTGCTCAGACAGAAATCTATGAGAAAGCAGAGCGTTCGCAGCTGAGGATTCATCCAAATTCAGCTGGAACTTCTATTCTTACAGAGTATATGAAAGAAGGGGAGCAAATGACAATGGTCCAGGAAAAAATATACGATGAGGAGTTACAACCTATTCTATGTAATAAACATTACATGTTGACAGATAAAGCAGTATTTGAGATTAATACACATAAAT
>NZ_SLZV01000032.1 GCF_004346095.1 Faecalimonas umbilicata | reverse complement strand
TTAGGTTGACATTTCTGTCTGTTCTGAAATTTTCTCATTTGTTCGAAATTTTCAGGGTTGTGTTGTCTATTGTTTAATTATCAATGTTCTGTTTGTTTCGCTCTCTTGCGACAGCTATATTAGATTATCACATCTTTTTATCTTTGTCAACAACTTTTTTCATCTTTTTTGAAATCTTTTCTTCTCTACTTTCATAGCCTTTTTTCGATTCCATATCTCCGATGCTTTTTGTTGTTTTCCTGTCACACTATTGAGTGCTTTCTATATTAACATTTCCAACAGTACTTGTCAACTGTTTTTATTTTCAACATTTCAACTTCATACCGTCTTCACTTGTCAATCTTTCACCATGTCATCGATCTGTTGATACTTTATGGTAAACGGAGAAAGAGGGATTTGAACCCTCGCACCGCTATTAACGATCTACTCCCTTTCCAGGGGAGCCCCTTCAGCCACTTGGGTATTTCTCCAAAACGCCTTTTGTTCTTTTGGCATAAGAAAACCACCGATGATTGATTGGTGGTTTTCCTAACGCAGAGGGTGGGATTCGAACCCACGCGCCCTTTCGGACAAACGGTTTTCAAGACCGCCTCGTTATGACCACTTCGATACCTCTGCATTTATTAAGTTTTTGTCATCTCTTGAAGACAAGATGTATTCTATCACGGATATTTCCAACTGTCAACACTTTTTCTAAACTTTTTTTATTTTTTTATTTTTCGGGAATTTTTCTGCTAACATGAACCTTTAATCTCGCTGCTCTTCCGGCGATTTCAGGTATCATTTTTATATCTAAAAATCGCCTGGAAGTAAGTAATAAACCATTGTCCAACCGGATCCTCGCTATATAAAAATACTACTGCCAGCGAAAGATTCTCTCTATGCACGGCGCCTCCTGATAAAAAGACCTGCAATTTCCAGATCTTCCGGCGTTGTAATTTTTATATTTTCATAAGAACCGAAAACAAGCTTGACTGGATGTTCTGTCATTCTTTCAACAACCATCGCATCATCTGTCGCCTTCTCCCATCCACTCTGGATTAATTTTTCATAAGCAGCACGCACCAGTTTTGCATCAAATACCTGAGGTGTCTGCACTTGCCAGACATATGCCCTGTCCGGCGTCTGAACAGCATACTGATTCTGATCTGCAATTTTAATTGTATCTTTCACAGGCATACCTACGACACACGCTTGATCTCTCAAAACACATTCGTATGCCCGCTCTACCATTTCTTCATCTACAAACGGTCTTGCCCCATCATGGATGAACACAATTCCATCTTCCACATATTTTAGTCCATGGTACACAGACTCATAGCGTTCTTTTCCTCCCGCCACTATCTGTACCACCTTGTCAAAACCATATTGTTGTACAATCTTTTCTCTGCAATAGTCTATTTCACGTTCTCCTGTGACAAGAACGATCTCATCAATATATCTGGACTCCTGGAATACATGCAAGCAATAATACAACACCGGCTTTCCTTCTAATTCTAGATACTGCTTCTGGATCGCTGTCCCCATCCGGCTTCCACTCCCGGCTGCCAACACGATCGCCGTACATTTTTTTTCTCGTTTGTCCTTTTTCTGCTCCATCTGGCATTGCACATCCTTTCCCGAATCTCTTTTCCCTACCGACAACCGGAGTCTACCGTTCTCCCAGTTTCAAATTCGGCACAGCATTTAGATCCCATCCATGTCTTGTTCCCGCCAGGTACTCATAATAAGCTGCAACTCCTATCATTGCTGCATTGTCCGTGCAGTAAATTGGTGATGGATGATAGAATTTGACTCCTTTCTTATCACACGCTTCCTGCATTGCAGCTCTGAGGGCGCTATTCGATGCTACCCCACCAGCAATCGCAAATTTTTTTAATCCAAACTCATCCACTGCTTTCATCGCATTTTCTACAAGTACATCTGTCACCGCTTTCTGGAAAGATGCTGCGATGTCCGCCTGAGAATAACTTTCCCCTTTCATCTGACAGCCATTGATATAATTCAATACCGCCGATTTCACACCACTGAAGCTAAAATCATACGGCGAATCACTCATATGTGCTTTCGGAAAGACAATTGCTTCCGGATTTCCCTCCTTAGACAACTTATCGATCTTCGGTCCACCCGGATATCCAAGCCCAATTGCCCGCGCCACTTTATCAAACGCTTCGCCCGCAGCATCGTCTCTTGTTCTTCCGATAATTTCATAAGTTCCATAATCTTTCACACGAACCAGATGTGTATGTCCTCCCGATACTACAAGACATACAAACGGAGGCTCTAAGTCTTTATTTTCAATATAATTTGCAGAAATATGTCCCTCGATATGATGTACTCCCACCAAAGGAAGTCCTTTTGCATATGCAATCGCCTTAGCCTCTGCAACCCCGACAAGCAACGCTCCTACAAGCCCCGGTCCATAAGTGACTCCGATTGCATCGATTTCATCCAATGTTACCCCTGCTTCTTTCAACGCCTCCTCAATCACCTGATTGATCTTCTCAATATGCTTTCTGGAGGCAATCTCCGGAACAACCCCTCCATATAATTTATGTAATTCAATCTGTGATGAAATGACATTGGAGAGGATTTCTCTTCCTTCCCGCACGACTGCTGCCGCTGTCTCATCACAAGAACTTTCTATTGCCAGTATTGTGATTTCTTTTTCTTTCATCTTCTTACTCCTCTTCTGGAAAATCCAGTTCCACAGACATACTGTCGCTGCCGGCTTTTGCCTGCGGAAAAATTTTTTGCACTTCCTCTATAAAAAATTCCGGGCGCGTCAGAGACGGACTGTAATGTGTCAGCCACATTTCCTTTACCTCGGCCTCTTTTGCAAGCTGCGCCGCTTCGTAAAATGTCATATGCTTATATTCTACCGCCTTGCATGCCTTTTCTTTCTCCCCGTACATTCCTTCACAAATAAACAGATCGGAATGTTTCGCATTCACACGAATCGAGTCTGTCGGCCTTGTATCTGTCGTATAGGTAAGTTTGATTCCACGGCGCGGAGCACCCAGAACCATATCCGGGGTAAATACATTTCCTTCATGCTCAATCGTCTCACCTTTTTGCAAATGCTTCCAATATTGTTTTGGAATCGCATGACCCATCGCTCTTGTTACATCAAATTTTCCAGCACGGTCAATCTCCAGTGTATACCCGTAACAAAGCACATTGTGATTGACACGAAATGCTTTCAGACGATATCCATTTAATTCAAAAGTCTGCTCCGGTCCTTCAATTTCTTTGTATATGATCGGAAATGGAAGTTCCGGCGCAATAACACGAAGAGCGCTCACAACACGCTCAAGCCCTTTCGGTCCTATTAACGTCAACGGTTCTCTTCTGTCTGCATTTCCCATTGTAAGCAAAAGCCCCGGCAGTCCACTGATGTGATCTCCGTGATAATGAGTAAAACAAATCACATCAATCGGCTTAAAGCTCCACCCTTTCTCTTTGATCGCAATCTGCGTTCCTTCTCCACAGTCGATCAGCAGACTACTTCCATTAAATCTCGTCATCAGAGCAGTCAGCCACCGATAAGGCAGTGGCATCATCCCACCCGTTCCGAGAAGACAAACATCTAACATGTGATTCTCCTTCTATTATTTCTTCTCTACCGGAATCGAAAAGTCTGAAATCCATGCATCGTAACACTCTTCGCAGAGATCAAACTCGTGTACTTCGTTATCTTTTCCCGAGAAATATCCCCAGCGCTTCTCTACATGGAGGAAATCTGCCTCTCTGAGAATTTCTTTTCCACATTTGTTGCAAAATACTTTATCTAATTCCGTCGTCTCAACTTTTTTATACTGGCGCATACAATTCCTCCTATGAAAAATCCTTCTTTTTTCTTGTTGTCACGCCTTTATTATATTGATTTTTAAAACAGATTCCTAGCGGGAACTGTTTCCTTTTTTTCCATGTTCTTACAATGCCCCAACCCCTATTCAGATAGGTTCTTTTGCATAGTCAATCCATGTTCCATAGGTTCTTTATAATAATCCTTCCGCAGGGAAATC
Organism: Faecalimonas umbilicata; assembly: GCF_004346095.1. Taxonomy (GTDB): domain Bacteria; phylum Bacillota; class Clostridia; order Lachnospirales; family Lachnospiraceae; genus Faecalimonas; species Faecalimonas umbilicata. The sequence goes on along the minus strand of NZ_SLZV01000032.1, from coordinate 27,157 downwards.
GTCTCGAATCCATACTTTGTATACAGGCACCTCGCAGCATCATTGCTTGCCCGCACTTCAAGAATCACATCCTTGATTCCTCTCTCAGCACAAACTTTCCATAAATGTTCCAACAAATTTCCTGCAATTCCTTTTCCACGCGCTTTGGGAGCCACCGCTATTTTCCCAATATCCGCACTATCCATCACCGCATAGACAATGCAATATCCGCAGATCTCCTCTGCTTCTTCTGCCACAAGGACAAAAAAATGCTCCAGCTCATATGCCTTTCTAATGTCTGCCATACTCCACCGATCGGATGGGCAAAAACATTGCTCCTCCAGCGCATATAGCGGCATGATGTCGGATTCTTTCATTCCTCGAATGATCATTTTCCCTGCTGCTCCTTCTCTTCTCGCTCTAAACGCTCGCGTTCTGCCTGTGACATTCTAAGATAATCCGGCTGATGATCCTCCGCACGTTCTATCTTTCCTTCTTTCCAATACTGAACTGCCAATGTCCCAACAGCTGCTGCCCGTTGCCGATTCATATGAGATGGGGCAAATCTTACCGGAACATGCAAAAGTTGCTCTAACTGTTCTTTGTATACCGGAACACCGTCCCCTAAAAATGTCACCTGCTCTCCTCGTTCATTCAATTTTTCTGCAAGAGCTGATATTTCTATCGCCATCTGCGGCTCTTCTACTACAAACTCCTCTCGGAACCGATAAATTCCGGTATAAACCTGATTTCTCCTTGCATCCATGATTGGGCAGATTACCCCTTCATTTCCATATAAGTTATAAGCAAGTCCATCCACCGTAGGAATATGGATCAACGGCTTTTTTAACGCGAGTCCGAGTCCTTTCGCCGTCGCCGATCCAATTCGCAGCCCGGTAAAGGACCCAGGTCCTCCCGCCACTGCGATTGCATCAATCTCACCAAGGTTCATCTCTGTCATTTTTACGATTTCATCCAGCATTGGAAGCAGCGTCTGTGAATGAGTCTTCTTATAATTCACTGTGTATTCCGCAATTGTCTGTTCTTCCTCTACAACTGCCACTGACGCCACCAAACCAGAACTGTCTAATGCCAATATCCGCATAGTTTCACTTCTTTCTTTTTCATTGTCTATCATCTGTTTTAGAAAGGTCACTATTTCTAGCGCAACCTCTTTTCCAACTTCTTTTTTCTCTCGTTCCTATACTCCAAGTTCTCTTACTGTAATCCGTCGGAAATCAAACCCTTGATCCAGATCTTTCTCAATAGTAATCTCTGTCCGTCTCTGTGGCAAGATCTCTTCAATCAGATTTGACCACTCAATCAGAGATACTCCCTGACCATAGAAGTAATCTTCATATCCGATCTCTTCCATTTCCTCAATATCCCCAATCCGATATACGTCAAAATGATAAAACGGAAGCCTTCCCTCCTCATATACCTGTACGATTGTGAATGTCGGGCTGCTAATCGCCTCTTCAATCTGAAGCCCTCTTGCCAATCCCTGCGTAAATACAGTCTTCCCCACGCCCAGATCGCCAATCAGTGTATAGATCTCGCCTGCTTTTGCCAGTTCTCCGATTTTTTTCCCAAACTCAAACGTCTCCTTCGGACTTCTTGTCTCTATTACCATAGTTTTCCTTCCTTTTCCCTCTTACCGTACCTGACGGATCTTCACTTTCGCCGGCGCCATATGTGTTGAGATCATCTGCACAGCTGCTGTATACTGCTCTCCTAGCGCTTCCTTCGGAAAAACAAGCGCACGTACCCGCGTGATATAAAGAATCAATGTCCGGTTCGTAGAAACTGCCTTCTGAAATTCTTCCCATTTCACCTCTGTCTGCTGATCTTCCTGGGAAATAGTGATTCCTTCTTCGGTCAACTCATATGTGATTGGCTTTTGGAACATCGGCGTTGTCTTTACCTGCGCCTTCGCCTTTGACTTCAGTGTGAGAGGCGTCATAACAAGAAAAACTGCGGCAAAAAAGAAAAACATCATACCTGCGGTATAATCTCCCTGTGCCATCGCCCGGATTCCAAGTCCAAGTACAACAACTCCAAAAATCGCTCCGATCAGCCCACTGAGATGGCTATATGTGTGATACAGCAAAAAGTCATACATTGCTCTCGGTGTCATCTGAACATCCATTTTCACTGACATTACTTAATCCCTCCATTACTTTTTCTGTCTCATACGCAAAATGGTATGTTATAAAATTATAACATACCACCATTTTTCTTACAATAACACTTGCCGGATTTTCTTATAGACAAAAAATACGATCAACGATACCAAAATCCCTTTCAGCAAATTAAATGGTGCCACTGCAAAAAGGACAAAGGTCATCAGACCAGTGATCGCACCATTGACCTCTGTGCCCATCGATACCAGAGCATCCAGCGGCATCTCAAATGCTTTTGCATACACCGGAAGCAAAATATAAGCATTCAGAACACATCCGAGAATAGTCATGATCACAGTTCCAACTACCATCCCCGTCACCGCTCCACTCTTCGTACGCTTTTTCTGATAGATCAGCGCCGCCGGAACGCAGAATGCACATCCAATCAGGAAATTTGCTGCATCTCCGATCCCCATCGTCATCGTTCCTTTGATTGCAACATTTAGAATCACCTTGATCAATTCAATTAAGACCCCCGCAAACGGTCCCATCGAAAAACATCCGATCAACACTGGAACCTCACTGAAATCAATCTTATAGAACGCCGGTGCGAATGGGAGTGGAATCTCAAACTGCATCAAAATAATTGCAAGTGCCGATAACATCCCAATCTGAACAAGCGTCCTTGTGTTCACCTTTGTCTTCTCTGCTACATTTGTACTCATTTTTCTTCTCTCCTTCTTTTTCTAAAATTTAAAAGAAAGAAAATCTTCCGGAAATCTTTGATCAGCTTTCCTCCATACCCCAAAAGGTGAAAGAATTGCACCTACATTTCCTGCAAAGTAAAAATTCCCCCGAAATAACTTCCGGGGGAACTTTGATTCTCGCGCAAAAATCTATCCGCTATCACACGATCTGATTTGCGATCAAATGATTCTTCTCTCATCCAGACTATACTGTCGGTACTGGAATCTCACCAGTTCAGCCACCTGTTCCCAGGCAGGTCGCGGACTTTACCGCCGGTTGGGACTTGCACCCTACCCCGAAGAATTTTCCTATTCTTTTTTCATATCGCCTATTATACGACGGTTTTAAAAATTGTGCAAGACCTATTTCCTTCTCCGTCTTCGTCTCTTCTTTCTGACCGCATCCACATATGCGATTCTTCCTCCAATTGCAGCACCTCCGGCAAGCAATACTACGAGCATTCCTTTTCCGATCGCCCCCAGTCCGCTTTTCGCTTCCGAAACTATCTGTTTCTGTTGATAGGTAACGAAAGGCGCTGCGTATCCCGGAAGATACTGCCGTTCAAGATCAACAAATACTTTCCCATCTTCCATCTTAAACTTTATTTTTTCTTCTTTTGGCACACAGTCCCACAGGTCTTTCTTTGTTACAATTTTCTCTTTTCCAATCTGATGTGTTCCTTTTGGCAGAACCTTTCGATACTCGTATTTCTCAAATGCCTGTTCCATAATTGCATTCCCAACAAGATGACGAAGTTCTTCTCCGGTCTGGTCTGTCCAGTCCGAAACCCCCATCACAATTTCCACAAGCCTCGTATCCTGACGTTTTGCAGTAGAGGAATAATTAAACCCTGCTCTTCCGCTGGAACCAGTTTTCAACCCATCTGTCCCTTTCAGACCATACTTTGCCCCTTCCAGAGAAATCTGATACGACTTAAAATGTTCTTCATACGGGGTACCTTCTTTCACTACAATTTCTGGAGAACTCGTATGTGTCAATATATCCGGGTAAGTCTTTACAAAATAACTGCACAGCAGTGCGTAATCTTGTGGGGAAGTCACATTATCTGCATCTGCCGGTAGATTTTTCGGAGCATACGGATACAGCAGGTCATTTGTGACACCAACACAATTATAATAAGTAGTATGCGTCATCCCAATCTCTTTTGCTTTCTGATTCATCAGCGCTACAAATTTATCCGGATCCGGCTCCACTAAATCTGCAAGCATATATGTGGCTGCCGCCGAAGATGGGACAATGATCAGATCGATCAATTCTCCCACCGTATAGGTTGCTCCCATCTGCATCACATTGTTGCTGAGCGCATATCTTCCGGCAATATCTGTATACTTTTCATTCACCGCCACCTGCATGTCCTTTTCAAATTTTCCTTCCTCCATCGCATCATATGCGAGCAAAATTGTCATCAATTTTGTCATACTGGCCGGAGCCCAGGAAACATCTTTATTCTCCTCCCACAAAATCTGCCCGGTATGGATCTCTGTAATGATAGAACCTGCCGGCTGATAACGATCGTCCAACTGATAGCCACTTTCCCTCGCTACATCGATCGCACGTTTTCCGGATTTTTTCTTTTCTTCTTCCTCCACCTGCTGCGCTTCCACCTGCCCCGCAGGAAGCAGCACTGTCAAAAGCGCTATACACAGCGCGATTACCCAACTCCTTTTTTTCATCTGTTCTTCCCTCTCTTTTCTCAGTCCCACATCTGCGTGTATCTTTACTGTTTTACTCCTCTTCTTCCCATCCAAAAGAGCGTTTTACAGCCTTCTCCCAACCATGAATTTTTTCTTCCCGTTCATTTTCCTTTAATTTTGGATAGAACACCTTATCAATCGCCCAGTTCTTTCCGACGTCTTCTTTGTCCTTCCAGTATCCAACGGCCAGCCCGGCAAGATATGCCGCTCCCATTGCCGTTGTCTCTACGCATTCCGGTCGATTGACCGGGGCATTGCAGATATCCGCCTGCACCTGCATCAGAAAATCATTTGCACTGGCACCTCCGTCAACATTGAGTGTACTCAGCGAAATTCCTGAATCTGCCTGCATTGCATGCACAACGTCATTTACCTGATACGCAATAGACTCTAATGTCGCCCGGATAATATGATATCGATTCACACCTCTTGTCAATCCTACGATCGCACCTCTGGCATACTGATCCCAGTGTGGAGCTCCCAGCCCGGTAAATGCCGGCACGACGTAACAGCCGTTCGTGTCTTCCACTCTCTGAGCAAGATATTCCGAATCTTTCGCAGAATCTATCAGCTTCATCTCATCCCGCAGCCACTGGATTGCAGCTCCTGCTACAAAGATAGAGCCTTCCAGTGCATACGTCACCTTACCATCCAGTCCCCATGCGATCGTCGTCACAAGACCGTGGTCAGAATACACCGGTTCTGTCCCTGTATTCATCAGAAGGAAACACCCGGTTCCATATGTATTTTTTGCTTCCCCTGCATGGAAACAGGTCTGCCCAAAAAGAGCTGCCTGTTGATCGCCTGCCGCTCCGCTGATTGGGATTTTCCCTCCAAAATAGCTTGCATCTGCATAGCCGTAGATTTCACTGGATGGACACACCTTTGGAAGCATACTTTTTGGAATCTGAAGCTCTTCTAATATATCATCATCCCATTTCAGCTCTTTGATGTTAAACAGCATAGTACGGGAAGCATTCGAATAATCGCTGACATGCACACGCCCTTTCGTAAGTTTCCAAATCAGCCATGTCTCCACTGTCCCAAACAGCAATTCTCCTTGCTCTGCCCGCTCTCGGGCCCCTTCGATGTGATCCAACATCCACTTTACCTTTGTCCCCGAAAAATAAGCATCGATCATCAGTCCCGTCTTCTCCCGGAATGATTCTGTAAGTCCCTTTTCTTTCAACTTATCACAGTACTTGGATGTTCTTCTGCACTGCCAGACGATTGCATGTCCGATCGGTTCCCCAGTCTTTTTGTCCCACACAATCGCAGTTTCCCTTTGATTGGTAATTCCAATCGCTGCAATATCTTCCGCAGTTGCTCCAATCTTTGTCATTGCTTCCACTGCCACTCCCAATTGGGAGGACCAGATCTCATTGGCATCATGCTCCACCCATCCCGGCTTCGGAAAATACTGTGTAAACTCCTTCTGTGCCATACTGCATATCTGCCCTTTTTCGTTAAAAAGAATACAGCGATTGCTTGTTGTCCCAGCATCCAGCGCCATTACATATTTCGCCATGCCGCTTCCTCCTTGTTCCTTTTTCTTCTAAATCCCTTTCATCGTTAACTGGATCCGCTTTTTCTGTACATCGACGCTCATGACTTTGACATCGACAATGTCACCGACACTCACTGCCTCCAGTGGATGTTTGATAAATTTCTTATCGGTAATCTGCGAAATATGCACAAGTCCATCCTGATGTACTCCGATATCCACAAACACGCCGAAATCGATCACATTTCGTACGGTTCCTTTTAAGACCATCCCCTCCGTCAGATCTTTCATTTCCAACACATCCGTTCTAAGAATTGGTTTTGGCATCTCCTCACGCGGATCTCTGCCCGGTTTCTCCAGTTCTTTTACAATATCCTGAAGGGTGATCTCTCCGATTCCAAGCTCTTCTGCCAGCTTCTTTTCATTTCTGATTGTTTTAGAAAGTCCCCGAAGTCCTCCTCTGCGGATCTCTTCCGTTGAAAATCCCTGCTGTTTTAAAAGTTTTTCCGCCGCCTCATAAGACTCCGGGTGAACGCTTGTCGCATCCAGCGGATTTTTCCCATCTGTAATCTTGAGAAATCCGGCACACTGTTCGAATGCTTTCGGTCCAAGCTTTGCAACTTTTAGCAGTTCCTTTCTTGACTGGAACTTCCCATGTTCCTCTCTGTACGCCACAATGTTTTTTGCGATCGCACTGCTGATTCCGGAAATATAAGAGAGAAGCGGTGCCGATGCAGTATTTAAATCTACTCCTACCCGGTTGACACAGGATTCTACCACTCCGGAAAGCGCCTCGCTCAATTTCTTCTGGTTCATATCATGCTGATATTGTCCGACACCGATTGATTTTGGATCAATCTTCACAAGTTCTGCAAGCGGATCCTGCAGCCTTCTAGCGATGGATGCCGCACTTCTCTGTCCCACATCAAAATTCGGAAATTCCTCTGTCGCCAGCTTGCTTGCAGAATAGACAGAAGCGCCCGCCTCATTGACGATCACATACTGTACTTTCTCCGGAATCTCCTTTAACAGTTCGACAAGGATCATCTCCGATTCCCGCGATGCCGTACCATTTCCGACAGAGATCAGCGTAATATGGTACTTGCGGATCAGCTTCTTTAACGTATCCTTCGCCGCCTGGATCTTCTGTGGTGTCGTCGGGGCAGTCGGATAGATTACCGTCGTATCGAGTACCTTTCCGGTCTCATCTACAACAGCCAGCTTACATCCGGTCCGAAATGCCGGATCCCATCCAAGCACAACCTGTCCAACGATCGGCGGCTGCATTAAAAGTTGTTCCAGATTTTTTCCAAATACTGTGATGGCACTATCCTCTGCCTTTTCTGTCAGGCTGCTCCGGATCTCCCGCTCAATTGCCGGAGCAATCAGTCGTTTGTAGCTGTCTTCTGCCACTTCTTTTAAATATTCTGACGTATATGGATTTTCGGAAACAATGATTTTCTTCTCAAGATACCGCAGAATCTTCTCCTCCGGCGCTTCAATCTTCACGTTCAGAATCTTTTCCTTCTCTCCACGATTCATTGCAAGGATCCGGTGTCCTGCCAGCCTGCTGACTGGTTCTTCAAAAGAATAGTACATTTCGTAGACAGACTGCACACTATCATCTTTTGCCGAAGAAGTCATCTTTCCTTCTTTCACCGTAAGATTCCGAATAAAACTCCGGTAATCTGCCTCGTCAGAAACTGTCTCCGCAAGGATGTCTTTGGCACCTGCAATGGCCTCTTCCACTGTATGTACTTCTTTTTCTGCAGAAATATATTTTTGCGCCTCTTCTTCCAAAGGCTTTTGTATCTTTTGCAGCATCAGAAGTGCCGCCAGCGGTTCCAGTCCTTTCTCCTTTGCAATGGTCGCCCTTGTCCGCCTTTTTGGCCGATATGGTCGGTACAGATCTTCCACAGCAACAAGCGTCTGGGCATTTATAATCTGCACTCTCAGTTCTTCTGTCAATTTCCCCTGCTCCTCGATCGAAGCGAGTACCTGCTCCTTCTTCTCCTCAAGATTGCGTAAATATATCAGCCGCTCATGTAAACTTCTAAGCTGCTCATCATTCAGAGAGCCGGTTGCCTCTTTCCGGTACCGCGCAATAAACGGAATCGTATTTCCCTCATCGATCAGTCTGACTGCTGCCTCTACCTGCCATTTCTTTACTTCCAGCTCTTCTGTGAGTTTCTGAATCATATCCATACTGTTCTTTCCTCTCTGCTTTTTATACTGTTACGCTTTATTATAGCTTATTCCCGGTTCAAACGCAAAATCAAATTCCTATCAGAAAAGGAAAGGCTTTCCTCCTGTGAAGACCCTGCCTTTCCTTTTTTGCTTGTTCTGTATTTCTTGTTGTAGCTTTCTTAGATCGTCCCCAAAACTTTTAACTGAAAATCCCCACACCGAGCAGTACGATCAGAAGAATAATGAGTATCGCAATGAACCGATCCATAGATTTCAGTGAAATATTGATTTTGGAATAAAGTGTTTCTCTGCTTAAAAATCCGGTCTTCTTCTCTTCTTCCGGCTTTTCTTCCTGCATATCCTCCCCATCTTGTTCCGTTATTTCCTCTGTTTTGCTCTCTGTGATTTCCTTTTCTTCTATTTCCTCTTCTGCGCTTCTCATCTGTGCTTCGCTCATAGCCTGCCCCTTTCTAAAAAATTCCTCATGCAGATCACAAGATTTACATGAGGAATTGCTATTGTCCTTCTATCTTTTATTTCTTTGCAAGATACTTTCTTACGTCGATGGATACTGCAAGGATAATGATAATACCTTTGATGATATATTGCAAGTATGGGTTGATTCCAAGGAAGTTAAAGCTGTAGTTGATTACCTGAAGAAGAACTACACCAAGAACAACTCCCGGGATTGTACCAACACCACCGTTGAATGATACACCACCGATTACACAACCTGAAATCGCATCCAGGTCATAGTTTAAACCTGTACCTGTATTGACAGACTGGATACGTCCTGCCTCTAAGAAAGCTGCAAGTCCGTAGAGCACACCGGCTACAAGATATACACCCATAATGTTTTTTGTAATATTTACACCGGATACTGCGGCAGCTTCTTTATTTCCACCGATTGCAAACATATTTTTTCCAAGTGTTGTCTTATTCCAGATCACCCACATAACTGCTGCAGAAAGTGCAAAATAAATGATCAGGTATGGAAGTTCGAAGCTTCCGATCTTGAAAGATCCGTTGACAAAGTTCAAGAATTTTTCATTGAAAGAAGACAATGCCTGTGCTCCGCCTTCCTGGCTGTCAATATAAATACATGTTGCACCAAATGCGATTGTCTGTGTACCTAAGCTGACGATAAATGCATGCAAGTTTAATTTTGCAACACCAAATCCGTTGAGCGCACAGAACGCAACACCGATCAGAATACTTGCTGCCAGTGGTAAGATTAACGGAAGATCTTTTGTAATCTCCGGATACATTCTGGAAGCATATGTTGTTGCCTGTACAAGAGAAGCTGATACAGCAGCACAACATCCAAGGATACGTCCTGCAGAGAGGTCGGTTCCGGCAAGTACGATCATACCTGCAACACCGAGTGCAAGAATACCTCTTGTAGACGCCTGGGTTAAAATCTTAATAAAGTTTGACGGATGTAAAAATCCCGGTTCAATGATGATGACTACGATGATCATCAATCCTAAAATTATGTATAACGCATAGTTTAATAAAAATTCGTTGAGATTAAATTTTTTCTTTTCCACGTCGACACCCCCTGTGTTAAATGTATTTTGCAGCCAGTCGCATGATTTCTTCCTGCTCCTGTCCGTGATAATCCTTCTTCATATCTAAGATACCTGCCACACGACCGTTACTCATAACAAGGATACGGTCACAGATACCGATCAGCTCCGGCATTTCTGAAGAAACTACCATGACTCCTTTGCCTTTTGCGGCAAGATCATTGATCAGCTGATAAATCTCAAATTTTGCACCGACATCGATACCTCTTGTCGGTTCATCCAGAAGCAGCACTTCCGGCTCTGTCAGAAGCCAGCGTCCAATAATGACTTTCTGCTGATTTCCTCCTGAGAGAGATTTGATATGTGTCTTAGACGAAGGTGTCTTCACATGCATACTGTCAATCACCCATTTGGCATCTTTCTCCATCTTCTTTGTAGAGAGAAGACCACATTTCAGATAAGACTTCATGTTTGCAAGTACTGCATTAAACGTAATACTCTGAAGCGGAATGATACCAGTTGCACGCCGTTCTTCTGTCAGAAGTGCAAATCCATTTTTAATCGCCTGACGGGAATCCTTATTGTAGATTTCCTTTCCATGCAGTTCGATCTTTCCGCTTTCTCTGTGTGCAATTCCGAAAATCGTCTCAAGCAACTCTGTTCTTCTGGAACCTACAAGCCCTGCGACACCAAGCACTTCTCCTTTTCTCAGTTCAAAAGAAGCATCGATACAGCTTGGCATATATTTTCCAGTCAGCCCTTCTACTTTCATCAACACTTCTCCCGGCTTATTAGTCTTCTCCGGGAAACGTTCCGTCAGGTCTCGACCTACCATCAACTTGATGATTTCATCCATTGTGATATCTTTTGCAGACTTTGTTGCGATCCATTTTCCATCACGCATGATCGTAACGTCATCCGAAATCTCCAGAATCTCTTCCATCTTGTGGGAAATATATACCATACCAACTCCACGATCGCGCAGACGGTTGATGATCCTAAATAAATGTCCAACTTCTTCCTTAGTCAGGGAAGATGTAGGCTCATCAAGTACAAGGATCTTGGCATCGTAAGATACTGCTTTCGCAATCTCTACCATCTGCCGCTGTGAGACAGATAGCTCACCGATGATTGTTTTTGGATCTACATCAATATCAAGATCCTCAAAAATTTTCTTTGTCTCCTCGTAGCATTTCTTATCGTCAATAAAGCCACCCTTTTTAATGAATCTTCCAAGCCACAGGTTCTCCATTACGCTGCGCCGCAATACCTGGTTCAGCTCCTGATGTACCATTGCCACCCCATTGTCAAGCGCTTGCTTCGGATTTGTAAAACGCACTGGTTTCCCATCAATTTTGATCTCCCCGGCATCCTCTACATAGACACCGAACAGACATTTCATTAATGTACTTTTTCCTGCTCCATTCTCTCCCATAAGAGCGTGGACGCTTCCTTTTTTCAGCATTAAATTTGCTTTATCGAGTGCTTTGACACCTGGGAACTGCTTTTCAATGTTCGTCATTTCCAGAATATATTCTGACATTTTTTCGCTCACCACTCTTCCTCATACTGCGAAGTGCGTTTGAAAATTGCGGAAAAGAACTTTCAAATACACTCCAGAGCATATCTCTTTCCTTTGATACACTCTATGAGAGGTGGTACAAGAATCATTGCCTCCTGCACCACCTCAGTTATTTGTTACATGTTACAAATGAATCTTAAAACTATTTTGTAATAGGTGCATATGGAATACGAACTGAGAATCCGTCTTCTGCCATTTCGTAATCTGTTCCTTCAATAAAGTCTTTACCCTGAGCTGCATTTGCACCGATTGCAACAAGTGCTTTACCCATTGCATCTCCATCCTGTTTTACAGTACCAGCCATTTTTCCTGATTTGATTGCTTCCATACCAGCTTCTGTTGCATCCACACCGAATACCGGAGCATCTGATTTTCCATTGATACCAGCGATTGCTCCAAGTGCCATGTCATCGTTGTTACAGAATACAGCTTCAATCTTATCTCCGTTTGCAGACATCTGAGCTTCCATCTGTGTCTGAGCCTGGTCTGTCATCCAGTTTGCAACAAGTGGTTCGATTCCCATATTGTCCATCACAAGTCCACGTTCCTCTGCCTGTTTTACAGCATATTCTGTACGTGCCTCAGCTTCTGGGTTACCTGGTTCTCCTTTGAATACGATATACTGGATCTTTCCATCTCCATTTTTGTCGATTGCTTCTTTGTCTGCCTCATACATATCAGCAAGCATATCTCCCTGCATTACACCAGCTTCTGAAGCTGTTGTTCCAACGAAGATACCTTCACAAGATTCTACAACTTCTTTTGCAGGCTCTCTGTTAAAGAATACTGCCGGAATGTCTGCTGCTTTCGCCTTATCTGCAAGTCCCTGTGCAGAACCTGTATCAACTGCATTGATCAGAAGTGCATCTACTCCTTTAGAAATCAGAACGTCTAACTGGTCATTCTGCTTTGACTGGTCTCCCTGTCCATCCTGCATATCCAGTTTAATCTCAACATCTGCTTCTTTTGCATATTTTTCGATTGCAGAACGTACTGTAGAAATGTATGTATCATCATATTTGTATACGAGAACACCTAATTTGATTGCGTCTCCGTCTTTCTTTGCATCTTTTCCGCCTTCATCACTGCCTCCGCCGCAGCCTGCAAGTAATGAAAGTGACATTGCTGCACATAACATTCCACATACGATTTTCTTTTTCATAGTTTTTTCCTCCTTTAAAAACACGACTCTTGTTCTTGATGACTATATTATAAGCAAAAAATTCATAGGATTCCATACAGATTTCTATGGTATTCTATGAATTTTCTTTGATTTTATCATCATTTTAAACATTTTATATAATTTTTATACGATATATTTGTGCAGATTTACACTCTCTATTCTTCCAATTCTGGACAGATCTTAATTTCCCATGGAATCCATACTTCCCGATCATGTCCTTCCAAGATTTCCTTTGGCACCGTTCCTTCTTTTTTTAGCCCGCATACCATGCGCGCAATATATTCCGCATAAATGTCAGAGTCTGCCTTCACGGTTCCAAGCATCTTCCCGTCTCTGACTGCCATAAGCCCTTCCTCCGTGCCATCGATGCCTACCACACTGATATCTGTCCTGCCCTCCTGGCGAAGTGTCTCGATGGCGCCAAGTGCCATATCATCATTGTTACATAAAATCAGTTCCAGCTCCCCCTCTTCTTCCTTCAGCCACCGTCCAACGATTGCTGCCGCCTGCTCTTTCATCCAGTTTGCAACCCCTCCTGTGATCCTTTTTGCAGGAACTCCAGAAGATGTCATTGTCTTTACTGACCACTCGGAACGGATAATGGCATCCTGATGCCCGGTCTCCCCCTCTAAAACGGCATACCCTACAACCCCGTCTCCGTTCTTATCCAACACCGCAGGATCCTTTCGATATACTGATGCCACAAGCTCTCCCTGCAATCTCCCGGACTCCTGTGCATCTGATCCTACATAATAAATATGCTGCCCTTTTCTCAGATCATCCTGTACCGGCTGGCGGTTAAAGAAAATCAGAGGGATCTCTGATTCCTCCGCACGATCGATCATCGTCGACACATTTGTCCGATCCACTGCATTGACACAGATGACATCATACGCAAGCGCTGCGAAATGTTCCACCTGCTCATTTTGTTCATTCTGATCATTTTCTGCGGATACAATCTTGCAATGAATCTTGATCCCCTGCTGCTTCTCGCATGCTTTCAACTGCCGCTCTATTTTTTTCGTCAACAAATTTACATAAGTATCATCACTTTGATAAATCGAGATCCCGACTTTGAGTGTGTCCTCTTCTTTCTGTTTTTCTTTTCTTCTTGAAATGCCCGCTGCTGCCACACAGATCACTGCCACTGCCACCGCCAAAAGCCCCATCTGTGTTTTCCACTTTTTGTACTCTCTCATCACTTATCCCTGACCTTCCACTATGAAATTGGAAACAACAATGCCTCATATTCTTTGTCGTAGAGATTTTCCTGTCTTACAAGCACCTGCTCCATCTTTACTGTCCGCTGTCTCGTCCCATTCTGGATACTTTTCATCGCCGCCTCCACGCTCAGATATCCTTTGTCATATTCGTTGCAGATCACTGCCGCACACACTTTTCCTTCTTCAAGCAAAGTCAGCATCTTGTTCGAACAGCCAATTCCGTAAAGCCTGTCGGGAATTTTCTGTAAATTGACGATTTGCGAAAACGTGTATGGATCTGCTGCAACGACAACTTCTCCTTCAATTTCAAATCCTTGACGGTACTGTCTGCGGATCACAGTGCAGCCTCCGTCTTCCAATTCTTTTTCTAATATATCCAGACAATTTGCAGTCTCTTTTGCCGAGACATCTGATGCATAAAGAGCAACGCTTGCGTCTTTCTTTTCTTCTAGTACAGCTCTCGCCAGCTTTTTTGCTGACTTTTCACTGTCATAAATATAGGCTCCAAATTTTTTTTCCGAATGAAGCTCCTTTTCCAGCGTGATCACCGGAACCTGAAGCTTGCTCTGATCCAGAAATTTTTCCATCTGTACCTGGTCTGCCGGCACTGTGATCACCGCCTGCGCGCCATTTTCCACCGCCTCTTCGATCGCAGCCTCCTGCTCTGCAGCATTTCCACTGAGATATGGTGCATCCACAACTAGATCTACATTCCACTTCTTCGCAGCCTTCTCCATACCCTTCCGGAGGGATTGAAAGCGGTCATCTGCACTTCCGTCAGTCACAAATGCAATGGTATACACTTCTTTTCGGTTCTCTTCCAACACAAAATCTGTGGATGCAATTAAAAATAGAAGGATAATTCCACAGAGCGCCGCGATAATTCCTATTTTTTCTGCTTTCTTCACAGCAATTCTCCCTCCTGCCCATACGCTATTTTAGGCTGTGTCAATGTAATACAAGTGCCTTCGTCCGGCTCCGACTCGATTTGGATTCCATATTCTTTTCCATATGCAAGCTGGATCCGCTCTCCGACATTTCGCATACCGATCCCCGAACCTTTCTTCGAAGAGACAACTTTCCCCGCGCGAATCTCTTCCAGACGCTCCGGCATAATTCCCGGACCATTATCCACAACTTGAAAAATCAACTTTTCTTCTTTCAAATATGCTTTGATAAAAACTTCTCCATCTCCATCTTGAAACTCCATTCCATAAGCAACTGCATTTTCTACAATCGGCTGCAGGATCAGCTTCAGCGTAGATAGCTCAAGGACTTCCTCCTCCACCTCAAAGTAATATTCAAACTTATTTTTATAACGCATCTTCTGAATCGTCAGGTAATTTTTGACATGTTCGATCTCATCCCGGACTGTAATGATCGTCTTCCCTTTGCTCAATCCAATTCGGAAAAAACGTGCAAGAGCCGTCAGTGCGCGTACTGCATCCTGTGGTTTCTCATTCTCGACCATCCACACGACAATATCCAGTGTGTTATAAAGAAAATGTGGATTGATCTGTGACTGAAGTGTATCCAGTTCGTTCTTTCTCTGGATCTCCTGCTCCCTCACAATATCTTCCATCAATTTCTTGATCCGCACTTTCATCTTGCGAATCGAACGTCCCAGATGACTGATTTCATATGCTCCGCGCTCCTCGATCGTTGTTTCCAGATCCCCCTCCGCAATCCGCTTCACAGCGCCTTCCAGATGCTCGATAGGGATCGTCACTTTCTTTGATATATAAGAGTTGATAATTGACAAGATCAACATAAAAGACATGACAAGCGCGATCAGGAAAATAATATTTTTTACTGTGGAAAGCTGTGCCGCCTTATCAGAAACCACCCCGACAATTTTCCATCCTGTATACCCGACAGACTTGATTGTCACCTTCCGATGCTGTCCCTCAAACACCTCATCATGAACCCCATCTTTGTATGCCGATGCTTTCTCATGATTTTCCTGCTCAATCCCATCCAGGATCAGCTGCTGCTGCGGATGATAAATTAAATTCCCCGCTCCGTCTACCAGATAAATATACCCTTCTTCCCCAAGGGAAACATTTTTGAAAATACTCTCCAGCTGTTCGTATTTCAGATCGATCAAAAGCACACCATCCTGCACCTCATAGGCATCAGGCACCTGCACCATCCTGCTCAACGTCAGTACATGTGCGTAATTCCCCTTGCTGTTGACAAACAAATTCTGTACATGCGGCCTGGAAAAATGCTGATTTTCTGTCTGTGTCACTGCATTCTGAAACCACGCTTCCTTCGTCACATCTACCCCGGGCTTTAATTTTGCTGCCGGTGCGGAAACGAGTAAGTCCCCTTCTTTGGAAAACAGGGCAATGTTCTGGATGGACGACTTGTTCGTATCGTACAAAAGCGCAAAGCCCTCTTCTACCGGAACATTCTCCTCAGACTTCAAAACCGAAAAGTAAAGAGAATCTGAAATTCTCATAATATTCCGCAGTTCTGATGTCAACGTATTATTGACCTGTTCAATCAGCGCCCGATTCTGCTTTTCGACAATTCCCTGAAGCTGAAGCGAAAATCGGTTATAAAAAGAAGTCCCCATCAGCACTGCACCGAGAAGCGCTGTGAGTGTAAATGCCCCCCAGATCACATAGCGCAGGCTGACCTTTGAATAAAATGCGTTCCACTTCTGATAAAATTTTCTATTCATTATGATTTTCCTTTGTATTTGCTTGGTGATACACCAAATTTCTTTTTAAAGACATAACTGAAATAATTGGGCTCCGGATATCCGACTTTCGCAGCAATGATATACGTCTTGTCATCTGTATGATTCAACAATTCCACCGCTTTATTTAACCGTACATCCGTCAGATAGGCAACATAATTTTGTCCGGTTTCCTTCTTAAATACAGTAGAAAAATAAGATGGACTCAGATGCAGACTGCTGCACAACATCTCAACAGACAGTTCTGGATTGGCATAATTCTCCTGGATGTACTCTTTTGCCTCCTTAATGATATCAATCGTCATATTTTCTCTTCTCTGCACAAGCTGCGTATGGATCTCACAGCAAAGTTTCAGAAGAAACTGCTCTACTTCCTCTGTCGTCTTCATATGCAGCACCTGTTCATAGCAGTCTGTGCCATATCCAAAAATCCTCTGTTCTTCCAGTTCATTGCTCCATACCACCTGCAAAATACTATTCAATACACTGATGACATAGCTCTTACATTGCCTGGAGTAAATCTTCCCATCTGCAATCCGTCCGATAATCTTCGTAAGTTCACACGCGATCTCCTCTTCCTGTTCAAATTTGACTGCATGGATCAGCGCATTTTTCTCCTGCTCCTCAAAAATCAGTGTCTCCGTCTTCTTTGGCTCCACATCTCGAATATAGATCACACTTCCCATATCCGGAACTGCCCGGTATCCACTTGCCTCCTTTGCTTCCATAAACGATTGCGGCACCTGTCTGATCCACTGTTTCCTGCTTCCGACTCCGATGGAAATCTGAAGTCCAAACACTTGTCTGCATACTTTTTGAATCTGGTCAAACACGCCGAGCAGTTCGTTGACCGTCTGCTCCTGTGAAAGCGCAATCACTACTCCGATCTCCTTCTCACAGATAAATCGTGCAAATGGGTACTTTTCTGTCAAATATTCATCGATTACTTTTTCCACTGACACCTGGTGCAATTCTTTTTCCTCTACCACTGCACCTCCCTCTACGGTTTCTTCCCGTTCAATACAAAACATCGCAACGATCCACCTATCAGAATCCCGAATCTCCGGAACATATTCCTCCAGCTTCTCATAGAACTCTTCCTTGACGATTTTTTCTTCCATCCAGTCATTTAAAAACTTTTCTTTTAAAATCGGAAAATTCTTCCGATAATTCTCTCTTAAAATCCGGATGTCTCTCTGCTGCTCAAGATACTTGTCTCTTTTCTCGCGGATCCGCTGAAGAATCTCCCCTAATTCCTCACTGTTTACCGGTTTTAAAATGTACTCTGTCACCCCGCACTTCATCGCCTGCTTCGCATATTCAAAATCATTGTAGCCAGAAAAGATAACAACCTCCTTCCCCGGATATTTTTCTTTCACTGTCTCTGCAAGCTGAAGTCCATCCATATATGGCATGTGAATATCCGTGATAATCACATCCGGATCAAGAATATGGATCTTCTCAAGTGCGTCTTCCCCATTCTCTGCATCTCCCACTACATGAAATCCCAGCGCTTCCCAATCCATCTTACGGATAATGCTTGTGCGGACTTCTTCCTCATCATCTACCAGCATAATTTTATACGGCATATTTCCTCTCCTTCTGTCTGCCATTCACATTTTGCATAGGTTCTCTGCCTGGTGCTTTCAATGATTTTTTCCAGAAAAAAACAGGCTGCATCTTTGACATGCAGCCTGCCTTCTATTTCTTATAATGTGTTCAGGAATCTTGCAAACGCTGTTCTTCCTTCTTCTGTACACTTGTAAACACCTGCATCTTCTAATACTTTTGTAAAGACAATTCCGACTTCTTCTTTTAAAATGTCCATTACATTCTCTTTTGTAATTGTATCATACTTCGGCAGGAATTTCTCTACCCATTTTGTATGTTTCTCGATCATTTCATTTTCAGAAATGTCCTTGCCCTCTACAATGTACTCTGCAAGTGTCTCCAGTTCTTGTTTCAATCTGGACGGCAATACTGCCAGTCCCATTACTTCGATCAATCCGATATTTTCTTTTTTAATATTGTGATACTCGGCATGTGGATGATACAGCCCAAGCGGATGTTCCTCTGTAGTAATATTGTTGCGGAGCGTCAGATCCAGTTCATAGATCTCCCCGACCTTTCTTGCGATCGGTGTGATCGTATTATGTGGTTCTCCGTCTGTCTCTGCAAATACGAATGCTTCTTCGTCTGTATAGCCTCTCCATGCATCAAGGATATGTGTTCCCAGTTCGATCAGCCGCTTCTCATCCTTGCTTCTTAAACGGATCACTGACAGTGGCCATTTTACGATTCCACTCTCCACATCTTCAAAGCCTTTTACTTCAAAATGTTTTTCGATTGGAGCTTTCGCCATCGCAAATGTGTAATGTCCTCCCTGAAAATGATCGTGGCTTAAAATCGATCCTCCTACGATTGGAAGATCTGCATTGGATCCAAGGAAATAGTGCGGGAATAATTTTACGAAATCAAATAATTTCATAAATGTTTCCTTCTCGATCTTCATCGGTGTGTGTTTTCCATTAAATACGATACAGTGTTCGTTGTAGTATACGTATGGAGAATACTGGAATCCCCATGCACTGTCATTGACTGTGATCGGCATGATTCTATGATTTTCCCTTGCCGGATGATTGACTCTTCCTGCATATCCTTCATTTTCCACACAGAGCAGACATTTTGGATAACTGCTTGCTTTCGCATTTTTTGCCGCTGCGATCGCCTTTGGATCTTTCTCCGGTTTTGACAAGTTGATCGTAATATCAATCTCACCATATGGGCTGTCCACCGTCCATTTCCAGTCTTTCTTTACCCGGTAACGACGGATGTAATCGCTGTCCTGGCTCAGCTTATAGTAATAATCTGTGGCAGCTTCCGGAGATTCCTCATATTTCTTCCAGAAAGTCTCCTGCACCTGCGCCGGACGAGGCATCAGGCAGTTCATCATCTTCGTATCGAACAGATCCCTATATACTACACTGTTCTCGATGATTCCACGACTGCACGCCTCATCCAACAGTTCCCCTAAGATCTCTTCTAACTCTTTTTCCCCGTTTACTTCTACTTCTTCATAGTCATCTTCATGAAATAATTCCAGCAGAAGATTTGTTGTGTAGATTCGCTCGCACTCCGGTGTCAATCCTGCATCGATCCCATACTGTACTAATCTTTTAATATTTTCTGATAACATATTTTCTCTCCTAAAACTCATCCTATTTCCTGTCCGCTTTTCAATCAGACTTATCCATTCAGCACTCTTGCACCGTCTCCGATGTCCACTACATAAAATTCTGCCTCATGTCCGACTTTTGCAAGATACTGCTCTCCGATGTTTTTAATAAATCCATCGACTGCTTCGTTTTTCACAATGCTGACCGTACATCCGCCGAATCCGCCTCCTGTAATACGAGATCCGATCACACCTTCTGTTTCCCATGCAAGATCCACGAGAATATCGATCTCTTTACAAGAAACTTCATAGTCATCTCTCAGTGATCTGTGTGACTCGTTCATCAGTTTTCCAAATTCTTCAATTCGATTTTCTTTCAGAGCTTCCACCGCACGGATCGTTCTCTGATTTTCATAAACAGCATGTCTTGCTCTCTTCTGTCTGATTTCGCTTTTGATTGCATCTTTATGCTTCTCAAATGCTTCCTCTGTCAAATCTCCCAATGTCTGCACAGCAACCACTTCCTGCAATTCCTTCAACGCCGTCTCGCACTCGTTTCTTCTGTCATTGTAAGCAGAATCTACAAGACTATGTTTTACTTTGCTGTTGATGATAACAATCTTCGCATCTTCCAGAACAACCGGTGCATATTCATACTGAAGTGTATTCGTATCAAGGAAAATCGCATTGTCCTTCTTTCCCATTGCACTCGCAAACTGATCCATGATTCCGCAATTGCATCCATTAAAATTATTCTCTGAAAACTGTCCGATCAGAGCAATATCTGTCATAGAGACATCAAATCCAAACATATCTTTTAAAATCACGCCCGTCAACACTTCTAAGGAAGCAGAAGAAGACAATCCGGAACCGTTTGGAATATTTCCATATAATAAAATATCCAGTCCGTTCGGCAATTTGTATCCTCTCTCCTCAAATGCCCACATCACTCCCTTTGGATAGTTCGTCCACTCTGCAGCTTTGTATGGTTTCAGATCCTCCAGAGATGATTCGATCACTCCAAGCCGTTCAAAATTTACTGAGTAAAACCGAAGCTTATTATCTTCTCTCTTCCTTGCAATCCCATATGTTCCAAGTGTCAGTGCACATGGAAACACGTGTCCCCCATTGTAATCTGTATGTTCTCCGATCAAATTCACGCGCCCAGGTGCAAAGTAAGTGCGGATATCTCCTTCCGCGCCAAAAAGTTCCTGAAATTTCTCCACTAATTTTGCCGTCATTCTTCTTTTTCCTTTCTTTTGTTTTAATATTCTTGTTTTAAAACACTTTCTCTGTTTATTATATCATAGATCGCAGGAGTGTCAAAGGATTTTTTGTTGCTCTTGTCTGTTTATTAACAATTTTGACTATCTTTTAACTTTTATTGCTTTTTTATTCAGCATAAGTTACAATCGCTGTAAGAGAGTCTTTTTTGCTTTATATAAATTTTCTTTTCGATGGAAGAAGCTTTCTATAAACTCAAAACGACAAATATTTATGAGAGGTGATATTATGAGCAGACTTGAGATTTCGACTCCGGATAAGGCCCAGCTTGTTGTGGAAGGTCTCTACAAAGACCTCGAGAGAAGGATCGAATCCAGTCCTCCGGGCTTATGTCCGGTCGACATATCCAGAGCATTTCTGGAACTTTGTCATGCACAGACTTGTGGAAAGTGTGTCCCTTGCCGTATCGGACTTGGACAGCTTAAAAATCTGATCACAGATGTTCTTGACGGAAAGGCAACTCTGAAAACACTTGATCTGATGGAAGATCTTGCGCTTTCCATCATGGATTCTGCTGACTGTGCAATCGGCTATGAAGCCGCACATATGGTATACAAAGGCCTGATCGGCTACCGGGAAGACTACGAAGAACATATCCGTCAGGGACGCTGTACCTGCACGTTCCACCAACCAGTACCTTGTGTTTCGCTCTGTCCGGCAAAGGTTGATATCCCTGGATACATCGCACTTGTAGGAGAAGGCCGCTATGCAGATGCAGTACGACTGATCCGCAAAGACAACCCATTTCCAACTACATGCGGATATATCTGTGAGCATCCTTGCGAAGCCAGATGCCGTCGCAACATGGTAGACGACTCCATCAATATCCGCGGACTGAAGCGCGTTGCCGCAGATTTTTCCGGAAAGGTTCCACCTCCGAAATGCGCCAAATCTACCGGCAAGAAAGTTGCTGTCGTAGGAGGCGGTCCTGGAGGACTTAGCAGTGCTTACTTCCTTCAGCTGATGGGACATCAGGTGACTGTTTATGAGATGCTTCCAAAACTTGGCGGTATGCTCCGCTATGGAATCCCAAATTACCGTCTTCCGAAAGAGCAGCTTGATAAGGATATTGAGGCAATCCTGGAAACCGGCGTGGAAGTAAAACACGGACTTAGAATCGGCGAAGATATTACTGTACAAAGCCTTCGCGAACAATATGATGCTGTCCTGATCACAATCGGTGCAAGTACAGACAAGAAGCTTGGAATCGACGGAGAACAATCAGAAGGAGTTCTCTCCGCTGTAAAATTCTTAAGAGATGTCGGAAACGGTAATCCTACTGACTTAACCGGTCAGGAAGTAGCTGTCATCGGAGGCGGAAATGTATCCATGGATGCAGTCCGCACTGCTGTCCGTCTCGGCGCAAAAAAAGTTAGCATCGTCTACCGGAGACGTGTGGCCGATATGACTGCCCTTCCGGAAGAGATCGAAGGCGCTGTTGCAGAAGGAATCGAAGTGCAGACACTGAAATCTCCTTCCCGCATTGTCACGGATGAAAATGGTCATGTGCAGGGACTTTATGTCACACCACAGATGATTAGTAAGATCAAAGATGGTCGTGCAAGTGTACGTCCGACCGGCGAGGAAGATCAGTTTATCCCTTGTACAACACTGATCGTTGCGATCGGACAGGATATTGAATTCCAGCACTTTGAAGAGGCTGGTGTCCCGGTACAGCGTGGACGGATCATGTCCGAGAAAAATGCCGGATTTGAAAACATCCCTGGCGTTTTTGCCGGTGGAGACTGTGCAACCGGTCCTGCCTCCGTCATCAAAGCGATTGCAGCAGCAAAGGTTGTTGCAGCTAATATTGATGAATATCTTGGATTCCACCATATCATTTCTGCTGATGTAGAAATTCCGGAACCAAGACTGGATGACAGAACCCCTTGCGGAAGAGTAAATATGACAGAACGTGAAGTCTGTAAACGTATCCACGACTTTGACGGGGTAGAAATCTGTATGACCGAACAAGAAGCAAAGCAGGAGGCATCTCGCTGCCTTCGCTGTGATCACTTCGGCTTCGGCATATTTAAAGGAGGTCGAGAAACATTATGGTAAATCTTGTACATCTTACAATCGACAATAAACCGATCACTGTGCCAGCCGGCACAACGATCCTGGAAGCCGCCGAACATAATGGAATCCCGATTCCAAAATTATGTTATTTAAAAGATATCAACGAAATCGGCGCCTGCCGTGTATGCGTGGTCGAACTGGAGGGCAAAGATAAACTGATCATCTCCTGCAATAATAAAGTAGAAGAGGGCATGGTCATCTACACTAACAGCCCGAAAGTTCGCATGAACCGGAGAAAAACAGTAGAGTTGATCCTCTCTCAGCATGACTGCCGCTGTGCAACCTGCGTAAAGAGCGGAAACTGTACTCTCCAGAAAATCGCAAATGACCTGAACATTCTTGAAGTACCGTTTCAACAAGAATTGGAACAGACTCCGTGGAACAAAGATTTCCCATTGATCCGCGATTCTTCCAAATGCATCAAATGTATGCGCTGTATTCAAGTCTGTGACAAGATCCAGAGTTTGAATATCTGGGATGTAGAAAGCACCGGATCCCGCACAACTGTACACGTATCAAAGAATCGTAAGATTGAAGATGCGGACTGTTCGCTCTGTGGTCAGTGCATTACCCACTGTCCGGTAGGTGCACTTCGCGAACGCGACGACACAGAAAAAGTCTGGTCTGCACTTGCCGACAAGAAAAAAGTCACTGTTGTACAGATCGCACCTGCTGTTCGTGCAGCCTGGGGGGAAGCACTCGGCATGAAACGAGAAGAGGCAACAGTCGGAAAGATCGTTGATGCTCTTCGAAAGATCGGTTTTGACTATGTATTTGACACAGCATTCTCTGCTGACCTTACGATCATGGAAGAAGGAGCAGAATTTTTAGAACGGCTCCAGAACGGCGAACTCAAAGACCGCCCGATGTTCACCTCCTGCTGCCCAGGATGGATCCGTTTCATTAAATCCCAGTATCCGCACCTTGTGCCGCAGTTATCAAGCGCAAAATCTCCGCAGCAGATGTTCGGTGCGGTCATGAAAACATACTTTGCGAAATCAATTGGTGTAGATCCGGAAAATATTTGTACGGTATCGATCATGCCTTGTCTTGCAAAGAAAGGCGAACGCAATATGGAACTCTTCTATGAAGAATATGCCGGCCATGATGTTGACATCGTTCTGACAACCCGTGAACTAGTGCGCATGATCCGCTCCGCTCACATCGCACCATCTACTCTGGTAGATGCCCCTTGTGATACGCTGATGCAGGATGGTTCCGGCGCCGGAGTTATTTTTGGGGCAACCGGAGGTGTTATGGAAGCGGCGCTTCGCTCCGCATACTTCCTCGTAACCGGAAAGAACCCGGATGCCGATGCATTCTCTGTTGTCAGAAGCAACAACTTAAATCACGGTGCTGTCTGCGCAGAGATTCCAATCGGTGATACAGTTGTAAGAGCAGCTGTTGTCAGCGGGCTTGGCAATGCCAGACAACTGATTGAAATGATCGAGCGCGGTGATGTCCACTATGACTTTGTAGAAGTCATGGCCTGTCCGGGCGGATGTGTCGGCGGCGGCGGACAGCCTATTCATGATGGTCAGGAGCTTGCTCTTGAACGTGGAAAGAATCTGTATTTCCTCGATAAAAATGCAAATATCCGATTCTCACACGAGAACAAAGATGTATTAAAACTGTACGAAGACTTTATGGGCAAACCACTCTCACACAAGGCACATCTGTTGCTTCATACCGATCATAATGCGTGGGAGATGCCAAAACGGCCTCGCTAGAAAACTTTCTTTGCTTCTGAGATATTGACGCAAAGAAAAGCCAGATAAAAACCGTATAACAGTCTCAAAAAAGATCAACAAAAAACAGATATATCCACAGGAATTTTTTCTCTGTGGTATATCTGTTTTTCTATTCTCGGATTTCTTTTTCCATATTTTGTAAAATCTATTCTGCCACAATTACGAGAACCACATCTTCATGACAATGTCCTGCGGATAATCTCCAAATCCATTGCCAAACAGGTTCATGCCTCCTTTGTGTACCGCATCTTCTTTAACTCCAATCCTGACTGAAATATATTCCTGCTCTTCCAGCTTAAATTCTGCCAGCCCATGCTCCGTCACTTTCTTTCCATCAAGGTACGTCCCATCTTTTTTCAAACACCATGTTTTAAGTTCTCCATACTGCGTGTTCTGCTCTGGCCACCAGTTCGGTGTCAGTCTTCCCTTTCTTCCTCCAAAATCGCTTGGACATTCGTAAGTGCCTGCTTCGATCTCATTGACCCATACGGTGATATCGGATGGATAGTCCATATTATATTCATGATCCTCCGCGCATACTTCCGCTGAAATCTCCAGTTTACGGAGTGTATTTTTCTTGAGTGAAGCATTGGAAAAGCGATATTCCAGATACCCATTCCCAAACCAGAGAAGCTTTGCTTCTACTCTTCTTGGGTTGTAAAATACTGCCGGCTCATCTTCCATATCAATATGTCCATCTCCTGACACAATTCCACAGGTCGGTTCCACATGGTAATCCACATAATTTCCGATCGGCATACTGATCTTCTCCACCTTTTCATCCTTTTCCTTCCGAAGCTGAATCATAAGGCTGTCGACACTTTTCCTGCACATCTTCATAGAACCACGCACTGCCGCTCGAAGTTCCGTCTCGATCAATCCTGCCTCCTCCAGCACCCGGACATGCATTGCCGTCGAAGAAGCCGGAAGTTCCAGAAGTTCTGCCAGCTCATTGACATTGTGTTCCTGTTCTTCGAGTGCCTCTAAAATCTGTATCCGAATTTCGGATGAAAGCGCCTTTCCGATTGCCGCCACCCTGTCTGTCTGATTAAAGTTCAAATTTTCTGTCCGTTCCATAGTTTCCTCTTTTCTGTTTTATACCAATATTTCTGTTATAAATATTTTATCCCTCGATCTTCTATTCGTCAACTTTATCTTAGCAAACAAAAGTAGTATTTCCTCTTTTTTTGTTGTATACTTGAGAAAAAACAGCAGATACGAGGAGAGTATAGACTCATGTACATATTTATTGTAAATCCAGCTTCCCGCTCCGGACATGCGAGCCAGATCTGGACAGAAATAGAAACACTCCTGAAAGAACGGAACATTTTATATCGCGTATATTTCACTTCTCACCGAGGACATGGCACAAAACTTGCACAACAGCTTACGAAAGACCTCTCTTCCCGCACAACACTGATTGTTGTAGGCGGTGACGGAACGGTCAATGAAGTATTAAATGGCATAGAACATCCGGAGCATATTATCCTGGGATATATCCCAACCGGTTCCGGAAATGATTTTGCAAAGGGAATGGCTCTCCCATCGGATCCACAAAAAGCATTGGAACTGATACTGTCTCCAAACAGTTACCGAACCGTTGACATTGGAGTTCTCAAATATTCTGAAAAAGACACGGAAAAAATACGGAAGTTTGCCGTCAGCACCGGAATTGGTTTTGACGCCGCAATCTGTCACCAGGCTCTGGTGTCCAGACTGAAAGTCTTACTGAACCGTATCCACTTAGGTAAGCTTTCCTACGCATTTATTTCACTGCGCGAACTTGCGCTGCACAAACCCTGCCGCTGCCGCATTTCGTTTGACAACGGAACAGAAGTCACTTTCGAGAAGCTTCACTTTGCCGCCGTGATGAACCAACCTTTCGAAGGCGGAGGATTTCGCTTCTGTCCGAATGCTCAGAACAATGACGGCAAGTTAGATCTCTGTATGATCCACGATGTCTCTAAGATAAAACTATTATTTTTGATGGCAATCGGATTATTTGGCTGGCATACCTCTCTAAAAGGCGTCGACACCTTCCGATGCAAACAGGTCCAGATCCATACCAGCGCTCCTATGCCGGTACATGCAGACGGTGAGTCTGCCTTTCTTCAGGATGCCATCTCCGTCACCTGTGAACAAGAACGCCTGCTCATGATCGCACCACAGACAACATAAAAGTAATTTATAAAATTTTTCCGGAAAATTATTAAGATACTATGAACTTAGTTGTTGTTCCATTTCATTCATGTTATAATCTCCTATAACTTAAACCACCTTTACCCTGTTGTTACAGGTTCTATTGCTGACGATGTTAAGCAAAAGATTTTTGATATAGCCAATACTCGTGGCTACGAAATAATTGCTATGGAAACAGACAAAGACCACA
>NZ_SLZV01000031.1 GCF_004346095.1 Faecalimonas umbilicata | reverse complement strand
CACTGTGTAAGACATTGAAATACCGCATGGTATTATCTCCAATGCAGTAGTGGTTGAAGCAAGAATCCCCCTGCTTTAGCTGTGGGGAGTGTCAACTTGAAAATGGCAATATAAGAGAAAAAGCAGATGGATTATGTAGATTAGCAAATGCAAAAGTATGGAGTATGAAAGATGAATCTCAAACAACTGGTATTGAAGTATAAGAAAAAGACAGTAATATTGATTTTATTGATTATTGCCGCAGCCGGTGCTGATATTTATGCCGGCTATACATTAGCCTGGTACTATGATATTGTGACAGCATCAGATATTCAAGGGGCAGTAAGGTTTTCTGTTTATATGATTTTAATCAGAGTATTTTCTGTTATCATGGCATACTTTGCAGATCGCTATGAAGCAGGAGTGAGAGAATGTTTTAACAATGAGATGAAAGGAAAACTAATTTATTCCCTCGCTCATATGGAATACCAGAGATATGAAGAGAAAGAACCGGGGGAATATGCTTCATGGCTGACAAATGATATTCACCAGATTGAGGATAAGTGTTTTTCTTCTTTCTTTTTAATTTGTGAAGCAGTTAGTACAGTATTATTTAGTATTGTGGCATTATTCTATATGCATCCGCTTATTTTAGCTACATGTATTATTAGTACGGTAATTTTATATTTTGTTCCGAAATTTTTTGAAAAGAGTATTACAGAAAGTACACTTAATATTTCTGAGATTAATGAAAAATTTTCTCAGAAAATCCATGATACACTGTCAGGATTTCAAAGTTTTGTGTCAGCACATCGAAGAGAGCAATTTATTCAACAGAATAATAGAATCTCGATAGCTTTAGAAAAAGAAAAGAAAATACTTCTCAGACGTTCAGCAAAAATGGGAATGTATAGTGTGGCAATTTTTAGAATTTTAGAAGGAGTAACTTGTTGTCTCACCGCGGTGCTTGCATTTTTAAAAATAGTTGGAATAGGAGCAGTATTTTCAGTTGCAAATATCAGTAATCGTTTTTTAAATGGGATCAATAGCATTTTTTCCAATCTGGTAATTTTAAAAAGCAGCGGAAAAATATTTGAAAAATTTCCAAAAAATATGCCCGAAGACAACCGGACAACTTGTCCAGAAATTAAAAATAGCATTGAAGTAAGAAATTTACAGATTAAATACGACAATCATATTGTGCTGGACCATCAAAATTATTGTTTTAAAATTGGAAAGAAGTATGCAATTATAGGAGAAAGTGGCGTTGGAAAATCATCTATGCTTAAGGCAATGATAGGGATAAATGATAATTATACGGGAGAAATTCTTTTTGATGGAATCAGTAAAGAGGCGTATAACAAAGACTCTATATTTCAACAGATTGCCTATATTAGTCAGGAGGCTTATATTTTTAATGATACAATTCGTTTTAATTTAACTTTGGGAGATAGTGGATATACAGATGTTCAGTTAAAAGATGTGCTTAATATGGTTAATCTGGGAGAGTTTTTAACGGAGAAAGGCGGTTTGGATGCCATGCTCGGAGATAATGGGAAAAATATTTCCGGGGGTCAGAAGCAGAGATTAGCGATTGCACGATCATTGTTACAAAAGAAAAGAATTTTTGTAGTGGATGAGGGAACGTCTGCATTAGATATAAAAAACGTAGCTATTATCGAGCGATTATTGTTAGAAACAGAAGAATATACAACAATCCTGATTACTCATAATATGAAAGAAAATACACAGAAATATTATGATCAGGTTATTCATTTGAAAGGAGGCGAGTGAGAATGAAATACATAAGAGTAAAGGTACGTAAAGCAGGTCAAGGCAGCACTAGAATAAATGGTTCACCGGTATGTTCTTCGGGATGCTAGTAGGCACATATCCTGACCCTAAAAAGATTTTAAGAAAAAGTCTGTGATATCATTTTGAAAAAGTGATATTATGGACTTTTTCTATTTTTAGAATCACTTTTTAAATTCGCAGGAGTACAGATAGAGAATTCAAATGAGCTACTTGGTACATTGACAGCACTTCTCCGACCCGATATCATGGAAGAGATGAATGAGAATGATCTAATGATCTCAGAGAGAACGGGAGGGTGCCCATGCTGACCAAAAGACAAAATATGATTATGACCATCATGAACAATCAAAAGGATTGGATCGTAGGAAAAGATCTTGCAAAATTATTGAATGTATCTGATCGGACAATCCGCAATGATATTGCTGCGATCAATGAGTTTTACGCAGATACGATGATTGAATCTAATATCCGGAAAGGATACCGGATTCAGGGAGAAAAAGTAAAAAGATTTACAGAAGAGACAAAAAAGGAAATTCCGGAGACAGGGGAAGAAAGAAGATGGCTGATCCTGAAAACATTGGTGGAGCATAATCAGGTAAATATATATCAGTTAGCAGACCAGATGTGTATTTCAGAGTTTTCACTGGAAAATGATATGAATAAAATCCGAAAATTACTGGACAATTATCAAGGCTTAAAGGTAATCCGTCAAAGTAATATGCTGCAACTTTCCGGAGAAGAACGGGAAAAGAGACATTTATATGAAGAGTTAATCTCTTATAAGATCAGCGGCAATCTGTGGAATTTAAATAAAGTTGCAGAAAATTTTATGCGCTTTGATCTCCTAAAAGTAAAGGAGATTTTAAAAGATATTTTTGAGGAATTTCATTATCAAATGAATGAAGTAAGGATTCCTACTTTATTGATCCATGTAGGAGTGATTTTGGAAAGGAATTTTGCTTGTCATTTTTTAAAAGAGGATGAAGAGCAGCAGGGGAAATATGGAAGAGAGGAATATGAAATTTCCCGACATTTTTTTGAAAAAATCGGCGCTAGACTGTCTTTACAAGTTCGGGAGGCAGAGATCTGTGATTTTGCCATTTATTTGGAACATGGAAAAAGAAAAGGATATTGTGAAGAAGAACAGCTACAAGGATTAGCTTCGGATTTGGTACAGCATATTATCGTTGAGATTCGGGAACATTTTGATATTGATTTCAGTGAAGATCGTGAATTCAGACTTGGACTGGAAGTACATACAGTTTCCTTATTAAAAAGACACTATGCAAATGTTGAGATTGATCATACATGTCTGGAAGAAGTGAAGAGAAAATATCCCCTCATTTTTGAGATGGGCGTGTGGGTATGCAAGATTATGGAAGAACATTTGAATATCATCATCAGTGAGAATGAGATTTCTTTTATTGCATTACATCTTGGCTCCGCATATGAAAGAGCAAATTTAAGACGAAAATACAGATGCTTGTTAATATGTCCTCACAATCAGACAGTAAAGGATTTGTGCATACAGAAAATCGTGAACCGTTTTCAGGATCGTATGGAAATTGTGGATTGTATGAGCTATTTTGAAGAATCACTGATCAGGGAGAAAAATCTTGATTTGATACTGACGACACAACCAGTGGCACATGCGCTGGATATTGAGACAACAGAAATATCGATGTTTTTTGCTCATACAGATGAAGCAGCTGTTTTTCAGACATTGAATAGATTAGATCAGATCCGTTATAGAAATAATTTTCAGTTTTTTATTTTGAATCTGATCAGAGAAGAGTTTTTTACAGCAAATATGGCAGTAGAAGAACCGGAAAAGATTATATCGGATATGTGTGACAAACTGTATGCCCGTGGGTATGTAAAAGAAAATTTTAAGGAGGGAGTACTGAAAAGAGAACGTCTTTCTCCAACCTCTTTTTTTCATGGTTTTGCAATACCGCACAATATGTCTCATCAGGAGACAATTCATTCTGCAATCAGCACTGCAATTTTAAAGCAGCCGGTCCAATGGGGGAGTTATGAGGTGCGATTTGTGCTGTTGCTGGCAATCACAGAAGAAAATAGAAATTTTTTAAAGATTTTCTTTGACTGGCTGGATGATATCGTTTCCAATCCTGAGAAATTTGCGAGACTTTTGGAGGTTCAGGATTACCAGAGCTTTGTGAATACACTTTTGTAGGGGGCAGCATGTTTCTAAAAACAGACAGCATTTCCTAATACTAGGAAGAAACATTGGAAGAAAATAAAAAAATCTACGATATACTTTAAGTAAAGGTTAGGAGGTGCAGAAGATGGAAGAACTTGAGCTGGTTTGTTTTCAGATTATTTCTTTTGCGGGAGAAGCGAGAAGTGCTTATATGGGAGCGATTCAAACAGCAAAACAAGGAAACTATGAAGAGGCGGAGAAGTTGATCAAAGAAGGTGGAGATGCATTTTTGCAGGCACATAAGGTTCATGCAGATCTGATCCATAAGGAAGCCGCCGGAGAGATGGAGCAAACACCAAATTTATTGTTAATCCATGCGGAGGATCAGTTGATGGCAGCGGAGACGTGCAAGATTTTGGCAGTGGAATTGATGGATGCTTACAGACGAATTTCCGTTTTAGAAGCAAAAGAAGCATAAAAGAGAGGAAAAAGATATGAAAAAAGTGTATTTATTTTGTAGTGCAGGGATGTCAACAAGTATGCTGGCTGCAAAGATGCAGGAAGTTGCAAATTCACACCAATTAGATATGGAAGTCGCAGCATTTCCACATGAGCAGATCGGAGAGATCATCGCAGCAAAACATCCAGATTGTATTTTGCTCGGACCACAGGTGAAATATCTGTACGATCAGACAGTGAAAGAATATGGAAAGACAGGAATTCCGATTGCAGTGATCGATTCAGGTGATTATGGAATGATGAATGGAGAGAAAGTTTTAAAAACTGCAATCAAAATGATGAGAGCAGTTGGGAAATAAAAGAGTAAACGGAGAGGCAAAGGATATATACTTATGAAAAAATTCACAGGTTTTTTGGAAAAATATTTATCTCCTTTGGGGGCGAAACTGGGTAATCAAAGACATTTGCAGGCATTGTCCAATGGTATGATGATGACACTGCCATTGCTTGTCATTGGTTCTATTTTTATGATCTTGAATAATCCTCCGATTAATTTAGAAACGGTAGATATGAATACGACCAATCTTTTTATCCGTTTTTTAATTAATTGGAAAGAGTGGGCAGTAGCAAATAGCGAATGGATTCTTGCGCCATACAATATGACATTTGGAATGCTTGGACTGATGACTGCATTTTCGGTTGCCTATTGTTTGGCAAAGAGTTACAAGATGAATGCGGCGGTCAATGGTATTATGTCCATGTCCGTATTTTTACTTGTATGTTCCAAAGTGGTTCAAGTTCCGGTGGGAGAAGATGCTGCGATTTCAGCAATTACATCCCAGTATCTGACAAGCGATGGATTGTTTATTGCATTGGTGCTGAGTTTTGTATGTGTTGAGATTAACCGTATGGTGGACAAACTGGGAATTAAGGTTAAATTTCCAGCATCGGTACCAAGTATGGTTGCTACATTTGTAAACTCATTGCTTCCACTTTTTGTAAATATTGTTATTGTATATGGCATCAATCTGATTTTAATCTCTTTGATCGGAAAATCTATTCCAGAGGCGATCATGAGCTTACTTACACCTGCGATCGATGTCGGAAATAATATCTGGGTGTATGCCGGAATCATTATGTTTTCAAATATTTTATGGTTTTTTGGTATCAATGGGACATCCGTTGTATTTTCAATCGTATTTATGATTGGACTTGCTGGAACAGGAGCAAATGCAGCTCTTGTAGCAGAAGGGCTTGCACCGACCAATCCGATGAACCTTCAGTTATTCCGCTACGCAATGCTTGGAGGAGCCGGAGGAACACTCGGTTTGATCTTGCTGATGTGGAAATCAAAATCCGCAAAGCTGAAATCGCTTGCACGAATATCTATTGTGCCGGGAATCTGTTCCATCAATGAGCCGATTACATTTGGAGTGCCGATGACTTACAATCCAGTGCTTGCAATTCCATATATTTTCACACCATCTATTTGTGTTGTACTTGGATATTATGCGCAGGTATTTGGATGGATTACACCAGGATATATTGCAGACCCTTCCTTTATTCCATTTTTTATACAAGGATGGATGTCCGGAATGGATTTTAGAAATGTAATTTTTATGTTCTTATGTATCGCATTGAGTGTGCTGATTTATTACCCATTCTTTAAGGTATATGAAAAACAGGCAGTAGAAAAAGAAACAAAAGAGGCCGAAGAGGAGGATGATTTCGAATGGTAAAAAAGACAATGTATGATCCGTGGCAGTCGATCACAACACGGAATGGATATTGCTGTGATGAAGTGATTTCAGCATTACAGAAAAGTATCCGACGTGCAAATGAAGAAGACGCATGCAAGTTCGCATATGAGTTGTATATTACATCACCGGAGTTAGAAGAGAAGATGTGGAGACGACTCCTTACGATTTCCGTAGAAGATATTGGAATGGGAAATCCGATGGCGGCAGTTGTAGTGAACAGTCTGTTCCAAATGAGAAAAGAATTTGACTATGCAGACGGAGACCGCCCGATCTACTTTATTCATGCGATCCGTTATCTCGTTCAGTCACAGAAAGACAGATCCAGTGACTTACTGAAAAATATCTGTATCAAAGGATTTGCCATGGGAGAGCTTCCGGAGATTCCGGATGTGGCTTTGGATAAACATACACGCCGCGGACAAGAGATGGGAAGAGATTCCTTCCACTTCCTTCATGAGGCAAGTAAAGTAATCCCACAGGCAGAAATTGACAAT
The DNA here is from genome assembly GCF_004346095.1 of Faecalimonas umbilicata. Lineage (GTDB taxonomy): Bacteria > Bacillota > Clostridia > Lachnospirales > Lachnospiraceae > Faecalimonas > Faecalimonas umbilicata. Next base: position 25,749 of record NZ_SLZV01000031.1, on the reverse strand, counting down.
GATTATAAAGAACGGTATGAAGAAATGTTAAAACGCTATGATCCTGAGAACGTATCACCAACAACATTTAAGTTCAATGGATGGCAGTTTTAGAAAAAATGTTGACGGTTATAGCTGAGAACTGTAAGATGAAATCTCATAGTGTTTAAGAAGAGGGGAAAGAGAGGCTGATGCTGATTTTTCCCTTTTTTTAGAATAGAAAACTCTTGTAGAAACAGATGCTTTCGTATGTTTTTGCGGGAGTTTTTTATTTTAGAAAACTAGATTTTCAAAATATCTTATGATAAAATTTCTCATAATAAAAGGAAGCAGTAAGAAAGTACGAAGTAAAATAACGGAAGAAGAACGATGGGATAATAGAGGAGACAATGGAAATGGGAAAACGAATATTAATTACAGGCGGAACGGTTTTTGTAAGTAAATTTGCAGCAGAATATTTTGTAAAACGGGGATATGAGGTATCTGTGTTGAACCGGGGATCGAGGCCGCAGGTCTCAGGAGTTGAGTGGATCTGTGCAGACCGGAATCAGCTGAATGGAGTGCTACAGGGGAAACACTTTGATCATGTGTTGGATATTACTGCATATACGAAAGAAGATGTGAAAAATCTTCTTGCGGAGTTGAATGGATTTTCCACGTATATCCTGATCAGTTCCAGTGCAGTATATCCTGAGACATTGCAGCAGCCTTTCTCAGAGGAGCAGTCGGTAGGATACAATTCTATCTGGAGAAAATATGGAAGTGATAAAATTGAGGCGGAGGAGTATTTGATGGAGAAAGTGCCGGATGCCTATGTGATCCGTCCTCCATATCTGTATGGGCCGATGAACGATGTTTACCGGGAAGCCTTTGTATTTGATTGTGCATTGCAGCATAGAAAATTTTATATGCCGGGAGATGGAAGTCAGAAGCTTCAATTTTTCCATGTGGAGGATTTGTGCAGATTGATGGAAGCTATTCTTGAGAAAAGACCAGAAGAGCATATTTTTAATGTGGGAAATGAGGCAATAGATATTCGTACGTTTGTGGAGCTGTGTTATCGGGCAGCAGGAGAACCATTGCGGGCGCGGCTTGTCGAGGATCAGGTTTGTCAGACAAACTATTTCTGTTTTCCAGCATATGAGTATGTGCTGGATGTCAAAAAACAGAAGGAACTGTTGCCGGATGTGAAAGATTTCTATGAAGGATTGCAGGAGGCATTTGCGTGGTATTGTGAAAATAAAGAAGAGGTCGAGAGAAGAGAGTATATAGAATATATTGAAAACGAGATGAGAGGATAAACAAAAGCTTTCTTTTCTTAACCCGTTATGTTAGAATCAGCAAAAAGAAGAATGAGGTGAGAAGAGATGAAACTGATCAAACTTTGGGAAGCAGACTTTGACAGAGCTTATGAGCTTCAAAATACGTTTGTACAGGATGAAAATGGATTTATCAATGCAGCCTATGGATTCTCCAGGGAGGAGTTTCAGGAGTATGTGAAACTTCGGAAGCAGAATTCAGAGGGAGTGAATCTTCCGGAAGGATTTGTACCGGATACTGTATACCTTCTGGAAACGGAGGGAGAATACGTTGGAATTTTCAATTTACGGCATCGCTTGACGGAGGGACTCGTTCATGGAGCTGGTCATATCGGTTATGGGATTTCTCCAAAGTACCGGGGAAAAGGGTATGCAACAAAAGGTCTGGAAATGTTGTTGGAAATTGCAAGAAAAATCGTGCCTGAGGAGGAAATCTATCTTTCGGTACATAAAGATAATCTGGCTTCCCTGAACGTGCAGAAGAAAAATGGAGCTTATATTCATCATGAGAATGAAGCAGAATATTTTACGCGGATTCCGTTGAAGAGATAGAGGCTACCGGAAATTTATGGTACATCTGATGCAGAAACAGTACAAAATTGAGATCCTGCTTGATTATGAGCAAAAAAGAATTACAAAACTTCAGGAACTGACGCTAGAATGGTGAATATAGAAGTAACCTGAAAAGTAAATTTTTAAAATATAAGAAAACTGGAGAAGGAAAAGATGTAGTTTTAAAATTCTTTCTCCATGAATTTCCGGGAGAGGAGATTTATGGACAAAGAAGGGAAAGGCTACATCTTTTTCTTGTTTTGAGATGGGCTGCTATGCGTTTTCTATTTTGCTTATGACCTCATTTACATCGAAGGTCATCGTTCCGTCTTCCAGCACAAAGAGTGGGACTCCAACGCCACCCTTTTCCTTTACTGCATCAAACATTGGATTGGTATCACGGATTTTTAAGAAGCGTTTGAGATTGCCAATGCTGTCAGAAAATTCAAGAAAGAGATAGCGAATCCCTTTTGCATCAAGCAGTGCTTTTGCATCTACACAGTCTTTACAAGTGTCTGTTCCATAAATGACAAGTTTCAATTTGTTTCCTCCTGCTAGTATTTGAGATTGTCTTGAACGGCAAAAGTTTGCCATACAAAGGTTTACTGTTTCTATATCAGTATAGCATAATCTGGAAAAGGAATTACTCATTTTGTGAGAAAATTTATATAGTATGGGTTGGTCTTGCTGAGGAAAAGTGGAAGAGTTCGAATTATTTTTAACAATAAAAATACACTTGTGAAAACCAATTTGCTTTTTGCGTGTGAAATGCACAAGAAAAAGATAGAGAAAACAATCATTTTCGTCAAAATATAAGAAAAACAACGATAGTTAAAAAAATATCAATTTTTCTATTGACATTTTTTTAACGAGAAAATATACTATGGGATGTAGAAAAGAATTTACTTAACTCATTTACAGGAGGAAAAATTGGTATGGCAAAGAAAAAAGAAGTAGTACCAGCAATTATTGACAGTGTAGAAGCTCTTACAGCAAAAATGGAAGCAATGCGTGAAGCACAGAGAGAATTTGCTACATTTACACAAGAGCAGGTAGATAAAATCTTTTTTGAAGCAGCTTTGGCAGCAAATAAAATGCGTATCCCGTTAGCAAAAATGGCAGTAGAAGAAACTGGAATGGGAATCGTTGAAGATAAAGTAATTAAAAATCACTATGCAGCAGAATATATTTACAATGCATATAAAGATACAAAAACATGTGGTGTGATCGAGGAAGATAAAGCATTCGGAATCAAGAAGATCGCAGAGCCGATCGGTCTTGTTGCAGCGGTTATTCCGACAACAAACCCGACATCTACAGCAATCTTTAAGACATTGATTTCCTTAAAGACAAGAAATGCAATCATCATCAGCCCACATCCACGTGCAAAAGCAGCTACGATCGCAGCAGCAAAAGTAGTTTTAGATGCAGCTGTAAAGGCAGGAGCACCGGAAGGAATCATCGGATGGATCGATGTACCATCACTGGAGCTTACAAATGAAGTTATGAAAAATGCAGACATCATCCTTGCAACAGGTGGTCCTGGAATGGTAAAAGCAGCTTACTCTTCAGGAAAGCCGGCACTCGGAGTTGGAGCTGGTAACACACCGGTTATCATCGATGACACAGCAGATGTGAAGCTTGCAGTAAACTCTATCATTCATTCAAAGACATTTGATAATGGTATGATCTGTGCTTCAGAGCAGTCTGTGACAGTTCTGGAAAAAGTATATAAAGAAGTGAAAGAAGAATTTGCATACAGAGGATGCTACTTCCTCAAAAAAGATGAGATTGAAAAAGTTCGTAAGACAATCATCATCAACGGTGCATTAAATGCAAAAATCGTAGGACAGTCTGCTCACACAATCGCAGCATTGGCAGGAGTGGATGTTCCGGAAGATACAAAGATTCTGATCGGTGAAGTAGAATCTGTAGATATCTCAGAAGAATTTGCACACGAGAAATTATCTCCGGTACTTGCAATGTACAAAGCAAAGACATTTGACGAAGCGATCGCAAAGGCAGAGCAGTTAGTAGCTGACGGTGGATATGGACATACAGCTTCCATTTATGTACACCCTGCAGAGACAGAGAAGCTTGCAAAACATGCAGCAGCTATGAAGACATGCCGTATCCTTGTCAACACACCTTCTTCTCAAGGTGGAATCGGTGATCTTTACAACTTCAAATTAGCTCCGTCTCTTACATTGGGATGTGGTTCTTGGGGAGGAAACTCTGTATCTGAGAACGTAGGAGTAAAACATTTGATCAACGTGAAGACAGTTGCCGAGAGGAGAGAAAACATGCTTTGGTTCAGAGTTCCTGAAAAAGTTTATTTCAAAAAAGGATGTATGCCGGTTGCTCTTGATGAACTGGGAACAGTGATGGGCAAAAAGAAAGCATTCATCGTAACAGACAGCTTCTTATACCACAATGGATATGTAAAAGGTATCGAAGAAAAATTAGATGAAATGGGAATCCAGCACACATGCTTCTATGAAGTAGCTCCAGACCCGACACTGGAATGTGCAAAAGCAGGTGCAGCAGCAATGACAGCATTCCAGCCAGATGTGATCATCGCTCTTGGTGGTGGATCCGCAATGGATGCCGGAAAGATTATGTGGGTAATGTACGAACATCCAGAAGCAGACTTCCTTGATATGGCAATGCGTTTCATGGATATCCGTAAGAGAGTATATACATTCCCGAAAATGGGAGAGAAGGCTTACTTCGTTGCAATCCCGACATCTTCAGGAACAGGTTCTGAGGTGACACCATTTGCAGTTATCACAGATGAAAAGACTGGAGTAAAATATCCATTAGCAGACTACGAATTATTACCGAAGATGGCGATCATCGATGCTGATAATATGATGAGCCAGCCAAAAGGACTGACAAGTGCTTCCGGTATTGATGCACTTACACATGCATTAGAGGCATATGCATCTATCATGGCAACAGACTATACAGATGGTCTTGCATTAAAAGCAATGAAAAATATCTTCAAATATTTACCATCTGCTTACGAAAACGGAGCAAATGATCCGATCGCAAGAGAGAAAATGGCAGATGCTTCCTGCATGGCAGGTATGGCATTCGCGAATGCATTCTTAGGAGTATGTCACTCAATGGCACACAAATTAGGAGCATTCCACCACTTACCACATGGTGTTGCAAATGCGTTACTGATCAACGAAGTAATGAAATTCAATGCAACAGATGTGCCTACAAAGATGGGAACATTCTCTCAGTATCAGTATCCACACGCATTAGAAAGATATGCAGAATGCGCTAGATTCGTTGGCGTTGTAGGAAAAGACGACAAAGAAACATTTGAAAAATTCCTTGAGAAGATCGATGAATTAAAAGCAGCAGTTGGAATCAAAAAGACGATCAAAGAATACGGAGTAGATGAAAAATACTTCCTGGATACATTAGATGAAATGGTAGAACAGGCATTTGATGATCAGTGTACAGGTGCAAACCCAAGATATCCACTGATGAAAGAAATTAAAGAAATGTACTTAAGAGTTTACTACGGAAACTAATTTCAGGAAAGATAGTGTAGCTACCTGGTTAGAGAAAAAGAAGACGTAAGGCTGAAAAGGGCATTAGAAAAAGACAGGAGGACTGACGAAAGTCAGTGTCTTCTGTCTTTTTTGTGATTATTCCTGTTCAGCTTTCATGGCGTGATATCCAATCCAAACAGTCCAAACATATGCCAATGTTTTTGGGATCATTAACATTCCGATGATAGGAATAAGATCGGCAAATAATACAACAGGCAAATAAAAACCAAAGCTAATGACGATTGTCAGCCACATATTTTTGAATAATTTATCGTTTTGCTCTCTAGAACTTTTATAAAACAGATAGATAATAATAAGCCCCATAATTGTGAAAGGAATATTTCTATAAATTCCCCACGATAATGGAGAGGCTGAACTTGTCCAGGCATTCTGTGGAAACAGACACAGGACAATTCTAGCTATTGCCATACCATATACGAATATAGTATAGATATTTTTCCCTTTTACATGGTATCTGATTCGCCAAATATAATATAGAATGATATAAAATACGGTCATTGTGATAGATGTAATAAATTTACCTGTTCCCAATGCAACTGTGAAATTGTCTAATCCTGTTGTACATAATGCAACTGCTCTCGGAACCAGGTGAAATGCATCTCCGAATCCTAATACAACTGCCATAATTCCAAAGAGGCGGTACTGCTTATTCCCATGACTTTTAGCAATCATAAGAATTCCCAATGTAACGACCCCTATAAGATAACATGCGTCAAATACTGTTTCAACTATTGCCTGCATAAAATAACCTCCTAATGTTTTTGTGAATAATAGTGTGTTCCATTTGACTGATGAAGCCTCATTTTCAAAATGAACAGCGTTCATGTTGCTATTTTAATTAATTTAGTTTGCTTTGTCAATACCTAAAACAGATAGATGAAGTATGTAACTATATAAAAGGCATTATCAATATTGAAGAAATTGAAAGGATATTAAGTAGCGACATAGAAATAATCTATAAATAGTGAGTTGCATTAAAAATATCAATTAGAACAAACATTTCGCCTATGCTATGATAAAAACGCAGAGAAAATATTTTGAGAAGAAGTAGTATAAGGAGAAAAATGCTATGAAGAGAACACTTGCAATCCTTTTGGCGCTTGGCTTATCGGTATCTAGTCTTACCGGTTGCGGAAGTGATGAAAAGGAGACAAAAAAAGAAAAAGATGGAAAAACAGTTATTAATTTTTGGTGTCATGAAAATAAACCGTGGATAGAGGCTTATGAAGAGACAATCAAGAGATTTGAGAAGGAACATCCAGAATATGATGTGAAGCTTTCTAATTATCCTTTTGATGTATATAATCAAAAGATTCAGACTGCCCTTACATCTGGCAAGGGAGAAGTTGATATCATTGCAGTGTGGGGAGGAACCGCGCCAAACTTTATCGAGACCGATGCGCTTGCAGAAGTTCCTGAAGATATTGTAAAAGAATTAGAAAGTGATTATTTGGATCCAACACTTGGTGTTTTTCAAAAAGAAGGAAAATATTATGGAGTCCCAATGGAATTTAATTTAGAGTATGGAGGAATGATTGTAAATAAAAAACTGTTTGAAGAAGCGGGACTTTCTTATCCACAGACTTGGGAAGAATTGAGAGAAACATCTAAGAAAGTGGCAAAGAAGAATGGGGAAGTCATGGAGATGACAGGATTTGATATGATCGATGCAGATGCTTTGATTTGTAATTATTTATCCATGATTTTACAGCAGGGCGGTCAGTATCTAGAAGAAGACCACTCAATCAATTTTGCGACACCGGAAGGGGTTAAGGCAATGGAAGAAATTGTCAGCATGGTAAAAGATGGTGAGACAAGCTTAGAATCACTCACTTCAGGAGAATATGCGTTTAATAGAACCTATCAGGATAAAGGATTTATGGCTTCAGTTGGCTCTTGGGGAATTGGAGAAGGAACAGGTTCTTATGACTTGACTTATGGAGAAGATTTTGAATATATTCCGGTCCCTCTTTATGGAGATGAGGTTGCGTTTGCATCAGAGACAGGATGGGGAATTATGGTTCCGGAAAACAGCCAACATAAAGATGCAGCATGGGAATTTATTGAGTTTTTCAGTCAGCCAGAAAATCTTGTGAAACATAATATTGCATGTAATCAGCTTCCACCGAGAAAATCATTGTTAGATAATGAAGAATATAGAGAAGCAATGCCAAATATTACATTTCTTCTTGATATTATGGAGAAAGGACAGTGGATGGGACCATATAATACATCCGCGATGCGAGAAATTTTTAATGAGATGTTCATCTCTCTTTGCCAGGAGGAAAATCCAGATATAGAAAAAGCATTGAAAGAGGTGTCTGAAAAGATCACGGCAGAATGTCAGCTTGGTTATGAAACAAAATAAGTGGCAGAGTACCGGGAGTTCACAGTTAGTGAATTCCCGGTTATTTCTATAAAAAATGAGAAAGAAGGAAGAAAATGAAAGATAAAAAATTTGTTTCTATGGTTCTAGTTCCGAGTTTTGCTCTGTTGTTTCTATTTGTAGTATTTCCGCTGTTTTATGGGTTGGGTATCTCTTTTTTTGATTATAATCCGGCGCGTGATAGTAATCCATTTCTTGGTCTAGATAATTATATGAAAATGTTTCAAGATCCGATTTTTAAAAAGGCAGTAGTCAATACGTTAGTGTTTGGGATTATAGCAGTATTTCTTAATATCGTGATTACATTGTTTCTAGCGCAATTGATTTCGGTGCTCCCATCAAAAAAATGGAAAACGATTTTTCGGACGATTTTATTCATTCCATGTATTGCGCCAATGGTAGGAACAGCGCTTGTATGGAAGTCGGGGATCATTGAGACAGATGGAGGACTTCTAAATCGTTTGATGGGAGTTTTCGGGATGGCACCAAAGAACTGGACGATGACAACAGGAGCATTGCTTGCAATTATTATCGCATATACACTTTGGGCAGATATTGGCTATAATGTAGTGCTGTTTTCAGCAGGATTGGAAGGTGTGCCAAAAGAATTCGATGAGGCGGCAGCAATTGATGGTGCAGGACCAATCTGCAGATTTTTGAAGATTCGCGTTCCGCTGATGGGAAGAACGTTTGCATTTGTTGCAGTGATGACAATGGCAAACTATTTTCAGATGTTTGCGCAATTTCGTGTGATTGCACCGAAAGGTGGGGTAGACTACTCTGCAATGGTATTGACAAACTACATTTATCGACAGAGTTTTACAAATTATGATATGGGATATGCGTCTGCAATTGCAATGGCACTGTTTGTCATAGTATTTGCAGTTGCATTGATTCAGAACCGAATGATGCGTTTAGATTGGAGTTATGAATAATGAAAAAATATGGATATAGATGGTATCACTATGTGATTATATTATTTTTGACAGTATTTTGCGCAGCGATGATGTTCCCGATGATATGGATGTTTTTGACTTCATTCCGTACAAATGCGGATATTAGAATCAATAAGACAACGATGCTGCCGGAAACATGGACATTAGAAGGGTATATCAAAGCATTTACAGAAGCACCGCTTGGAAGATGGTTTTTCAACAGCATCTTAATTACGACAATTGTGACGGCAGCAGTTATTTTTACAAGTACATTGATTGGTTACGTTTTTGCAAAATATGAATTTAAAATGAAGAAGATGCTTTTTTTGCTTTTGCTGGCAACTATGATGGTACCGGGGCAAGTAACGATGATTCCAAGGTTTTTGATGATTCAGAAAATGGGATTGTTTAATACACAGTGGGCCTTGATCATTCCGGGAATGGTCAGTGCATTTGGAATTTACATGGCAAAGCAATTTATTGAAGATATACCGGATAGTATTTGTGAGGCAGCAAAAATTGATGGCGCATCTGCTTTTGGGATTTATTGGAAAATTATTCTTCCCAATATTCGTCCGGCAATAGGATCACTTGGAATTTTCACGGCAATGATGTCATGGAATGATTATCTGAATCCGCTTCTGATGTTAAATGATAAGGAGAAGATGACACTGCCTTTAGCGCTTGTCGTATTTAGTACAGAACATACGCAGGATTTGACAACAACAATGGCGGCGGCAACGATGATCATGCTTCCGATGATTGTGATTTTTATCCTGTTCCAAAAACAATTTATCCGTGGACTGGCGCTGAGTGGGATAAAATAATAGTAACGAAAGAGGATAGTAACGAAAGAGGGAGGAACGATATTGAGTCAGAAAGAACATGGAAAGAAACAGGTAAAAAAAGCAGTCTGTGGTATCTGTGCGTCCGGCTGCCCAATGGATGTCTATGTAGAAGATGGAAAGATTATTTCGGTAGAAGGAAGCAAAGATCTGCCTGGGCAGAGCGGAGGACTTTGTGCGAAGGGGGCAGCTGCAAGACAGTACATATATAATCAGGAAAGATTGCTTTATCCGATGAAACAAGTTGGGGAAAAAGGACAGGGAAAGTTTGTTAGGATCAGCTGGGAAGAAGCATATCAGACAATCGCGGAGAAATTACTGTCAGTCCGGGAACAGTACGGTGCACGGTCAACGATTTTTTATGCAGGATATCCGAAATGGTATCGTCCAGCATTGCTCCGTCTTGCAAATGCGTATGGATCACCGAATTATTGTACCGAGTCAAGCACTTGCTTTCAGGCATCTAATATGGCGTGGAAGTCCATCTATGGAAATGATATTTGCTTTCCGGATCTGGCAAATGCCAATACAGTTATGCTGTGGGCCTCCAACTTATATCACTCTAATACACCGATGAGCAAAAGCTATCGGGGAATGAAGGCACGAGGGGTCAAGATTATTGTGGTAGATCCAAGAAACACGGTCACGGCAAGAGAGGCAGATATCCATTTACGCCTGCTTCCGGGAACAGACGGAGCGCTTGCGCTTGGAATGGCACAGGTGATGATAGAAGAGGATCTGTATGACCATGAGTTTGTGGAAAAATATGTTCACGGGTTTGAAGAATACCGGGCATATGTAAAGCAGTTTACTCCGGAGTATACAGAGAAGATCACCGGAGTTCCGGCAGAGAAAATTTTGGAGGCTGCAAGGCTGTATGCGACAAATGGTCCAGCGGGAATCATGTTCTCCGCGGCGACGGTCGTACATCATATCAATGGAGTACAGAATTATCGGGCAGTTCATACACTTGTAGGACTTAGTGGAAATTACGACAGAAAAGGCGGACATCTGGCAAGGCCACCGGTGTCTGCTCCGGTCAATGAATTTGGGAAAGTGAAGAGATACGATGGCGAGGAAGCAATTGGTCAGAAAGACTTTCCGGCATGGTTTGCGCTTCCGTGTGAGGAGGCGCAGTGCACAAGATTGGCAGAATATATTTTGAAAGAAGAACCGTATCCGCTGAAAGCACTTGTGGCATTTGGAATGAACCACAGAATGTGGCCGAAGCCGTCGTATCTTCAGGAGGCACTGAAAAAATTAGAGTTTTATGTCAATGTAGATCTGTTTCTTTCTGACTCTAGCGATATGGCAGATATTGTGCTGCCTGCGGCAACCTTTTTTGAACGGGAAGAAATAAGGACAATGCGAGGAGGTATGGTCGGTCTTTCAGAAGCGGCAGTCTGTCCGTGCGGGGAGGCAAAAAATGACATTGAGATCATTCAAGAATTGGCACGCAGAATGGGACTTTCTGAACCGGTGCTTTCTGGAACCTATGAGGAATATATGAATTATATTCTCAAACCGACCGGACTTTCTGTGGAGGAATTGCGCGGACATCAAGGAGGAGTACAGGCAAAACATTTGGTATTCGGGACAGAGAAAAGTTATGAGAGAGAGGGATTTGCTACACCGACAGGGAAAGCAGAATTTGTCTCTACAGTGTTAGAAAAATATAAGGATGCTTATGGGTATGACGGTCTTCCGGTTTACCGGGATTTCAGAGAAGTAAGTGAGGTGGACAGAACAGTTTATCCGTGGATCCTGAATACAGGTTCCAGAAAACCTCAGTATTTTCATGCGCGTGTGAACCGTCTTCCATGGCTTGCGGCGCTGGAACCGGCGACTTTGGTGGAAATGCATCCATCCGATATGGAATCACTTCAGATTCAGGAAGGCGACCGAGTAGTAGTGACTTCGCCAGGAGGAAGCATGGAAGGAATTGCGGCAGCCGTCAGAAACAATCTGCCGGGGATCGTACATATTTATCATGGAAACAAGAAGGGAGAAGCGAATGAGCTGATTCCGCTTACCTATCTCGATCCGATTTCCGGATTTCCGGGATATAAGAGTTATTTTTGTAATGTAAGAAGAAAGGAAGAGGAAGATGCCATATCGACTGAAATTTGATAAAGAAAAATGTATCGGCTGCTATGCATGCCATATAGCCTGTCTGGATGCACATCACTCTGTAGGGGAAATTGTGCCGAGTTTCCGGGCATTTCAGAAGGTGACAGATTTATCAGGGACATTTGAAAAAACAGTGTGTCCAGGGTGCATTCACTGTGGAAAATGTGAGCATGTCTGCCCGCAACACGCAATTTACCGGGAAAAAACGACAGGTTTTATTCTCGTAGATCAGGACCTTTGCAATGGCTGCAGAAGTTGTGAGGCAGTCTGTCCGCTTCAGGTGATCCACTTTAATGAAGCAGGAAAGATGGAAAAATGTGACAGCTGTGTGGAACGGATCAAAGAGGGACGAGAACCTGCATGTGTCCGAACCTGTTATCCGGGTGCGATCACATGGGAGAAGATCGATGGATAAGGGAAAAGACAGAGATAGGAAGGCTGATATCGCAGCATGTATCTTGGCAGGTGGAAAAAACAGCCGTATGAATGGCAGAAAAAAAGCATTTTTGCCGGTGGAAGAAACCGTATTTTGGAAGAAGATTGCTGCAAAATTAAGTGGATGTTCTGCCATTTATATTTCTGTGGAAGACCGGAAGAAATACGAACAAACACAAGCAGATGTTGGCGAGTGTGGCTTTGAGGGATTTCCGCTTGTGGAAGATTTGGAAAAAGAAAAAGGACCTCTTGGTGGGATTTACAGTGTTCTTACGTCCAGTGAGGAGCAGGCAGTTCTTTTTGTACCATGCGATATGCCGGAAGTGGATCAGGAATTAGTAGATACTATGAGAGGCGAATGGGTTCGTGAGAGAAAGCCGGTTTTTCTTATAAGAGATGGGAAGAGATGTCCATTTCCAGGCATCTATACGAAGGAGATGCTTCCATGGATCCGACGGCAGCTGGAACGAAAAGATTATAAACTGCAAAATCTTTTGAACGAGATAGAGGAGAAGATTGTCTGGTTGGAAGACGAAAGAGATGGGGGTGGCAATATCAATACAGAAGAAGAGTATCGGGCATATTTAAGTAAAATAGAAAGAAAAGAGCTGGTGAGGATTTCTCTGAAAGAGGCTGTAGAAAAAATTTTGGAGGAAGTACGCCCGCTGGATGCGTGGGAGGAACTTCCACTTTTGGAACTTTCCGGGCGCACGCTATGGGAAGATGTATATAGCAGACATGCCCAGCCTCCATTTCCGAGATCCCCTCTGGACGGTTATGCAATCCGAAGTCAGGACAGCATCGGAGCGGATGATACACACGGAGTCTCTCTGCATGTGATCGATACGATTTATGCAGGGGAAGCTTCGGGGAAGAAAGTAGGAGAAAAAGAGGCGGTACGCCTGATGACAGGTGCGCCGATTCCACAGGGGACAGACACTGTGATTCGTCAGGAGGATGTGGAGAGAGTGGGGGACACGATATCTGTTTTTCAAGAACAGCATGCCTATGAAAATTATTGTGATGCGGGGGAAGATTATTCGGCGGGCACCTGTCTGTTAACGCGTGGGGAAACCGTAGGGGCCGCAGAGTGTGGACTACTTGCCTCGATGGGGTATTCTCATGCAAAAGTGGTGCGCAATGTGCGTGCGGCGGTGATAGCAACCGGGAGTGAGCTGACAGAGCCGGGAAGCGAATTGTCGTTCGGCAAAATTTATAATGCGAATCTGTATCTTGTGTGTAGCAGGCTTACAGAGCTTGGAGTATCAGTAGTGTGGATGGATACCGTGCAAGATGATGCCCGATGTCTTAAAGATTCCATAGAGAAGGCATGTAGGATGGATGCAGACTTGATTCTGACAATTGGCGGTGTATCGGTTGGGCAGAAGGATATTGTGGAGGAAACATATGGACTTCTTGGTGCAGAGATCTGTTTCCACGGAGTGAGGATGAAGCCAGGATCCCCGATGATGGGCGGAAGTTATCAGAAAATCCCGATGCTTAGTTTTTCGGGAAATCCATATGGTACTTTTGTTAATATGGAATTATTTGTGCTTCCGGTGTTAGAAAAGATGACGGGAAGCCAGAGATACCGGGTAGAGTACAGGGAAGGAACCTTGGCAGAAACCTTTGAAAAGACCGGGAAAGTGCCGCGGTTTGTACGGGCGAGATGGGAGAATGGAACGGTAGTGTGGAAAAGGCAAAATGCCTCAGGAATCTTAAGTTCACTCAATGGTTGCAATTGTCTGTTGGAAATTCCGCCTGGGATTGAAGAGGGACGAAAGAAAGGGGAGAAAGTATGGGTAAGAATGTTATCCAGCCGGTAATCTTTGCCGTGAGTGGCTATAAAAATACAGGAAAGACAACACTGATTACAGGAATAATTCCGATTCTAACTGAAAAGGGATATCAGGTGGCAGTCATTAAGCATGACGGGCATGAATTTGAGAGTGATGTGCCGGGAACCGATAGCTATCAGCATCAGAAAGCTGGTGCCTACGGAACAGCGGTGTTTTCCAAAAGTCAGTTTCTTGTCACAAAACGGGCTCCGGAAATTACTGCAGAAATGCTGCTTCCTTTTTTCCCGGAGGCCGATATCATCTTGATCGAAGGGTTAAAAGACAGTAGTTATCCGAAGTATATCTGTACATCACCGCAGGAAAATGCAACCCCGGATGAAGTTGCAGAGAGGATTTTGGAGCTTTTGCCAAAGGGGAGAGTAGGAGAAACTTCTAGTAATAAATAGATAAGTGCATAAATTTAGATTGATAATAAAATAACAATAAAAATAGTGCGTAAAAAAATGTTAAAAATTATACAAAAACTCTTTTCAAATCGTTTGAAAAGGTATATAATAGCAATATCAAATCAGAACAATAAAAAATATTGAAGTTGTTTACAGATTATTTTGTTGCAGTTCGGATACAGTCTGCGAACAATGACAGTAGAATTGTATTATTAGGAGGGAACCCACATGAAGTTAGAGCAGAGCAACTTAATCGTAAAACGTGCACACAAAGAAGTGTATAAAACAGAAGAGGGAATTGTAAAGATTTTTGGGAAAGAACATCCAAAGGCAGATGTATTTAATGAAGCGTTGAATACCGCAAGGGTAGAGGCGACTGGTCTTGATATTCCAAAGGTAAAACAGGTGACACAGATTGACGGAAGATGGGCACTTGTGATCGAATGCAAAGAGGGAAAGACATTGGAAGAGATGATGAATGTCGATCCGGCAAATCTTGAGAAGTATATGGAAGACTTTGTAGATCTCCAGCTCCAGGTACAGAGCAAGAGAAATCCTCTTTTGAATAAGTTGAAAGATAAGCTTGCACGGCAGATCAACGAACTGAAGGATCTGGATGCGACAGCAAGATATGAATTGCTTACAAGACTTGAGAGTATGCCAAAGCATGACAAAGTATGCCATGGAGACTTCAATCCAAGTAATGTGATCGTCGGTAAAACTGGAAAGATGACAGTGATTGACTGGGCGCATGCTACGCAGGGAAATGCAAGTGCAGACGCAGCGATGACTTATCTCCTATTTGCGCTGAAAGACCAGAAAAAGGCAGACCTTTATTTGAAGTTATTCTGCAAGAAGAGTGATACTGCAAAGCAGTATGTGCAACAGTGGCTTCCGATTGTAGCAGCGGCACAACTTTCTAAGGAAAATGAGATGGAGAAAGAGTTCCTGATGAAATGGATCGATGTATTCGATTATCAATAATATGCATAGAAAAAGGATTCCGGAAAGAGGCGGTAAGCCCCGATCCGGAATCCTTTTTTGAGAACTGAAAGATGACAGTTCTCCCACTTTATGTACTTTTTCGTGCTATTTATTATTAAGTTTCGCAATATTCAGTTTTTCGATATTCAGTTTTCAATAGTTGTTATTGTAAAATGACCTCTGCGTAATAAACACCATTTGCGAGGGCTTCGCTGTGACTGCTGACAAAAACATCAATGCGGTTTCCTTTGATAGCGCCCCCCGTATCTTCTGCGACATAGGTATGTCCGTTGATCACTACGGAACTTCCAAGTGGAATCAAAGAAGGATCAACCGCGATAGTTCTTCCTGCCTGTGCAGTGGTACCGCTGGCAGTAATTCCATTGCTGTATTCTCCACAGCAGATGGAGCAGGCACAATAGTGTGTAATTTTAAATACTCCGAGGCTTGTACCTGATGGCGGAGTAGTATTTCCGGAATCCGGCAGTTGCGGACTTGGTTCTGGACTCACAGGAGGAGTCACTGGCTGATCAGGAACACTTGGGCTAGGAGCAGGCTGCTGTTGCTGCTGCTGTGCAAGTTCTTGCTCGAGACGTTGCTGTTCTTCGGCTGCTCTTGCGGCTGCTTCGGCAGCGGCTTTTGCACGTGCCAACTGATCAGAATAATTATTAAGCTCAGTGCTTGTTGAAGCTGCTTTTGCCTGGAGATCGTTGCACTTCTGGTCCATCTGTGTCTGGAGAGTGACCAGTGCTTCTTTCTCATCTTCCAGGAGTGTCTGTTGCTTTTGGATTTCTACTTTGGTGTTATGCAGTTCGTCCAACATCTTGCGATCATAAGAACTGATGTTTTGAATGAAATCGGCTTTGTTCAACAAATCGGTCATATCTTCAGCAGAAAAGAGCAATTCTAAAAAAGAAAGATCTCCGGCTTCGTAAATATATTTGATACGAAGCTTCATATCGCTGTACTGCTGAACTTCTTTTGCCTGTGCATCTGCGAGACTGACTTTGGTAAGTTCGATTGCGTTAGTGGTAGACTCTACTTTAGAAATGGTAGAATCTAGTTCACTGCTGAGAGTAGACAATTCTTCATTTACTTTAGAGAGCTCACTGGAGAGCTCATTTGTCTTCTTCTCGAGGTTGTCGACCGTGTCAGTAGCATACACATTGGTGCATGGAAGATACATTGAAACTGCAAGTGTGCAGCTGAGCAATGTACGCATCATGCGCTTTACTTTTGTATTCATGCCATATTTTCCTTTCACATTAGTACATAACCTGTTTGTCTATTATACAATAAAATCATAAAATATGCAAATTAATAAAATGTAAAGCTTCCAAACGTCGCTCCGGAAGCAGAGGAGGAAGCAGGTGAAAAGTACAGACAGCTACCAATTGGGTTCGTACCGGATATCGCATCAAAAACTGCATTTTGGCATACAGAGTCAATATCCCCGTAGAGGAGTGCCTCGATTCTTCCGTCAGATACAGAGGAAAACAGTGGTTCTGATTCGATGACACCTGAAATTGAATTCGGAAATAGTGGACTGCTTACCCGGTTGAGAATGCAGGATGCAAGTGCAGTCATGGCAGTATAGTCTTCCGTACCTGCTTCACACTGTATTAACGCAGAGAGAAGCAGACTTTCAGAGGCAGATACCGAGAAAGACGGGGGAGGAGCAAAAGGTGGAGGGGCGATTTCGTCATCTTCCTCATTCTCATCCACGGTACTTTCACTGTCTGCCACGTTAGAAGTGTTATCGGAAATATCATCGTTCAGAGATGGATCTGGGTCGCGGATTTCCGAAGAAGGAGCATGGATTCCCTGATCGGCGGCAAGTTGTCCTTCTTCGATTTGTTCATCAGCACGGGCAATCAGTTCGGGAATTCGGCTGAATACTTCAGGGAAAACGGATACACCGGAAGCAGTATTTTGCTGATTCAAAAGAATAAGAAGCTTTTCGTATTCCATGGACAGTGCATCTCTGGAAGCGCGCAGTAAGTCACACTGTTTTGTGAGGAGCGCGGCATCTGCCTCGATAGAACTGCGAAGGTTAGAAAGCTCTGTGAGCTGATTCCTGTCATAGGTGATGAGCGAGCGGATCTGTTCAGAGCGATTTAGAAAATCTGGAAAATCAGAGGCGCCAAGTAGCTGCTCCAAGAAGGAAGAATAGCCTGTTTCATAGAGCCACTGAATTCGCAGCCGCATCATTTGATATTGTCTGGCTTCTTGGATTTGTGCATCTATAAGCAAATTTTTCATTTCTTCTGTGCGATCAGTCATTGTGCTTAGTGATTGTGCAGTATCAAGCAGCAATGTATTGTGTGCTGACAGTGTGTCTGAGGAAGGAGGAGTGTCCGCTGCATAGACAGGGCAGGCAATAGAAAATATCACAGACAGAAGGCAGATACAAAGGCGGTGATATCGTTTTTTGTGATAACCATACATGTGTTTCGGAGTCCTTTCTTAAAAGTTGCATTCGGTATGCTTAATGCCCTACATTATAGTATAAATTGATTTCTTTTTCAATGTTTGATAAAATAGACAAAACTTGAAAGATGAGAAAAGGAGCAAAGAAATAGAGCGAGAAAAGGAAGGGATAGACATCATGAAAATGGAATATAAATTATTAGGGTTTGATCTGGATGGAACAATCCTGACGGGAGAAAAGAAACTGACAGCACGTACCAAGAGGGCGTTGGAGGAGGCGATTGCACAAGGGATGATCGTACTTCCTGCGACCGGCAGACCGTTTTCGGGAATTCCAAAGGAAATTATGGAAGTGAAAGGAATACGGTATGCACTGACTTCAAATGGAGCAAGGATCGTAGATGCAAAGGATGGGACTATAGTGTACGAGAAGCCGGTCCCAAAAGAAATTACAGAAAAGATATTGGATATCTATGATAAATATGATACATTACAAGAGATTTACTTCCAAGGTGTCGGCTATATCAGTGAGCATGATCTGAAAAGAGTAGATCAGATGATGGAATCACCTGCGATGGCAGAATATGTTCGTTCGACCAGGAAAGTGGTTAAGAATATCAGAGAGACAGCACGACAATTGCCGGGAGGAGTAGATAAGGTGCATGCAATTTTCGCAGACCAAAACGAGAAGATGTGTGCACTCCGGGAACTGGAACAGATGGGACAGGTTACAGTTACAAGAGCATTATCTAATAATATAGAAGTAAATGCAGAGGGAGTAGACAAAGGAAAGGGGATGTTAAAGCTGGCAGAGCTGCTCGGAATCCGCCGCGAAGAAATGATAGTATTTGGTGATGGTTGGAATGATATTTCGATGATCCAGGAGGCGGGATGCGGAGTGGCCATGGAAAATGCACAGGAAGCGGTCAAGGAAGCAGCAGATCTTGTCACAGATTCCAATGAGGAAGATGGTGTGGCAAAAATAATTGAGAAGATTCTTCAGAAAGATTAGGAGGAGAAAGAATGTTAGAAATGTTAAAAGTAATCCTGCTTGGTATTGTGGAGGGAATCACAGAGTGGCTCCCGATCAGTAGTACCGGGCATTTGATTCTCGTAGACGAATTCATTAAACTTCAGGCGAGTGCGGCATTCAAAGAGATGTTTAATGTCGTGATCCAGCTTGGTGCGATTATGGCAGTTGTTGTACTGTATTTCCATAAGCTCAATCCATTTTCGCCGAAGAAAACACAGAAACAGAAAGCGTGGACGATTCAGCTTTGGATGAAGGTCATTGTGGCATGTATCCCGGCGGGGGTGATAGGAATTCTGTTTGATGACTGGATGGAAGCACATCTGCATAAACCTGAAATTATATCTGCGATGTTGATTCTGTACGGAATCTTATTCATTGTCGTAGAAAACTGGAACAAAGGAAAGACACCGAAGGTGACAAAACTGTCGCAGTTATCGTATCAGACAGCATTGCTTATCGGTGGATGGCAGGTACTTTCGCTGATTCCAGGTACATCTCGGTCGGGAGCAACGATCGTTGGTGCACTTTTGCTCGGGACATCTCGATATGTAGCAGCAGAATTTACATTTTTCCTTGCGATCCCGGTAATGTTCGGGGCAAGTTTTGTAAAGATTTTAAAATTTGGTCTTTCCTTTACTGCGATGGAAGCGGCGATGCTGTTGGTTGGCTGTCTGGTCGCATTTGTGGTATCTGTCATCGCGATTAAGTTTTTGATGGGTTATATTAAGAAGAACGATTTCAAAGTATTTGGCTATTATCGGATCATTCTTGGAGCTCTTGTTCTACTGTATTTTACAGTATTTGCATAAAATATGCATAAATTTGCAAAAACCACTTGATTTTTATAAAAAACATAGTATAATATGCAATATAGACGAATAAACATACAAAAAACAAGTGGAGGAAGCGTTATGAAGATAAAGAAAGTAGCAGGAATTTTATTAGCAGGGACAATGATGATTTCCATGGCAGCATGTGGTGGAAAGGAAGAAGGGGCAAAATCAGAGAAACTGATCGTAGGAACAGAAGCAGGATTTGCACCATATGAATATATGAAAGGCAACGAAGTAGTCGGAATCGATATGGACATCGCAAAAGCGATCGCCGATGAGATGGGCAAAGAGCTGGAGATTAAGAATATGGATTTTGACGGAGCACTTGCAGCGGTGCAGAGTGGAAAAGTAGATTTTGTGGCAGCAGGAGTATCTATCAGTCCGGAACGTGAGGAAGCGATGGATTTCTCTAATGAATATGTAAATTCTACAGAGGTCATTGTAGTAAATAAAGAAAATCCGGCGGTGACTCCGGCAGGAGAAGAACTGGCAGGTTCTGACTTAGATGGAAAAGTTGTCGCAGTACAACAGGGAAATATTGCAGATATCTGGGTATCCAACAAAGATAACTGTAATCCAAAAGAAGTGAAGCGTTACACAAAATTTGCGCAGGCGGCAGAAGACTTAAAGAATGGCAAGATTGACTGTATCGTAATGGATCAATATCCGGCGGAAGAGTTGGTAGCGGCAAATGATACACTGACAACATTAGATGGAACTTTATTTGAAGATAAGTATGCAATCGCCGTAAAAAAAGGAAACAAAGAACTGTTAGATGAGATCAACAAAGTGATCGATAAGCTGGTGGAAGAAGGAAAAATTGAAGAATTCACAGCAAATCACGTACAGAGTGAATAAGCAGTTCAGAAGACAACGACAGTAAGACAGAGAAAACTAAAAAAGAGGCTGCTGCAAAAAGCGGATTTCCCAGCGTGTTCAAGCTGAATAGGGACAGGAAGGGGAGACTGGATTTTGCGGCAGCCCCTTTGAGGGTCAATGAAAAGGAGAAAACAAATGAAAGGAATTATGATGACGGGATTTTTTCAAAATTTCTCGGATGCTTTTTATAAAGCGGTAATCAAAGACCAGAGATATCTGGCATATTTGGATGGATTAAAGATTACAATATTAATCTCCATCTTTGCGATTCTGATCGGAATTGCGATCGGACTTTTAGTGGCAGTAGTAAAAGTAAGCGCTGTACAGAGAAAAGAGCTTTGGATCTTTAATAAGATATGTAATATTTACATTACGATCATTCGAGGCACACCGGTTATGGTACAGCTGTTGATCATTTATAATCTTATATTTACGTCTCGGGATACCAATGCACTTTTGGTTGGAGCGGTCTGCTTCGGAATTAATTCCGGTGCTTATGTAGCAGAGATCATCCGTGCGGGAATCGAGTCGATCGATAAAGGACAGATGGAAGCCGGACGTTCTCTTGGACTGAATTATCTTCAGACCATGAAGGAAATCATCATTCCACAGGCGATCAAAAATATTCTTCCGGCGCTTGGAAATGAATTTATCGTGTTGATCAAAGAGACATCTGTGGCAGGTGTGATCGCTGTGACAGATCTGACGAAAGCAGCACAGTATATCGGTTCTGCAACGTACGATATTCTTCCGCCGCTTTATGTAGCAGCAGTATGTTATCTTGTCATTGTATTAGGATTGACAAAACTTTTAAATCTATTTGAAAGGAGAATGGCGCAAGGTGATCATAACTAAGAATTTAAAAAAATCATTTCATGGACATGAAGTGCTCAGAGGAATTGATGAACATATTGAAAAAGGTGAAAAAGTAGTAGTAGTGGGACCTTCCGGTTCTGGAAAGTCTACATTCCTCCGCTGCCTGAATCTTTTAGAAGTACCGACAAGCGGGGAAGTGTGGTTTGAGGGAAACAATATTACAAGCAAAAATTGTGACATTAATAAATTAAGACAGAAAATGGGGATGGTATTCCAACAGTTTAATTTATTCCCTCATTTGACGATCAAGGAAAATATTATGCTTGCCCCGGTCAAACTTGGGGTGCTGTCAAAGCAGGAGGCATCAAAGAAAGCAGAGGAACTGTTAGAACGTGTTGGACTTCCGGATAAAGCAGCAGCATATCCAAAACAGCTGTCGGGAGGACAAAAACAGCGTATTGCAATCGCGCGGGCATTGGCAATGAATCCGGATGTGATGTTATTTGATGAGCCGACATCGGCGCTGGATCCGGAGATGGTAGGTGAAGTACTTGGATTGATGAAAGAGCTTGCAGACGATGGAATGACAATGGTTGTTGTCACACATGAGATGGGATTTGCAAGAGAGGTGGCGACAAGAGTTCTGTTCATCGATGAAGGACAAGTCAAAGAGAGCAACACACCGCAGGAATTTTTTGAGAATCCACAGCATCCGAGATTAAAGGAATTTTTATCAAAAGTGTTATAAAACAGTTGAAAAGTGAAGAAAATAGAGAAGCAGGAAAAATTGTCAGAAGAGTAGAGAACGCTTAAAAGATAGTTTTTCCTGTTTTTTATTATATGATAGAAAATTTTTGTGATCAGAGCAGATGATTTCAGGACAGAATTTTCTAGGTTTTAGGCGGCTATTAAAAGTGTATGTAGATTATAAAGATTCAATAAAATGGATTGACTTTTTTGAATGTTTCAGCGAAGATGTAGGAAGAACAAGGCAAAGGGGCGAAGGAAGATGAAAGAGAAGTTCAGGAAGTTTATGATAGGTCGCTACGGGGTAGATTCGTTGAGCAAGTTCATGCTTGGAACCGCAGTAGTACTGTTGGTTTTTGCGATGGGATTTCGAAATAACTTTTTAAATACACTCGCATGTCTGCTTGTCCTTCTCTGTTATTTCCGGATGTTTTCCAGAAATTATCAGAAGAGGGCTGAGGAAAATCAAAAATTTTTAGAACTGAAAGGAAAGGCAACTACATTTCTGAAGCGGGAAAAAGAGTACTTCGAGCAGAGGAAGACACATCATATTTACAAGTGTCCGTCTTGTAAGCAGAAAATCCGGGTGCCGAAAGGAAAAGGCAAGATTTGCATTACCTGCCCGAAGTGTCACACAGAATTTATCAAAAAAAGTTAAAAGCAGGAGATTATATACATGAGTATTTTATTGTTAGAGTATCCAAAGTGTTCTACTTGCAAGAAAGCAAAAAAATGGCTGGAGGAGCAGGGGATTGCATTCGAGGAGAGACATATTGTTGAAAACAATCCGACAGAGGAGGAACTGCGGGAATGGCACAGAAAAAGTGGACTTCCACTAAAGCGCTTTTTTAATACAAGTGGAATGAAATATCGGGAACTGGAGTTGAAAGATAAGCTTCCGACGATGACGGAAGAGGAGCAGTATCAGCTTTTGGCAACAGACGGCATGCTTGTGAAGAGACCGCTTCTTCTAGGGGAAGATTTTGCAATTCCAGGATTTAAGGAGAATGAGTGGGCGAAAGCTTGTGCACTGGCGGAGTAGAAAATGAAATATGAGAGAATAGAGAAGGGATATTTTTTGGAACGTCCGAATCGCTTCATTGCAGAGGTTGAAATCCGGGGGAAGAAGGAAATCGTGCATGTGAAGAATACAGGAAGGTGTGCGGAATTGCTTGTTCCTGGGGCGACCGTTTATGTACAGAGGAGCGACAATCCCGAACGGAAGACAAAGTGGGATCTGATCAGTGTGAAAAAAGGGAATCGCCTGATCAATATGGATTCGCAGATTCCAAATAAAGCTGTAAAGGAGTGGATAGAAGCGGGAAATCTTTGCGAGAATCCCACGATGCTCAGACAGGAAGTGACATATGGGAACTCCAGATTTGACCTATATGCAGAAGAAGGGGAACGCAAAATTTTTATAGAGGTAAAAGGCGTGACACTCGAGGAAGATGGAGTGGTAAAATTTCCGGATGCGCCAACAGAGCGTGGAGTAAAACATGTGGAAGAACTGTGCAAGGCGGTTCGGGATGGATATGAAGCATATATTTTCTTTGTGGTTCAGATGAAGAATGTCAAATACTTTACACCAAATACAAGGACACACCCAGAGTTTGGGGAGGCGCTGCAAAAGGCGCGGGAACAGGGCGTACACATTGTTGCGTATGATTGTGAAGTAAAGAAAGATGAAATTAAGATCCGAAAGGAAGTTCCGGTTCTGTTGGAGCCGAAAGAACTTCAGGCGCTTGCGGATCCGCTTGTAGAATGGTTCCGGAAACATAAGAGAGCACTTCCGTGGCGAGAAGATCCGAGTGCTTATCGGGTATGGGTGTCTGAGATTATGCTTCAGCAGACGAGAGTGGAAGCGGTGAGGCCCTTTTATGCACGATTTATGAAAGAACTGCCTACGGTGGAAAAACTTGCTGTGGCAGAAGAGGAGAAACTCCTGAAACTGTGGGAAGGATTAGGATATTACAATCGGGTCAGAAATATGCAGAAGGCCGCACGACAGATTATGGATGAATTTTCGGGAGAGTTCCCAAGGCAGTATGATCAGATCCGTAGTCTTTCGGGAATCGGAAGTTATACGGCGGGGGCAATCGCATCGTTCGCATATGGGATACCAAAGCCGGCGGTGGATGGAAATGTATTGCGTGTGTTATCGAGAATTTTGGCAAGTGAAGATGACATTATGAAACAGAGTACAAAGACAAAAATAGAGTATATGTTGGAGGGGGTCATTCCGAAAGAGGCGGCAAGTGATTTTAATCAGGGCTTGATTGAACTTGGTGCACTTATCTGTGTGCCGAATGGCATGGCAAAATGCGAGGAATGTCCAGTAAAGCATTTGTGCAGGGCAAGAAAGCTTGGCAAGGTGATGGAACTTCCGGTGAAAACAAAAGCGAAAGCCAGGAGAATTGAGAAAAGAACGATTTTCATTTTTCAAGATGGAGAGAAAATTGCAATTCGGAAGCGCCCTGCAAAAGGGCTGTTGGCAGGTCTGTACGAACTTCCAGGCAGAGACGGACATTTAAGCGAAGAAGAAGCGCTTGCGTTTTGCAGACAAATCGGGCTTGCACCTATCCGGATTCAAGCTTTGGGGGCGGCAAAACATATTTTTAGTCATGTGGAATGGAATATGATTGGATATAAAGTAAGAGTGGATGAATTGGAGAAAAAATGTACAGAACAAATGCTGTTCGTACATCCGGAAGAGATTGAGCGAAACTATCCGATTCCAGCTGCTTTTGAAGCATATACAGATCATATTCAAATTCTTCTTGGTCAAGGAAAATATAATATGATGCCCGAGACAAATGATGTCGGATAGATAGTTTGGCGCTTTGTGCTTTTTTAATGTTGGTATTTTCATATACAGAAAAATTAAAAGAAGATGTGTGAAGAGGATCAGGAACCCGAGATACAATCCTGATCCCCTTACAATCATAGAGGAAAATGGCTGTTTTATGTACCGAGATTTGTGTGAATGAACAGAATCCATTTTTTACTCAGAGAAGATAACTCTGAAGAAGGGCATATTTCTTGCCACACATGAAACGTACCTGTCAACTTCTATAATATATTATAGCATAGTTTTGAAAAAAGATTTCCACAAATACCACTGTAGTGAAAAGTTTTTTGTTCTCAAAGAAAAGAAAAAACGAGGAGAATGTGGAAAGTTTACGAAAAAGTAAAAAATAGCCTATCGAGAAAGGTTTTGCAATGGTTTCGATAGAAAATCACGGAGAACCGACGAAAGCAGGGGCGGAAATTGTATGAATTGTACAAATAAAATAAAAAATAAAAAAACTATTGACAATTCGTGTCGAAGAATGGTATGATAACTGAGCGCTCGAGAGAGCAGACAGATGAGAAACAACGGAAAACGTCGAAAAATACCGAATCAGAGAAAGTTACGAAAGTACAAAAGAAAAGATTTGAAAAAAGATGAAAAAAGTTGTTGACAAAGATAAAAAGATGTGATAATCTAATATAGCTGTCGCAAGAGAGCAAAGCAAACAGAACATTGATAATTAAACAATAGACAACACAACCCTGAAAATTTCGAACAAATGAGAAAATTTCAGAACAGACAGAAATGTCAACCTAAA
>NZ_SLZV01000030.1 GCF_004346095.1 Faecalimonas umbilicata | reverse complement strand
GCGGAAAGCCGTATACATCGAGAGGTGTACGTGCGGTTTGGGAGGGAGTGGATGCAAGTCCTTTTCGAAGGATGAGCTGAAGCTTACCTCATGATTCTCTGGTATATCTTGGTGGGAATGAACAGTCCACGCATAAGTATATCAGTGAGTCCCTGGGAAAAGGAACCATTGATAAAAAAAGCAGTGGGGAAACCAAAGGCCGGCAAGGGAGCAGTTCCCGGAATTATGATGTGCTGGGGCGTGAGCTTTTGACACCGGACGAAACCCGAAAGCTGGATAACTCAGAGTGTATTTTGTTAATCAGGGGTTGTGATCCTATTATTGATAAGAAATACAATACTTTTGCACACTCCAGATTTTCGGAAACAGAAGATGGCGGGGCAGCGCCTTATATCCATGACAGAATGGCTGCAAAAAAACAGGCGGTACAGATTTTAAGTGAAGAATCCCTGGATTATTATAAGAAGAAAAAGGAACAGGGAGAAGATGTCCAGATTGTGGAACTGTCTTTTGACGAAATTTTTTCTTATGAGCCTATTCCTAAGAAGATTTTTTCGGAGGAAGAGCTGAAAGAGAACCAGAAGAAGAGAACGGTAGAGGAGGTGAGGCCGCCGAAGAAAACGGAAAAACCGGTACAGACAGAGGAAGAAAAACTTTCTGAATTATTGGAAAGCCATGTTTATAATGAGGAACAGTTGGGAGAAATCATGCTTGCCATTGGTGCTGAAATTTCGTATGATAAAATCCTTCAAATGGCAGATACAAAAAACAGTGCTGAAAAGATGAAGGAAATCCGTAAAAAATTTACAAAAGAAACAGCCTCGGATTAAAGAAGGCAGATTTTTGGAAACCTGTAGTTTTTGCATTACGCAGGGCAGGTTTTCAAAAATCTGTCTTTTTGCGTAATGCGGTATCAATCACATGAAAAGGAGTAAAAAGATATGAAGATCAAAGAGGTTATCAGAAAGAAACAGAACCGCTTGAAAAAATCTCTACCGGGAGTCCTGGCAGTAAGCGCTGCCACTGTTTCCCTGTTCCCCCAGACTGTCATGGCTTCCGGGGTAAGTGACGTAACACAGCCGCTTATGAACTTAAAGACGCTGGTGATCAGTATTATCGGTGCGGTGGGTGTGATTATCCTGGCAAAAAACGTGATGGAATTTGCACAGGCTTACCAGCAGCAGGACAGCTCTTCTATGAACAGTGCTATTAAAGGAATTGTTGCAGGGCTTATTATGGCAGCCATTTCCTCCGTTCTTACTTTCCTGGGAATCAGCTAAAACCGTTCTTCTTTTTGAGATAAGCAGATAAGAAGAGAGGTGAAGTGATGTTTAATTTAGGAGAGGCGATCCTTGCACTTTTGGAAATCGTGTTTGGATTTTGGAATAACCAGGTCAGCCTCGTATTTGAACTTTTAGGACAGTCCCCTACCGGGTTCAAAGGAGGCGGGCCCTGGGGGATCATTGAAGGGATTGAACCCCTTTTTGTTGGGATAGGCTCTGCCCTGGTAGTCCTTTTTTTCGTTATTGGATTTTGTGCAGAGTCGGTAGATATCCGGGAAGAAATCCGGTTTGAAGCAATTCTTCGTATGTTTATCCGGGTTGCCATTGCACAGTGGCTGGTATCTTATAACATTACCATTATGAAAGCCCTGTTTACTTCCTGTGGAAATCTGGTGGGGCATTTGGGGCAAAACCAGAGTGTGGAGTTATCCATTGACCCGGCGCAGGCAGAAGTAATCAAAGATTTGGGATTTGGAACCAGTATCGTGTTTTTGATACTTGCTGTTTTCCTGTCTTTAATCGTTATTATCTGTGGTTTCTTCCTGCTGTACAATGTTTATTTCCGCTTTTTGAAAATCATGGTAATTGTACCTTTTGGGGCGATTGCCAGCAGTACCCTGGCTGGAAACCGGGGGCTTAGCAATACCTTTGTAGCCTATATGAAATATTTTATCAGTGTTGTTTTTGAGGCAGTCACAATGGCACTGGCAATCCTTTTGTGTAACCAGTTTATTTCTTCCGGTCTTCCGACTTTTACCGGAGATTATGAGGACTGGGCCAAAACCCTGATTTATTTGGGGGAAATGACCTTTACGGTTGCGCTGACGGTAGGCACTGTAAAAGGGGCGCAGAACCTGACTTCCAGGGCACTGGGATTGTAGGAGGAAAGGATTGTGCAGGAAAAAGGGATACAGATGACACTATTTGAATATTTTCAGGACGCAGAATGCTTCAGCCTCAAAGAAGCAGTGGCTTGTGTAGAACAGGTAAAAGAGGTAAAAGAACCCAGTATCCGGGCAAGAATTTATGAGGGGATAGAAAAGGGGCTTTTTTCCAGGGTAGCCAAAGGAGTCTATACGGTTACCAAAGAACAGGACGGAGAAGAGGTAACTTGTATGCTGGTTCAGGGAAATGGCAGGGATTTGAGCTTTTTAAAAGATAACAGTATAGATGCCATTATTACAGACCATGCTTATGACCTAAAAAAAAGCCTGAAAGGGGGAAACCGGGATTTTGCGGCCTATGAATGTTTTCAATATACGCAGGAAGACTTTGATGAAAAATACCGGGTGTTGAAAAAAGGGTGCTTTCTGGTAGAGTTCATGCCGGAAGAAAACGGGGAAAATTATGAATACCTCTATCAGATGAAAAAAATGGCGAAAGAAGCAGGACTTGAATATTATGCAAAAGTCGCCTGGAAAAAAGGAAATTTTGTTGCCAATACGGGAAGAAAATCCAAAAATACGGAGGAGATTGCATTTTTTACGAAAGGAAAGGCAAGGAATTTACGCCCAGATGCGAAAAAGGATAAGGCGGAGCCAGGAATATCCCACTATATGTCAGGCGCCAGGGGAATGCTTCCAACGGTCTTTGACATTGAACCGCCAGGGAAAAACGCCCGTATTCATCAGGCAGAAAAGCCAGTGGAACTTTTGCAGCAGATCCTTGGATTTGTAACAGAAGAAAAGGAGTGGGTACTGGACCAGTTTGCAGGTTCATTTTCCCTGGGGGAAGCAGCACTTTCCAGTGAACGGAATGCAATCTGCATTGAAATTAATGAAGAATATTTTGAAAAAGGAAAAGAAAGGCTTCTGTCTGCAAAGAGCAGGAGCCGGTAAGAAGGGAGGACATGTAAGTGGAACAGGAAGAAAAACTCAGCCTGGATTTTGGCAATGGGGAGAGCTATGAGGTCTGGCTGGAAGTTGCAACTTATCCGGCTGATAAAAACATCAAAGTTTGTGTGTTTACGGAAAATGAGGAAGAGATATGGAAACTTTTTGAATTGACCACAGACATGGGAATACCGCTGGAAAAGAACCAGACCTTTTTGCTCCCAGGCTATGATCTGGAGCAGATCGTAGAATTTATCAAAAAAAACGGGCTTGGACAGTTAAAAGAAGAAATCTGCTGTTCTGGCTGTATGGAATATCCACTGTTTGAATTTCAGGAAGAAACTTTAAAGAAATTGGACCCGGAGGGATATGCAGCCTATGAACAGGCATACCAGGAACGGGGAGAAGTAAAAAATCCAGAATTTCAAAAGGAAATCAAAACAGCAGATTTTCAATGGGCGTATGGAACCGAAGAACTGGCACTTAGGGTAGATTATTACGCAATAAACCAGAACCTTTATGTGGAACTGTATAGCAGGGAAGATGGGGCGTGGGAACCGTTTTCAGATTTGACCGTAAATCTTCCCGGATATTGCCTGGAACCTGGAACTGCCTGTATCAGCGGTGATTTTAGTAAGGAAAATATCCAATTTATTCAGGAGCATGGACTGGGAACACTGCTTCCCTGGAAAGCACAATCCGGTATGAGGCAGTATGCGGTGGTGGAATTTCATCTGGAGGAGCTGCGTAAGTTT
Organism: Faecalimonas umbilicata; assembly: GCF_004346095.1. GTDB lineage: Bacteria > Bacillota > Clostridia > Lachnospirales > Lachnospiraceae > Faecalimonas > Faecalimonas umbilicata. Next base: position 34,384 of record NZ_SLZV01000030.1, on the reverse strand, counting down.
GACCAGGCTGGGGTTGCCGCCTTTTGTAATCAACATGGATTACAGAAAACCATGCAGGAAGAGCGAAGACAGAGCAGATAAAAAACAGATACAGGAGGTTATGTATGGAGATTGAATTAAGTGAGGATCTACAGCACTATAAAGAATCCCTGGTTCTAGGACTTACAGCAAAACAATTTTTGTTTTCGGCATTGGCATTGGGCGTAGGAACGGGGATTGTCCTGCTTTTGTATGAAAAAATCGGGATTACTTTGAGCTGTTATGTGGCAACCCCTTTTGTTGTACCTCTGGCACTGACTGGGTTTTATAACTATCATGGGCTGACATTCTGGCAGTTTGCAGGGAAGATGATTTATTTTTCCTTTTTTAACCGCCCTTTGGTGTATGGCTCTACGGAATCGGTGCAGGAACTGAAACAGATTTATATGGAAACCCGTCAGGAAGAAGAACGGGAAGTACAGCAAAGGAAAAAGGAACAGAAAAAAGAGAAGAAAGGTGGTGACGTCAACGTGGTGAAAAAGAAGGCAATCCGTATGGGGATCGTAACGGTAGTAATGATTGTACTTGGTGCGGCAGCAGCGGTGTGGTATAAGATGTACCGTTGACCAGAATATTCAATCAAGGCGTGAAATAGCGCCTGCTCTCCATTTCAGGAGAGGGATACACAGACATGTAGCGGCAGATGGAAGCTGCTGTGTTTGTGGTCCCATCTGCCTGAAAGGAGGAAATTAGAGATTGTCAATTTTTTCAGATAAGTTTGACCAGTTAAAAAAAGCAGATAAAGCAGTAAAATCCCCGAAATATCTTCAGGAAGTCATGGGGATTGGGAGAATTGCAGAAAATGGCATTTTTGAAGTAGGGAAGGGGGTATACTCCAGGACATACCGCTTTTTGGACATTAATTATGTAACCGCAGGTGTGGAAGAGCAGATGCGGATTTTAAAGCAGTATTGTAAGACGATAAATGCCATTGATGTATATTTTCTTATTACCATTTTTAACCGGAATAAAAATATGCAGGATTTCCGGGAGCATGTTCTTTTCCAGGAAAAAGGAGATGGTTTTAACTGGCTGCGTGGAAGCTATAACCAAATCATTGAAAAGCGCATTGTAGATGGAAGGCAGGGGATTGAACAGGAAAAACTGCTGACTGTATGTGTAGAACGGAAATCCTACGAACAGGCAAAAGCATTTTTTGCCACTTTTGAAGCTACCTTAAAACAGAACTTCGGAGAACTGGGTTCCTGCATTGAAGAATTAAATGCAGAAGAGCGGCTGCGGGTGCTTTTCAATTTTTACCGTATAGGGGAAGAAGAACAATTCTCCTTTGATTTCAGACAGGCATTAAAAAAGGGCGGTGATCCTAAAAACGATATTTCACCAGGGTATATGCAGTTTTACCCCGGCTATTTTGAAACGGAACGGAAAAAATGCAGGGCATTATTCATTAAAAAATATCCCTCTTCTTTATCGGATACCTTTTTAAATGAGATTACCAGCCTTCCGGTTCATAGCATCACCACAATCTGTATTGTACCAGTACCAAAAGAGCTGGCAAATAAGGTTCTTCAGAAGAAATATTTGGGCATTGAAAATGATATTTTAAAGCAGCAGAGAGTCCGTAATAAAAATAACGACTTTTCCAGTGACATTTCCCATATCAAGAAAGTCCAGAAGGAGAAGATTGTAAATCTTATGGATGACGTGCGGGAAAATGACCAGAACCTGTTTTATACAGGGGTTAATTTCCTGATCATGGCAGAGGACAAGAAGGAGTTAGACAGTGTAACCGAAACCATTAAAAATATCGGTAATGGACGCATGTGCCAGATTGAAACCCACTATTATCAGCAGAGGGAAGCTATGAATACCATACTTCCAGTGGGAAACCGGCAGATCAGCACAATGCGGACCATGCTCACCAGGGATATTGCAGCCCTTCTTCCCTTTAATGTACAGGAATTAAACGAAAAGTCCGGTGTCTGCTATGGCATTAACCAGGTTTCTCATAACCTTTGCATTGGAAATCGGAAAAAACTGGCAAATGGAAATGGAATGGTATTCGGTGTCCCCGGCTCCGGAAAATCCTATTTCAGTAAGTCAGAAATGCTGCAGGTGTTCTTAGGAACAGATGATGATATTATCTGTATCGACCCGACACTGGAATATTTTGATATTGCAGAAGCCCTGGGAAACCAGGCGGCAATCATTAACCTGTCTACCTATACAAAGAATTACATCAATCCTTTGGAGATGGACGTCTGGGCGCTGGATTTAAACGATTCCCAGGGATATATCCGGGATAAAGGGGAATTTATGCTGGGGCTGTGTGAACAGTGTTACGGGGATAATCTAAACAGCCGCCATAAATCCATTATAGACCGTTGTGTACGAAAGCTGTATATTGACATTGCAAAGGCAAGGGAAAAGCATATCCCTACCATGTCAGAATTTTATGAGCTACTGTTGGAGCAGCCGGAGGAAGAGGCAAAGGATATTGCCTTATCGTTAGAGCTGTTTGTAAATGGCTCTTTAAATATTTTCAATAACCATACCAATGTGAATGTACAGGCAAGGTTCATTGTTTATGGTACAAGGGATCTGGGGAAAGAGCTGGGAGCCATTTCCACTCTGGTCATGTTGGAAAATATCAGTGCCCGGATTGCAGAAAACGCAAAGAAAGGAAGGGCAACCTGGCTTTATATAGATGAGTTCCATACCGTTCTTGACCGGGAATATAGTGCGAAATTTTTGTTCAGCCTCTGGAAAAAAGTGAGGAAACAAGGCGGATTATGCACTGGAATCACCCAAAATTTAGTTGATATGCTGCAGAATTATACAGCAATGACCATGCTGGGAAACAGTGAATTTATTGCCCTGTTAAAGCAGTCCAATGTAGACAGTCAGGAATTATCCACTGCAGCAGGAATTCCAGAAGCACAGCTAAAATATGTAGATAATTCTCCTTCCGGTACGGGGATCATTAAGTATGGAAATACCTGTATTCCATTTGATAACCGTATGGAAAAAGAAGATAATCCGCTGTATGCGCTTTTCAATACCAACCTTCACGAAAAGGCGTTGCAGACAAAGCAGGAGTAATGTAAATTGAAAGGAACTTTTTCTTTTATCTGTAAAGGAAAAGGTATGACAGACGAGAAAAAGAATTGGGCAACAGCAAAATTATAAGTCGGTAAAGTAGAAAAAGGATAGTACAAAAAGAGTGCAGTGTTTCATCAGGCACTCTTTTTGTATATCATGGGAAAGGTGGCAGAATGGCCGAAACATATCAAATAGAAATGAATTTAGAACAGTTGGAAAGACTTTTAAAAAATCTGCCGGAGGGAATTATGCTGGAGATTTGTTTTGGAAAGGAAGAACATGGAGAGGACACATAAAATAGATGTGGTAAGTATACGCCTGGTGGAAGAACCACCTCTATACAGCAGTAAAAAATTAAAAAATCCCTGTGATGTGGCAGAACTCTTTCAGGATTTTTTAAAAGATTGTGACCGGGAAATGTTCTGTATTTTGAACCTTCGGACAAAAAGCCAGGTCATTAACGTCAACGTGGTAGGTATGGGAACGCTAAATAGTGTACTGGTTCACCCAAGAGAAGTATTCAAATCTGCAATTTTATCCAATGCCAGTAATATCATTTTGGCACATAACCACCCTTCCGGTGATCCAGAACCAAGCCGGCATGATATAGAAGTGACAAAGCGATTGGCAGAAGCAGGCAATCTTATGGGGATTGAGGTGCTGGATCATATCGTGGTGGCTGAGAACCGGTATTTTAGTTTCCGGGAAGAAAATATACTGCCAGAATACTTTCAAATGGAAGAAGTAGCAGCAGAGCAATCTCTTCCTTATGCAAAGAGTGAGAAAGAGAAGGCACGTTAATGGGATTGACGTATCAATACTGGAACCATATAATGGGTACAAAGGAAAATTTGTTTATGGAAACAAACACATCGACGGAACATACAAAAGCTCTGTGATTAAAGTTTAAAGTGTGTTATACTAGGAGGAGAACAATGGGATTAAAAGATGCGAAAGAAGGGAAACTTCTATATCATTTAACAGAGTTAAAAAACCTGGAATCGATCATTGACTTTGGACTTGTGCCAAGAAAGATTTTAAGGGAGAATACAGTAACGTTTGGAGATGTTGCAGATCCGGAAATTATACGTAAGAGAGAAGTTTTAGGTCTGGACGAATATATTCCATTTCATTTTCACCCATATTCAGCTTTTGATGTGGCTGTGAAAAAAACGCATGTGGGCGAAGAAATGATTTATATTTGTATTACCAGAAGTTTGGCAAGACGCAATAATTTCCGTATTTTGCCTAAGCACCCATTGGCATTGGAAGAGTGCCAGCTATACGATTATGACGAAGGCTTTGAAATGATTGACTGGGATATCCTTACCAGAGTAGGGCAGAATGACGAGGATGCCAGACAGATAAAGATGGCGGAATGCCTGAGCCCATTGGTTATTCCAGTTGATGCTTTCCAGTGTATCTATGTTTCATCGAAAGAAACTGAAAACAAAGTAGCAGATATGCTCAAACAGAAAGGTGTTATCTTTCCACCGCCATTTATTACGGTGATGCCCCAATGGTTTGAGTAACGAGAGGAGGTGGTTGTGTTGATTAAATACACAACTGGAGATATGTTTCAGTCTGGTGCAGAGTGTTTAGTTAATACAGTCAACTGTGAGGGCTACATGGGAAAGGGAGTTGCGTATCAGTTCAAGCTGAAATTTCCAGAAAATAATAAAGCCTATATAAAAGCCTGCAAAGATAAAACACTGCATGTTGGGACAATCCATACATTTGTAGAGAATGGTATTACGATTGTAAACTTTCCAACGAAAGATAAATGGCGTGAAAATTCTAAAATAAGCTATATAGAAACAGCGTTAGACGTTTTGGTAGAACGACTTCCGGGATTGCATGTGAAATTAGTAGCCATTCCACCACTGGGGTGTGGAAATGGTGGGTTGGATTGGCAGACAGTAAAAGAACTGATACAAAAGAAATTAGAACCAATCGCTGATAATTTTACATTTTTGATTTATGAGCCACAGAGAAATTATGTACAGAAGGCAGCGGTTGCGCCTAAACTTACAGCAGCCAGTTTAGTTCTGATGAAAATAAAAATGGGGCTGAACCGTTGTACAAAACTTCGTCTGCAAAAAGCCGCATATTTTATGAATTTGTATCTGGAAGAACCATATTTTTCGTTTCAGAAGTATAAATATGGTCCCTATGCTCACTCCATTGATATAGTTAGTAGAAATATCGGAGAGTATCAGAGTTTTTATGGCTTGAAAGATACGGAATCAACGTATCAGTTAGCTTATCAGGTAATCTGTAGTGAAAAAACAACAAAGTTATTAAACCGTCTTATGCCTGCAATCGAAAAAGCGGTTGCTTATGTGAATGGGATAGAAAGTGATCATGAATTGGAAGGACTGGCAACGGTAACTTATTTAATCCAGACTTTTTCAAGGATTGATGCCAGCCAGATTGTATCTGAATTTAAACAGTGGTCAGAGGATAAGGCAGCCCGTTTTTCAGAAGATGAAATAAAGAAATATATGGAATGCTTAGAGCAGACCGGTGTGATAGAACGAGATATTACAGGAAGCTATTGCATTTCAGAGTATCTTTCTTACAGATAAGCAACAAGAAAAAGAATGCTTTCGGGAAATGTGTTGACATTCTAAAATGGGCAGTATAGCAAAACCAGAGAAGAGGGACAGCTTATGGATATAACTGGATTAAACGAATTAGTAGAAGGAATTCTTGCTATTTTTAATACCCAGGTTATTCGGATTGTATTATATGGTTCTTATGCAAGAGGAACGAATACTTCGGAATCAGATGTAGATGTTGCTTTACTTTTAAATGGAAATCTGAATGAGAGTACAGAAGATAAGCTGTCAGATCTGGTTGTAGATTTAAACTTAAAATACGATAAGGTATTTTCAGTCATTGATATTGACTATGCAGTTTTTAAAAAATGGGAAATGGTCACTCCGTTTTATAAGAATGTGAATGAAGAAGGCATTGTATTATGGAAGGCGGCATGATTGATTTATCTAAGATTTTATGAGGAAAAGCGAATGGAAACTTTTGAACTTGTAGAAGAAAAAGAAAATATCCTTGTGGTTATGAAGACTAGCGAACCTCCTTTTGATTACCTTGCAGAGATTGAGGCTTCGTTAAGGGAAAAACACTATATCGGTGTAGTAATGATTGATGAATTGCTACATAGTGGGAATACGGAAGAACGGTTTATTCAGGGATATTTTGATGGTGCCAAGTTTGACAGTGGACAATTTGCCTTTGAACTTGTCCCGAAAAAGAGTAAATTAAGGGAACCTGTTTGTTTTTACCTGTATCAAGACAGGGAAGGCCTTGAATATTCTATTTTAACGACCAGACAGCAGAAGCTGATTGAGCATGGCTGTATCATTTAAAAAGAAAATAAGAAGTAACACAAAGAGCATTATCGCTAAAAACGGTAGTGCTTTTTTTGTGCGTGAAAAGGAGGTATTGCTACGTGGAAAAAGGTGAGATGGGCGAGAATGCCACCGGACGTTTGGCAACGTATTATGTGGCAGAATGTATGGAATTTAACCGTTATGGAGAATACAGGGAGGATATTCAAAGTGCAGAAGAAGCAGTAAAGTATTATCAGAGTATTCCTTCTGAAAGGCTGAATGCAGGAAAAGGGATTGGGCTTCATGTGGAGGAGGAAGATGGTATTCCATTGGACTTTCCACTGGTTTCCGGCGGCAAGTTAGATGTGGATTTTTTAGTGGAAGTTTATGGTTTCAAGGAATACCCTGAGCTTTTAAGGGCTGCCAGGGAACTGAGCGCTTATCTTCCAGAAACAAAAGTCGTGGACACCAAAGGGATTTTAACAGAAAAGAGCATGGACGCTGCTGATTTTGCAGATGAAATGATAAAACTGGAACAAAATCTTGATCCTGATTTTTACCATACCTTTTATCCGAAAGAAGCAGAACATAAGGAAGCTATTATATGGAAAGCCTTATGTCAAGATGGAAAAGAGGAATACAGCAGGTGGCTGGGAAGCAAGATGTTTGAGCAGAAACCAGAGCTGAAAGAACAGGCAGACAAGCTAAAGATAACACTGGAACAGGCAAAACTCATTCCGCCGGTGGACTTGAAACCTTTTGTGTATGTGCGGATCAGTGAACACCCGGACATTCCATTGGAAGAAGCCATGCCATTAAATCAAGCGGTAGAATTGTTTGGAAAGCTGGATCGGCAGGCAGTGGAAGAGAAAGATATGGCAGGTTATTACAAAACACATTTTGAAATCTGTTTTCTCTCAGAGGGGGAAGTCATGTCTTATACCGGGCGTCAGGATTTTGGTGACGGGGAAGGAAATCTTCTGGATCATGTAAAAGCATTTGCAGATTATTATCTCCATACAGAAGAAGGGCAGCAGCTTATGAAACAGACCGCCAGGACAACCGAAGAATGGGAACATGAACAACAGCAAATGAAATGGGTACTGGAGGAGATGCTTCCTGCCCTTCAGTATTTCTGCAACCTGGAAAAACTGGAAACAGCGGTTCTGGAAGAACAGGAAATAGAAAAGAAAGTCCCTTTGCTGACGCAGGGGGACGCATCACGAAAGGCATATCAGGAAGCCATACTTGCTTATGTCCGGGAAAGCAGGATTGCACTAAACACAGGGAAGGAGCTGCCTTGTATGCCGGATATCCGGGATTTTGCAACTGCCTGTCCGGACAAATCATACAGGGAACAGGTTATGGAGGAAATACGACAGGAAGCAGAGTCATACGGTATGACCGTAGAAGCGTATGCCGCAAATGGATATGAGCCGCCCAAAAGGGGCGGCAGATAACATTAGGAAAGGAGGCGGAGTTTTGGCCATGTAAAAGATATCTTCCCTCCTGAAACAGAATTGGATTTAGAAAAAACAGCGATAGAACGTATCCGCACTGCCAGCCAGATGTCCCTGCAGCACTATGGGCTTCCTTTGGTCGTGACGGATAGTGGAGGAAAAGACAGCGCAGTATGCAGGGAACTGGTGCGGCGGTCCGGTGTGCCATTTGAACTGATGCACAACCTGACTACCGCAGATGCCCCGCAAACGGTTTATTATGTAAGGGAGCAGTTTCAGAAAGCAGAACAGGCGGGGATTTCTTGTAGTATCAACAAACCTTATTATAAGGGGCAGCGGATAACCATGTGGAGCCTGATCCCCATGAAAATGATACCGCCAACCAGGACGGTACGTTACTGTTGTGAGATTTTAAAAGAGAGTGGGGGGACGGGGCGTTTCATTCTCACAGGTGTCCGGTGGGCAGAAAGCCGGAAGCGGAGAAACAGCAGGGGCATTTATGAAAATTTTGTCCCCAACGGAAAAGCAAGAGCAGTCATTTTGAATAATGACAATGACGATACCAGGCGGCTCTTTGAAGCCTGCTTCTCAAGGAGCAAGCATGTATGCAATCCCATTATTGACTGGAGCGATCAGGACGTCTGGGAATATATCCGGTCTGAAAAAATCCCCATGAACCCGCTTTATGAAATGGGATTTTACCGGGTGGGCTGTATTGGCTGCCCTATGGCGGGAAAACAGCGGTATCGGGAGTTTCAGATATTTCCCACTTATGAACGGGCATACCGGCACGCTTTTGCAAAAATGCTGGACCTGAGAAAAAAGGCAGGGAGGCAGTGTGATTCCAGGATTTGGGGAAATGTAGATGCTTTTTTCCGTTGGTGGATGGAAGACCCTGGTATCCCCGGACAGTATGAATTGTCCTTTCATGAAGATACCAATGAGATTTATTATGACTATTTGTAGTGGAAGGGAGGAGGAATTATCGCAAAATATCAATTATCTTTTGGGCTGCAGTATGAAGCCTGGATGCTGGAAATCCGTATTCCGGACTGGCTGGAGTTTTCTTCTAAGGAGCAGGCACTAAAATATGGTGAGCAGGCTGAGGTTTCCGTTTTCTTAAAAGCGGAAGCTATTTTTTTGCTCTTTGATGGCAGTAAAGAGAAGATTTTACCGCAGCAGACGGAATTTTACCAGTTTTCCTACCTGAAAGAAAAGACTTATGACAGACTGGGACCGCCACTTTCCCCGGAAGACATTGACCATTTGGTAGAAGTGGGAGAATTGGAGCAGGTATTGTTCAGTGAAAAATATATCCTGACAGAAGATGATTACCAGGAATTTTCCGGAAACCTTGTGGAAGCCTTTCAGGAATTGGAAAAGGAGTACGGACCACCACCCAGAGAAAAAGAACAGGGGTATCTGTTTCAGGCGCTTTGGTATCAGGCAGAAGAATTAAACCCCGGAGAGGGGGACTGCTTTGGAGATTAAGGTAAAAAAAGAAAAAGAGCCGGAGCTGAAATTAAAAAAAGAAGCCCAGGTGTCGGTGCATAAGAAAAATCCTATTTTATCTGCAAAGGAAAAGAAAGCTGCTTTTACTTCTAAGCCGGTGGCCGATCTTTTAGGGCAGAGAAAGAAAAAAGAAAGGGCAGAAAAAGGGAAACAGCCGGAGCAGGGCAGAGAAGTGCTGTTTGAAAAACAAAAGGAAAAGAAAAAGCAGGTCGGGAAAGAGGCAGCAATCCGGGGAGCAGCAGAAGATAGAAAACAAAATGGAAAGACCAAAAGTACCGTATCTGTACCGGGAACCTTACAGCCGGATCAGATGAAACAGGGGGCAGCACCAAACAGCCAGCCCTCTGCTGGTTTCCGGGCAAAGGAACAGTACCGGAGGGAACAGGCTGCAAAGCTGGCGGAAACAAAAAAATCTTCCCTGGCGAAGCAGACTGCCATAAAGGGGGTACGCCGGGGAGAGGCTGCTATACTGACCCAGTTAGAGGGTGGGGAAGAAGTCAATGATTCCCTTTATGTCATGGGGACAGCAGCAAAACCGGCAGAAAAGCTGTGGAAGGACCGGAACTATAGAAAGGCAGAGCAGGAATTAAAGGTAAAACAGGCTGATGGGAAGATTACCAATAAGCAGTTTTACAAAGAAACAAAAGCAGTAAAAAAGAAACAGATGGAGAAACAGAAAAAGCAGGCAGTCCGGCAGAGGAAAATCCAGTATATGATCAATAAGCTCACCGGAAATGGGCAGCAGGACAGTTTGGCACAGGTGGCAAAAGATATTGTAAAGATGAAAGCCTCTGTATTTATGCTGAAGGTGGTCCAGTTTGCCGGGGCGCTTTTGGCTCCGCTGTTTAGTATTCTTCTTGTAGTGGCAATCCCTGTAGTGATTATCTTTTTCCTCTTATACTGTTCGCCACTTGGTGCGTTCATGCCCAATCCGTCTGAGGAGAACCCTACCGTCCGGGAAGTTTTAAGCGGTTACTACATGGACTTTAATACAAAACTTGGACAAAATGGGGAAGACGGGGCAGTTACCTATCTCCATGAGAAAAACGGGAATTATGTGAGTAATTACTATGATACTTTAATGGTCTATATGGTGAAGTATGGAACCGGGGATATGGGGGTGGATATGGATCAGCGGCATAAGGACAAGCTGAAGGAAATCTTTGATGAAATGAACAGTTTTGAAAACACGACTATAACCACCACCATAAAGGCAGGGGAAAGTCTGGGAAATGTTGTCACCAGCGGCTATTGCCAGTGCAGTATCTGTTGTGGGCAGTGGGCAGGAGGACCGACAGCCTCCGGTGTCATGCCAAAACCGGACCATACTCTTGCAGTAGATGCACAAAATCCCTTTGTCCCTATGGGAACCAGGATCATTATGAATGGGATTGAATATACCGTAGAGGATACCGGGGCATTTGACCGGTATGGAGTACAATTTGATGTTTTCTGTGCGGACCATGCAACTGCGTCTGCCTGGGGACATCAGACTTTTGAAGCGTTTCTGGCAGATGGGGACGAAAATGAGATTACGGTAACAAAGAAGGGCTGCTATGTCAAGAACCTGAATTATGAGGACTATATTGCGCTTGGAAAGCTGACAGAAAAAGAAGAAGAACTGTTAAGGGAAGTCATGAGTGAGGAATTTAGAAATGAGATCCCTTCCTTTGGTGTAGGAAGTGACGTTGCAAATCTGGCACTGACGAAGGTAGGCTGCAAATACAGCCAGGAACACCGGTATGAGGAAGGATATTATGATTGCAGTTCCCTGGTACAGCGGTTGTATCAGGAGGTAGGCATTTCCCTTCCGGCGATTGCCTCTACTCAGGGAGAATTTATGGTAACACATGGGCTGGAAGTTACAGAAGGCGAACTGGAGCCGGGAGATCTGATTTTTTATTCTTATGAGCAGAATGGGCAGTTCCGAAATATTTCCCATGTGGCAATTTATGTTGGTAATGGCAGAATGGTACATGCAGCCAACAGCAGACGTGGGGTAGTGAATGACCCGTTCAATCCGTCGAACATTGGGCTGTATGGAAGACCCAGCCGCTTGCAGTAAGAAAGGAGAAGCATGGACGAAAAAGAATATGAAGTGACCATAAGAGAAGTCCTGGAGAAAAAAGTAAGATACCGGGGCAGGAATGAACTGGAGGCAACTGCAAAAGCAGAAGCAGATTACTATGCAGAAAAAATCGTGCTGGGGGCAGATGATTTTTCCTATCGTGATATTTCTGCAAAAGAACTGGTACCTGTAAAAGAAAGAAGGAACAGCAGATGAAGCATATCACAAAAGTACGGGAACTGTATGAGGAAACCATACACTGGATTTCAGAGTCGGGGGATTCCTGGAAAAATTTCCTTTCCTGCATGGGGCGTCTGTATCAGTTGGACTTCTTAAATACCTGTATGGTATATGCCCAGCGCCCAGATGCTTCCGTTCTTGCAGGATATGATGCCTGGCTGGAAATGGATTTGCCGGTTGCCAGAGGAAGTAAAGGAATTGCAGTATTTCCTTCCAAAATTTTCGGGGAAGGAGTTACCCATGTTTATGATATTCAAGATGTAAAGGGACAGGGAATCCGGCCCTGGAACTGGCAGGTGAATGGGACAAACCGCAGGCTGCTGGCAAGGGAGCTGTTCCCGGAAATCTACGAACGGGAAAAAAAGTTTAAAAATTCTTTAGACGCCTTTACAAGAACAAATGTTTGGTTTATGATAGAAGAGGAAGATGAAATTTTAAAATCCTTGCAGAAGCTGGCTGTCCTTACCGGAGAGGGACAGGAGGTAAAAGAAAACCAGATTACAGAGTTTCTTGTAAACAGTGTCTGTTATGCGGTGGAAAGCCGCTGCGGTATCCGAGATGACACCCTGGATTTTTCTTTTATCTGCGGTTTTTCAGAGAATGAGGAGGTTCTGTACCGGACAGGGCGGTTGGTATCCCATTTATCTGGGCGGATTGTGTTACAGATTGCAAGGACCATGAAGAACATAGACCTTGAAAGGAGGCAGTATTATGGAAGGGATCGCAGGAATCCAGTACAGGGAAATGAATGGCGTACAGATACCAGTCTTAGAGGGCGTGATGAGCGAGGAGAAGATGCTGGCGTCCCTGAACCGTTACGGCAGGATCGCAGCACAGGAAATGAAGAGAACGGATCAGGCACAATACGAAATGATGCTCCTGTCCGGGAAACTGATGGAGAAACTTATGAAAATCCAGACAGAAGCGGAGGAATACCACGAGAAACTGGCAGAAAGTCTTCTGAAGACCTGGACCAGAGAGGACAGGATAGACCCTTACAACACGTTGGAAATGACCAACCTTCGGATACAGGCGGATATGGAAGCGCAGAAACAGGTTATGGAGGAGATCATTCACCCCAGGATCGGATAAAACAGAAAAAAACAGAAAAGGATACAGAGAAAGGAACTGCTTCGGCGGTTCCTTTTTCGTCTGGGGAGATAGAACCTGCACAGCCGGAAAACTGGCAGAAAGAGAAAATCCTTCTGGAAATGACAGAGCAGGAGATACTATATAAAATTTATGAGTTTTACCGGAACAATCCAGAGGAAACAGACCGGGAAGCCTATCTTTATGAATTGTATGGAGATGTAAAAAGAGAAGCCCATATAAAAGACGGTATCCTGATTGCAGAAAGCGGTTCCAGCGGTTTTTATATCCTTTGGAGTGAGGGAACTTCCATGAAGGAGGCGTTCTGGTACTGGGACGAGGTTTCTTTGGAAATTGGAAAACGGATTGAAAAAGGAACCTATCTTCCTCTGTTATCCGTATCGGAGGAAGCCTTAGAAAACGGGGAAGATATAGAGGAAGAAACCTTACAGCCAGAGAAAGTGCAGGAAGTGCTTGAGGAAAAGGAACCAATCCCATTAGAAGAGATTGGCATAGCCTTTTATAAACAGAATATCCAGGCGGATATTTTAAAGAAAATGCTCTGTCTGGTCTATACGACCAATCAGCTACCGGAAGAAAAAGACCATTTTTTGAAGACGCTTTTGCTTCGGGAAGCACCGGAAGGCCAGCCTTATTATCTGGTGCGGACAGAACATGGAAATTATGAGCTTTGTATTCAGGAAAACGGGATTAAGATCACCCTGCCAGAAAGCCAGGATTTTCTGCAGGAACTTTCCTGGGATCAGTTTGGCGGGCTTACTGCACATCTTATAGAGGAGGACCAGATTGCCTATACCGAAGATGCAGAAACCTTAGAGCAGCAGGAAAATATGTATCGTCTGCTTCCCTGGTTTCCGGCATTATGGGAAGAATATAGCGAAATTCTTAAAAAGGAAGAGCTTTGGCAGGAAGGAAGAACCTCTGTCCAAACAGAAGGCAAGGTAGAAGCCGGAGATTATTATTACCCAGAAGGGTGGCTGCAGTTTACCGGTGGGGATAAAAGCCGGTATCAGAAAAATATCCGGGCGATCCGTATCTTAAAAACACTGGAGCAGGAAGAGAGAAACGCCACAAAAGAAGAACAGGAAATTCTTGCGGGGTATGTAGGGTGGGGCGGGCTGCCAAATGCTTTTAACAGTAAACGCCCGGAGTGGAAAAAAGAATATCAGGAATTGAAGGAACTGTTGACCGCAGAAGAATACGCCCAGGCAAGGGCCAGTGTCAACAGTTCTTTTTATACGCCGCCGGAAGTCGTGCGGGGTGTTTATAAAGCCCTGGAGCAGTTTGGATTCCAGAAGGGAAAAATTCTGGAACCGGCTATGGGGATTGGAAACTTTTTTCATGGTCTTCCGGAAAGTATGCAAAAATCCCAGCTTTATGGCGTGGAGATTGATGCCCTAAGCGGAAGGATTGCACAAAAGCTCCACCCTTCAGCCAGTATCCAGATTAAGGGATTTGAAAAAACGGAATTTGAGGATAACAGCTTTGATGTAATTGTGGGAAACGTGCCTTTTGGGGATTTCCGCTTGTACGATCCCCGATATAAAAAGATGAAGCTGAAAGTCCATGATTATTTTATCCGGAAAAGCATGGACCTCCTTCGGCCAGGAGGCATTTTGGCAGTGGTAACTTCAAAAGGGACGTTGGATAAAAATGACAGCGCTGTGAGAAAAAATCTGGCAGAACAGGCAGACCTTTTAGGGGCAGTCCGGCTTCCGGCAGATTCTTTTGGAAAGAGCGCCAATACCGCAGTTACCAGTGACCTTTTGTTTTTTCAGAAAAAAGCAGAGCCTTCGATTGGGGAGCCGATCTGGACTTATACAGGGCTTACGGAAGACATGGTGCCGGTGAATGAGTATTATCTGGAACACCCGGAAATGATGCTTGGGAAAATGGTCTGGTTTGAACAGTTTTTCGGGAAAGATTCCAAATATACAGCCCTGGTCAATGAAGCGGAAGATTTTGACCTGGAAAAAGGAATTTTGGACGCAGTTGGAGAGCTTCCTAAAAACTGTTATGAAGAAAGCATAGCAGAAAAAAAGAAGGAAGAGCAGGACGTCTTAGCTGCTTCTCCAGAGATACCTAATTATACGTTTACGGTGATACAGGACGAAGTATATTACCGGGAAGGAGAGTCTTTATACCGGAGCCAGGCAAAGGAAAGTGTGAAGCGCCGGATACGTGCCATGCATAAGATCCGCCTTCTGGTGCGTGAAATTTTACAGATACAGCAGGAAAATTGTTCTGACCAGGAACTGAAAAAGGCACAGGAACAGTTAAACCGTTTGTATGATGCCTTTGTAAAAACGCATGGATATTTCTGTGACCGGACAAATAAAATGGCGTTCCGGCAGGATAATGATTATCCCCTGCTTTCTTCCCTGGAAGTAGTTGATGAGGACAAAAATGTAACCAAAGCCGACATTTTTTATAAAAGGACCATACGCCCCAGAGATGTGATAGACAAAGTGGAAAATGCCCAGGAAGCGCTGCATATCAGTCTGTCAGAATATAACCGGGTGGATATTCCCTATATGCTTTCCCTTTATCCGGGAAACAGGAAAGAAATGCTCCAGGAATTAAAAGGGTTAATCTACCAGAACCCGGTACTGGCAAAGGAAGAAGATCCCAATGCAGGGTGGGAAACCGCAGATGAGTATTTAAGCGGCAATGTGCGTCAGAAGCTCCGTACTGCCAGGATCTATGCGCAGAACAATCCCCTGTTTGTAGACAATGTGGAAGCACTGGAAAAGGTACAGCCAAAAGACCTGACAGCGCCTGAGATCAGTGTAAAATTGGGAACAACCTGGATTGAAAATGAGGATTACGAACAGTTTATCTATGAGCTTTTGGAAATCCCGGAGAACAACCAGAGAAACTATTGCGCGCATAGTGGTCATGCCCTCAAGATTGAGCGCTTAGATGCAGATATGTCTTACCATATTGACAGGGGAAACTTTTTTGGAGGAACCATTCGTACCAGACAAACCTATGGCACAAGATTTATGGATGCGATCAGCATTATAGAGGAACTGTTAAACAGCCGGATTGTGACTATCAGGGACCGGGTGCAGGAAGGGGAAAAAGTACGTTATGTGATCAATCGGAAGGAAACCATGCTTGCCAGGGATAAGGCGGAGCAGATAAAAGAAGCCTTCCGGGACTGGATTTTTAAGGAGCCGGAGCGCAGAAAAAAATATGTGGATTTTTACAATGAAACCTTTAACTGCGACAGACAACGAAGCTATGATGGCTCTTATTTAAAACTGCCGGGACTGAACCCTCTGTTAAAGCTGCGTCCTTATCAGAAAAATGCTGTGGCAAGGGCATTGCTGTGTGGAGGAAATACCTTACTTGCCCATACGGTAGGCGCCGGTAAATCTCTGGAAATGATCTGCATCTGTATGGAGATGAGGAGGCTGGGGCTGGCAACGAAACCTCTTCTTACCGTTCCGAACCACCTGACCTTCCAGATGGGGGCGGAATTTTTGCGGGCTTATCCAGATGCGAAGATCCTGATTACCAGAAAAGAAGATTTTCAGAAGGAAAACCGCAGGCGTATGATTGCCAGAATGGCAACAGGGGATTATGACTGTATTATTATCGGCCATACTCAGTTCCAGAGAATTGCCATTTCCCCTGACCGGCAAAGAGCCATGATAGAAGAGCAGGCAGAGCAACTGGTAGAAGCCATTAACCGGGCAAGGGAAGAAGAGGGAAAGAACTGGTCCATAAAGCAGATGGAAAGCAGAAAGAAAAAACTGCTAGAGAAAATCGAAGAACTGAACAATGAAGAAATCAAAGATGATGTGATGTACTTTGAAGAAACAGGCGTAGATGCCCTATTTGTAGACGAAGCACACCTGTTCAAAAACCTGGAAGTTTTTACAAAAATGAACAATGTTGCGGGTCTGGGTTCCAGAGGTTCCCAGAGGGCTATGGATATGCGTATGAAAATCCAGTACGTCAACGAAAAAAATCAGGGAAGGGGCGTCATTATGGCAACGGGAACCCCTCTGTCAAACTCAATGGTGGAACTTTATGTGATGCAGTTATATCTACAGGAAAGGCGGCTCCACGAAAAGGGGATTTACCATTTTGACGCATGGGCTTCTGTGTTTGGGGAAGTTACCAGTTCCCTGGAATTGGCACCGGAAGGTACCGGTTACCGGATGCGGACCAGGTTTAATAAGTTTATCAATCTGCCGGAACTGATACACCTGTTTAAAGAAGTGGCAGACATCATTCTGCCTGATATGCTGGATATTAAGCGGCCAGAATTAAAGGACGGAAAATATAAGGTTGTAGTATCGGAAGCCTCTGATTATGTCAAAGAACGTATGCAGGAAATGGTGGAAAGGGCAGAAGCAATCCATAGAGGTGTGGTAGATCCAAAGGACGACAATATGCTCCGCATTACCGGGGAAGCAAGGCTTTTGGGTACAGATCCCCGGCTTTTGGACAGTTATGCTCCGGTAGATTCGGATTCCAAACTGAATAAAGCAGTAGAAAACATTTACCAGGAATATGTACAGTCCCAGGAACAGAAAGGAACCCAGATTGTTTTTTCAGATATTGGGACACCCGGACCTGGAAAAGCGTTTACCGTCTATGATTATTTAAAACAGGAATTGATTACCAGAGGTGTTCCAGAGGAAGAAATCTGCTTTATCCATGATGCAAAAACAGATGAACAGAGGGACCGCATGTTTTCTGATGTCAGAGCCGGCAGAAAAAGGATTATTATAGGAAGTACCGAAAAACTGGGGGTAGGAACCAATATCCAGACCAGAATGGTGGCGGCTCATCATATCGACTGCCCCTGGAAACCTTCTGATATTGAACAGCGGGAAGGGCGCATTATCCGCCAGGGGAATGAAAATGAGGAAGTCAATATTTACCGCTATGTAACGAAGGGTTCTTTTGATGCTTATTTATGGGGCATTGTAGAAACAAAACAGCGGTTTATCAGCCAGGTATTTACCAGCCGGGAACTGGCAAGGATTTGTGAGGATATAGATGAAACCGTATTAAATTTTGCAGAGATTAAAGCGGTAGCTTCTGAAAATCCCCTGATTATGGAAAAAATACAAGTAGATAATGAAGTGGCACGTCTGAGAATTTTAAAAGCCGCACATGAAGGGAAACGGTTTGCCCTGCAAGACGCGGTCACTTTCCAGTATCCGAAAAGGATAGAAAGTCTGAAGGGAGAACTGCGATTACTTCAAAAGGATTTGGAGCGCAGGAACCAGGCTATGGAAGTACAACCGGGGTTTGCAATCACGCTGCAGGGAAAAGTTTATGAGAAACACAAAGAAGCAGGCGAAGTTTTGCGTGGGATCATAGAAGGGGTGACGGCTTTTACCAGGCACGAAGTCGGTATGTATAAGGGGTTTCAGGTATCTGTCCAGAATGATATGCTGGGACCGATCTTGTTTCTTCAGGGAGAGAAGGAGTATAGTGTGGAGTTAAAAAGCAGTGACTCCGGGAACATGGTCCGTATAGAAAACCGCTTGAATGCCCTTGATAAAGCAGTGGAGGAGGTTCAAAAAGAAATTAAGACCTGCGAAAATGAGATAAAAAATGCAAAGCAGGAATATGAAAAGCCCTTCCCGTATGAGGAGCTTTTAAAAGAGAATATTACCCGGCAGATGGAGATTGATGCAGAACTGGAAATCAAGGACCAGGAGGAGTGTGTGGAAGTGCAGGAGGAAACTAAAAATCTTCCATGCCAGACAGCAGTTCGGTAACGAAAAATAGAGTAGAAAAGGAGATCACAATATGGAATATAATATCAGAGTATATAAACCGGAATTGAAACAGGAAGAAGGAAAAATCAATAACCTGAAAGGATTTGCTACCATTACCTTTGATGAGGCCTTCTGTGTGAAAAGCCTTGCAATTAAAGAGTCCTCGAAAGGAAATCTGTATCTCGATATGCCCCGTTACAGAGATTATGAAACAGGGGAGTATGTTCCTTTTTTCCGGTTTACGGATAAGGAATTTCAAAAGGAAGTGTTGGATACCGTAAGGGAAGCCTATGAGAATATGACAGAAACGAAAACAGACTGTAAGGGCAGTTGGGGAGAGGAAGAGCTGTATTACAATCTGAGCGTAAATCCGGTACAGGGAAGCGATACATTTAAGGCAGATGTAGCCATTCGTCTGCAGGACGTATTGGCAATTCAGCAGCTTCATGTGATCCAGGCATGGAACGGAAAAACTTTTGTAGGTATGCCTCAGAAAAATTCTGCAAAAGGAGAGAGGGAGGACATTGCCCATGCAGTCAATGCAGAATTTAAGGCAGATCTGGAAAGTGCAATCATGGACGAATACAATAAAAAGATGGAATATGCCAAAAGCCAGAAACAGCAGCGAAGAGGGAGATAGGAGCGATTCATAAAAAGACTGGTATTTTTGGAACAATAATGGTAGAATGAAGAAAATATCAGCATGGGAGGAAACAGTATGCCAAGACGGAAAAAAGTAGAAAATCTTTCTCTTGAAGAAATGCTT
This sequence comes from Faecalimonas umbilicata, assembly GCF_004346095.1. GTDB lineage: Bacteria > Bacillota > Clostridia > Lachnospirales > Lachnospiraceae > Faecalimonas > Faecalimonas umbilicata. Next base: position 15,023 of record NZ_SLZV01000030.1, on the reverse strand, counting down.
ATGAAGACAGAACAGGAGATTAAAACAACAGAGGCAGAATTAAAAGAACTGCGTTTGAAAGCAAAAGAACTTAGGAAGAAGATTGAAGATAAACAGAAAGATGAAATCTTTAGCGGCATTTTTTGTGGTCATAAAAATAATATTTGGTGGACAAAAATAACTATTATTTGTATTGAGTGCTATACTACAAAACATCTAATACATATGGATTAGGAATAAACACAGGGAAGTAAGAAATACATCAATGGTTTCAGAGAAAACAAGAAGTCCCACAAAAATATATTAAGCAAAAGGGAATAGAAATTTTGAAAACACTGTAAAATGTAAAAAATAGTTAGTGAAAAGAAGAAAGGTTGGGTATAAAAATGAAAATTAACGATTTTAAAGAAAACAATGAAAATAAAAAGGAAGTTATGGAGAAAAAGATGGAAGCCTTAAAGCTGGAAAATATCAATAGTATGTGGTATTTCATTGTTGCAACTCTTAAGGCAGTTGTTGGTAGTAAGGGACACTAATAAAAAAATTGATTTAAAATGGAGGAATTAGAGATGAAAATTAATGAATTTAAAGAAAATAACGAAACAAAAAAAGAGGTTATGGATCAGAAAATGGAGGCCTTAAAACTGGAAAATATTAACAGCATGTGGTACTTCATTGTCGCTACCCTTAAAGCTGTCGTTGGTAGTAAAGGGCACTAAATATAAAAAGACGAGAGATTTGTAGACTTATCATATTTTATGAGAAATAGGTGTTTATAGAATGCTTCATATATTTTATAAACACCTATTTGGAAAGGAGACTGCAATGAAACTGATTAATTATAGTTTGAAAGTAGGGAAAAAAAAGCTACTTGAAAATGTAAACATTTCATTTGATAAGAAATATATAAACCATATTTTAGGAAGCAATGGCGCTGGAAAATCAAGTTTTGCTAAAACATGTGTAGGAATGTTAGAATTTGAGGGAAAAATTGAAGAAAATCAGGAGGCAATTCTTATTGGAAGCAGTAGTAATATTCCGGCAGAGTTTACTCTTGATGATGTGATAAAATTATTAAAAAAGAAATTTGAAGCACAGAAAATTATGGGTTTATATGACCTGTTAAAATTAAATAAAGTATCTAAAAACTTGCAAATCAAGAAGATGAGTGATGGTCAGAAGCAAAAAATAAAATTATTGGCGTTTTTATCAGCAGACCCTAAAGTGATTATATTAGATGAATTTACAAATGCTTTGGATAAAAATAGTTCTATAGATTTGTATGAATTCCTTATGGAATATAAGAAAACTCATGAAGCGGTTATTATCAATATTACACATAATTTATCTGATTTAGAATATATGGAAGGGAAATACTATTATATTAACAATCTGGAAATTACAGAAATTGCTTCTAAAGACGAGATTGTAGCTATGTATATAAGGGGGGAATAATATGGAAATAAGAAAAAATATAAAAAATCACTTTTTTTTATTTTATTTACTTACTGTAGCAATCTGTTTTGTTCTAGGATATGTACTACTTGTAAGTCTGGATAAAATTTCCAATCCGACAATTAGTGAGCTATACGTTAGCATTTATACGGTAATCACACAGTTTGGAATGCTTATTTTTCCAGTATTGATTATTCAGTCTTTTGTATCAGATTACAAAAATAAAAATATCCTATTTTATAAACTTATGGGATACAATTGGCTTCGCTATTTTTTGACAAAAATTGCGGTGATATTAGCATGGATGAGTATTATTGTTTTTGGTGGAGTTATAGGTATAAGTATTGTGTATCAGGATTTCTCTTATACTTTGGCAACTTTGTTCTACTTCGAAAGTGCAATTATTTATGAAATATTATTGGCAAGTATGTGGGGATTTTTGTTTAAAAGTGTTATTGGAGCCTATGTAGTAAATTTTGCTTTTTGGTTATTTTCAATGGTGGCTTCGATTGCTAACCCCAAATTGAGCTTTTTGGTTAGGTATGACGCTTCAAATCCTGTTTTCATAAAGTTTAACCAGTACTTTAATACACGAAATAGCGATTATTTGATGATTCAAGAAAATATTTTATATTCAATAGCATTATTTGCTACTGTATTATGTATAATTTTTATTTTTAGAAGGAGATGGGAAAAAAATGGAATTTAAAGGATGTGGAATTTTATTAACTGAAAATTGTAATGCAAGATGTAAAATGTGTTGTGACTCAAGAGGGCTTGTAAGAGGTAAAACTCTTACAATAGAGGAATTAGATTTGATTCTAAAAAATATTAAGGAATGTCCGTCTATAGATCTCATTGGTGTGACTGGCGGTGAACCTATGCTATATCCTGATTTGGTAGAGCATATAATTAATTTTGATTATGGTAGAAAAGTTGGAATTACAATTAAAACTAATGGATTCTGGGGAAAGGACATCAATAAGGCAAGAAATTTTATTGAAAGAAATAAATCTAAGATAAAAATGATTTCCTTTAGTTATGATCAATTTCATAAGGAATTTATTGATTTGCAGAATATCTTAAATATTGTAGATATTGCAAATGATTTAGAGGTAAGTACGGAAATTGTTGGTTGCTTCTTAAAAGATGGTATTCAGCCAGGTGATATTATCAATGAGATGGGGGAACATGCCTTTAAGACAAATTATGCATATCAACCAGTTATTAATACCGGATCAGCAGAGATATTTTCTGATTCCCAGTTTATAAAAGTTATTGATTTGAAGAAACATGAAGCGCGCTGTATTGGACTTTTAGATCGAACATTATTGATTAATGCAAAGTTAGAAGTATATCCATGTTGCTCACAAGTCGTAGAAAATACGCTTTTATTAATGGGAAATTTACATGAAGAGAGCTTGAGTGCAATCATTCAGTCTATAGATTATAATAAGGTTTTACATAAAATCTATACAGAAGGTTTTACACCATTTTTGGAATTATTAAAGAAAAAGAATATAGAATATCCGCAGAGTTTGACTTCTCCGTGTGAGTTATGTGGATTTTTATTTAAAGATGATTGGTTTTTAAGATTGCTGAAGGAAGAAGGATATTTTGAAAATATTTAAACATGAAGAATATACCATAGCTCAGGACAGTAAAAGAGATTTTACGATTGTAGAAAAAAATAATAATTTCTTTAAATTGGATAATGCAACATTTGATTCACTGTTCGGAAAGGAAAAACTGGAGTTCGTAAGAAATGATAAAGATAATATACTATATATGATGGGAATGATTTTCATGATTCTTCTGACATTATATTTATATTTTAGAACTACAACGTATTCTATTATAGATGTAAATTTTCTTCCAGCAACTTTAGTTTTAATAATAAATATATTTATTCATGAACTTGGACATGTATTATTTTTGAAAATATTTTATCCTAAAAGTCGAGTCAAAATAGGGTTTAAATTTATGTTTATTTGGCCTGCATTTTATGTAGATACTTCATATAGCTATATGGTTTCTAAATACAAAAGGATTGCAATTTATCTGGCTGGAAATTTTATGAATTGTATTTATGTATTGCTTGTACTATTATTTTTTCCAAAACAGCTACCGTATTGTTATTTGGTGATTTCTAATGTGCTGGTGAATTTCATTCCAATAGTAAAAAGTGATGGATATTATGCAGTTGTTACATTATTCAATAAAACAAATATAAAAAAAGACAAAGTAGCTACCACATTAGAAGATGCTATTAGAGGTATAATTATGTTTGGCGTTTTAGGGATTTTTTCATGGTTATCACAATAGGGAGGAGAAAAATATGGAAAAGATATTATTTACATCAGAATCAGTTACCGAGGGACATCCAGATAAAATTTGTGATGCAATTTCCGATGCGATATTAGATGCACTGATTGAAAAAGATCCAATGAGTCGTGTTGCCTGCGAAACCAGTATAACTACAGGATTAGTATTAGTTATGGGGGAGATAACAACGCAAGCATATATTGATATTCCTCAGATTGTTAGAGAAACCCTTCGTAACATTGGATACACAAGGGGAAAATATGGATTTGATGCTGATACCTGTGGAGTTATTACATGTATTGATGAGCAGTCTAAGGATATTGCACAGGGGGTAAATGAAGCATTAGAAGTAAAAGAGCAGAATGAGTGCGAAAATGCAAAAAGTATGCTAGGTGCCGGTGATCAGGGGATGATGTTCGGTTATGCAACGAATGAAACAGATGAATTTATGCCGTATGCTATTTCGTTGGCTCATAAATTAGCTAGACAGCTTGCGAAAGTCCGCAAAAATGGAACTCTTGCTTATCTTAGACCAGATGGGAAAACGCAGGTTACAGTAGAGTATAATGAGCAAGGGAAACCTGTACGATTAGAAGCGGTGGTTTTGTCTACACAGCACGATCCTGAAATATCTCAGGAACAGATACAAAAAGACATTAAACATTATGTCTTCGATTGTGTTTTACCTCAGAGAATGGTAGATTCTGAAACCAAATTTTACGTAAATCCTACGGGACGTTTTGTAATTGGTGGACCGCATGGTGATAGTGGTTTAACAGGGCGGAAAATTATTGTGGACACATATGGAGGATATGCTCATCATGGAGGAGGAGCTTTTTCTGGAAAGGATTGTACAAAAGTAGATAGGTCAGCAGCATATGCAGCTCGTTATATTGCTAAAAATATTGTAGCGGCAGATTTGGCACATAAATGTGAAATTCAACTTTCATATGCAATTGGTGTAGCAAAACCAATCTCAATAGGAATTAATACATTTGGAACAGGTGAATTGCCAGAGGATATGTTAATTCATATTATAAGAGATAATTTTGACTTGAGTCCTACTGGTATTATAAAAATGCTTGATTTAAGACAGCCTATATATAAGCAGGTGTCAGCATATGGACATTTTGGAAGATTAGATTTAGATTTACCATGGGAAAGATTAGATAAGGTAGAGGATTTAAAAAAATATAAGAATGATACAGAAAAAGGCACTGATTAGTGCCTTTTGTTATGCGCTGGAGAAGACGAAAAAGAATTCGTGGACAAAAATCCCTGAATTTATGGACATAATAAGAAAAAAGCAAAAGGTTTTGCTATAATTCATGACATAGGGAGGGATTAAAGGTGTTAAATAAAGTGTCCAGTAAACTTGCAAAAAGAATAGCAGATGGCTCGGAAAGGAGAAAAGAAGCTGTTTATACTTATGGCATAGAAATTATTTTGTCAACAATGATTGGAATAAGTTCAATATTGATTGTGTCAGGTTTATTACACGAATTTAAATTAGGTGTAATATTCCTATTGGTGTTTGCACCATTGAGAGTATTTACGGGTGGATATCATGCAGTTACATATTTTAGATGCTTTTTGATTAGTAACATTTCGTATTTATTTTTATTACTTTTTAACAATATAATTTATACAAAGCTTCCATTAGAAATATGGTTGATTTTGCTGGTATTAAGTAGTTACTATATTGCTATCCATGCACCGGTGGTTAATGAAAATCAGCCTATTGGTGAAAATAAAAAAAGTCGGTGTAAGATTATGGCTAGGAATATTTTGAACATAAATGTCTTTGCTGCATTATTTTTATCAGTAGTAGATAAAGAGATCATGGGTATGATGGTATTAAGTATTTGTTTGGTAGCAGTATTTATGCTGATTACTGATAAACCTAAATTTTTATTGTATACAAAGAAAGGAGTTATAGGACTATGAAATTTCTTGCTATGTGTATAGAAGCTTGTGCAATATGGGGAGCAAATTGTGCATCTGTTTGTCTTTCATATCAGCCTAAATTACCGGAATGTCTGAAATAAGGTAAAGTTAATACATGTATATAAATAAAAGATGCCAGAGTGTTGATATTCCGGCATCTTTTATGCTAAATGAAGTATATAGGGAGGAATAGAAATGCAGATAAGAGAGAATGGAGTATATATTGAAGCAATTAAATTAGCAGCAGGAAGTGTACAATATAAAGATATATCCGTAAAAGATACATTTATTGATGCTGTTTTTCAGTTGTATCAATACTATCAAAACACAGAAAATATTAAGTATTTAGAAACTTCAATTTTGCATATACAGGCTTATTTAGAAATGGGATTTCCGTATGAAGAAGGGAAAGATGTTTTTGACCTTGTTTTAAAAGAGTTAGGAACTACAAGAGAGTTAAAATTCCCCCAAAAATTTTACTTTGCAAAAAAGGTAAAATTGAATAAAACTCAGGTACGATCTATGATAAAAAAGTGGCCAGCATCTCCGCATCAAGAAATGAAAATAGATGAGGTAGTAGCAGATATTATAACAAAAGTAAAGCAACATGAAACAGGGATTTATTATTATAAATGCGCAGTAACAAAAGACATGTATGAATTGGTAATAAATGAAAAAGAAATGTTTTTCCATGATTTAAGGAGAGGAATTTTTTATACATTTATGATTTAACAAATCACTAGAATCTGCTATAATAAAGTGATTGCTCATAAGGAGGCGTATCATGATTTACATTGCTATATGTGATGATAACGAAAAAACAGTAGAAATATTAAAGAAAAAAGTAATGGAATTTTTAAAAAAGAGTAACGAATTTGCAGACATAACGGTTTATACTCAGAGTGAGAATTTACAATATGATATTCAGGAAGGGAAATATTATGATCTAATCCTTAGTGATATTGAAATGCCTAATATAGACGGTATGAATTTAGCTGCATATGTTAAAAGGTATTTACCGGAAGTGTTAATCATATTTATTACATCACATTTAAAATATGCCGTAGATGCATTTGAATTGTCAATCTTTAGATATATACCCAAAAACTCAATAGGCTCTAGGTTACCACAGGCGTTGAAGGATGCTATCAATATGATAAAGATACAGACAGATGAATTTTATGCAATAGAAACACCAACTAGAGTAGAAAAAATACCTTATCATAAGATTTTGTATATTCAAAGAGAAGGAAAAAATTCTGTAATAACATTATTAGATAATTCAGTGACCAAGGTAAGAAAGAGTCTTACACAGGTGTTTAAAGAATTTCGATCTGATGATTTTGTATATGTTGATCGTGGGGATATTGTTAATCTAGCCCATATTATGGGAATAAAAGATGGAATTGTAGAACTGAAGAATGGAATTCGTTTGCCAGCAAGCCAGGCAAAACTGGAACAAATAAAAACGAAGTTAAGTGACTTCTGGAGTGAACAGATATGAATATTGTATATAATGGAATTGAAATTTTAGCAAGTTTTGTTGAAGTATTTGTATTATATAAAATATATAGTATTTTGTTATATAAGCAACGAGGAAAGCAAAACTTTATATTAGATAGAGAATTAGCAATAATAGGAACTGTATTAATACAAATTTGCAATCATGTATCAATATTTTCTTATTTTACGATTATATTATTTGTATTATATATGAGTATTACCGCTAAAATTATCTACAGGAGAAAGTATATAGAACTATTTTCAATCGCAAGTTTTTATGTATTATGTTTAAGCTGTTTCGACTTTTTGATTTTTACTCTTGTATCGAATTTTTATGGTGGTTATGATACATTTACTGCGCTAGTTTCTACAAGAGGAATTTTACGTGTAGTAATGATTTGTGTTATAAAGTTTTTATGGATACTGCTGTATTTTATGATAAAGAAATATTTATATTCTTTTTCATTGAAGAAGAACTATGTATATACAATTTTAATTATATCCTGTGCGGGATTTTTGGGATTTGTATACTTAGTTAATCAAACATTTAAGACATTTAATTATACAATGACAGGTGTGTGGTTTGTATTTATAGCTCTTTGGTCATTACTTTTTTTTACAGTCTATTTTGTAATAGAAAGCAAAGAAGAAAAAATGAAATTAGATTTTGCAGAAATGCGAAATGAACTGCTCGAAGAAAATTATAAAACTATTAATGAAATTTATACAGGTAATGCAAAGCTATACCATGATTTAAATAACCATTTGAATGTATTATATCAGCTTTTAGATGAAGAAAAAACGTTGGAGGCAAAGAATTATATTACAGAAATAAGTCGCCCAATAATGCAATTATCGAAAACTACTTGGACAGGAATAGACGTTGTTGACGTAGTGATTAATAGTAAATTGGGAAAAATGAAGGAAAAAGGAATTACCTGTAATGTGAATGTGGAATTCCCGCAGAATACCAATATTAAACCACATGATATGTGCACAATATTGGCAAACTTATTGGATAATGCGATTGAAGCTTCTGAAAAATTGAAAATACCTGGAAATATTTCGTTGACTATACGCCGGATTAATCACTTTTTACTTATAAAGGTTTCTAATGCGTGTGAAGAAAATAAAGAGTCATTTGCACATTTTCCTTCAACAACAAAGAAAAATAGAGAATTTCATGGTTGGGGACTTCCGAGTGTAAAAGATGCAGTTGAAAAATATAATGGTACACTAAAGTGCATAAATGAGGAAAAACAATTCATAGTAAAAATTATGCTGTTTTTTGAAAAAAATACAAATTAAAATAGTCAAAGTGGGAAATTACAATCTTATTTTTATGTTTTGATGGAAAAACGTAGTAAATGAAATTAAAGACATTTAATTATATTATAAAAGAATAGTAGGACACTTATAATCGGTGATATAGAGAATAAGAAAAGAATGTTGCAAAAGCGATATTCTTTTTTTTATTCAATATTTTGAAATAGAACGAAACCAAACTCCAATCCTTTCCGTATTGATAAAAAACAGACAGATGGGATTTGGACAATGGATGAAATTATTTTAATGAGAAAACTGAAGAGGAAAGATGAGTGGGCATTGGGAAAAATCATTGATTTATATAGTTCCTATATCACATGTATCGTCTGGGAATTACTGCATAAAAAAGGTACCAAGGAAGATATAGAGGAGGTGGTTGCAGATACTTTTATTTCTCTATGGCTGACAGCAGAAAGGATTAATTATAAAAAGTACAGCAGTGTCAAATCGTATCTGGGAATGATTGCAAGAAATAAGGCGAAAGATTGGTTAAGAGCTTATCGTGGAGAAATTCTGGAACTTAATGATGATATTCTTTTGATTGATGGTGATGTAGAGCACTTGATTTTACAGAAAGAGCAACAGTTGATCATTGGAAGAACATTGGAGAAATTAAGAGAGACGGATAGAAAAATTTTTATTATGTATTATTATCGGTATAAAAAAATAGAAGAGATTGCAGAAACATTAAAAATGAATCCTCAAACAGTAAAGACCCGTCTGCGGAGAGGAAGAGAAACTCTGAAAAGGATTCTTCTGGAGGAGGGATATGATGCCAGTGAAGTTTAAAATAAGTGAAATGTTTGATAATTCCTGTGAGCTATTTGAAAATGAAATGCAACATAAAAATATTGAAAATGAGAAGCGAATAAAAGAAATTGTTTTTCTTGAGATAGGTCACACCAAAGCCAAAAGAAATCGCAGGAGATATATAGCTGTTTTGGCAGCGGCAATGGGAATTGGAGGAATCACTGTTGGGGCACATGAAGTTTTAAAATCTGCAGGTGAAATCAAAAATAATGAGGAAGTGGTTTTAGAAAATCAGAACGGACTTGCTTTATATGAAAAGGAAAACAGCGGAGCTATACAAATGGAAGTGGAAACGGACATCATTTTACCAGAAAATTTATATAAGGATGGAATTCCTATTGCAAAATATATTATGGAATTAAAAACAGAGCGTAACGGATCAGTGCCAGAGTGTTATTTGGATAACGGAACCATGATTGTCCTTACAGATTTTGATGGAGATACTTGGGATATGAAAACAGGGGATATTTTTATATTAGATTTCATACAGTCTGATAGTGATGAGAGAGGTGAAGCAAGAACATTAGAGATTGGATATATTTTTAATGGAGAGGTGATAGATGAGAAGGTTATATCAGAAACAGAAAATAAGATAATCCTGGATATTCCTAAATCAGGACAATATGGTGTATATTTAAAAAATGTATCTAGTGACAGAGTAACGATTTCGCAAGGAATATTGACTGTAGAAAGGGGAAAGTGAAAGATGAAAAAAACAAGAATATTTTTTGGAATATTAGGGCTTATTTGCCTGGTTGCTATGCCAGTTTCAGCAGCCGATAATGTAAGAAATATAACAACTTATAGTATTTGTAGAGAAGATTTATATAAAGATCAGATAGAGGATAGAATGGGACTACAGCAAATTAGTATTGAAAATGGGAAAACGGTATCTTTTTATGACTCCAATGGTTCTATGTTTTATGTGAGTGGAGGTACTACTGTTACTTTTCGGGTAAACTTGAATGTATCTTCCTCTGTAAAGATGGGGTATATCAATCAGAATGGAAGTAGAACCCAAAAGTATAGCGGTTCAGGAATTTCCCATAAAATATCATTTACAATACCGTCTAGTGGATACTATAGATTCTATGTAACCAATAGTGGATCTAAAACAGTGAAAGTAACGGGAGGTGAAATTTGTTTCTAAAATTATGAGAAGGAAAATATTTAAAATAATAAAGTGGTTGGCTATTGTAATTCTGATTCTATGCTGCATGGGGATCACATGGAATTATTTTTGTAAAAAGAGAGAAATACCAAAGGTACAAGCAGCTTATGGCAATGCAGTTAAAGTCAATGGGAAAAAGATGACTGTGGAAATTGCTGGTTTGCAAGCAGAAGAATCCCCCGCTATTGTGTTACTCCCAGGACTGGGATCTCCTTCTCCGGTATTAGAGTTTAGACCCTTAGCTGAGGAATTAGGAAAGACATATAAAGTGATTACAGTGGAGCCTTTTGGCTATGGACTGTCTGATCCCGCAGATACAGAGAGAAGCATAGAGAATATCGTAGAGGAATTACATGCCTGTTTAGAGGAGATTGGAGTTTACCGATATTATCTGATGGCTCATTCTATTAGCGGATTGTATTCCCTGTATTATGCTAATACTTATCCAGAGGAAGTTCGTGGTTTTATAGGGATAGATTCTTCTGTACCAAAGCAAAATGAAAATGAACCCTTTGATACAACAAAATTAAATCTTCTGATGGCCTATTTAAGTAAAACAAAAAATGTGTTAGGAATTAGCCGGATATTTTCAATTGGAAATCCGGAAAAGGCTATCTATGCAGACCAGAATTATTCTTATTCACAGGAAGACTTAGAAGTTTTTCGGATACTTTCCCTTGACACCTCTTATAATAAGACTGTAATGAATGAATTAAAGCAGGTAGAAAAAAATCTGGAGATAGTACGAGATATGAAATTTCCAGAAGAAGTTCCAGTGCTAAATTTTGTTTCAGAAGATAATTGTGAAATTTTTCCAGGATGGCAGAAGTTGCATAGAAGTGTGTTAGGTGATAATCAGGAAAACAGATTGGTAATGTTAAAGGGGGGACATTATCTGCATTTTGAGCAGAAGGAAAGAATAAATTATTATGTTGCTAAATTTATAAATTAGACAGAAAAATGCCGTTACGGGTGATACTAAACCTGTAGCGGCATTTTTCTTTATTTAGGAGTATCTGAGTTGATAAGCCAAACTTCAAAGGTACTGCCTACATGAAGAGTAGAAAGCACATGGATAAAACCATATTGTCGGCTGATAATATCTTGTGCCAGATGCAGCCCTACACCAACTCCTGGAAAGTTTTTGACAGAAGGAGAGCGGTAGAAGCGTTGGAAAAGTTTAGGGATTTCCGACTCTTTGATGCCGATACCAGAATCAGTGATTACTATTTTGGTATAGTTTTCCAGGGTAAAAAGTTCTATGGAAATATGTCCGTTTTCATTCGTGTATTTTACAGCATTATCCAAGATATTATACAGCGCTTCGGATGTCCATTTGGGATCATGATACGCTTTAAAGTCTTCTGAATAATTAAAGGTTATTTGAATGTTCTTCTGATCAGCTGCTAAGACGATATTTTCCAGCGCCATGAGAACGGTGTCACCAATCGTTTGATAACTTGGGGATAGTTTTATCACACCTGTTTCCAAACGGGATATTTTTACAAGGGAAGAGATTAAAAATTCCAGTTTGTTCAGATGTGCGGTATTGGTGTGAAATAAGGTCTGTAGTTCCTGCGGTTTTGTAATGGCTTTTTCCATAGCGGATTCTGTCAGGCGCAGCGTGGTCATGGGGGTTTTTAACTGATGCGAAATATCAGAAATTAGCTGCTGGAGCTGTACCTTTTCGGCATTTACAGAATTTTTGGTATTTTCCAATATACTGTACAGTCTTCCTAAATGATGGTTAATCTGTGATAGTAAAGTTTCATCATACTTTTCATCAGGGGAAAAATAGGTTCCTTCAATCATACTGTCCAATGTTTTATGAAGTTCACGAGTAAACAAGGTGAGCTTGTGGAAAATCGTACAAAAGAGAATAAATACACAGATAAGCAGAAGGAAAGTGAAAATGGTAAAAAGCAAAAATACTTTAGGGTCTGACGTAAGTGTACGCAATATGATACAGGTCCCTGAAAATATCAATAGAAATAGCAGGGAAACTATAATATATACTTTTTTTAAAGAAAATGTTTTTTTCATATCAATCACCTATCCACATATATCCGGTTCCATAGATTGTTTTTATATAACGATGCCCGTTGGCTTCGATTTTCTTTCGGAGTCTGCTAATAGCAGTATTTAGGGAAGTATCACCTACAAAGTTTTCGGAGAAATCCCAGAGATGCTCAAGAAGCTGATCCCGTTTTAAAATATGCTTTTTATTCATAATAAAATATTGCAGAATACGGTACTCCAAAGGGGATAATTCCAGGGGAACTTTGTCCAGCGTCGCAGTCATTTGCGAGAAATTGATGCAGAGATTACCGTCTTCATATACAGTTTCCTTTTGCTTTTCAGTGATATATTTTGTTAAAACAGCTATTTTCTTTTGTAAGACGACAGGTGAAAAAGGTTTTGTAATATAGTCATCAGCACCCAGGTCAAATCCTTTCACTATGTCATTTTCTAAATCATTTGCGGTTAAAAAGATAATACTGGCATTTGATTTTTCTTTCAACTCTGAATACAATTCAAATCCATTTCCGTCAGGAAGGTTAATATCCAAAATCAGAAGAATGTAATGATACTGTTTTAAATATTCAAAGGTTTCTTTTGCATTATATGCAGAGTCAACGGTATAACCGGCTGTCCGCAAGTTATAAGCCAGGGTATTATTTAAGGAGAAATCATCTTCAATAATTAAGATACGGTGCATAGTTTCTCACTCCTTCTGTTCTAAATTTCTAAGTTTTTCTATACCATAAAGAGCGTTTACGGTTTTCAAGATGTATTATAATTGTAAAAAATGCAAAAGTAAATAATGATTTTTTTCAGATAAAATATTTTTTTAAATGCACTAATTATAATAATTTGGTAAGAATTGGCGGATATACTGATAAGAAAAAAGAGGAGGTACTAGATATGAGGTGTAAAAAACTAGGGGTACTTTTGGCAATGGTTTTGGTAGGTGTTTCCGCAGCACCGGCATGGTCGGTATCGGCGGCAGAAACTCAGGACTTACCGCAACAGGTTCTTGATATTTCCAATGGTTCAGATGAAATTTATGGACCAGGCGCACCGATTGAGCATGTAGAAAATCCTGATGAACGGTTTAGCAGTGGCGGGGTGGATCATACACATCAGTATATCGTATCGAATGCCTTGAAGATTTTAAATAATGATAAAGGTTCCAGTATCTTAAATACAAAAGCTGCTATGATATGTGAATATACGGACTGGCCAGATGTATTAGGAAATGAAACCGATTATGGAACGTTTGCAGGACATTTCTATGATCCGGATACCGGAAAAAACTGGATGGGACAGAAAAATCCTACAGCACGAACCAGAGCAGAAACCTATTATCAAAGTGCAGTTGCAGCATATAAAGATGGATATACAGATAAGGCAATGGAATACATAGGAAAAGGAACACATTATGTATCGGATTTGAATGAGCCACACCATGCGTCTAACCTGACAGCAGTAAACAGTAATCATTCAGATTTTGAAAAGTATGTGGACAAACACCGTACCGAATATACCATAGCAGGGAACAGTTTTGGCGCAGATGTTTATAGTAGTGCTGAGAATACAGCAGTAGGCGATATGCTTTATAGCGCTGCAAAAGACGCAAAAGCACTGGCTGGAATGGCACAGAATAAAGATACCTATGACTCAGCCGGAAATCAGTCAGTCCAAAATGCAATAAAGACAGTAAGTAAGTACATTTATAAATTTGGTAAGGAAGTAGGTATTTATTAAATAAGATGATTTGTGGTGACGTCACATTTTAAAATCATAAAATATCAGGGAAAGGAGGACGGGACAATGAAAGAACTGGAAAAGAAAATGCAGAACGAAAACTTTGATGTAGAAGTACAGTATTGTAATCCAGATGATTGCAAATATGATTGTATGGTTTCAGAAAATCATTGCAATTCGCATATTTCAACTTTGATGTAAAATCAATTTGAAAGGCTGAATATATGTGAAGGGAGAACAAAAGATGAGAGAACTGGAAAAGAAAATACAGAATGAAAACTTTGATGTAGAAGTACAGTATTGCGATCCAGACGATTGCACTAAGGACTGTCTGATTGCTCCAGATCATTGTAATACACATATTACACCTCATTGGTAAAATTCAATTAAAGTGATTTCTGAATTTTATCAGTAAAATGAAGGGGACATTTTCTCTATTATGAGTGAAATGTTCCCTTTTTAATTTTCTTGGTTTAGGTAATAATTCGGTAAGAATTAGGGGGTATGATGAATTAAAACAAGGAGAGGTGAGAAATATGGAATTGGTAAAAACATCAGACTTGAAAAAATATTATCGTACCGGAGAGGTTTGTGTAAAGGCATTGGATCAGGTCAATCTTTCGGTTGAAGAAGGCGAGTTCATAGCTGTTGTTGGACCGTCGGGCTGTGGAAAAACAACATTATTAAATATGCTAGGAGGATTGGATAATCCGACAGACGGAACGGTTCTAATACATGG
>NZ_SLZV01000029.1 GCF_004346095.1 Faecalimonas umbilicata | reverse complement strand
GGCGGGTTACGATTGCAACTTGAACTAATAAAAGTTCAGGTTGCTTTTTTTATGCAGTTTGCACAAAAAGGAGGAAAAGGTTATGAGTATGATATTATATGATTTCTCAGACATGGAGTATTACTGTGACAGAGCTTTATGCGAATTAAAGATCCCCCCGCATAAGTATGAAGAGTACAAGCCAGGACAAGGATTAAGAGTAAATCGCAATGGTGAGTTTGTAAGAAATGGTCGATTATCCAAGAAACAGGAAATTGAAACGGTTATCCAACAGGAATATGAGTCAGAAGAGAAAGTGAAGAAGATTATCTTTTCTTATGATTCCGGTGAGCAATATATGAAATTAGAAGTATATGGAATAGATGGGAAAAAAATCTTAATTCGTGATGGATGGAAAGATGACCATCATGATGCAGTTAGAAATTTTTTCTATCGATTATAAAAAAAGGAAAGTGAGGAGTCGTAATGATTAAAATTGAATACAAAGAGAGAAAGATTATTGAGCAGATGTGCAGAGAGGATTATCCGGTAAATAGGATTGCTGAGAGAATAGGTGTATCTCCACAGACAATTTACAAAGAGTTGAAACGAGGAGGCTATATTAAACGGATGGAAAATCCTACACCTTATTCAGCAGATCTTGCACAGGGGAGAACGAAACAAAAGAAATGGAGTTAAAAAATATGAGTGATTTCTGATAAGGATAGTGTGAAGAAAGAATGGAAGCAAGAAAGGCAAGTGAAGCACTAATTAAAACGGTGTTAAAAGACTACGAAGGAGCATTGCGATATTGTGATAACCGATATGCAAGTTATCAAAAAAGTTATTTATGCGAAAAAGAAAGTCTACAAAGCTTTGCATTTCCTAAAATACACTATGATTCGCAAGGAATGGGAAGCAGGACAAAAAAAGACTTGGGTGATCTATACTTGGCATTCCAAAAACAGCAAAAAGAATTTAAAGAAGAACTAATCGTAGCAATGCAAAAAGTAGCAGAGCAAAGAGAGATGATTCATCGAATCTGGCTGTGTTTTCAGGGACTACCAAAAGAAGAATATGATATTTTGCATGCATTGTATGTGGAAAATATGCCTTACAAAGCGGTGGAGAAAAGCAGCAAAGTAAGCCATCGGACTTTTGAGAAAAACCGGAGCAGTGCAATAAAAAGGATTCAGGATGTCTGCAACAGCGAATTACCCACATCCAGACTCTTCTGCTACGCAGAGGAAGAGGAGAGACAGAGAGAAGAAAGAGAGACACAGCCGTATGAACAAATGAATCTATCTGAGTTCTTGGATGGAGAAGAAGACACAATAAAAAAATAGGATGCAAATAAGATGTTCCGAATTTCGGAACAAGAAAATAAAAGAAAGGGTGTTCCGAATTTCGGAACAAAAGGGAAAAAGATATGAAATGTTATGTGATTGGAAATTTAAAAGGTGGCGTAGGAAAAACAACAACAGCCGTAAATCTTGCTTACAGTATGTCCAGGCTAGGTCAACATGTGCTTTTGGTGGATATGGATCCACAGACCAATCTGACACCATTTTTTGCAAAAGTAAATGGAAACGGACACAATATTAAAACAGTGCTTCAACATCCACATACTGTAAAAAGTGCCATTTACCGCACAAGATACAGAGGAATTGACATTATTAAAGGAAATACAGGTTTGCTGGAGAGAGATGCTACTAATATAGAAAATTTATCGAAGGCATTAAGTTTGGTAAAGGAAAAGTATGACATCTGTATTATTGATACCAGACCCGCAATCGAACAGATTACAACAAGTGCGTTAGCTGCCGCCGATGTGCTGCTGACACCGGTGTGTTTGGATAAATTTTGCCGCGATAATTTATTACTTGTGGAGGAAAAATATCATGATCTTTTGGAAGATTATCCGGAGATCCAGTGGAAAATCTTTGCAAATAAGGTAGAGAATAAACGGACACAGAGAAATACATACCTTGATATGGTAGAAAAACACTGTTGGGATATTATGGAAACCTGCATTAGCAAAGGTGCTGTGGTGGAAAATGCACTCGAACATTATAAACCGGTTATGAAACATCGTTCCCATAGCCAGGTAGCAATGGATTTTATGGATCTTGCAACAGAATTACAGGGAGGACAGACATGGCAAAGATAAGCAATATTTTTAAGGAGGAGCCCAAAAAAGCGGAACTGCATCCGCGCAGAGTCACTAGATGGATACATTACACAAAGCTAACAGACAATCCGGCACAGTACCGTTACGGAAAAACTGCGGAAGAAAAGGAAGCTTTAAAAGAGTCTGTCCGGCAGAAAGAGGAGGCACTGGCAGATCTGATTGAAGCAGATGGAGAAGTTCTGCAGGATCTTCTGGTAAGAAAAATAAATACAGATGAATATGAGATCATTGCCGGACATCACCGGAAAAATGCGTGCCGGATTCTGGTAGAAGAAAGAGGACTTGAACAGTATGCGATGCTACCCTGCATTGTAAAAGAATTTTCCGATATCCGCGCGCAGTTCAGTTGTTATTCCTCCAATGGATATGCAAAAAAAACAGAATACGAAATCATGTGCGAGCTGGAAGGTATGAGCCATCTGCTCCGAACCTATCCGGAAGAATTTCCAAATCTTCCGTCCGGGAGACTTGCAGACAAGTTAGCAGCACAGCTGCAGATGTCAAAAAGTACGATTGGGGAGTACCGCACCATCGCAAACAATCTAGGGGAAAAAGGCATGCAGGCATTCCAGTCTGGCAATCTGAAAAAAAGTGCTGCGGTGGAAATGGCAACCTTGCCGGAAGAGGAGCAGGAAGAATTATTGGAGAAGGGGATCACAAATCATAAGGAGATTAAGCGGTATAAAAAAACGAGGGAAGAAGCGAAAGAAGTTCCGAATTTCGAAACAGCTCCATGTATTCGCTTTGATACAGAGGAGGAGTGTAATAATTTCTTGGATAATTATCGTTCGTGGCAAGTTTGGGATAGGAATAAATTGACAGGGGAAACTTGTTATCGTTGTGAAATAGGGAAAGGAACAGCAATTATTTTAAGAGAATACAAGTGGACATCCTTCCAAAAGGAAAGTTATGCATGTGATTACTTTTTATGGCAACCGGAAATGCATTTCTTTCGGGATGCATCCTGTATGAGAGAGGATCTGATCAAGCAACTGTTAAAAGAACAAAGTTAATGATGTAAAGTGTTCCGAATTTCGGAACAGAAGGGAGAAAAAAGAAGATGAAAGGACATGGGAAAGAACATAGTTACAAAGAGGAGGGGATAGAGCTTCCTCAGGAACTCATTTTTGCAGAGGTGTTTAAAATTTTGTCTGGTGATGCAAAACTGTTGTACTGCTGTATGCGGGCAGTGCAACAACAGAAGAAGTGCCTAGATGAGGATGGAATGGAATATATTGAATATCCAGTACAAAGGATTATGAAAGAATTTCGTTGTAGTGAGCGGACAGCAATCCGCATTTTGGAAGAGTTAGATTCCAAAAATGGAATCGGTTTAATTGAAAAAAAGCGTCAGGGAAGGGGTCTTCCAAACAGAATTTATTTAAAAGAGTTAAAAGAAGTACAAAAACAATTGGAAAGTAGGCAGTAAGATGAAAAGGCTTGGGAATGGAACGAAAAAGAAGATGACACAGCTTGTTGGGGCAATCAGTCTGTTCTTACTATATCAACTTTGGAATGTCCTATTTACTGGAAATGGCTTTTGGGAAAATGTGGTACCACTGATATTAGGTATTGGTTGCGTTTACTTATTACTTAAAGTGCTTGCAGGACAAGAACAGACGGAAGAGGAAGAAGACGAAAGAGAGGATTAAGATTATGGGAAGACTTTACTATTACGGAGAAGAAATGGAACAGATACAGTTTGTGCAGATGCCAAATGAGCTTATTTTTGGGGAAGAATTTGTGGATCTATCCAGTGATGCAAAAATCTTATACTGTGTGCTGCGTAACCGCATGAGCCTTTCTGCACGAAATAACTGGAAAGATGAAGAAGGAAAAGTGTATGTGATCTATTCAATCGAAGAAATTATGCGAGAGTTCCGGTGTAGTAAAGCTTCCGCAATTCGTCTTCTTGACGAACTGGATTCCAAAAACGGAATCGGGTTGTTGGAAAAGAAGAAACAGGGATTTGGAAAACCAAACCTTCTATATGTAAGGAACTTTCTTACAATAAAAAAGATGATCCGGGAAGAATTAACGGAAGAAGATCTGTTAAAACTAGAAGCAGAAACCCTTGCAGGCGAGGAAGAAAAGGTAACATGCCAAAATTGCAACCTGAAAGAGAATATTCAAAAGAAACAAAAAGACGGTGCTAGATGGAAGGAAAAGAGGGATAGTTTTCTGGAACTTTTGGAAAACTTTTGGCAGGAGAAAGTACAGGCTTTACAGAAGACCTGTCAAAATTGCGACCCGGAAGAGGAAAAGGAATCATGGGAAAACGGTGTTTCTATAAGATCTTTGCACACATTTAAGAACTGCCAAAGTTGGCAGGAACAGAGGTATCAGAATTGCGACCTCTGGAGGTATCAAAATTGCAACCCTAGTTATATAAATAATAGTTATATAAATAATAAATATAATCATCTATCTATCCATCAGACAGAGAAAGAAGAATATAACATTAGTTCCAGTCAGGAAAACATGAGGGATGGATGGAGAGAGTCTGTATGGCAGGACAAACAGTTTCTGGAACAATTTTTTCAGAAAAAGTTGGATTATCAAGCTGCGGTGCATGATAACCCGGAAAATAAAATGCTTTGGGATAACTGTATCTCGCTACTGGTACACATTTGCAGTACAAAGCAATCTGCAACCCACCGGATTGGAAGTGTGTGTTATACGACAGAAGATCTGCGCCGCCGGTTTTCCAAGCTGACAGCATCCCATGTGAAATATGTTTTGGAATGTGTCGGAAAAACGTATACGAAGATTCGTAATATGAGGGGGTATTTATTGCAGAGTCTTTACAATGCCCCGGATACCATAGATTTTTATTATGCACAGAAAGCAGCGCGAAGTTTGTGTGCAGGAATTTAAAACGCGTTCCGAATTTCGGAACAGAAAAAGGAGAGGGATATGAAAAATATCGGGCTGACTCTGAAAAAGGCGCGGGAAAATAAAAACTATACGCAAAAACATGTCATGGAATTAACAGGAATCAATCGAAAATCGTTATCTGGTTATGAAAATAATGTTGCCGAACCGGATCTGAATACCTTTGCGATCTTAGCACGATTGTATAATCTGTCTGCAGATGAAATATTAGAGATTAAGCCTCCTTACACTTCCATCAAGTTTTCAAAGTTAGAAAAAGGCATGTTATGTGCTTTTCGGAATTTGACAGAAGGAAAGCAACAAGAATTCCTTGTGCAATTGGAAGCACTTGTGAAATATCTTGGCACACAAAAGGACTTACATTAAGCAGCAAAATGGAATGAAAACGCGTTCCGAATTTCGGAACAAAAGGAGAAAAAATGGAGATTACACTGAAATTATTTTGTGAAATAAAAGATTCAGAATTGTTTGGCGGAATTGGAAAAGCCGGTTATATTGAGTCTGGTATGGAAATTTCTGGAGAAGATCTGGAACAGGTAAATCTGCGGCGGTATGCAGAAGAGCAGAAAAAAGGAATTGCACAGATGTGTGGAGTAACGGAAGCGAAAGTTGAAATTATTTCGGAGGAACGATATAAAATCTGTGCGGAAGAGGAAGAAAGTTCCAGCGTGGCAAAAATTGTGCAGCGAGAAGAGAATGTGCTTCAGAACCCGTTGCATGAGGTATCGGCAGGGAGATGTAGGGCAGAAAATACATGTGGATTGGAATGCTGCTGTATGGAATGCAGGGAAAAGGAGGAATGCAATGTCCGGTGCCGGGGATCGCGTGGCAAATGGAAACACCCAGAAGAATGCCACTACTATGCAAAAATAAATGTATTCGGGAAGATTTTGAAAGATATTGAAGAAGCCTTTGATGAAAACACAGAAAATATAGAGGATGCAAATGGAGTACATCACTTTGTCATAGACAGTTTTACTGCCAGATTATTAGCAAAAAAAATCATACATAACTCTAGTTTTAGATTTTGTTCCGAAATTCGGAACGAGAAAAATTAAGGAGGAGAAGCAATCCCGGATGATATTGGTCAGGAGCTTCCGTGGAAAGGATAAAGGGTCTTGTTCCGAATTTCGGAACAGAAAGGCAAGGTGAAGAAATGCAGTATCGCATTGAATATGAATTTGAAAAATGTTGTAGTTATATAGACAGCAGCAAAGCATTGATCAAGCATTTGAAAAGACAGGAAAAGAGAGGAATCTCAGATATTAGAAAAGTCTATAAAAATGGTATATCGGAATCTGTCATGGACGTTTATCAGAAATATATTACCAGATAGGGGAATGGATTGATCTGACCGATCAGGATGATAAGGAGTTGAAAGTGGACTACGGAAGGAGAAAGGGGTCTTCCGAAAGTGTGGAGAATACAAAGAAGCGGAAAAGTTAAAAAAATAGGATCTGTGAAACTGTTCCGAAATTCGGAACATAAAAAAAGATATGGAGGATTGTCAGATGGAAGAAAAAATTTATACGAGCGAAGAATTCAGGAAACTGATTGCAGAATTGCAGGAAAACGAAATACTGGAGGTGACGTTCGTTGGAGAAGAATAAGGAATTGGAAGTTGTCAGGGTAAAAATGATCACAGATAAAAAGTTATATAGTGAGTATCCATTGACTTCACCGGAAGCAGTCTGCAAGTTTGTTTCAAAAGAATTGGCGGATTATGATAGAGAAGTGATGTGTGTATTAAACTGCAGCACTAAAGGGCAGGTGCTGAACATGAATGTAGTCAGCATGGGAACGATTGATGCATGCTTGGTAACAGGAAGGGAACTGTTTAAAAGTGCAATCCTTTCTAATGCAGCCAGTGTCATTCTTGTACATAATCATCCAAGCGGAGATTACCATCCAAGCAGAGAAGATAAGGTGATTACTGCAAAAATCAGTGCTGGAGGGAAACTATTGGGGATTGATGTTGTGGATCACATCATTGTAGCGGGAAATTCTGGGGAATATTATTCTATGCGGGCAAATGGAGACTTGAATGAACTTGGTGAGCAGCTTTTAAAAACTGGAGAAGTGATTGCAGAGCCTTTGGTAAAAAAAGAACATCATGTATTTCGCAAGAGTATTTAGAAAAGACGTTCCGGGAAATACAGCCGGAACGTCAAAATAAAAGGAAATGGATAGTCAGATGCGGTAGAAAGCGAGTGTATCTGCCATCGTGTTTATCGTTTTTTTCAATCTGCGTATTCCTAAGAAATCTCCGACCATTACAAAAGCGCCGATCAGATATGCAATCTGAAGGATCAGTCCAAGGGTAATGACAAAGAAGATGATAGAAAATACGATTACAAAAACCGGTACATGACGTAGAAACCGGAACACTCTTCGGATTCCAAAGAAGAATCCAATAGTTGCAATACATGGGAGCAGTCCAAGAAAGAGTAAAAGAACTGCCAGTACTACTGAATCATTGCAATAGACAACAAGTCCTGAGAAAATCACTCCCGGATTAAGATCAGAAAGAGTCAGGTGGTATTTCTCCATGAGAGGGATAAGCGAAAGCATGTAACCGCTGACGGCAAGAAGAACACCCAATAAAAAACAGACGATTGCAGTTGTTTTTTCATGATTGAGACGGCTGATCAGAACTCCGTATTCTGATTTGAAACAGTTTGGACATAAGTGTCTTCCATCTGGAGTAGGAAGAGAGCATTGTTCGCAGGTAAAGGAACCGCAGATCGGGCAACGAGCTACAATGTTCGTATTGTGATGCCAGCGACACATGGGAGTGGCAACTGGCGGAGGTGGAATTGGTGGGTAATGATTTGGTATCATAACAAAAATCCTTTCTCTTTTCAGTACTATGGAATATTCGGATGTGTAATTCCAGAGTAAGGATATCATATTTTGGACAGAATTGAAAAGTATTTTCAGAAAAGAGATTTAGGGAAAATAGGAGATATGACAAAATGAGGAAACACTTTCAGGAAAGTATTATGTTTTTTACGTTTCAGGAACGGAAAAAGAGAAAATTTGAGAAGTACCTGAAAGAGACAGAAACATTGGCACAGTTAAATTCAGATGAGCTATTCTTTGAGTATATTCAGACAAAAACAGAATATAAACATAAGAAAAATAGGTTTGGAATGTTTGCAATTTCTTTCCTTATTTCTATCTGGATGGGAGTATGGAAAGAACTTCTGATTTTGATGGGAAAGGCGGCATATTATTTTATAACTTTTCACGGAAATGAAACGGAGTGGATCAGAATGACGGTAGGCTTATTAGTAATGATAATTATAAGTTCTACAGCATTGTTCATTTTGATTCTGTTGAACTATTTGCAGAAAATCAGAAATCTTTATGAACGAATCTTAATTGTGGAAGAAATACAACGAAAACAGGGAATGCAGGGTAGCCCAAAGTAACCTAAAGTAACCTAGAAAACGCATTGACACTATGCTATACTATAATTACCAGAAGTGGAAGGAAAGATATAAGAATGAGAGGCGGAGCAATGGAGCGAAAAGAATATTATGAGGTCAATTTACCACCATATCTCCAGCATGATTTAGATGCGATGAAAGAAGGCAAATATCCTTATGATTGTCTTTGGGGGGAATTATATGGTTCAATCAATTCTGCTTTTGTGGATGGAGATATTACAGAAGAGCAGGCATGGTATTTAAGGGAAAATTATTTAAATATGGAAAGGGTGTAAAGAGATGATTGATTTTACAATTGCAAAACGGATCCTTTTCGTGCATACGATGGAGCAAATGGATCAAATTTCTAGGAGAAGACTATTGTAAGATAGACAAAATTGACAGGGTTTTAATCGCTTGGGGTAGCCCAAAGTAACCTAGAAAAGCACATTGACACTATGATATACTATAATTACCAAAAGTAGAAATAAAAGAGAGGAGAATGCCGCATGAAGAAGTGGAAGGAAGTATTAGAAAAAAATTATAAGATTGTCCAGGCTTGTGGCTGTATTTGCTTGATTGGAGTACTTGGATTTGGGATTTACTCTTTACAAAAAGAGAGTATACCTGCCAAAGAAACGGAAGTAGTTGTAACAGAAAAAAAGCAGGAAAAAAGTACCACGCAAAAGGCAGAGAAAAAGGATACAGATCAATCGAAAAAACAAGAAATTAAGAGTGCAAAAGCAGAAATAAAAAAAGTAGAAAAAGAGACAGGAAAGAATCCTGTGAAAAAAGCAGATACATCTTCAGGACAGAAGGTAGAGAAAAAAGAAGAAAAGAAATCGAATACCGAGAAGTCAGAGTCGTCAAAAGAGCAGAAACCGCAGGAACAGTCAGCACCTACTTCGCAGCCGTCAAAGCCGGAGCAGAAACCACAGCAAAGTCCAGCACCTGCCCCACAACAACCATCACAGCCAGAACAAAAGCCATCGCAACCAACACAGAAACCATCACAGCCAACACCTCCTCAACAGCCACAACAACCATCACAGCCAGAGCAGAAACCACAGGAGTGTGTTCACAATTGGGTCTATCACCCGGAACAAGGGCACGAGAATACATATACAGTAACCGAAGAGGTTTATGAGCCGTGGGAGTGTTGCAATGTTTGCGGTGCAGACTGTACAGCGGATCCATCAGGACATATGGAAGCACATGCATTAGCCGGAGAAGGTGGTGGAAGACACACAGAATATTTTAAAATTAAAGAAGTAACGAAAACAGAATGGGTTGTTGATGTGCCGGCATATACAGAGTGTTCCGGTTGTGGGGCAAGACAATAGGAGGAAAGCAGATGGCAGTTGCTACAAAATATGAAGAATGGATGGAACTAGGTGAGATTACAGAAGAAACTCCAATTGAATGGTATGAGGAGGAACATGCCAGAGCAATTCTAGTTTCAGAAATCGACCGCCAGACAGCAGATCTGTCAGAGGAAGAAGCATTTGATATTTTTACCAAACTGATGGAGGGAGATCCTTTGGAGGTACTTAAGAATCTTCGAACAGAGGGAAAACTTTCTAAAGATGCGTTGGAAGAACTTGAGGAATATGAGGAAGAGTATCAGGAAACACACGGAGAATAGGGGAAAGGCATTCCGAAAGGGATGTCTTTTCCTTTTCTAAAAGAAGGAAGAGAAGAATGAATGACAAAATCACTTTTTTAACGAAAGAACAGAATCTATATTTTTCAGAGAAGCTAAAACAGGATGTTCTGATTTTTGGAATAGTAAGCATGGGGAATACGATTCTGCCGGCTGTAATTGTTTTGTTTCAATGGGAGGAAGTGATAGAAAAACTATCTACACTTTCTTTATGGGGGATAGCTCCTCTTTTACTACTTTTTATTGAATACTTGTTTGCTGTAGTTTCATTTTGTCAATGTATTCGAATTCATAAAGCAATCAAAGAACAGAAAGATCTTTCCCCATATGGGGAATTTCAAATAGGAAAGATTCAGGATCGTTACAAGAGAAGGGGAAAAAATCGTAGGACAGTGCAGAGAGGAATTAGGGAGTGGAAAGAACCGATGCATTATTACTTAAATGTTGATGTGGAAACCAAACTAATACGAGTTAAACTTACGAAAGAAGAGTATTTTTTTATGGAAGCGGGAGACGTAGGAGACAATGTTTTGCTGGGAAGGTTTGTATGTGGATTCCTTAAGGCAGTATATCCACTCAAGGTAGCCCAAAGTAACCTAAAGTAACCTAGAAAACATCTTGACACTATGTTATACTATAATCGACAGAAGTAGATTTATAAGTCTATTTCGGTTAGAAAAAAGAAAAGAAAAGCAGAAAGAGACATTCCGAAGGGGATGTCTTTTTTGCATGAAAACAAGGATGGTAGTGAAAGGAGGGAAGGAAGATGTATCGAAATCGTATTCGAATTTCCGATTCTGGGTAGGAAAAGTGAGAAGACGTTTATAGCGTCTTTTTTTTCGTGCAAAATCAAAAAAAGGAGGAAAGCACAGATGAAGAGAAAAAAGAAGTGTCTTGTATGGATCTTGGCAGCAATGCTACTCTTTACTCAGTTGTTTGTCTATGCTGCAGAACCAAAGGATGCAAAGGAGAAAGAGCGGCAGAAAGAAATAGTGCAGGAAGAAAAAACAGTGCCGGAAGAATTGGAGGAAACGGAAGAAGAAAAACAAACAGAAAAGAAGGATGCTCCATCTTCAGAAGAAGATAGAAAACAGGAAGAAAAACCGGATTTTCCATTGGGAAAGGATTGTAAGGGAGAAGTAATTGGAACTGCAGTTGCAGGGGATGATACCTCTCTTTATTCTACTCCGGGAAGCATGGCAACGATTACTCCAGGAGCGGATCATGCTTATGGAAGCTGGGGAACGTGCGAATTTTCCATTGCAACCGAAACGGGAACACATATGGGATACTGCGCAGAACCAAACAGTCCGACTCCGTCTGGGGTATACCAGGTGTCAGTTCTCAATCATGACAATATCAGAGCATTATTGCTCTTGGCACCAGGATCGGAACTATATGATGAAGAATTTTGGAATGCATTTGGATATAATCCGGCAACCGGAGGAGTAGATGGACGCAATGATGCATATGCTTTGGCACATGCCTGCATAGGCTATGCTTATAACGGATCAACAACCGGTTTGTCAGAAATAGATGTCCAAGAGATTAAACAATATGTGGGATATGCTGCCGAAAAAATGTATCCAGACCCAAGATTTAATAATTATACGGTATACATTGCATATAATGACCTGCAAGATATTGTATGGATTGAAAAAAATCAAGAAGGCAGATTGAAATTAAAAAAGACATCTGCCAATCCGGAAATTACCAACGGAAGTAGTTGCTATAGTCTGGCTGGTGCAAAGTATGGGATTTTTTCGGATGAAAAATGTAGCCAACGTGTAGGAGAGTTGATTACCGATGAATCCGGAAACACACCAGAGTTGGTAGTACGAGCGGGAAGCTATTATTGCAAAGAACTGGAAGCACCAAAAGGATATGCTCTGGATAAGAGAGTGTATAAGGTGGAGGTCACTGCTAACCAAACAGCAGAGCTGAAAGTGGTGGATATTCCTCAGATGGATCCGGTCGGAGTGCTGCTAGGAAAAGTGGACAAGGAAACCAACCAGAACAAGCCGCAGGGAAGCGCTTCTCTGGAGGGTGCAGAGTTCACGATGAAGTATTACGCGGTAGATCCCAAAACCAATGGCAAGGAGGATCCCGCTGGAAAAGGACATCAGCCAAAGCGTACATGGGTATTTAGGACAAATAAGAACGGGTTTTGCGAATATAATAAACAGTTTTTTGTAAAGGGGGATGAATTATATTTAGCACCAAGTGGGGTACCATCAATTCCTGTAGGTGTAATTACAATTCAGGAAACAAAAGCCCCAACAGGATATTTATTGAATCCAACAGTGTATGTTGTTTCTATTACAATGGAAAATAATGGAAGCGAGTTTGTTTATACCTATAATGCACCAACTGTTCCGGAAACGATTTTGTCACTAGAAATTGTCAAGAAAGAAAAAGGGATTAATCGACCAATTCCAGGAGTTATATTCACGCATACAGATCCAAACGGAAGGAAAACAGATGTGACAACAAATGGAAAAGGCAGTGTGACTTTAAAAGGCTTGAGTCGTGGAATACATACGATCCAGGAAAAATCTGTGCCGGCAGGCTACAGTAAGAATCCGGGAGTTGTAAAATTCAAAGTAGATGAAAAGAACAAAATTACGGAAGTAGGGAATACGTCTACGGAAGCAAATGGAAAAATGATTTTGACTCTAAAACCAGATGGAACAGGTCAGTTAAGTGTGGAAGATACACTTGCTCCTTACCGTTTGCTGCTTCATAAAGAAAATGATAAAGGAAAATTGTTGGAAGGCGCAGAGTTCACGCTCTATGCAGATAAAGAGTGTAAGAAGGAGTTGCAAAAGCAGGTTACAGATCAAAAAGGGACACTGGCATTTTCCAATCTGCAGGTCAATAGCAAATATTATCTGAAGGAAACAAAAGCGCCGGAAGGCTATCGCATTCCGGTAGGAGCAGACGGAACTCCAGTCGTTTATGAAATCTACACAAAGAGCAATCCGGTAACAGGTGCTTTTGAATATTATGTGAATGGAACGAAGCATACGGAAACCAGCGGAGATTTTGCAATTACCGGAACGAAACAAGATCGAGAGGTTAATCTGAAAGTGGTAAACATCATCGGATTGCAGATGCCGGAAACCGGGTCTACAATACCTTTGCTACTGATTTTAATAGGCATGGGATGTTTTGTAGCAGTCATGTATCAATATCGAAAAGGGGGAAAAATCAATGAGAAAAAATAGAGGGATTTTTTTGGCTAGCGCATTATTGTTAGCAGTATCTTCAGGAACAATTGGACAGGGAATGTCCGTTTTTGCTGCAAAGGAAAGTGCTGTAAAACAAATGGAAGAACGGAAAGGAGAAACACATGGAGGAGTCATTTCTTTTGGTAACGGAAATGCGAGTATCACAATCAAAGGGAAGGAAGGACAGTCTCTAGTCGGAAAGAATTTCTATGTATATCAGCTTTTCTTTGCAGAAAATGCCAAAGGCGGGGAATCTATTAATTACACCTTCCATCCGAAATATGAGGAAGCAGTAAAAACCGTAGTAGCAAAAGGACTTACAGAAAGTGGGAAACCGACCACGGCAGAAAACGTGACAGAATATATGGCAGTGGACTACATACAGTCATTAAATTCCTATAAGGTGGAAGGGGCAACCACTCCGCAAGAGCTGGAAGGAAGTTATAGCCAGTTTCGTTATTTTGTAGAAACTCTGCGAGATGAATTGGAAACAAGAAAGATTGTAGGAGATGTAGTATCGGTTACGAATACGCAAGCAGACAATTCTATTCGGATTGAGGGACTGGAATATGGGTATTACCTTGTGGATGAAGTGACAAGAGTCCAGGGAACCCATGCGGCAGGAAGTCTCTGCATGGTCAGCACGGCAAATCCGGCAACCGAAATCCAGGTCAAATCGGATTATCCAACTGTGATCAAAAAAATCGACGAGGACGATAAGCAGGAACATATCAAGGATCCGGATGGCTGGAATGATATCGGAGACTATGAAATTGGACAGACGGTTCCATTCAAGTATGAATCCAACATTCCGAACATGAATGGATACAAGACCTATTATTATGCATGGCATGACCAGATGGATCCGGCGCTTACGTTCCAAAAAGAGAGCGTAAAAGTTGAAATTACCGATGACAAAGGAAAGAAATACACTTTGAAGGATGGAGAATTTGAAATTCAGATGCCGTCTACACAAGGGGAAACCTTTGCCGTAATTGTAAAGGACATCAAACAAATCGTTGACAGGGAGTTTCCGAATTTTAATGAGAAGAACGAAAATGTCTATGGACAGAAAGTACTTTTACGTTATGATGCAGTGTTAAATGATAAAGCGGCAAATGATACCGGACGTCCGGGATTTGAAAATGATGTCCGCCTGGAATTTTCGAATGATCCGGACAGCAATGGAGGCGGAAGTACAGGCTATACACCATGGGACACCGTAGTGTGTTTTACCTATCGCTTAGATCTTGTTAAAGTCAATGATCACGATCAAACATTAGCTGGGGCAAAATTCCGTCTGTACAGTGATGAGACATGTAAGAATGAGGTATATGTGAAAGACGAGCAAAATGGTTATCATGTGATCAATCGTGATGTACTGGGAGGGACAGATCATACTGGGGGAACAAAACCGAAAGAAGCAGTAGAAATGATCACAGACTCCAGAGGGGAACTTTCCATTATCGGTTTGGATCAAGGTACCTATTACCTAAAGGAAACAAAGGCTCCAGACGGGTATCGCCTGTTGAAAGATCCAATTGTGTTGAAGGTAATACCGACATATACGGACAAGCGTGATGAATATGTGAAAGGACAGGGAGCAACAAATACTACGCTTCAGAAGTTGGAAGTAACGGCACACATCAAGAGTTTTTATGATGGAAGTGCACTAGAGGAAGATCAACAGTTAGAAACAGAAGTGGAAGATGGAAGTGCAAATTTGACAGTTGTGAACCGAGTAGGAAGTAAGCTGCCGGTAACAGGAACTCCTGCAATGGCAGCGCTTTTATTAACGGGATGTGGATGTATGCTGATTAGTATTGTGCTGGTGAAAAAGAAAGGAACGAAGAAAAAATGATGCGGAATCGCATAGGAATCCGACTTCTGTTTCTGATTGGATTTTTGTGTTGTTGTCTGCCTCTTTTCTTGCATTTACACAATGAAAAAGAGCAGCAAAAGGCAGTTGCTACTTACCAGAAAAAATTGCAGAGAGAAAAAGATACAACAGCGGAAGAAACTAAGAAAGCAGAAGCATATAATAGCCTTTTGTTTCAAACACAGGGAATTCAAGTGGAAGGAAGTGACAAGGAAAAATTAAACGAAGCATCATATGGAAAGCTGTTAAATCCGACTGGAACCGGAATTATGGGGAGTCTGGACATTCCCAAAATAGGAATTGAACTTCCTATTTATCATGGAACAGAAGAGGAAGTGTTGTCAAAGGGAGTGGGACATCTTTTAGGAAGCAGCCTGCCGGTAGGAGGAAAAAGTACACACAGCATACTGACCGGACACCGGGGACTGCCCCAGTCCAAATTACTAACGAGGCTAGACGAAATGGAGGAAGGAGATTATTTTTTCCTTCATGTCCAAAATGAAACACTTGCTTATAAAATTTCTGAAATCCGAATTGTAAAACCAGAAGAAATTGAAGTATTGAAGATCCGAGAGGGAGAGGATCTATGTAGTGTGATCACCTGTACTCCTTATGGAATCAATACACATCGACTGATTGTAACCGGAGTAAGAACTCCTTATGAAGCGAAGAAAGAAGCTTCCATGAAAGAAGCATTGCCGTCTACAAGGGAAGTGTTATTCACCTTGCTTCCGTTACTATGGATTCTGATTTTATTTGGATACATGTGGAAGGAGAGGAGAAAGAAAGATGAAGCACCGGATAAAATATAGTATGATTTTACTGGCATGTCTGCTATTGGTAGGAAACAAAAATCTAGCATATGCTAAGGGGATAGAAGAAAGCTTGTTTTCAGAAACAAAAAAGGAAAAGGGGAGTATAACCATTCAGGCTTTAGAAGAGGAATCAAGAAAAAGGCTGGAGGGAGTACAATTTACGGTAATAAAGATTGGAACCTTGCAGGATGGAAGTTATGAGCTTTTGCCGGAGTATGCATCAACGGAAATCAACCTAAATGAACTAAAGAACGCAGAGGAAATGGAAGTGGCTGCAGAAAAACTGGAGAAGGCATGGAAAGAGCAAGGGCAGGAAGAAAAAGGAAAAACATTGGATGCAAACGGGAAAATGACGGAAAATAATCTGGATGTGGGAGTTTATCTGTTGTCTGCAAAAGAAACAGAACAGTCAGATCTAGTTTCTCCGACATTGGTATCTGTTCCGGTTTTTCAGGATGGGAAAATGAATTATGATATCACGGTCGAACCCAAACATATGAAACGACCTCCAGAAAAAGTAGCGCCACAGACAGGGCTGATGCCAATTGAAACCATGTTATTATTCGCAGGTGGGGTATTACTGTGTACTGCTATGTTAATAGGAGTGAATAGGAGAAAATCTGATGAAAAAAAGTAGATGGATTTTGTGTATCCTTCTACTTTTTTTAGGTGCAACTTGCTTCTTCTTGGCAGAAAAAAGTAGGCAACCCTTTGCGGATGCAAAAAAAAGGGGGGAAGCATTAAAGGAGATTGCAGTCCCGGGAGAACCTGTAGATGTTGGGGAACGTAAGATTGATTTTGCAGCATTAAAGAAGATCAATCCAGATATTGTGGGATGGCTTTATCTGCCGCAGATTGGTGTGGATGGACCGATCTTGACCGGAGAAACCGATGAAACGTACCTTGCCCGTGACTTTGAAGGAAACGCGAGCGAACTGGGGAGTATTTTTACCTTTGCGGATGCCAAATTATCAGACCGGCAGGTATATCTGTTTGCTCATAATATGGCGTCCGGACAGATGTTCGGGAGTCTAAAAAAGTTTCAGGATCCGGGGTTTCGGAAAAAATATCCGGATGGCTGTCTTTATACGCCGGAGCGCACGAAACGGTTCCGGATTACAGGATGGGAATATAAAACAGCAGATGATCCGTGTTTTTCCGTCCGAGAACAGAAAGCTGCCGGTATCGCGTTTGTGACCTGTGTTGGATACTTTCGGACAACGCAACGGCTGGTGGTGCATGCAGAAATTACGGAAGAACAGCTGGCTTTTTAAAACAGCATATCCTAAAAGCAGGAGAGAGGAAACTGCAGTGGAAAAACAAAGGAGGCAGACAATATGAGGCAGAAAAAGAAGATTCTTCTTGCAGGAATCTTGTGCTGCATGTGTCTTGGCAGTGTCTGTGTCAGCATCGGAGTCCGAGGAAGATTTCCTCGGAAGCTCCGGGAAGGGCAGATGCAGTTGGAAGAACAGAATCTACCGGAAAACAAACAGGAGTACAAAGAAGAAAACAGGCAGGAAGAAGCAGCCGCGGAACAGAAAGAACAGAGCACGGAAACCGGGACAGAAAAGGATGTTCCGAATGTTCCGGCTCCAAAAACAGGGGATAGCTGGTGGAAATAAAGGAGGAAATCATGGAACAGTACAGAGATGACGAGGTACTTTTAAAAACAGAGTCTTATCTGGAGAAGATGCAGAAAATCTTTGAAGAGCGAGAAGCGACTTACCAGAAGCGCAAAGCAGAATATGACGGGAGAAACCAGGAACTGGAGCAGATCCGGAAGGAATTATGGAAACGTAGCCAGACACTGGAACAAAAAGAGGAGCAATGGAAACAGAATGAGGAGAACTTAGCGAAGCATGAAGCGGAGCTGGTAGAGAAAGAGGCGGTACTTGAGCGGCGAGAGACAGAATTTGCTGAAGAAAAAGCAAAATATGAGGCGCAGTTGCAGAAACAGATTCTGGAACACCAGTTGGAACTGGAAGCACTCCGAAATGAAAAAATGCTAGTAGAAGATGCCAGAAGAGCATATGAATATCAGACCGCACAGCTGGAATGTGGCTTTGGAAAAGATAGAATTGAAAAATGGGATGAGGAAAATCAATCCCTGAAAGAAGAACGCGTACAACTTCAAGATACCATCTGCAAGCTGCAAACAGATCTTCGGAATATAAGAAAAGAAAAGGAAGAAACGGAAAAAACATGCGGTCAGTTACAAAAAGAGCGACTGAAGTTACTAGAAAAGCTAATGGGTGTTGCAGAATCCGATTCGGAGTTTGAAACCCTGTCTTTGTCGGAAGAAATGGAAGAAGAGAATCCAAAAGAAAAAGAGGAAGGTTTTTCGATTTCTTCCTATGAACAGGAAGATAAAATGTATTCGGATGAAAAAAATAGGATTGTTTCTGAGAAAGGGAAAGAAGTACATATCCCCAGATTAGGAAAAGAAGAAAGAAGCCCAGAGAGAAAAGAATCTGTTTCGGAAAGGATTCCGATAGAAACGGTAGAAATTACCAGAGAAGAACTGACGGCAAACGTCTTGAAAAGCTATCTGGAAAAACATGATCCGGCAGTACAGCCAGAAATCCGGCATTCCGAACACGGGGAACAGCTTCACATGGAGGCAAAAAACCTGACGTATGTATTTTTGTTCCAAGATGAGATCATCCAGTTTGAAGTGTCTGCAAAACGGAAAGAAAGCCGTGCCTTGAAGGAAAAACTGGAGAGAATGAATCGGGAAGTTCCAGGAATCCAGTTTCAGTATGACAGAGAAGAAGGATGCGTATTTGCAGGCGGCTACCTGACTGCAGATATGACTCCAAGTCAGGCAATGGAACGTGTCGGGGAAGTTGCAGGACGCTTTGCATCCTAAATACAAAGGAACAGAAAGAAAGGAGAACGTATGTTTTATACAGTTATGGGAGTGATTCTGTTAGGGATGGCATGCATTGGGGCAGTTCTTTTTATCTGGCAGGATATGCGGGATCGTAGAAATACCATGCCCTGGAAGAAACGTCCCCCGAAGAAAGGATACAGTGAAGAGTTCCTTGCTTCAATCGAAAAGGCGTATGAAGCTGCTGGAAGCATCCGGGGGATGCTTCAGATTATGGAAGAAAAATATCCAAAAGAAAAACGGAGAGCAGAGATTGCATTGGCATATCTAGATCACAGTCGTTATAAAGACTTTGAAACTACACTGGATTGCTTTTCCGATGGGAGCATAGCTTGCAAAAAAGCAATCGAAGAAGTATTGTTACGAGAAATTCAAAAACGACAAGCTTTGGTTTGCCGGGAACATTAAAAATAAAAAAACAAGGAGGATATTACATGAGAAGAAATAATTGGAAAGCAAAAATTTTAGCACTAATTGGAATTCTGGTAGGGATCTTAGCAGGAGGTGCTGCAGCATGGGCGGCATGGAAATATGCCGGTGCACAGTATGTAGGACTTGCATTTTTTACAGTCATGCCACTTGTAGCAGCGCTTTTTATTCTGATTTTGATTCGCTTATTTGGCAGAGATGATGATTAAGT
Source organism: Faecalimonas umbilicata (assembly GCF_004346095.1). Lineage (GTDB taxonomy): Bacteria > Bacillota > Clostridia > Lachnospirales > Lachnospiraceae > Faecalimonas > Faecalimonas umbilicata. The sequence goes on along the minus strand of NZ_SLZV01000029.1, from coordinate 19,359 downwards.
TTTCGGAGAGAAGAAAGAAAAGAGGAAAAAACAGATGAAAGAAAAACAGATAGGAAAAAATGAGATACAGAAAAAGGATAGTCGTGAATTTTGGAAAAAGCAGAAAAAGCTGTTTCTTTTTCTCACAGTTCTTGCGCTTACAGGAGCCAGTCAGATGACAGCTTTTGCTGCAGGAGCAAACGGTGTGATCCAAAGTGGATTTAATGCTGTTTATCAAATCATTGCAGCAATTGTATCTTCTATCGGTAGCCTGTTTTTGTTGTGGGGTGTATTTGAATGGGCGCAATCTTTAAATACTCAAGATGGAGGCGCACAGTCAGCGGCATTTAAAAGAATTGGAAGCGGAATTGTTGCAACGGTTGCGCCTCAGATTATTCCGTTGATCAATGGTGGCGGTGGAACACCGTAAGGAGGAAAAAAGATGCCAGCTTGGTTAGAAGAATTTATCGGTGGATTTGTGGGGGACCTATTTTATGGTCCCTTTTATAAACTTGCAGAAGTAGTGTGGATCACGCTGATGGATCTAAGTTTAGGAGTGATCGGAAAGACTCCCTCACAGTTTTCTCCATCCGCTTGGAGTTATGTAGCCCATACCTTGTATCCATGGACACTGGGAATCGGATTGTCTATGGTCAATGTATTTTTTATCTGCAGCTTTTTAAAGGCAGTATCAAATCTAAAAGAACAGGTCACCTTAGAATTGTTTATTGAAGGGATGATTCGTCTTGTTGCAGTTAATGTTTTATTCCAAATGGGTTTTAATCTGATGAAGACGTTCTTTTCTATGGCTTCAGCAATGTCGGGGGAGATTATAGATTTTCAGGGACCTCCTCTTTTTACGGAAGAAGTGGACATTGGAAGTCATTTATTCTGGTGGTTGTTTGGGTTGCTATATTTTCTTGTGGCTCTGGTCTGCGGAATCATGATCTTTTTAACTTTATATAGCCGGTATATTAAGCTGTACATGCTTGTAGTCTGCTTCCCGCTTGCCATGCCAAGTTTGATCTCCGGGAGGGGAATTGATGAGACCGCAAAGGCTTGGTTGAGAAATTTTCTAGGGAATGCTTTTGAGGTGGTGGTCATTGCGCTTGTGATATCCATTTCCGGAAAGATTATTGGAGGATTTAATCTGCCGGAGAGTAGTTTTGCTGATTTCTTTGATGGGTTTGGACAGGCGTTAAAATCATTAATTTATATGATCGGGATGACTGGGGCAGTAAAAGGGGCAAACAATTTCATGAATAAGACTTTCCATCTGTAAGATTAAAACGTTCCGGATTTCGGAACAAAAAGTAAAAGAAAGGATGTTCCGAATTTCGGAACAAAGGGGAAAAAATATGAAGTTGGATCTAAACAAAGATTTTGAAAAAGCATATCCACAGACATATTGGAAAGGTATGAGTATGGAAGAGCTAGTCACCATAGGTCTGTTTCTCCCAGTCGTTTTGGGAGTGGCAGGACTTCTTTGGTATTATCAAAAGATTCCTCTGCAGATAGGAGTTTATTTGGGGATTTTTGCAGGACTTCCGGTTGCATTTCTGGGGTTGTTTAAATATCAGGGAATGTCTGTGTGGCAGCTTTATAAAGAATGGAGCTACTGTCAAAAAACGAGAAAACTTTGCGGAGAAAATAAGACAGAAGGAATATGGAAAGAACAGCCGCTCTTTTCTATGACAAACAGGGAAGCAAAGTCAAGAAAAAGGGAAAAAGGAGGAAAGTAGCGTGGCAGTTTTTAACGGAAACAAAGCATTCCGGCAGAAAAGAGTATTGTCTCAGCCGGTTGTGCCGGTGCCAAAAACAGTGAAGGAAACCTTAAATGTAGTAAAAGCTTATGAAAATGGATGTTTTCGGTTAGAGCCAAAGAAGAGAAATACACTGTATGACAGAGCCTATTTATTTGAGGATGTCAATTATATTAATAAGGATAAAGGGGAAAAACGTCTGTTTTTGTCAGAATTGATGGATTTCTTAAATGGGATGGAAGTTCATTTTAAGATTTCTCTGTGTAATTCTTACCAATCACTGGAAACATTTCTCTCCTCTGTGAGAAATGAGAAGAACCGAGAAACGTATCCGGAGATTGCAAAAGGGATTCGGCAGTGGCAGGAAGAAGGGTTAAAGGACATGAATCCTACGGTACATACCATACGGATTTTAACAGTGACTTGCAGAGCAGACAATGATACGCAGGCAGGAATCTACTTCCGGGCTCTGGAGCCTGTGCTTGAGGAAGCCTTTGAAGGATGGGGAAGCCGGGTAGAACCGCTCAATGCAAAGGAACGGTTCCGGATTCTGCAGGGGATCTATCGTCCGGGAGAGGAGGCGGCAGATTTTGGGATGCAAGAAACCCTTCAGGATTGGAAAACAGATATTCTTCCTAGAAGCATCGAATCGAAAAGTGACTATCTGATTGCGGGGGATACAATGATGACGGTTCTTGCAGCAACACAGTATCGAAAGTCTATCAATGCAGATACCGTTCTTCAGAGTTTCTGTAATTTACAGTATCCGTCTTTTGTTACGTTAGACTATGAACCTGTACAACAAGAGGTGGTCAATGATAAGTTGGTCGCAATCCAGATCAACAATGAGAGACAGATCAGCGATGAATTAGATCAGAAGAGAAGAAATGGTCAAGTAATCTTTTCTCCATCCTACTCAAAAAAGAAGAAAAAAGAGGATATTGAAGCTTACATGGAACAGGTAGATCAGGATGATGAGAAGGGGTGCTTCTTAAATTTTTTGATTGTAGTAACTGCACCGGCAAAGGATAAAAAAGAAGGACTCCAGATTCTGACGGAACGGATGGAAGAGGTCTGTGCCATCGGGAAGAAGGAGGGAATCCGCTTGGAACCATGTATGTTCCGCCAACTGAAGGCGTTAAACACTGCGTTGCCGATTGGAGGAAGACAAGTCGATTATATGCGGTTCTTTTTAAATTCTTCGCTGGTCGTTCTGCAGCCTTACCATGCTCCGGATATTCTGGAGCCGGGAGGAAAGCTGTTAGGGATTAATAAAACAACAAAAAATTTCATATATGGAAACCGAAAGCTGCTTCCTAATCCACACGGAATCATCATCGGATACTCAGGATCCGGGAAGTCCTTCTTTATCAAGCTGACGGAAATTTCCCAGACACTTCTGGGGACAGATGATGATATCTTGATTTTGGATCCGCAAAATGAATTTGAAAGTATTTGTGAGGATTATGGAGGTGTGTATTTTGACTTGACACCCAAAAGCGGAATTTATCTAAACGGGTTTGAAGTCAGTCAGGAAATTTTTCAGGGAACCCAGAAAGTGAAAAATGAATTTGTAGCAAGGCAGAGCGAATATGCAAAGAGTCTTTGTCAGGCAATCATGCGGAATATTGATGTCACGCAGGAACACGATACAGTAATCAGCCGCTGTACCGAGCGTATGTTTGCGCAAGTATTTTCCTGGAAGCGGCTGAAGAAGCAGCCAACTTTGACTTGGCTGCGGGAAGAAATCCGAAAGGAACTGGAGCAGACAGATAACCCTCACGATGAAGCGATAATCCGTCCTATTTATAATTCTTTGGAGGAGTACACTTCCGGAGCCTGTGATATGTTCGGGCATCCGACAAATATCCGCTTCCAAAATCGTCTAGTGGGATTTGGGATGTGCAATGTCCCGGAAAATAACTGGGAGCCGGCAATGATCACGGTACTCCATTATCTGTCCGGACGAATGAATGATAACAAGAAATTACAGAGGGCAACCCATCTGATCGTGGATGAGACACAGGTAGTTTCAAAAAAACCGGGATCAGCCAAAATGCTAAATAATGCGATTGTTACTTTCCGAAAATTCGGAGGGATTGTAACACTTGCGATGCAGAACGTGGTAGCGGCACTTGCCAATGAACAGATGATTGAGATTTTTCAGAACTGTTCCTACAAATGCTTTTTTGATCAGGGTGGTGTGGATGCACAGAGTCTTGCGGAGATTCAACCGTTAAGCGATAAGGAATATCGATTTTTAAGTAATGGAAAACCGGGCGAGGGCATCTTGATCTGGAATAAAAAAGTAGCTATGTTCAGCGCCCGGATTTCGCAGGATAATGTGCTTTATGATGCCTATACTACGAATTTCCATGAGGAGGCACAGAAAGCGGAGGATGTTAAAGGTTCCAAAGAATCCTTGGAACGTACGAGACAGGTTCCGGAAGAAGAGATAGAAGAATCTGTGAAATGGCATGCAGTTTCCGAAGCGGAAGAGGAGCGGATGATCAGACAACTGGCTACCTTTTCACCGGTCAGTATCGGAGATGTTATGGAACTTTTAAAACTGCCACGGGAACGGGCAGAACTTCTCTGTGAGCATATGGCAGAAAAAGGGGTTTTAAGGAACTGTGGAGGACGTTATGAGGCAGTACGCTAACCGGAGGAACAGGAATGATTCGTGAGACGAAACAACGGATTGTAAGAACGATTGAAACAGAGGTACATGACAGGGAGGATTCCCTTCCGCTCTCCAAAAATCAGAGGAATAATTTCCCAAAAGAGCAGGAACCGATCACGGGGACAGATCTGAAAGCAGGGGAGCCAAAGAGGCTTTCGGCAGTTTCCTCGAAGGATCCTGCCGCCTATCTTAGCCGCAAGGAAGAAAAGGAATGGAACTGTCTTTCTCTGCATGAAAAAAAGAAGTTTCAGGTATGGGAATCCAGACGAGGAGAAAAAGTGAAAAACACTTACTGGAATTTGGAAGGGAATTGTTTTTCGGCAACGGAAAAGCGGAAATGGCAGGCATGGAGAGCGGATAGGGATATTCAGGGAAAGTCGGTAAGAAAAAAGCAACAAGTCGCGGAATCCAGACAGCAGCCAACAGAGGGATTGAGTGGGGGAATTCTTCCTTCGAGGTTTAGTCAGGGAGGGCAGAAAGGAATAACACAGACTATGCAGGGAAGCGTAAAAGTTTCCGGGGAAGGGATGAAAGTAGCGGTATCCGGAGCGGAAAGTGCCCACCCTGCAGGGCTTGCTGTGAAAACAGCAAGGAAAACTGCAGATGCCTTTAGACAGTATCTCAAGCAGATGAATGAGGCGGTTCAGGAGTCCGTTGCAAGGCAACAAGCAAATGGAAATGACAATGGGATAGAGGAAGGTCTGAAAGGGTCTGTGCATACTTTGACAATGACAGTTATGAGTCTTGCAACGATGGGAGTGTCCATGTTTCTCAATGCGCTTGTATCATTGACTGCGATGCTTGCAAGCTCTTTTGTTGTTATTTTTGGAGCAATTATAATTGTTTGTGCGGTAGCTGTTATTTTATTCTCTAGCATTGCAGGTACAGAATCTCAGCCGGCTACTGGGCATGGATTGCCGCCATTTGTGACGGAAGATATGATGCAGGCTTTTTTTGAAACGCAGGAAAAAAATGGGGTTCCAGTATCCACGGGGATTGCACAGTTGATTGCAGAGTCTGGATTTGGAACATATGGACCTGGAGGAGAGAATGGGCAGGGACTGTCTTCACTAGCATATGAATATAAAAATCTGTTTGGAATTAAGTATTTTTCCGGAGATCAGTATGCGAGTGGATCGATAGATATGACAACTGGAGAAGAAACAGAAGGAGGTGGGAATGTTACTGGGATTGGATCTTTTGCAAAGTACCCAGACTATGCTTCTTGTATCAAACAGCGCGCCTGGATGCTGGAACGTGATCCGTATGCAAGTAAGGTGAATCCATACCGAAATCAAAATGATGGGAAGTATTCAAAAGAAGCGGCACAAGGGTATATGGAAGGAATTCGGCTTGCAGGATGGGCGACTTCCAGTTCTTACGTGAAAGCTTGTATCGGGCATATGGATACCTACAATCTATATCGTTTTGATAACATGACTTACGAAGATTATAAGAAATCAGGAAGCGGAAATTATGATGGAGTGGAAACAGAATTGATGAAGAGGATTGCGGCGATTGCAAGAGAAAATCAAGGCTTATATCCATGTACACCAGACATGTGTGCAGCATGGGTGACTGGTGTTTATCAGGCGGCAGAAGCTCCAGAGATTCCTTATGGAAACGCAATTGACATGTGGAATACTTACCAGAATACAGGAAATACCAGCATGGAAAATATACCGCCCGGAGCGATCGTTTGCGGAAGCGGAAGTGGCGAGATGGGAGCGCTCTATGGGCATGTAGGAATCTATATTGGGAATGGACTGGTTGCGAATAATATAGGGCGTTTTTCTATCGAAACGGTACAGGATTGGGCAAGTTGGCAGACTGCAACTTGTCAGGGGCATACTGGCTGGATCGGATGGGTTTATCCGGGAGGAGTCCCGACAAAATAGAAGCGATGCCCAGAAGGAAAAGAACTTATAAAGGAGCAGAAAAATGAGGAAGAAAATCATTGCGATTCTGGCTGGAACTGTGTTACTTGCGGCTGCATTCACCGGACTGTTTTTTTATCAGAAACAGACGGTTGACAGACAGAAAAACGAAGCAGAGCAGCCGAAAAAGAAAGTGGAAAACAGTAGTCCTTCTAGGAAGGAAAAAGAAGGTGGAAAACAAATAAAAGAGAAGGAAAAGGAAATTGTAAATGAGGAGAAAGAAAGCAGAAAAGAAGAGGGACAGGAAGGAGAAATTTTAGAAATGATGAAGGAAGAAACTGTACCAGGTATAGAACTTTCCGGTTTCCCAAAAGAGGTATTCAATCTGCTCAGAAAAGATGCCAAAGAACTGTCTGGACTGGTAAAGCAGTGGACAATGGAGAACGGATTTTCTAGTGCAACTGGTGTTGAATATAGTGAGCCGATAGAGGTTCGATTTCAAGAGAAAAAGTGCAGCATATCTTGTAGAATTTTGTTCGAAGAACAGGGCAACGGAATCCATCAAGAGAGTGGCACACAGATCATTTTTTTAGACTATTTCTGGGAGGAAAATCTGTTGCAGATCCACAAATAAAAAATAGAGAAGCAGGTAGAAAGGAAGTGAACTTTTTGGAACGGATATTGAATAAGATTGGGCAGGAATGGGAAATTTTTATGACGGAATGCAACCTAATGAGCAAGCCCGGAATCATTTCCAAAAGTGAAGAAATCACAGAAAAGAGAAAGATTTATCAGAGCTTAAAACATCTCTGTGAGACAGAGCCAGAATGCTGCAGAATCCTGGTACATATGGACTTCATTTTGGAAGGAGCATACCGTTTTGTTCAGGATCAGAAACGTCCGCAGGAAACGGTGGAACACACCCTGAAGAACTGGATGGACTCCATGAAAAATGGAACCTGCAGCATGTAAAAAGAAGTAGAAAATATAGGGGAAACAGAAAGAAGAACAGAGGAAAAAGCCTCCGAAAATCCTGAAAAAGAGAATATGTATACAATATACCACATACAATTATAATTATCTCAGGGGTCTTAGGGGGCTGCCCCTAACAAGAAGGAAAAATGTCCTACATTTTGCGTATCTTGCCAACCCTAAAAGGGTTGCGACTTACGAAGGAAAAGGAGCTTGCAAATAGGGAAAAAGGGCAATTTGATGTACAAAAGCTGGCTATTTGTAATACGTTTGTAAACAGAAAGCAATACAAAAGCTGACAGATGTAATACGTTTGTTTGCAGAAAGTAATACAAAAGTTGACAGATGTAATACAGTTGTTTGCAGAAGGCAATACAAAAGCTGACAAATGTAATACGTTTGTAAACAGAAAGCAATACAAAAGCTGACAAATATAATACGTTTGTAAACAGAAAGCAATACAAAAGTTGACGAATGTAATACAGTTGTTTGCAAGAAGTAATACGAAAGTAGACAGATGTAATACGATTGCTTGCAAGAAAATAGATGAGAATGAGTCATATTTATGACATAATCCAGGTAGCCTAAAGTAACCTAGAAATGAGATTAAAAAAGAGGTATCATAAACTTGGAAAATAATAAATTTTGCAGAAAAAGGAGGAAGAAAAATGTCTAAAACTATGAAAAGTTTTCGCCTTTCAGATGAAGCGATTCGTGCCATTGAAGAACGGGATCGCAGTAAATATCGTACTGCTCAAGAGTATATCGAAGCGCTGATTTTACACAGTGACAAGAAGACAACCATTGAAACATTGGTAGATAAAATAGATGGACTCGAGGAAGAAATCAGCACCCTGAAAGAAGAAATGAAAAGGGAAAATGAAGAGCAGATGCAAAGGTTGGAAATACTATTCGGGCGTTGCCTAGCAGAGACAGAAAGAAAAGAACAGAGACGTATCGTCAGTTACCAGAGTGCACCGCCGGATGAGGTGATCTAACAGAAGGAAACTGAAAAAATAAAGAGAATGGAGAGACATCATAGGATGTCTTTTTTTCGTGCTTGAAAAAGAAAGTGAGGAGCAAATATGAGTTTAAAAGAACAATTGGAAAAGGTACAGAAGGAGTTACAAAAACTGGAGGAACAGAAGAAGGACGCGCTCATTCGGGAGAAAGAATTGAAGCTGAAAATCGAATTGGAAGAAACGAAAAATGAGGTGAAAAAGAACCGAAAAGTAATGGAGATTGTGGAAGAACATTTTGGAGAAATGACGGAGAAAAACTTGGAACTTTTTCAGAAAATAATGCAGGAACAGTCAGAACAGATGAGATCCCGAAAAGAAAATCTTATGCGGTAACTGTCCGAAAATCAGGTGTGGAAGTAAATGAAAAAGCAGAATAAAAGAGATTTTGTAGTACGACTTCGAGTTACAAAAGAAGAGTATGATTTTTTGATAGAACAAGCAGAAAAAAATGAGGAAACTAATTGCCGCAATGGTGGTAAGAATTTATCAGCTTATCTAAGAAAAACAGTACTGCAAAGAAGCGGATATCAGAAAGACGAAAAATTTCAGAGGGAGCTTAAAGAACTGGTCTATCAGATCCGAAAAATCGGAGTCAATATCAATCAGGCAACGAAGCAGTTGAACACAGAATACCGCACAATGGAAACTGCTAATCGCCTAGAAGAAAGCATGGAGTTGGTAAAGATACAGCTCCATGAAATACGGCAGGAGTTGAAGAAACAGTATGGCGATCACAAAGATGATGAACATTAAAACGCAGTCCAATTTATACAATGCGATTGCATACATTATGCGTGAAGAAAAAACAGAGGAATCTCTCTGGATCGGTGGGAACGCAGGGGATAACCCAGAAGAAGTTTACCGAGTAATGATGCAGACGAAACAGGACTGGGGAAAATTAAATGGGAGGAAGGGATACCACTTTGTGATCAGCTGGAAGCCGGGGGAATGTGATCCCGAAAAAGCCTATCAGGTTCTGCGGGAATTTAGCCAGGAATATCTCGGTGGAGAGTATGATTATGTGTTTGCAATCCACACAGATACCGACCATTGCCACGGGCATATCATCTTTAATTCCGTGAACCGAGTTACCGGTTATAAGTATCGCTATGAGCGTGGGGACTGGGAGAGGTTTATTCAGCCGGTTACGGATAAAATCTGCCTGAAATATGACCTGCCACGGTTGGAATATGAAAAGGAAGCACGAAAGGGAATGGCATATGTCCAGTGGAAAAATGGAGGGAAGGAAAGTTTTAAAAATCTGATCCGGACAGACATCGATTATGCAGTTTCCCATAGTACATCCTATGATGAATTTTTGGGGAGTCTGAAACACTTTGGATATGAAATAAAGACTGGGATCACTAGACAGAATGGAAAGGAAGAGGAAGTACTGTCTTTGAAACTTCCGGGGCAGAAACGGGCATGGCGGACGAAGGAAAAGACCCTTGGGAAAACATACACCGTGGAAGCCATCCGGGAGCGGATCCAAAATCAGAAAGAGATTTTTATCCGTCCCAGATGCCATAAATTGAAGAGATGGGAAAGGCAGGAAAGAGGCAGCATGTCTCGGATGGTCAGGAGTATCTCTGGATATCAGAAACTCCATGTGCGTGACGTGTATCAGATCCAGAACCGCTATGCCAGACACAATCTTTATGCTGTAAATCAGGCACAGATTCGGAAGAATTTAATCCGGATTCAGAAACTGAAAGAAGACTGCAGGTATCTGGTATCCATGCAAATCCGTAGCAGGGAAACACTTTTGGAGCGGGAGAAAGCACTTGTGAAAGAAGAACTGTATCTGAAGCAGAAACAAAGAGTGCAGGAGCATGTCGCAGAACTGGAACCGTATCAAAAAGTACAGCAGCTTGAGCAGGAATTAAAGGAGATTCCAGTATGGGAAGACCGATTTGAAGAGGTGTTAGATGAATTGGAACGCTTGCAGAAAGATTTGCCCGAACCTATGGAGGATTTAGAGGAAATCCGGGAAAAACTGGCGGGGATCCGGGAAGAAAAAAGATTGATCCGGCAGATCAAAAAGATAGATGCGGAACGTAAGGAGCAGAATCTAAGCATACGGCATCTTCCAATGCCAAAAGAAAAAGCCGGGATACAAAAACCAGAGAAAAGAGGGAAGGTATGGAAGAAATAAAATCGTTTTTACCGGAAGAATTAAAGGCATACCAGATTTGTGTTGCCCGTTGGCAGGAGATCGACATCAATACCATTCGGAATATTCTGGAAAAAGAGATGGTATGGAAGAAACGGGAATGGATGTATCTTTGTGCGTTAGATGGCATTCCGGATGAAAAACTGGAAGAAATGATCGATTGGGAACTTGCGGAGATTCAGGAAGCGAGGACAAATTTTCTTCAGGAGAAGTTTCAAAAATCATCGGAAGCAGAAGAACTGTCTGAGGGGAAAATCCGACAGCTACAAGAACAATTAAGTGCACTTCAGAAAGAAAATGAAGAACTAGAGAGGATGATCAAAACACAAGTGGATGATTTCCTTCGGAAGATCAATGGGGAGAAAGAAACGGCAGAAAAAAAGATCCAAAAGTTGGAGGAAAGACTGAAGGGAGAAACAGAAGCCTTACAGAAAGTACAGGAGGAACTGACAGCTTCCCGGAAAATCTGCAGGGACGATGAAGAAATTATCAAAAATCTGAAAGAGAAGTACCGAAGCAGCAAAGAGGAACTACAAAGATATAAGTCCCAGCAATCAAAAGGCTTACTGCCAGTGCCGATAGAAGCGGAAGAAACCAGCTTTTTTAAAAAGTTTTGGAACTGTTGGAAGCGAAAGAAAGAAGAAAAAAGATTTCATACCTTATGGGCGTTACGGGAAGCGGAAACTGAGAAATTTGTACAAGCAGTCTTCCGGGATCCAAAGATGCAGCCTGAGCAGGAAGACTATCTTCTGGAGTGCCTGCAGGAAGGAGATCCAATAGAAGAAATCCTTGTTTATGGGAAATCTTGTTTTAGTGTGGATCAGATGAAACAGCTGCGCAACTACCACAAAAATAAGGTGTTGCAGGAACAGCAGAAAGGAAAGAAAAGATGGAGATGAAAGAGCGGTGGCAGATTGAAGCAGACATTTATCTTGCGGAGAAACAAGAGCAGGAAAACGGTGTGTGGGCATATGGAGAGGTTACGGTAGATCAGCTGTTGACATTTCAAGTGCGCGTACTGACCTGCACAAAAGAGAATGGGGAAAAGACATCTTTCGTGACGTATCCAAGAAGACAGCGAAATGGAAAGTGGGAAGATCTGGTGCGTCCGGATAAGGAACTGAGGGAAGCGGTAACAAAAGCAGTTCATCAAGCAATCCAGAACGAGATTACAAAGGATCTTCATCTTCCAGAAGTAACGGTGCTGCGTGTGACAAAACTTCCGGTAAGGAAAGACCAGACAGTTCCAATTCTGGCAGTTGCAACGGTGGAAATTTTGGGGATTACAGTTTCCGGTATTACTATCAAGCAGGGAAGGGACGGACTCTTTTGTAACATGCCTCAGTATTACAGCGAGAAAAAAGGTTACCGAGATGTTGTGCATGGCACAACAAAACGGATGCAGGAAGCAGTTTTTGAAAAAGTGCTTGCTACCTATGAAATGGCAGGAAAAGAAAAGGAGAATGCAAAATGACAAAACAGCAGCAACAGCTGGCAGAAGAATTTGTAACCTTACTGGAAACGGAACAGCTAGAGTGGAAGAAAGGATGGAGCGGAATCTCTGCCAGACCATATAATCCGGTAACTGGCACGGTCTATCATGGAGTGAATCGTTTCCGCTTACTGTTGACTGCACAGGCGCTGGGGTATCAAGATCCCCGTTGGTGTACGTTCCATCAGATCCAGCAAAACAACTGGAGGTTAAAGAGCGGAAAAGGACAAAGCTCACGAGTGGAAATCTGGATGCCGTATGACCGGGAATTAAAGAAATGGATTACCTGGGAAGAATTTCGCGAGCAGGGAGGAATCACGGAACGTTACTGTCTGCGTACCAAATCCTATCCGGTATTTAATGGAGATATGATTGAAGGAATCCCACAGCTGGAAGTGACTTTGCAGGAAGTTGATCCGGTAGAACTGGTTGACACCATTTCAGATAGTATGCAGGTGCCGATTGTGTACCATGAAACAGACCGGGCATTTTATAGACCATCAGAGGATCGGATCTATCTCCCAAACCGGGAACAGTTCTTTTCTACCTACGATTATGCTTCTACGGCTTTGCATGAACTGGCACATGCCACCGGGGCAGCGCACCGATTAAACCGAAAATTGACAGGAAGTACTTCTCAGGAATCCTATGCGCAGGAAGAGCTGGTTGCTGAGATTACTTCCTGTTTTTTGTCCAGCGAACTTCCGGTACAGCAGACTGAAGAACATATTAGGAATCATCAAGCCTATGTGCAGAGCTGGATCCGACAGATTCGGGAGAAGCCAGAAAGTCTGGTAAGAGCTATTCAGTCTGCGGAACAGGTGAGTAATTATCTGGAATACCATGAGAAACGAATCACATGGGAAGAGTATCAGAAAAGGGTGGGAGAAGTGCAAAGCAATACTCCTTCGGAGGAAAAGCTGCCAGAAAAGCATCCGCAAAGGGAAGAAAAAGAAAGGATGGATTCTATTTTGAAAGACGTTCCGGATTTCGGAACAAATCAGAAAAGGAGGATTGTGGCAGTAGAAAGTACAAAAGACTATGAGGATCCGGACTTTACCCCGAACAGATACAATAGCAAGGGATCTGGAAGAGAAGATTATTACAGAGTTGTCGGTATTCAGGAGGGTGGCTGGTATGTGGAACCGGTAGAGGATAAAATTTACCACTCTTACCGGGAGGCTGAAAAAGCAATTAAGGCAACTCCAGCTTGGAAGCAGATTTCCTATGACAGACTGATTCAAGAATCCGGAAAAGAAAGAACAAGAAAACTAGAAGCCAGGGAGAAGATTCGGACAGAGGTAGACAATCTGGAGGAGAAAATCAGTCAGCTGAAGGAGAAGCAAGGTTATCTGAAGCAGTTGCTAAAAGAATGTGAGGAAAACCCAAAGCTAGCGCAGGCACGGCAACAGATCTTGGAATATGAAAAGAGTATTGGGAGAATGGAAAGCTGCATGAAGGAGGCAGGAGAAGCAGAACTTTTGGCATATGCAAAACAATGTGAGGAATACCTTGCATTTGGGGAGTCTGTCGATCAACTTACAGATGTCCTGAAAACCAAAGAGCAGATGTCAATGCGAGAGGCGGTTTCGGTGTGCAAAACTCCGGATCTTTTGCAAAAAGCAGGGTGTAAGCCACTTCCAATGCATATGAGCCAGCAGCATTTATTGGATTGCATGCATCCAAAGCAGAAAGAGAATGCACATTATCATGGATTGACGAAAGCAGAAATCAAAAAAATCCCGGAAGCATTGGAATGTCCAGTGATTCTGGCAGAATCTATGACAAGGAAAGATACCATGATTGCTCTGCTGGATTACCGGGAACAGAATGGAAACCCTCTTCTTGTAGCGATTCGCCCGAATGGAAAGGCTTTGTATCAGGTGGAACAGATTGATTCCAATTTTATTATGAGTGTTTATGGGAAAGATCACTTCCAGAACTTTTTACAAAAGATGATAAAAGAAGATAAACTGATTTATATCGATCAGGAGAAAGGAAAACGATTAGGTTACTTTGGAAAAGAAATAGAACAGTTTGCCTTCAAAGATAAGGAGATTTTAAAACAGATTTCATCACAGACTGTGGAGAAAGGGAAAAGAATCGGAAGACATTTGTAAAGCGTTCCGAAATTCGGAACAGGATGCAGATAAAAAACAAGTCCCCCTGACTTGTCAGGGGGACAGAGCTTGCGTTATTGCCGCTCCGATTGCGACAAGACCACCTTGCTCCTTGTCCTAAATAGTATAAAACACTATGGATGAAAAGTCAATAAAAAGCAGAAAAACAAAAAATGGAAGTGTTCCGAATTTCGGAACGGAAAGGAACGATATGGATAACAGAAGGGAAGAACAGGAAGTTTTGATGGCAATACAGAGCCTGGGAAAACTGGGGGCATTTATGGATCCTTTTTTTAAACTGACGGCAGTAGGAACGATCTTGCTGTTGCAGCATTTTTACAGAATGTACCGGGAGGGAAAGCTAAGCAGGAAAGAGTTTCAGTCGATTCAGGAGTTTTCTAAGCTGACAAAAGGAAATTTCAGTATCGAAAATGTGCCGGTGAAAAATGTACAGGAATTGGAAAAAAGTGGTCTGCTACAGAGTCTGGAAGAACGGGGAATCCGGTATCTGGCACTTCCTGATTTAAACAAGGAAGATGGGTTTGTACAGTTAGCGGTATATGGCGCGGACAAGGAAGTATTCCGCAGCACTTACGAGAGGTTCCTGATGTCCAGAATGCAGGGAGGGGAACATGATCTGCAAAGTTTAAATAATCTTACAAGCGGAAGGACGAATATTATCAGCATACCGGCGGAAGGACAAATGCAGATGATCCGGGAAGACTTTGTTTCCCTGCAGGTTAATTATGCAGTCCTGCCGGATCTGAATGTGGGGGATGGAGAGATACAGTTGGTAGTGGCAAACACAGATCTTCCAAAAGTAGAGCATTGGTATCAGATGTATCAGGAAAAATGTCTGTCAGAGGGAAAGAAAGTAGGAGATTTTAAAGTAGTAGGCATGGAAGAATATCAGGAAACCGGGAAATTAACGGAAGAGGCATATGTGGATACTGCATCTAAAGAGTTGAAAGAGCAATTGCAGAAATATGAAGGAAAAGAGCCGGGGGAACTGGAAAAGCAGCTGATCGAAAAAGAGAGTGAAATGAAAGGTGTTAATCACGAACAGTATTTGAAATTGCATCAAGATCCGGAATACATTGAACTGACGATTAACGAGGAAGCATTAGTAAAAAAATCCACATTTGCAGGAAGTCCGTCTGTGGAAAAGTATGGAATGTTCGGAAGCCGTGTTCCTCAGACATGGGGAAAAGAAGAGTTGACATTAATACTGCCGACAGACCGAGTATTTCTCACTGACAATGGACAGACATTTATCGGATTTGTAAAGAAAACAGAAGAACCGCTGTTACTTGGAGCCAATGGGAAACCTTTGCCAAGAGAACAGCGAATGAATGGAAAAGAATTATATGAACGTCATTATCATACGACAAAGCGGGATTATAAACAATTAGAGCGTACCGTGAAAACACCGGAAAAAAGGATTGTTCTAGACGAAGTCCCACAGATAGAAAAAATAAAAATACCAAAGATTCCAGGAAGGAGCAGATAACATGGTAAGACCAATCCAGAGAAGAAAACTGCCGTGGGGATTTCTGACTGTCCTATTGGTTCTCATGCTGATTCTTGCCTACTTGCTGTCCGGACTTATGAAACTGGATGGAGTAACACTCTTGAACTGGCAGAACAGATTTGCGGAGGTTTTGCTTCATCCGTTCCAAAATTGGTGGAATGAAAAAAGTATTGCTTTTTTGGGGATTGCCTTTTTTGCATGGTTTGGAATGGTTACTTATCTGATGGATAACTATAGGAATCGACAGGCTGGTGTGGAACATGGGGCGGAAGAATGGGCAGATTTAAAGCAGATCCGTCATACGTTGACAGACAAAGAGGAAACAAAAAATACGCTACTTAGTGAGAATGTAGCAGTGGCGAATGAACGCTTATCCAATCAGAACATGCTTGTGATCGGAGGAAGTGGTACTTATAAAACGACCTCCATTGTTACGCCAAACCTGCATCTGGCAGCGATGACGAATGTTTTTCTTGATATAAAGGGAGAGCTGCTTAGAAAAAATGGAAATTATCTAAAAGCACATGGGATTGCTGTGAAATCTTTAAATTTTATCAACATGGAACAGTCTGATCGTTGGAATCCATTTAATTATATCCACAGCGAAAAAGATTTGGTCAAGATTGTTACAAACCTTCAGGAGTCTGTCAAGCCTCCGGATGCGATGAAAGGCGAACCGTTCTGGGATGAGGCTTCGGGATTGTATCTTATGAGCCTTTTTGCTTATGAATGGTTCCGGCAGGAAGAGGAGAAGAAAGAGCACCCCAAACACTATCAGGTTGCAACCCTTCCTCGAGTAGTGGAACTTGCCAATATGGAAATGCAGCCAGGGAGCCGGGATGATAGCACTAAACTTCAGGAGAAAATGGAAGAACTGGAGAGAAAACATGGAAGGGCATATCCTCCCGTCCGGGATTACTTTAAGTTAAAGGGTGCTGCAGAAGCAAAAGAAACAATCAGCTCCGTGATTCTGATGGTAAATGCAATGTTAAGACTGTGTGAAACGCCTGAATTAAAACGGATCTTAGAAGAGGATGATATTGATATTAGAAGCCTTGGAATTGGAGCAGATCATATTCCGGGCAAGAAAACAGCGTTGTTTCTTGTGATGCCGGACAATGATCCTTCCTTTAACTTCCTGATTTCCATGTTTTATACAACAATGTATGATGTACTTTTATATACCGCTGATCATGAGTGCGGAGGAAAGCTGCCAATCCATGTAAGGCTTTGGGCAGATGAATTTTATGCCGGTCCAAAACCGACCAGAACAGAAGTCCTGATGGGGACAATCCGCGGAAGGAATATGTCCATTGTTCCAATCCTACAGTCGATTGCACAGGCGCAAGCATTGTTTCCCCAGAATAAGTGGGAAATATTTGTGGAGAACTGTGCTGTAATGGTATATCTGGGATCCGGACCAGGAGCGAAAAGTACACACGAGTATATTTCCAAGCTACTTGGAGATATGACGATTGATACCAGGGATGACGGGAGAAGCTTTGGAAGCCACGGAAATTCCAATATTCAGAACCGAAAAAGCGGGCGAACACTAATGACTCCGGCGGAAGTCCGTAGAATGTCACGAAAAGACTGTCTGATTTTTATTGAAGGACAGTATCCGATCTTTGACCGAAAAGCCATTCCCTTCCGTACTAAACGGTGGATGGAGGCAGAAAAACTTGCCGGAAAAAACGGGTACAGACATCCGGTAGAAGTTGTTTTTGATGAAGAAACAAGAAGCTATATTACGGTACAGCAAAAAGAAAAAATAGAATTTCTAACCAAAGAAGAAAAGGAAATTTACAGGCAGCTTGCAAAAACAGATGAAAACCTCCATTACTGGGAGGTGGATGCAGATGCCTTCCTATATATGAATTTCCGCAGACCGCAGCCAACGGAGGAAGAGGTTGAGCAGATCTTTCAGAAGGCAAAAAGGGAAAAGGATGCTTTACGGCAGCTTCAGAATACGGAAGAAGAACTTCCCGAAGATATCCGGGCAATGCTGCAGCAAGAGAAACCAGATTTGTCTGGAAGTGTCATAGAATGTATAGAACGGTATCAGAAGGAACTGTCAGCGGAGCAAAAGGAAATACTGATCAACAGTCTGGTGCTAGGACTGACTGAGAAGCAAGTAAAGAATATGTTTTTTCAGCCGAAAGAAAGGATGGAAAAATACCAGAAAGCATACCTGTTTCAGAATCTTCCGTTCCGAAATTCGGAACACAATAAAGAGGAAGTATAAAAAGAAAGCTGTTCCGAAATTCGGAACAGCTAAAATATTTTTTTTGAGGGGGGTAGCCAAAAGAAAGGAATTGGCTACTCCCAAAATGCTGTAATTGGAACCTAAAAGGTTCATATCTATTATATAGAAGAAAAAATGAAAAAGCAAGAAGAAAATAGGAGCTGCTTAATCGTGCCACTTGTCAAAAATTTTGATAAAATACAGTAAAAAAAGAACATAATTAGCAGAGGAAAAGTTAAAGACTGTATGGAAAACAAAGGAAAACATTTGACATTAGAAGAACGCAAAAGTATTGCAGCTCTACATGGACAAGGAAAATCGCCATATAAGATAGGAAAGATACTTTGCCGAGCAAGTAATACTATTAGAAATGAACTGAGGCGGGGAACTGTCAGTCAAGTTGTAAACGAATACCACGAAATAAATATGTATTTTCCAGATACTGGAGAAATGATTTATAGAAAAAATCGGTGCAAATCTAGGAAGATAGGAAAAAGGAAGCAATGCGAGGATTTTCTAAAATTTATAGAGCGCGAAGTGAAAGAAGAAAAAAGATCTTTTGCTGCAGCGAGAGCAAAGGCATTAAAACAAGGAAATTTTAAAAAGTCACAAGTTGTTAGTGTGGATACTCTTTATAGATATGCAGAAGAAGGAAAAATAGACGTGAAAGCTATTGATTTACCAGAAAAAGTAAAAAGGAAAAAGAAGCGTAGGAAGTATTGCAGAAGAAATAAGTACTTAAAAGGAAAGAGTATTGAAGAAAGAGCGGAAACAATTAATACTAGGGAAGAATTTGGGCACTGGGAAATTGACTGCGTAATCGGAAAGAAAAGCGGAGATAAAGTACTCTTGACGTTAACAGAAAGACTTACAAGGAAAGAAATTATTCGCCGAATCCCGAAAAAGGATATTCAATCTGTTCATGGGGCTTTAAACAAATTAAAAAAGGAAATGGCGGAATTTGATCAAGTGTTTAAGAGTATTACATCAGACAATGGATTGGAGTTTGCGAAATTACATCAATGGGGAAAGCAATCAGGAGTAGATATCTATTATGCACACCCATATTCATCGTGGGAAAGAGGGACTAATGAAAATACAAATCATCTGATCAGACGTTTTTTTCCAAAGGGGACGGAAGCAAAAAGGTTAACGAAAAAAAGAATAGAAGAAATAGAGAACTGGATTAATACACTGTATCGAAAGGTAATCGGTTGGAGAACATCCGAAGAATACTATAAAGAAGAGCTGGAAAAAATACTTTTACTAAATGTTGTTCCATCCACATGATAAGAAGAAAGAGAGTGGGATGGAAAAGAGGGAAATTGTGCATATTGCTAAAATAGGCGAAAAACGTGAAAAAACCTTTAATTTTTCGCCTTTTTGTGGTATAATAAATTATATCAGAAATAAAACAAATCTAATACAAATGCTTGATTTTACAGTGTTTGTACACATTTCTAAATGCATAAAAATAGTTCAAGTTAAAAGAAGAATTCCCG
>NZ_SLZV01000028.1 GCF_004346095.1 Faecalimonas umbilicata | reverse complement strand
TGGTCTTTGTCTGTTTCCATAGCAATTATTTCGTAGCCACGAGTATTGGCTATATCAAAAATCTTTTGCTTAACATCGTCAGCAATAGAACCTTTAGGCTGTATTTTCGTCTGTTATGACGATTATATCTATTGTTCATAGGTTACCTCTGATAATTATTGACTTTCACTTTCTATGTTGTGGTCAAGCTTTTTTGTAACACCACAACCTAATTTCTGCCACAGGAGTCATACAACCCCGTAGCGTGCCTCGTAAGGCGTTTTGTAGTTATTGTAAGAATGCGGTCGTACATGATTATATTGTACATACGCAAATTCTTCGATTGCTGTGTAGAGTTCTTTCTCTGTGCGATAATAATGCTGGTAAATAAGATCATTTTTCAAGGTATTGAAATATCTTCCATAGGAGCATTATCATAGGGATAGCCTGCTTTACTCATGCTCTGAGTGATTCCAAGATCCTCACAAAATTCTGTGAACTCTTTTGACGTATACTGGCTTCCCTGATCCGAATGCACCAGAAGCTTGCGCTTGCTTAAGTCAATTCCTGGTTGAGAATGAATTGCTTTTTCTAGCGTTCTTTTCGCTAAATCAGCGGTTATGTTTCTGTCTGTTATACTTGCAATAACGCTTCGGTCATGTAAGTCTATGATCGTGCAATTATAACGCTTGCTGCCGTCTGTCAGGAAAAGATACGTAAAATCTGTACACCACTTTTGATTGATTTCATCTGCCCGAAAATTCTGATTCAGTTTGTTTTCGTATACTTTGTGAGCGACGCCATGTTCATACGTTGGTTTCTTTTTTCTTGATATTGAGAACAACTGCATTTCAGTATTCATATATTTGTGAACCGTTAAGCGGCTGATATCGTATCCTTTGCGAATAAGATACGCATGTATGGTTCTATATCCATCAATTCCGCCATGAGAATGATAGATTTCTCGAATAGAATCTTTGATTTTATCCTTCTGTTGATGATAATCAGCTTTTCGATTTTTTAAATAATTGTAATAAGCATTCGGACAGATGTTAAACTTTCTGAGAAGCCATCTGAGTCCAAAGTCTTTGTTGTATTTCTGAATGAATCGATAAGCCTCTAATCGATTTCCTTCGCAAAGAATGCCGCTGCTTTTTTTAAGAAGTCATTTTCCTTTTGGAGTTCTGCAAGCTGCTTTTTGAGCTGAAGATTCTCCTTCATGTAATCATAATCGGCTTGGGCTTCGTCGTTTGTTTGGCATTCTTCACGAAATTGTTTGGTCCAAATAGAAATGCTTGCTTTTGATACACCGTATTCTTCAGCAAGACCTTTGAGAGTTCTTCCCTCTTTAAGATGAAGATGGACTATCTTCTTCTTGAATTCTGGTTCATAGTATTGACTCATTTGTAACATACCTCGTTTCCTCCTAAGATTATATCTCATTAGGTCGAGTTGTTACAACTATGTTATATCACAACATGGTATCCATTACTATATCCATTCTTATACTCTTGCTGGTATGTTATTTCCTAAGTACCTGGATATTATTTCGAAGATCTATCACGGAATAGGCTCCAATAGGTACCTATCTGATAAATCAGGTAACTATAATAAAAGGAACTAGATGCTTGGCAATTCAATCACTGAGTAGTTCACAGAGGATTTTCAAAATTCGCAATAATTATTAAAACAATCTTCTTTGATTTTGTTATTATGCTTGATGGAAAGGAGGGAACATAAATGGGCAATCAATCAGTCATCAGCATAGAGGCAGTCATTGACTATATCGAAAGTCATCTTGACGGAAAGCTGGAATTAGAAACGGTTGCGGAGGCGGTTCACTATTCAAAATATCACTTACACCGACTATTTACCAAAACCGTAGGAATGACAATTCATGATTATGTGCAACGCCGCCAGCTTACAGAGGCGGCAAAACTTCTGGTCTTTTCGGATAAACCTATTATCGAAATTGCTTTTATCTGTGGATACGAGAGCCAGCAATCGTTTTCATTAGCTTTTAAGGCCATGTATAAATCGCCGCCTGCGGAGTATCGTGAAGAACGGAACTTTTATCCTTTGCAGTTGCGGTTCATTTTACATCGAGGAACGATGGCTATGGAATTTACAATACAGGATATTCGGTTAGCAGAAAAGAAAGATATTGTCGATTGGATGAACTTAATGCGGCTTGTTATTGATGGGTATCCCGTAATGGATGAAGATGACTACTTAGCTAAGTTGGAAGAAAGTATTGACGAAAAGCGTGCGCTTGTGCTAAGGGATGGAGATATTCTCATTGGAGCGATGGCATTTACCTATTCTTCGGGCAGTATAGAATTTCTTGGCGTACATCCGCAATATCGAAATAGCGGACTTCAAAAGTTATTCTTGGATGCCTTATTGGAAACATATCTTCCAGGGCAGGAAATCAGCACGACAACCTTTCGAGAACAGGACAAGGCCGATACAGGGCATCGAGATATGCTATTGCAACTTGGTTTTGCCGAAAAAGAATTGCTGACAGAGTTTGGCTATCCCACGCAGCGCTTTGTGCTCCCTCCTAAAAAACAGGAGGATATACAACATGGATGACACGCAACGCACCGGCTGGCAGAAAAGAATACTCCTTTTCTTAACCAGTCAATGTATCACACTCTTTGGCTCTACACTTGTTCAAATGGCGCTCGTTTGGTATGCAACCATGCAAACATCCAGCGGCGTGTGGGTGGCTGCATTTACAGTCTGTTCCTATCTGCCGCAATTTCTCATTTCATTTATAGGCGGCGTATGGGCAGACCGATACCACAGGAAAAAATTGATTATAGGCGCAGATCTGTTGATTGCATTTGTCACTTTCGTAATGGTATTGGCAATTCCGCATATTTCATCGGAGCCTGCTTTGCTCGGCAGTTTGCTTGTTATGTCGGTCATACGCTCCTTGGGGGCAGGAATACAAACTCCAGCGGTCAATGCCGTTATCCCACAGCTTATCCCGGAAGATCAGCTTATGCGGTACAACGGCATCAATGTAACAATGCAGTCTATTGTTAATTTTGCGGCTCCGGCGGTAGCAGGTGCAGTTTTTGCAATCAGCACATTGAGAACGACGCTTATGATAGACATTGTAACGGCGGTCTTGGGAACGGGCCTATTGTCCTGCTTGGCACTTCCGAAACAAAATACTTCCATTGAGAAGGTCAGTGTTTTTTCTGATATGAAAATTGGTGTCAAATACGCTTTTGCAGACAAACTAATTGGAAAACTTTTAATCATCTACGGACTATTTACTTTTTTTTGTGTTCCAGCAGGCTATCTCGCAGGACTTCTTGTTCGGCGAGTATTTGGTGATACTTACTGGTATCTTACCGCAGTGGAAGTAGTAGGGTTCGCAGGTATGATGGCAGGTGGAATTATTATGAGTACATGGGGAGGTTTTAAGCATCGAGGAAAAACTTTGGCAGTTGGACTTTTTGCGTTTGGCTCTTTTGCAATCGGAATGAGCTTTTCAAAGAATTTTATTTTTTACCTTGGCCTAATGGTATGTTATGGAGTCGCATTAACAATGGTGCAAACAGCAATTACCACTATGTTACAAGAAAAAGCGGACACCTCTATGCAGGGGCGTGTATTTGGATTACTTGGCACGATGTATGCTGGCTTTTTACCGATTGGTATGGCTATGTTTGGCCCTTTGGCCGATATTCTTCCCTTGCAGTGGATTATGATTGGATCAGGTATAGCCCTTATTGTAATTGCAGGTATAGCTTATTATAATCGGGAACTCAAAGCGATTTAAAGATTTGTTCTTTGTTGGTATCAGAGATTGCGTTAAGACATCAAAAAAATATGTCTCTTATTGAACTCTTAAGGAGGTGACACATATGATGCTACCTTTTGAGCAAGTGTCTGATATTGAAACCATGACAATGGAGGAAGAACAGCGGTTTGAACAGGAACTATCGGAACATTTTTTGCAGGAAGAAGAAAAGCATGGGATTTGCTGTCATAAGAATGAGCAGAAAAATTCTATTTTTGCAGGCCCCTGAAATCAATTGGAATGCGAATGTATGGTTTTTGGAACTCTTCCATTTTTCTAAGGAACGGATGAACCCCAGCAAACCTATAGAACTGGTATCTTTTAAAGAAGTGACAAATGCATGTCCACCATGACCGTAGTGTGCCGGAAAGAATCTATACGGAAATTTTATCGAAACTGGCAGAGTTTCCGGAACATCTGCGTTTGATGTTCCTGCAAATCTTCACAGCTGTGCTAAGCAGGAAATCTGAAAAGGCTCCTACTTTTTTGTACCTAAAATTGAATATGGAACTATAAGGCACTTGCTGTTTTCGCTTTGAAAATGACAGGTGCTTTTTGCTTTAGATGAACAAGAAAAAATCTTCTGTTTTTTAGGTTGATGAAGTATAATGTTAGTAACAAATATTGCTAATGTAGAAGTCAAACAAAAAATAACCATATAGCAGAGGAGATTGTGTAATATGAAGGAACAAAAGAAATCTTCCTGGGGAGCGGCTATGGTGTCGTTTTTTAAGGAATATCTATTTAACTTTTCAGGTCCAGGTCATCTTTATTATGATGAAAATTTAACCAATGAAGGAAAAAGAAAGAAAAATTATATTTGGAGAGTGCTTCTACTAGTGACTGCGGTAGGAGTAGCCTTGCTTCCTTTTATAGCTTGGAATATGTTTGTTCCAGATGTACTATGGGCAAAAATAGTTGCCGTTGTAGTGTGTGAAGGCTATGTTGTTTTTATAATAAGTATGGAGATTATCCAAATAAAGGATGAGCTAAAGGAAGATATGTTAAAAATAGGGGGATATAAAATTACTCCCAAAGGAAGTATTTCCCTATTTAAAGAAATTGATTTTAAGATTGTTCAAACAGAGTATTCTTATACAATATTGATTTCTAAGAAACCTTTAAAATGGCTTTATAAGAAGTTTTATGTTACAATCTATGGAAGACATGGAAAAGTAAAAAAGATTGAATTGGTTCGAGCAGACAAAAAGTATTCTACGAAATATGAGACAATGAATGATACAGTCTTAGAAAAGTTGCAAGAAGAAAATAATAGGTTTTTAAGGAAATGCTTAGGCATTCCCAGTAAAAAGAGTATGTCAGGCGTCGAATATCATTATGAGTGGGGACAAATACAATCGTTCTATGATAATCGTTCTTGTCGAATAGGAATTGTAATTATGTTTTAAAATAAGGAAATTAAATTTTCATAGTTTTATTGAGCAGGAAATCTGAAAAGGTCTCCTGCAAAGCAATAAGCTGGCAGGAAACAATTTCTTACATGAAAGATAGTTTGTGTCCGGATCTATGATCCATTCTAAATGGACAAGATGCAACCTATGAGAACTTATATACTTTGTTTGTTGAATATTGCAACAGAATTGATGGACAGATTCATCTGGTTGATCTTTCGTTAGGTGGAATCATATCGATGAATTGTGCATTGGATTTTGCGGAGAGAAGGATCGTGCGAATAAAAAGTCCGTATACTATTTTTCAGAAAATAAAGAAAATGTGGCATTGTGTATGATAGAAAAAACAGGACATGTTGTAAACGAAGAAAATCCAAAAGAATTAGCGAGAATTCTGAATGAATACTACGATGGAAAATGGAAGCGACGTGTATATTTACAGAGTGGAATGATTTCTTTATAATTAGAACTACGATATAAAAGCAAAGATAAAAACGCAACGCATGTAGTGATATATGCCAGAGCTGGTAGGTAGCCCAGCCGTCCTGTTTATCAGGGTAAGTAACCTTCCCCTCCGGGTTGTCCATTTTTTGCTTATGTCAATCATTAAGGAGGGATTGTCATGAGTACAAGGATAGGGAAACTGACAGTATTTTTTGAAGAACCATTTGGGGTAGGCGTTTTTGAGCAAATTGAAGACGGAAAACTTTCGGTTTCGAAAGTAACATTTGGAGCTGAACCAAAGGACTGTGAGATTTATGAGTATGTTTTAAAATACTATAACAGCTTACATTTTAGTCCGGCAATAGAAACTGTTGTGAAAGAAGAAGTTAAAAATCCGAAGAAACGTCAGAAAGAAATTCATAAGCAAATGTCTGCCAAGGGTATTGGAACAAAATCTTAGCAGGCTCTAAATCTACAGCGCGAACAATATAAAAAGCAACGTAAAATTAAGAGCAGAGAAGAAAAACTAGCAGAAGAAAAGCGGTTGTTTTTTAACTTCCAATGTTCCAAATCTGCTTTTGATTGGAATTATGGTATTGAATGTTGTGATTGCGGTGGCAGCAGTAATGTTCCCGGCTTGGAAGATGGGAAGAGAAAATATCATTGATGAGATTAGGGGATAATATCCTCTATTAGTTTTTATTTTTTGCCTCGTGTTTTCGGAAAAATATATACAAAAATCGCCTAACAATATATAATACTACTATAAATTATAAACAAAGAAAGGCTGTAACATTATTATTTATCATATGTAGGAATGAGGATGACTACAACATGAAGTTTTAGCGATGAAGTAAAAAATAAGCAGCAAAATGATACTATATTTAATAATAAAAAATTTTTAAGATTACTTGAAGATTTGATAATTTTGAAAATTTGGAAAACTAGCCAAAAGGTCTGCTATAAGGAAAGTAGATGTGATAAAAAGAAAGGTAATCTATGATTATGAAAAGGATTTTGACATTAGTTGTATCTGCATTGCTGTCCTTAACTGGATACAGTCTAAAAAGTAATTCATTAGGAGGAGAAGCTATGCAAAAGACTTATAAAGAGCTTGCTGAAATTTTTGATAAATATGATATAAAGGGAACGACTGATCAAATGATAGACGATCTGGAACAGGACTATAGAGCAATGCCGCCGGAAGTGGAATTAAATAAAGCTGCGACACTGCTGATTGTACTGGGGCAGGGGGAGTACGATTACGAAAACATGACATGGACTCCTTATGCAAACGGTGTGTACACCTTTGATGTGGAATTCTTCAATGTAGAGAAAATGTATACCGACTTTCTAATAGGTGTTTCGTCACTGGATGAAGAAGAACTTGATTTCAAAAATATACAGGAGGACACCCGCCAGGTAAACTGGGAAGAAGGAACAGGAAAAAGAACAGTTAGTTTTGAATGGAAACACCGGCAATTTACATTGGAAGCAGAAGTGTATGATGACTGGTTTGATGTAAATGTTGCAAATGAATTGAATAAGATTATTAAAGGATATGGAAATGAAAAACAGTTATTCTTTACCAGCGACGGATATCAGGAAGGGATTGTTTTTTATCGTGATAAAGAGTGGGCAGAAGGATTCCAACTGGAAACCGGGTTGGAGCTTGTGGAATTCAATTAGACGATTAAAAAAGTAACTTTAAAACCTACAGGAGAAAGGAATCTCATGAAAAAAGCCAGAAATCAAGTCCAAATTGGAAGAGAACCGTTGTCTCATTATGTTATCCGTTCGGAAATCTATCTGAGTTGGCTGTTTACTTTTTTTGCAATATGCAGTACAGGTTTATTGATTTATAGTATTGTTATAGAGGAAGCTTTATGGGCGATCCTGTTTCTGCTGCTTGTTTCTATAGTGATGGCGATTGCAGCTTTTAATATCGGCTTATGGAAAGTAGAAGTAAACGATATGGAAATTACGTATCGTTCTACATTTGGCCGCGTAAGAAAGTATTATTTTGCAGATATCACAAAGGGTGTGTATAAAAAGAGCGGAGCTTTTCGGGTTTACATAGACGAAAAAAGAATATTTACTTTTGATGATAATATGGACAATTCATTGTTTATCGAACAAATGGGCAGACTGCATATTCCTATTTGGAGTTATAGTTTTTCTCTCAAAATGAAAAAGAAATCTAAATGACCAAAAAATATTTTAATAGGAATATGGACAGATGCAATTTTTAAGAGAATCAACAATATCATAATTACTATTGTAATGACAATCGATCTGTTTTCTTAGATGGATATCATATAATGAAGACACTGTACAATACGCATGATATAATAAGGACATAGAAAAGCAAATGATCAGGAGGACTTCTTATGGGAAAATTTCAAAAAGGATTTTTTGTCGGTGCTGCGACGGCTGCACATCAAGTAGAGGGAAATAACATTTACAGCGATTGCTGGGCACAGGAGCAGTTGAAATATTCTATTTTTCAAGAACCAAGTTTAGATGCGGTTGACCATTACAATCGGTATCAAGAAGACATAGAATATATGGCAGATGCTGGATTGAATGCCTATCGGTTTAGTATTGAATGGGCGCGCATTGAGCCGGAACAAGGGAAATTCGTGGAAACAGAGATTGAACATTACCGCAATGTTATTCGCTGCTGTAGGGAAAAGGGACTGGAACCTTTCGTTACTCTTCATCATTTTTCCAGCCCGCTTTGGGTGATCCAAAAAGGTGGTTGGGAGTCAGAGGATGTCATACAATATTTTGCGGAGTATGTCGAATATGTGATGAAAAAGCTTGGCAATGAGATTAAGTATGTCTGTACGATCAACGAGGCAAATATGGGGCTTCAAATCGCAGCTATTATGGAACGGCAAAAGAGACAGGAAAAAGCAAATACCAGTCGAAGGAAAGAAGAAGGGCAGCAGGTGCAGTTAGGAATGGATTCTGAAAAGATGGAAGAAAACGAACGCCTTGGAGCTGAAGAAAATGAAAGAGTCTTTTATACTGCAACCCCTCAGACATTTTGCAGCAGCCGTACAGAACAGGGAGATTTCATTGTCATGAAGGCGCATCAGAAGGCGGTACATATCATTAAAGAACTTTATCCGGAGATAAAAACAGGATTAACGCTTTCGCTTCATGATATCCAGCCACAACCAGGAGGAGAAGAGCGTGCAAAAGCAGAGTGGGAGAAGGAATTTACGCATTATCTTCCTTATATCGAACAAGATAATTTCCTTGGGGTACAAAATTACAGCCGTTCAAGAATAAGGGCTGACGGAATCGTTCCAGCGCCGGAACATGCTGAGCTGACACAAATGAATTATGAATACTATCCAGAGGCATTAGAACATGTGATTCGAGCGGTTTCTAAACAATTTCATGGTGATTTATATGTGACGGAAAATGGGATTGCCACAGCAGATGATACACGACGGATTGCTTTTATCGAAAAAGCAACTGACGGTGTTGCTTCCTGTATTGCCGACGATATTCCGGTGAAAGGATATTTCTATTGGAGTCTTTTAGATAATTTTGAATGGCATAGAGGATACACAATGACATTTGGGCTGATACAGGTAGACAGAAAACATGGAATGAAAAGACAAGTAAAGCCAAGTCTTGCCTATCTTGGACAGTTATGTCCGGATAAATAAATTGTGCAGGTACAATAGGCTGACAGATGTAAGAACAAAAAATTGATAGGAGTGGGGAAGGACAAATCCGAAAGTGGTTTTATTCTTCCCCATCAAAATGTGTGACAGAAGTATTTTACATTATTTCATAAACCGGAATACACCGATTACTTTTCCGAGAATTTCTACACTTTCTACAATGATCGGATCCATAAAATCATTCTCCGGCTGAAGTCGATAAACGCCTTCTTCTTTAAAAAATCGCTTTACCGTTGCGCCATCCTCAACGAGTGCAACAACCATATCTCCATTCTCAGCATTTGATTGCTGTTTAATAAGTACATAATCTCCATCTAAAATTCCCGCATTGATCATACTTTCTCCTTTGACAGAAAGAAGGAATGTTTTTTCATTTGGCATAAATTCCATCGGGATTGGAAAATAATTTTCAATATTCTCTTCTGCAAGAATTGGTGCTCCGGCAGCAACACGACCGATAACAGGCACATTCACGACTTCTCTTCGTGTAAGATTAAACGTATCATCCATGATCTCGATTGCACGCGGTTTTGTAGGGTCTCGGCGAATATAACCATTTTTCTCCAATGTCTCCAGATGAGAGTGAACAGAAGAGGTAGATTTCAAATGGACTGCTTCGCAGATCTCACGGACTGCCGGTGGATATCCTTTTGATAATAATTCCGATTTAATATACTCTAAAATTTCTTCTTGTTTTTTACTGATCTTTCCTAGTGGCATAAAAAAGCCTCCCTTTTGTATTCTGCAATTATTTTATCATATGAAAAAGGAAAAAGCAAACAAATGTTTAGAAAGTATGTTCACCTTATTGACAAACGTTTGTTCGTGTTATATAATCTGCATAAAGAACATTTGTTCGCAACATTTGTTCGAAAAAGCGAATAGACAGCGTTATGATTTCAGAAAGAGGAAGTGGGAGAGATGAGTAAGCACAGAGCATATGCAGTGAAGATCAGGAAACAACGAGCGATGAGAAGGAGATGTATTGTTTCTCTTTTTTCAATTTTAGCAGCATTTTATATCAGTGCAGTTGGCAGCATTTTGTTTACCAATGCACATGGAAATGCATCTGAAGAACCTGTTGTTGGGAAGTATTATAAAAGTATTCAGATTCAGAAAGGTGACACTTTACAGAGTCTTGCAGACACTTATGCAAAAGATTCTGACAGAAAGACAATTGCCAGATACATTAAGGAAGTAAAGAAATTAAATGGGATGTGGCTGAATGATTTATGTGCGGGAGATTATCTATTAATCATTTATTATGATTCTGTACCGGAAGTAATGTGAGAGAGATTCTTTTCAAAACATTAAAAATCTACTGAAAGGCAGAAAACTGCCTTTCTAAAAGAGAAGTTAATCTATACGACAAATACCGATTTTTCCAAAAGATATAGACTAAAAAGTCTACTTATGCTATAATTACCTACAAAATCAGGTTAATTCGTAACTATTTTAAGGAGGTACTTTTCTATGGCAAAAGATATAAAAACTTATCACGAACAGACTTTTATTGAAGATACTTTACGGCTGAGGGAAATTCTGACAACACTTCCTGCCTTTGCAAAAGATTATTTTCGCGCAATGGAGCCAACAACTTCTGCAAAAACAAGAATTTCTTATGCTTATGACATCCGAACATTTTTCTACTTTTTGGTGGAATGCAATCCTCTGTATCGCGATCGCTCCACAACACAATTCACCCTTGAAGATCTCGATCAGTTAAGTTCAGTAGATATTGAAGAATATTTAGAATATCTGAAAGTATACGAATCTTCTGAAAACAAACAGATCACAAACAGCGAACAAGGGCTTGCGAGAAAAATGTCTGCACTCAGAAGCTTCTACGGATATTTCTTTAAACGACAGGCAATTGAGAAAAATCCGACATTGCTCGTAGACATGCCAAAACTCCACGAAAAAGCGATCGTACGTTTGGATACTGATGAAGTCGCAATTCTGCTTGATTATATAGAAACATGCGGAAGTCAGCTGACAGGACAAAAGAAAGTTTATTATGAAAAAACAAAATATCGGGATCTAGCGATCATTACTCTCCTGCTCGGAACAGGAATCCGTATTTCAGAATGTGTTGGGCTGGATATCAATGATGTTGATTTCAAAAATAATGGGGTCAAAGTTACAAGAAAAGGTGGAAACGAAATGGTTGTCTATTTTGGAAGGGAAGTCGAAAAAGCTCTTAGAGATTACCTGGAACTGACAAGAAAAAATATTACTCCCCTGCCAGATCATGAAAATGCCCTCTTCCTCTCTACCCAGCGAAAGCGAATGGGGGTACAGGCAGTGGAAAATATGGTCAAAAAATATGCAAAGCAAGTGACACCAAATAAAAAGATTACACCTCATAAACTTCGAAGCACTTACGGTACCTCTTTATATAAAGAAACCGGTGATATTTATCTCGTAGCTGATGTTCTAGGGCATAAAGATGTCAATACAACAAAGAAACATTATGCAGCAATCGATGAAAGCAGGCGCAGGCAAGCAGCTTCTGCAGTAAAATTGCGGGAAGAATAGTACTCTACAGTTATAGAGAGCCCTACTCTCCTTTTGCTGAACCACTTAGGAAAGCAATGGGCATCGCCACAGTTACTGTATCAATAACGGTGCAATGCCCTGTGTTCCTCTTCTGCTTTATAATTTTTCTGAATCAAGTATGATTGTAAATGGTCCATCATTGATTAGCTGAACTTTCATATCAGCGCCAAATTTTCCTCGTTCTACTATCGGGACTTGTTTCTGGCATTCTGAAATAATATATTCATACAACTGCTCTGCTTTGTCCGGTGCTCCGGCTTCAATAAAACTTGGACGGTTTCCTTTCCGACAGTTGGCATAGAGTGTAAACTGAGAAATCAGCAAAAGAGATCCTTTTACATCTGCAAGAGAAAGATTTGTCTTACCGTTCTCATCCTCAAAAATCCGAAGACCAACCATTTTTTTGATCATTTTATCTGCAATCTCTTTTGTATCTTCATTGCCGACACCAATCAACACCATATATCCTTTTCCAATTTTTCCAATTGTTTCTCCATCAACAGAAACAGATGATTCTAATACACGCTGTACTATAAATTTCATATATTTTTCCCTCCAATTTTTATGACTATTTCCTTTTATATTAGCTTCTTTTTTTAAAATAATCAAGTTTTCTCTTGTCAGGAAAAAGGAAATCAGATAAGATATTGAATGAATCGATAGAGAATAACGAGAAAGGAATATACATATGAAATTACAGCAGCTGCTAAGTTATACGAGAAAAGCCGTGGATGAGTATCAAATGATTGAAGAGGGAGACCATATTGCAGTTGGTATCTCTGGAGGGAAAGACAGTCTGACACTCCTATATGCACTTCATGGATTGAAACGATTTTATCCTAAAAAATTTGAATTGAGTGCAATTACTGTAGATCTCGGATATGAGGAATTTCATCTGGAGCCAATCGAAAAACTTTGTGCCCAGCTTGAGGTACCTTATAAGATTGTCCGGACGGATATTGCTCACATCCTTTTTGAGGAACGAAAAGAATCAAACCCATGTTCTCTCTGTGCAAAGATGCGAAAAGGTGCCTTAAACGATGCTGTCAAAGATATGGGATGCAATAAAGTTGCATACGCACATCATAAAGATGACATTATTGAAACTATGCTACTCTCCCTTATTTTTGAAGGACGTTTTCATTCATTCTCTCCAAAGACTTATCTTGACCGGATGGATCTGACTGTGATTCGACCAATGATGTTTGTCGACGAGATGGATGTGATTGGATTTAAGAATAAATATGATCTTCCTGTAGTCAAAAGTAAGTGTCCGGTAGATGGACATACAAAGAGGCAATATGCCAAAGAACTTGTAAGGCAGTTAAATCAAGAACATCCAGGAGCAAAAGAGCGTATGTTTACTGCAATTTTAAATGGAAAGATCAATGGATGGCCGGAAAGAACATTACAAAAACGTTAATTTTCATCCGAATAAACGTATATAAAATAGAAAGAGGCAGAATCTTGTGTTGTACAAGTCCTGCCTCTTTTTCAATCAACTAAAATCAGATGGCTCTTCTATAACTGAGGAGCCTTCGTCAATGCTTCTTTTGTTGCAATATAAGATTTGATTACTTCAACAGCGCCGTCTACTCCAAGATCGGAACTGGAAATACATAAATCATAGCTGTCTACATCAGACCATTTTTTATTAGAATAGTAATTATAATAGTTTGCACGTTTCTTATCTGTTTTTAAGATCATGTCTTTCGCCTTTGCATCTGTCAGATCATAAAGCCTTGCGACACGCCTGATCCGGGCATTCAAATCTGCATGAATAAACACATTCACACAATTATCATACTCTTCCAATGCATAGTCTGCACAGCGTCCGACCAACACACAAGGTCCTTCATCTGCAATTTTTTTAATTGCATCAAACTGAGCAAGAAAAACTTTATGATTCAGCGGCATATCCGAATATCCACCGGCAGGATAGCCCATAGAGTAAGTATCCATCACCAAGGAGTAGAGGAAGCTATTTGTAGGCTTTTCGTCTTGTGATTCAAAGAGTTCTTTGCAGATACCGCTCTCTTTTGCTGCAACTGCGAGCATCTCTTTGTCATACAGTTTAATTCCGTAATATTCTGCAAGCTTTGTCCCGATTTCATGTCCACCGCTTCCAAACTGTCTTCCGATTGTAATAATTGTGTTTGTTTTTGTCATAACTGTCACGCTCCTTTATGTAAATCCATCTGAGAATCAGATTTGATATATAACATATTATACATCAAATCTGATGAAATGTACACAACTTTACAAAATTTCCAGAAGGTGTTTGAAATAATCTGGCAATTCTGCATTAAATTCCATATACTGACTGGTACGTGGGTGGATAATGCCGAGAATTTTTGCATGAAGTGTCTGCCCTTGAAGCTTCATTGGAGATTTTGCCGGACCATAGACAGCATCTCCAAGAAGAGGATGACGAATACTTGCCATGTGTACCCGAATCTGGTGTGTTCTTCCCGTCTCCAACTGACATTCTACATATGTAAATTTTTCAAAACGCTTTAATACCCGATAGTGCGTGACAGCATGCTTCCCATTCTTATAGTTTACACTCATTTTCTTTCGTTCAACAGGATGTCTGCCGATGGGAGCATCAATAGTACCATTGTCCTCCTTTAACACTCCATGAACAATTGCATGATATTTCCTTGTAATCGTATGGTCTTTTAACTGCTCAGCCAGAGACTGATGTGCAAAATCATTTTTGCAGACGATCAGAGAACCAGTTGTATCCATGTCAATACGATGCACAATTCCCGGGCGCATTACGCCATTGATGCCAGAGAGTTGATCTTTGCAATGAAACATCAGTGCATTGACTAAAGTTCCACTATAATGTCCTGCAGAAGGATGAACGACCATTCCTTTTGGTTTATTCACAACAAGGATATCTTCATCTTCATAGAGAATATCAAGCGGAATCTGTTCTGGAAGAATATCAGGTTCTTTCAATTCTGGAATCGTCACTGAAATATGATCCTCCAAAGAAAGCTTATAGTTTGCTTTTACCGGTTGCCCATTTACAAGAACTTCTTTTTCTTTGATCAGCTTTTGGAGATAAGAGCGAGAAAGATCTGGAAGTTTTTCGGATAAAAATTTATCAATTCGCATCAGATCATTTTTCTCTGCGGTATATCGTCTTTCTTCCATAATTTACTCCTGTTCTTCTGGATCCTGCACTGACTTTTTCCCACGGAAGGTAAAATATTGATAATCTTCCTCTTTAAAATAGAAAAACGCCAGATAGCAGAACAGACACATTGCCAAAACTACATAAATATCTGCGACATTGAAAACTGGAAAATCAATCAATTCAAAATAGAAAAAATCTGTCACATAATTGTTGCAGAGTCTATCGATCATATTTCCGATTCCACCAGCCGCCACAAGAACTGTGCAGATGCGAAACGCAGCAAAACGCTTTGTATACGGCAATCGGATATAAAAGTAAAGTGCTGCGGAAAGTAACAGTAAGGTGGTAATAATAAAGAATGTTTTCTGTCCTTGAAAAATTCCAAATGCCGCTCCTCTGTTTTCCAGATAATGCAGACAAAATACATTTTTGATCAGAACAATATCTTCTTTTCCTTTCAGGTATGTGGTCGCAAGAAACTTTGTCCACTGGTCAAGTACAATTCCAAAAACCAGTGCAACTAAACCACCTAAATACCATAGAAATCGTTTCTTTTTCATACTCTATCGTTTCTCCTTTAAATCAATTTGTGAATTTCCACGAGAAGCCTCCCCTTTTTTGTCTGGGAAATTACTTTTCGATAGATGAACTTACCATAGCCGCGAACAGAGATCACATCATCTTCTTTCACATTATATCCATTAGATGAAATAAGTTTACCATTGACAAACACCTTCCCAGCCTCGATCAATGGACTGAGGCGGCTTCTTGAAGATGAAAATGCAAGAGAAAGAAGGGTATCCAGTCTTACGGAAGCTACTGTACCTGTAATTTTTTCATACTTTTGTGTATAGTGAAACGCAGAAAAAGATTCTTCACAGACAATCACCTGAGTCCGACGTATCTGTGTCATTTCTTTACACACATAGGATAAAAGTTTGTCTGAGACAAATACAAACGCACCTTGCTCTTCTACGATAATATCTCCGATTTTTGAACGCTCAATTCCAAGACTCAGAAGTGCTCCCAAATAATCTCTGTGAGATAGCTGCTCGGAGAACTTTTGACTGCGCGGCAGGATATGGATAATTCCCATCGGATATGCAAGATCTTCTATTTCTGAACGTAAACAAAGAGCATCAGGAAGAAATGCTGCAATCTGACGCTCTGAAGAAGCATAGCCGCCAAAAGTTCTGTACGGAGTGTACAGAGTATCTTTTGGCAACGTATGTAAAATATTCAGTTCATTAAGATTTAGAAAATCTGTGTAAGTAATAAAATTGCGATGATATGCAATCTTTGATAACTCAATCAGTCTTTTTCTTAATAATTCTTCTTCTTTTTGCATAGTACTCCTAGAATCTTGTGTTGATGGACGGCATGTCAAAAGAAGTATTCAGCAAATCCTGTAAATCTCCGGAAATATCTACATTGGTAGGTGTTACGAGGAAGATGTAAGTAGATATCTTCTGAAGATTTCCATTGATCGCAAATGCTGCACCGGAAATAAAGTCGATAATTCTCTGTGCAACCTCCAGATCAAGTCCCTCTAAATTCAGGATAACAGTAC
Source organism: Faecalimonas umbilicata (assembly GCF_004346095.1). Classification (GTDB taxonomy): domain Bacteria; phylum Bacillota; class Clostridia; order Lachnospirales; family Lachnospiraceae; genus Faecalimonas; species Faecalimonas umbilicata. Next base: position 26,684 of record NZ_SLZV01000028.1, on the reverse strand, counting down.
GTCCGCTTAAAAGAGATTCTGTAATTGCGCGTGCATCATCAACAGATGTCGGACGAATCACACATACTTCCATTCCTGGCGCTCTTCTCTGTCCACTTGGACGCATTGGAGTTACTTTATTTGTAGATTTTGAAGTGCTTTTTGACTTTTCCTGCATATCAAAATCATCATACTCTTCTTTTTCTTTTTTAAATGGATTTTTGCTTGTCTTTTCCGGATATTCATCTACTTCATCATCGAAGAAATCATCCTCATAATCATCTTCGTCACTCAGTTTCATAATGTCCAAAAACTTGTCAAATACTCCCATAGTTACACTCCTATCATTCGTTTGTTATATTATAGTTTCTTTCACCAAAAATACCAGTGCCGACACGAACCATGGTGGCACCTTCTTCTATCGCGACTTCATAGTCATTTGTCATACCCATTGAAAGAATACGCATACTAACATTATCAATGTTTTTTGCCGCAATGTCAACAGATAATTTTCTTAAATTGGCAAAATGTATACGATTTTCTTCTGGATTTTCGACAAATGGAGCAATCGTCATCAAGCCTTTAATCTTTATATGACGAAAACGGGCGATTTGTTCGACCAATGGAAGCACTTCTTCTGGCGAAATGCCAAACTTGCTCTCTTCACCGGCGACATTAACTTCAATCAAGACATCCACCAAACAGTTCTTTTTTGCTGCTTCTGCCTCGATTGCTTCTGCAAGTCTAAGAGAATCAACGGAATGAATCAGTGTTGTTTTTCCAATCAGATACTTAACTTTATTTCTTTGAAGATGGCCGATCATATGCCATGAAATATCTTTTGGAAGTTTTTCATATTTGTCAGTGAGTTCCTGTACTTTGTTCTCGCCGAACTGCCGGATACCAAGGTCATAAATTTCCTGCAGCATCGAAACCGGCTTCGTTTTGCTCACTGCAATCAATGTAACATCTTCCGGATGTCTGCCACTTCTTTTGCAGGCATCTTTCACCTTGTCCTGTATAGATTTCAAATTTTTTTCCAGCATATTCTTCACTCCTCGTCTTTGCTGTTTTATCATTTGATTTATTACGAATGTGCTCCGGGGCTTACCGGAACACAACTTCGTCCTCTTTTATTCCTTTGCCATCCAGCGCAATGCGATCATAATTTGTCAACCCATACGACGTATTTTCTTCTACAATATAATATTCTTCACTTTCTGCAAGAATATTAATCTGCCGAAAGACAGCATATCCACGGTTAATATTGTAAACCCCTTCTAAAGTTCCTTTTTCGTTCAATGCCATTGTATCATTGCTGTCCTCACACAGCAGTGTATCGCCCTTTTTCAATTCTTCAGAGGCGATATAGCTTTTTCCATCTTTTTGTGCATAGACAGTTGCTTTTACAAATTCTGTAGATCCATTGCGTTTTTTCCTGATGACACCTGCTTCTTTGCTGTTGCCGCCGACGGTTACATATTCCTCCGGCACCAAAAAGAACTCCTTTTCTACTTTAGCCGTTTTAGGAATCTTCAATCCGGTTTCATCTTCCAGAATCAATTCAAGATCCAGATAACGCTCTTCTGCGTAACGCACCATCGAATTGTTAAAGGAAAGAATACCATAATAATGGTCATCCTTACTTACGACACTGACATTGGCCCACAGATATTCATCGTCCTTTAGAAAACGAACTTTGACAGAGTTCATCTCAGAGAGTTCTGCTGAGAACTCTTTATCTATTTCGATGGCCACAGACCATTTCTCACTTGTCACAAGCTTATAGGCAGGAGAACCCGCAGTAATCTTTTGATTGTTCAGCAGTTCTGTCTTCTGATAATCTGTTTTATTGAGTAAATCTGATGTAAGCGTATCTTTTGTAATGCCTTCCAGCCCATCTACAGAGTATATGATAATACCGTCTCTTGGTGATGCGCATAATCTTAATCCGGCAGAATTTCCGGAAGCGATAATGGAATCCAGTTCGTTGATGCGAGTTTGATTTTGGATCCCAAGCATCACACTGTCGATATTTGTGCGGAGATTGTAAGTGTTATGAAACTGTTCATCCTGAAATGTTTCATTAAATTTCTGTGTCTTTAATACAATCTGGTTCAGATCTCCTTCAGAGAGTTCCACAGCTGCGGCATCTCCAGATGCCTCTGTGTGTTCCATCTTTTCATTGCTCAATGTATATACATTGGAAGCTGCGGATACCTTACTCCCTTCAGAAGTATAATAATTGATGTAGCCGTCTCCTTCAGACTCCACGATCATTTCTTCACGAATCGCAAGCCCCGTATATTCATAATCATTCAAAATGCTTCCTTCTCTTACTTCATAGGAAGTAATATGAGGGGAAGTTAGGTACAGAATAATTGTAACAATCAGATAAAAGAAAATGATTCCAAAAATGATGATTCCGACATTGAAAGGAATTTTCTTTTTTGTTTTGTATGCGTTTAAATCGATAAACTTGTCTTGTTGTGCCAAAAATATGACCTCCTACTATAATTTCTGAAGTGCAGCACCATTTAGGTAGCTGCATCGTATGCCCTGTCTGCTGTTTCGTCTCTGCATTTCCTGCTCAAATTCTTCCTGAAGCTTCCACCAGCTAGTTCCCCAGTTGGAAAATACAGCATCTTCTTCCGGAACCCTGCTGAACAGTCTTTCTACTACAATGTCAGGTGAAAGATATTCTAAGAAATCAGCAAGTCTCTGTAAGTATTCTTCTTTTGAGCACACCGCTATTGTACCATTTTCATACGCATTGCACAACAAAGTATTTTTTGCAATATAAAGAGAATGAATCTTTACAATCGGTATGCGAAGGGCAGATAAGATTTTTGCAGTTTCAATAGCATCTCTTCGCGTATCTCCCGGAAGATTTAAAATCACATGGGTGCAGATCGTAAAATCATACATCTGAATACAGCGGACCGCATCTAAATATTCCGCAAGACCATGACCTCTCTGAATGTCATCCAGTGTATGATAATTGACCGTCTGCAATCCTAATTCCAACGTAATTTCCACAGAATAAGTTTCCTTGATCTGTTTCAATACTTCCATATAATCTTTACGGATACAGTCCGGCCTTGTAGAAATAGAAATTTCTACAATATCCCTTTGGCTGGCAGCTTCTTTCATATAATTTTGAAAATCAGAAAGCGGCATAAAGGTATTTGTATAATTTTGAAAATAGGCAATAAATTTCTCTGCCTTATACTTTTTAGAAATAAATGTTTTATTTTCGTTCAACTGCTGTGTGACAGTTTTTTGATTGGAAAGGCTTTCAAATCCGGTGCCGACTTCCGCACAGAAGGTGCAGCCACCGCCATTGATCCTGTTTGGACAAGTGATCGGAAGATTGATGGGAAGTTTATAAACCTTTGTTCCATATTTTTTCTTTAAGTATTCAGAATATTTATTATAGTAACTTTGTGTTTCCATAGTTTTTCCTTTAACGTATAAATTCTCATTTCATGGCAATTCTATTATTATCTTAAAAAAGGAGGAATTCACATGAAATGGTTTGATAATACAGCATTGACACTTGTAATCATAGGTGCTGTTAACTGGTTGCTTGTTGGTATTTTTAAATTCGACCTCGTTGCTTTTCTGTTAGGAGATTTGTCGTGGCTGTCACGTATCATCTACACAGTCATCGGTCTTTGTGGCCTTTACTTGATCAGTCTCTTTGGACGAATCAACGAGATCTCAGAGTCTTAACAGCACATGGAATATTTGTACATGTAACTGTGTATATTTAAATTTTAAAAAGTGTGCTGCCGCATCAGACATGCAGCGGCACACTAAGAAGCCGGAATCGCTGAAATCAGCGAAGTCATATCATTATAAAGAACCGTTTTGTCAGGTGCTCCCATTACGATAGAAATATAAGGATTTCCTGAAAGGTCCTTTTCTAAAAGAATCAGGCAGGATCCTGCCAAATCTTCTGTTCCTGTCTTTCCACCTACAATCACTGCATTCTGTGGAGGAATTGCGAGACCTTGCGCATAAAAATGGGACGGTGTCCATGTCAGCTGTCTTGTTCCAGAAGTAGGATTCTGTACTGTTGCAGCATAGGATGACTGTGAAATCATCGTCAAAAATGTCTCATTTTTCATACATTCATTAAAAATCAAATACAGATCATATGCTGTAGTATAATGATCTGCTTCATGCAATCCATGTGGATTTGTAAAGTGTGTGTTTGTTGCGCCGAGTTTTCTCGCCTCTTCATTCATTAACTCTACAAAAGCTTCCACACTGCCAGAAATATGCTCTGCAATTGCAATGGCATTATCATTTCCGGAATGAAGTAATAATCCATAGAGGAGTGCTTCCATCGTAATCTGGTCATTTTCTTGCAGTCCACAGACAGAGGCATCCACATCAAAGGTCACTGCACGTCGGCTCACAGTCACAATATCTGACAGATTTCCATATTTCAAAGCAACATAAGCAGTCAATACCTTTGTTGTGCTTGCCGGATAAAGTTTGTTATGAAGATTCTGTGCATAGAGCACCTGTTCCTGATTTACACCAAACAGTCCGGCAGCATGTAATTGCTGGTCTGTCGTATAACCTGGAAGTTCGATATTTTCCACCGCCACACAGAGATTTTCTGCATACAAATCTGCACGATATAAATCCCGATTGTATTCTGATTTCTCATAGGTGGCAATGATGGATTCTTTTTTTGCGCATCCTGCTATGAGAAACATACCAATCAAAAGAAAACTTCCAAAGAAAAATCTCTTTCTTCTATCTGTACATCTCACGCCACTCTAAATCTCCTCTGTCGATCGCTAAGATTAATACTTCTGCAGTTGCTACATTGGTCGCCATTGGAATGTTATGCATATCACAGAGGCGCACAACATCATTGACATTTGGCTCATTGGATTTTGGAGCAAGAGGATCCCTTAGGAAAATCACTGCATCTATTTGATTCTGATCGATCTGTGCTCCCATCTGCTGAGAACCTCCAAGTGGACCTGCCAGATATTTATGAATGGAAAGGTTGGTCACTTCCTCTATCAGGCGTCCTGTTGTTCCTGTTGCATATAATTCATGTTTACTTAAAATTCCTCTGTATGCAATACAGAAATTCTGCATTAACATCTTCTTAGCATCATGTGCTATTAATCCTATTCTCATCGTGTGCTCACTCTCCTATTGGTATTTTTTCGGTTGTAATCCTACATTTAATACAACCCCTATTCCGCTGAACAGGCTGACTATGGAAGAAAGTCCATAGCTTACAAAAGGCAATGAAATACCTGTGTTCGGAAAAATTCCGGTTGCCACACTGATGTTGATAAAACTCTGTATTCCTATCAGTGCGGCTACCCCCCCGCAGATGATCTGTCCTGCAAGATCCTGCGCTCTTAATCCGATTATAATACATTGGACAATAATTAACAATAATAAAATAATTACAATACAGCATCCAATAAATCCAAGTTCTTCCCCAATAATTGCGAAGATAAAATCTGTCTGAGGCTCTGAAATAAAGTTTCCGTTTTTCACAGATGTTGTTGTATTGTTGTCATACCCCTTCCCTTTCAGTTGCCCAGACCCGATTGCCATAATAGAATTCATCTGTTGATATGCTGTGGAAGAGGCATATTTCTGCGGTTCCAGCCATGCAAGGATTCGCTGCCGTTGATAGTCTTTTAAGAACGGTACATTGGAATGTACAACAAGACTTAAAAAGATCAGACAGACTGGAATCACAACCGCCAACACAGTGCCGATAAACTTATAGCTAAGTCCACCCAGATACAAGAGGACACAAAACAGCGCTGCAAGGCAAATGGTGGTAGACAAGTTCGGCTGCTTGTAAATCAAATACAAAGAGGGAAGGATCAAAGCAATCGCTTCCATGATCATGACCGGATGATTTAATTTTTTTCTATGTTTCGTTAAAAATTGAGCAAAGAATAAAATCATCAGAATCTTTGTTGGATCAGAAGGCTGAAACCGGATAAATCCAAAATCAAGCCATCTGACTGCGTTGTTTGCCTCTGCTCCAAAAAAATGAACAAGCAGAAGTAGAATCAGATTGACAGCATACAAAATCCAGTAAAACCGCAAGATCCATTTGTAGTCGATGATAGAAAACAAAAGCATCACAAGCAGACCAAGGATCACTCCGAAGATCTGTTTACCTTGCATAGATTTCTGTGCACTTCCAACGGCCATGATTCCGATAATCGAAAGTGCTGTGACAAACGTCACCAGTATGAAGTTAAAATTTTTCAAATGATATCGTTTTAAAAATTTCACTTTTTCTCTCCTGCTAATAGAATATGTATATCAGATTGTGTAATTTGAACAGTAAAGTTTTCGGGTGTAATTTCGATATATTTTGAGACGGTCAGAAATAATTCCTCTGCGATCCGTTCCATATATTCCGGAGTACTGTTTACGCGGTCAGACGACAAGATCAACCGCAGTCGTTCTTTTGCAATTGTTACCGAAGTACGTTTCTTTTTCCATCCAAATTTCTGCATCTGATTCCCTCCCTGTTACTTTTTGAATACTTTTGTCAGTCTTGAAAACAATCCATCCTGCTTTTCAAAATTCAAGAAAGGGACTTCTTCTCCAGTCAGCCTTTTACAAATATTTTTATATGCCGCGCCTGCTTTGGAACTTAGACTAATGACAGGCTCTCCCTGATTTGTACCGATTACAACTTGTTCATCATCAGGAATGACACCGATCAGGCGTATTCCAAGGATTTCTGTCACATCTTCCACGGACATCATCTCTCCTCTTTTTACCATATCCATTCTAAGTCGATTGATGATCAGCTCGGACTGGGCGATTCCTCCTTGCTCCAAAAGACCAATGATTCGATCTGCATCACGGATTGCGGAGACTTCTGGTGTTGTGACGACAACTGCACGGTCCGCTCCCGCGATTGCATTTTGAAATCCTTGTTCAATTCCTGCCGGACAGTCGAGGATAACATAATCAAACAATTCTTTTAGTTCTGCTGTCAGCTTTTTCATCTGTTCCGGAGTTACCGCTGACTTATCTTTTGTCTGTGCCGATGGAAGCAAGTATAATTCCGGATAGCGCTTGTCCTTGATCAGCGCCTGTTTTAGCCTGCAGCTTCCCGTAATGACATCGACCAGATTGTAAACAATCCGATTTTCAAGACCTAGCACAACATCGAGATTGCGAAGTCCTAAGTCAGTATCGATCACAATCACTTTTTTCCCCATCTGTGCAAGTCCGACTCCGATATTCGCCGTTGTTGTTGTCTTTCCGACACCGCCTTTGCCAGATGTGATTACAATTACTTCACCCATACAAAATTCCTCCATTTCATTTCTTTTTTGTCTTTTGTATTTTAATCTCCGGCACCGGCAACACCAAGCATGCTGGCGCTTCCTGTGACGATATCTTCTGTATCTCCAAGATGATATTTATATTTTACAATATCTCTTCCAATTTCTGCTGTGTAACTGGAATTATAGCCATTGGCAATTCTTACGCTCACGGCAATTTCCGGATTTTCGCTTGGGGCATAACCGACAAATAGTGCATGATCCGGATGGGTCTCACTCTGCTGAGCCGTACCGGTCTTGCCTGCCATCTGAAAACCTTCCAGGCGGAGAGAATCAAATGTTCCAGTTGTTGATACCATATCTTCCATTCCCTGTTGCACTGCATTCCAGGTGCTGTCTGAAACTTCGGTAATTTCATTTCTCAGTTCCGGTTGATAGTCTTTTACAACATTTCCCTTTTTATCCACCGTCTTGTCGAGAAGGGAAAGCTGAAAGACTTTTCCACGGTTTGCAACAGCTGTCACATAGCGTGCGAGCTGGCTTGTCGTATAGTTGTTTGTTCCCTGACCAATAGCAGAAAGTACGGAGTCTGTATCGGAAATCTGAGGTTTCGATTCTGAAATTTCTAATCCGGACTTTTCATTTAACCCAAACATCTCTGCATATTTTGTCAGTTTCTCAATACCGAGATCACTGGAATACGTTTTCGCAGGCTTTCCATCCTCTCCCTTTTTATCCCCTGATTCTGTCACTCCCAACTCATATCCCATTTCATAATAGAAAATATTACAAGAGTGCTGAAGAGCGCCTGTGACGTCAAGCCAACCATGAGCTCCCGGCGAAATCCAGCACTTTGGATTTGGAAATACTTTCTCAAATATTCCTTCACATACAACTCCATCAGATGGTGTAATGATTCCTTCTGTCAAAGCTGCAACGGATGTCAACATTTTATACGTAGATCCCGGTGCAGTCCGCTCCTGAGTAGCAGTATTATAAAAAGGACTGGAGAGATCATTTGCAAGCTTATTATAGTAAGCAGAATCCATTGTATTGGCCAGCCTATTATTATCATAGCCCGGATAGGATACACATGCAAGCACCTCCCCGGTATTTACATCGGTCACAACTGCAGAACCGGAACAAGGTTCCAGTGCAAGTTGGGCTGGTGTAATTTCAAGAGAACTGATTTTTCCGACAAGAAAACTATATGGGTCAATCTGACCGCTTTCCAGTCCCTGATATTGCCCTTCGTCAAAGGAAATTACATTCTGTTCGTATAAAATTCTGCAAATATCTTTTCCCTTCAGTTCATTCACTTTGATCATATAGCGATAAACAAGCTTTTCGAATGTGCTGTCCGAAGGAAGCGTTTGCTCGAGGTAAGTTAAAATCTGTCCGTAAATTTCATTGAGATCCGAATATTTCTCCTGCTCAGTTTCTGCCTGCGGAATCCCTGAAAGATTTATCCAGTTTTTGGATATCGCATAGTTCAGATATTCGTAAAGGCTGATGGTTTCATCCTTTGTCCATGCGATATAGGTTTTATCGCTTGTATCTATCGCATCGGAAGATAGGATTCCTGCCTGGTCCATCAGAAGATCGTCTGCAATATAATTCATATATGCCTGCATTTCTTTGGAAAGTGATTTGTAAGAAGCAGCCGCTGGATCCCGTAGTTGGGACATAACTTCCGCAATGCAGGAAGCTTTCTTTTCCGCGACAAGAGCTGCCACCTTTTTTTCTGTCTCTTTTGCATCCGTCGATGAAAAATGTTTTGTGTCGATCACTTCATTTGCAAATAGCGCATGATAAACATCATCAATCGGTATGATGATCTTGCTGGAGTCTCCTGCGGAAGCCGGATCATAATTCATGATATTTTGAATGCGTGACACGAGAATTCCGGCAAGTTTTTCTTCAATGATCTGATAGGTTGCCTCCTGAAGATTTTTATCAATTGTCAGATAGAGATCGTTCCCGGCAACGGCATCAGTTTTTTTCTCTGTCTCAATTACATTCCCGACACTGTCCACATAGACAATTTCTTTTCCTTTTGTTCCTTGCAGTTCTTCATCCATGGTCTGTTCTAATCCGGATTTTCCAACAATATCAGTCAATGTATATTCTTTGGAACTTTCCTTTTTCTCATTGTATTCTTCTTGGGAAATCTTACCGGTATATCCGATCAACGAAGCAAAATATTTACTGTCGGTATAACGTCTGAGAGAATCCTCTGCAATATTGACTCCTTGCAGTCTGTCAGAGTTTTCCATAATTTCAGCTACCGTCTCATCGCTGACATTCGATGCGATGGTTGTCGGAATATATTTCTGGAAACTGTTGAGACTGATGGCATAACGGATGTTGACCATTTTTAAAATACGAGACTTTTCCATGGAAGATTGATCGATTCCATATCCATAACGCTCATCTTCACATAGATAATTTATAATGTCATCGGCACTGGCATTTTCCTCTTTGTCTGTCAGTTCATCAATTGTCTGATAACCATAAATATCCGCAAGAAATCTAAGCTTGGACGTCTCATTTTGTGCCGCAAATTCATAATTTCCTGAAGCATTTAAAATGATTCCAAAATCACTGATAACGGTATCACCGTTTGACTCTACAATGTCAATCACTTCTTCGACCGTTTCATTTACAATTTTATTTTTTTCTTTTAGTGTCATGGAAGAGTAATCGCCGTTGTCCTCAATCGTAACAGAATATGCCAATTCATTGTAGGCGAGCAATTCTCCATTCCGGTCATAAATGTTTCCTCTTGTCCCGGGAACTTCTCTTGTTTTCCGAATCTGAAGTTTATAATTATCCAGATAATACTGTCCTTTTACAATCTGCAGATAAAAAACTCTTTGGATCAAAATTGCAAACAGAACACAAAAGGCAATCACTGTTACGAACAGACGAGATTTTATAATTTCCATGATCCATTCTTTGATACGATTAAACAAATTTTCCAGCACTCCTTTTTTCTTCTGCTTCCAATCTTCGATTCAAGGTTAGAATGATCGGATACAATATTAATGTTACAAGTATAGTATAGATCAACTCAGGCAAAATGACATTTCCGAGATAATAAGGGAAATCAAATCGGCTTCGAAGTAAAAACAGGAGAAGATAGATTAACATCCCATAGACAAATTCACTTCCGGAAATCAGGATCAGTGGAAGTTTAATATCTTCTGCATAAAATAATCGTCGAAAAAATCCGTTGAGATATCCGATCACCATATAGAGCAGTGCATAAAATCCAATCAGATTTCCTGAAAAAACATCCATGAACAATCCACAGAAAAATCCAACAAACATTCCCGACTTTTTCCCTCGCATAAATCCGAATGAAGCTGTAAGAATGATCATTAAGTTCGGTGCGATGGAAGCAAGTGCAAGTGTCTGAAAGATGGTTGTCTGAAGCAGGAAACAAAAGAAGATCAGACATCCGGTTACTATTTTTCGTTTCATCAGTTCTCCACTCCTTACTTTACTTCTTTTATCTCTTTCGTTACATCTTCTTTTAAAGTAGTAATGACAAGCACTTCATGAAGATGCTTGAAATCTACAACCGGAGTGAGATAACCGGATCGTGTCAGATTATTGGAATCTACCTTAATATCACTGACAACACCAATTGTAATTCCCTGGAGATATTTGTCACTGATATGAGAAGTCACAATTTCCTCTCCGACCGCAATCTCATTCTTATTATTTTCTAATTGTTCAAACTTGATCTTGCCATCATTCATCAACTTCAAATCACCTTTGACAATACAAGTATCCAGTGTCGAAAGTGTCATGGCACTGATATTGCTGGAATCATCAATAATGGAACGGACACGAGACCATCCCGGGGCTACTTCTGTGATAATACCAACCAATCCAGATCCTGCAATTACATTCATATCCACTGCGAGTCCATCATCACTTCCTTTGTCGATGGTAAAGGTACTAAACCAGTTACCCGGATCCTTCCCGATCACATGAGCTCCCACTTTTTCATAATCTGCATAATTAGAATCTAATTTATACAGTTCCTGAAGACGTTCTAACTCGTATTTTTCTTGTTGGAGCATCTTGTTTTCCAACGTCAGTTCATCTACCTTTTCCTGAAGTGCTTCTTTTTCCTTTCTTGTCAGCTGCAATGTCTCAAAATTATCTGTAATATCTGTTAAAAACATTCCTATTTGATTGATTCCTTTCTGCATCGGAACAACCGTATAATTGGCAAAAATCCGCAAAGGTCCATTGATTTTATCAGAAATCAGAGAAATTCCCATCAAAAGCAGACATACCCCTGAAAGGATTAAAAGCCAGTATTTACTTGCCAGACTATTTTGTTTTTTCTTTCTCATCGTATCCACCTGTCATTTTCCACTGACATCTCATAAGTCAGTTTGTGAAGATTTTTATTGTGTATGATTTTTTCAAGGCCTCTCACTGCACAAATTGCAGGTTGATTTGCCACAGTCACTTTCCATCCGCCGGCATGCGATAAATATCTGTCAAGACCTGAAAGCGATGCCATACCACCGGTCAGAAAGATTCCTTTTTGCTCAATTGCCTGTCGCACTTCCGGAGGAGTTCTTTTTAAAAGCGCCGTCATTTCCTTCACACAGTCTGACAGAGGCTCCCGAAGTGCCGTTTTCACTAACGTTCCGGGAATCTCCTTGTACTTTGGAAGGCCGGTTCCTAATTTTTTGCACGGAACTTGATAAATAGATTCCTGCCTGTTTGGAAACAATCCTGCTTCTTTTCGAAGAAATTCTGCGGTTCGCCCGGAGATTAATATTTGGTACCGATTTTTAACCAGCTGGATGATCTCACGGTCTAAATGCATTCCACCAATCTTAAGCAGGCGGTTCAATACGATTCCTCCATAGGAAAGCACAGACAATTCCATCGTAGATGCCCCAAAATTAACTAAAAAAATCCCTGGTTCTCGCTCCACGGCAATTCCGGCACCAACTGCATCTGCAATGCCGCGTGCCACGATTCGCACCGATTTTGCTCTCGCAGTTGAATGAAGGACAAGGTCGCAGAATGCCCGCTTTTCCAGTTCCGTTACATCTGTCGGAACAGCAATCACATACTCGGACCCATAAGCAAATTGGTGCCCTCGTTTTAGAAGATTTTGTAATAAATATTGCATATCGGTGATTCCGGAAATCACGCCTTCCTTCATCGGAAATACAACGCGGATGTGATCGGGTGTTTTCCCATACATCTCATATGCCTCATCTCCGACTGCAAAAATTTCCTTTTCATCCGCAAATGCAATCGCATTTTTTTCACGCCAGATTGTTTTTTGTTTTTTATCATATACTTTGATCTCATAACTGCCAAGATCAAGACCATATATATTTCTAGACAACCGACATCGATTCCTCTCTAAATAAGTTCTTGTTCGGCAAAGCTGATATAACAATTGTTCCCAATAATAATATGGTCTAACAGTTCAATTCCAATCAGACTTCCTGCCTCTTTAATTCTTTTTGTAATCAGAAGATCTTCTCGGCTTGGTGTCGGATCCCCGCTTGGGTGATTATGAAGCAGTATGATAGAAACAGCATTTTTCTGCAGTGCTTCAATGAACAATTCCCGCGGAGTCAATAAAGACGCGTTGACCGTCCCTTTTGAGATTGTCGTTTCACCGAGAAGCTTTGCCTTTGTATTTAACATCAAAAGCTTCATATGCTCCTGCGTACGATGACGCATATCCTCCATATAATACTCAGCAATGGAGGACGGAGTCCGAAAATCAAGTCCCTGGTACGCATCTGCTTTTGAGAGACGCTTTGCAAGCTCCGACAGGCACAGAATCTGAATCGCTTTAATCTTTCCAATTCCTTTGATCTGCATCAGTTGTTCCATCGTCCAGTGATGAATATTTAAAATTCCATCCTGCCAATAAACCGGATACAAAATCTTTCTGGCCAGTTCCAGCACGCTGTGCCCTTTTGTCCCTGTGCGCAGAAGAATCGCAAGCAATTCAACATCGGTCAGATTGCCTGCGCCATACTGTTCACATTTCTCGTAAGGACGTTCCTCTGATATAATTTCTCTTATGGTACAATTTTGATTCATGTGTTCTTTAGACTCTTGTGCTACAAGTAAAGATGCTATAATAAGCGGTATATAATAATAGATATCACAACTCCAAGAATACTTGCAATTGTAATTTTGATATTCAGGCCGAAAGTAATGACTAATAAGCCGAGATTCAGCACAATCGGATTGTCAAACCCAAATGTCTGGCCATATGACAGCCAGCTCAGTGCCGGCACTCCCTCTGCCAGCATACCTATAAACCCGCCAAGCACAATTCCTGCCAAAAGCAGTAAAAAAAGTGCCCACGTGTTTTTTCCTGCGTGTCCTTTCATCTTTACTCCACCTCTTCTTCTCACAAACTCTGTTTATTTTATCATACTTTAAAAAAAGTGTATATAGAAAAGACATTAATTTTTTGTGAAGATTGTTTGTCTTTCTATCTGAGTTCACCTGCCACAGCTTCTGCCATACGAATCCCATCCATTGCGGCGGAAGTGATTCCACCGGCATATCCGGCCCCTTCTCCACACGGATATAACCCTTTTACACTTCCTTCCATAGTAGAAGGATCCCTGGAAATTCTGACCGGAGAAGATGTTCTGCTTTCCACGCCAGATAAGAGTGCATCTGGGTCAGCAAATCCTTGTAGTTTCTGATCAAAGCAACGGATGCCTTCTTCGATAGATGTTGCCACAATCTCCGGCAGGATTTCTCTGACATTGGCAGGCGCATAGTTTCCTTTCATGGAAGGGTGAACCGTTCCAAAACTGTCTGTTGCCCGGTTTTTACAAAAATCTTCATAGCGCTGCACAGGAATTTTGCCCTGTGCCAGATGAAATGCCTTTTCTTCCAATTTCCTTTGAAACTCCATTCCAGCTAGTGGATGGTCACTGCCATAATCTTTTGGTGTCACGGTCACGATAATGGCACTGTTTGCATTTTCTCCTGCTCTGCTATGGTAGCTCATTCCGTTTACTGCAAGTCGCCCTTCTTCCGATGAAGCATTGACCACATAACCACCTGGACACATACAGAAGGAATAAACACCTCTTCCATTTGAAAGTTGTGCTGTCACCTTGTAAGATGCCGCTGGAAGTGTTTTGGGCAGTTCCAGCTGATATTGTGCATAGTTGATCAATTTCTGTGGATGTTCGACGCGCACACCGACAGCAAATGATTTTGCTTCCATGCAAATCTGTTTTTCCCAAAGCATCTCAAAGGTATCTCTCGCACTGTGTCCAATTGCCAATATCACCGATTTCGCAGGAAGAAATTGCTCTTTATTTATTACAACGCCACAGATCTTTCCGTCAGTTATACAAAGCTCAGTCACTTTGCTTTCAAACCGAACCTCTCCACCGTTGCTTTGGATCGTCTTCCGCATATTCTTTACAACATTCATCAGAAGATCTGTCCCAATATGTGGTTTATTTACATATAAGATTTCCTCCGGTGCACCTTCTTTTACAAAGATTTCTAACACTTTCCGATTTCTTCCGGAAGGATCTTTGACAAGTGTATTTAGCTTACCATCAGAAAAAGTTCCGGCGCCTCCCTCTCCAAACTGAACATTGGATTCTGGATTCAGTTTGCCCGTCTCCCAAAAGGAATCTACATCTTTCTTCCGCTCTTCTATTGCTTTGCCGCGCTCCAGAAGTATTGGGGCAAAGCCATGTTCTGCCAACATGTATGCACAGAACAGTCCTGCAGGTCCACTTCCGATGATCACCGGTCGATCTGCCGGTATGCTTTCCGCATGAAACGGGAATTGATATACTTTCTTTTCCACGATGGTGATATTTTTGCTGTGAACTTTTTTAAACACCTTTTTCTCCTGCAAAACGGAAGCATGAATCGTATAGACATAAAATATCTGTGGTTTTTTGCGCGCGTCAATTGATTGCTTTTCAATCGAATATTCTATCAGCTCCTCAGGACGGATCCGAAGTGTTCTCTCAATCTTTTCTCTCAATTCCTGCTGTGTATGTGTGCAGGGCAATTTCAATTGGCTAATCTGAATCATATTCTTTTTTCCCTTTCTCCTATACTGCTTTGCGCAGCACATTTTCCTGCAACAAACCCACTGGACCATGCCCACTGAAGGTTATATCCTCCGCAAATCCCATCTACATCGAGGAGCTCTCCCGCAAAATACAACCCCGATACATAATGGGATTCCATTGTTTTTGGATCAACTTCCTCTGTCCTGACACCGCCCGCACAAATTTGTGCCTGATCAAAATCATTTGTGCCCTTGATCGTAATGCGAAGTGATTTTAACAGTCGACATAAAATCATAATTTCCCGCTCGGATAGTTCCTGGCAGCTTTTCTTTTTATCAATTTTGCTAAGCCTTAAAATAGTTTGAGAAAATTTCTGGTGGTACATGCCCGTGAAAAACTCTGTCATTTTGCGTTCCGGATGCCTCCGGATCCGAAGTCTGAGGATATCGTCCATCTCCTTTTCTGTCACATTCGGTGCCAGATCCAAGACTGCAATGACCTCTTTTTTTCTGTAAAGGCCTTCCGATGCGTAACGACTTACTTGAAATACCGGAATGCCGGAAATTCCATATTTGGTAAGTTGAAGCTCCCCGGTATCTTCTGCACATTTTGTTCCATCTACGAAAAGTGTTACTTTCCCCTGGATGCGGACACCAGCTAACGCAGCAAAAAAATTTTCCTTTGCATGCAATGCCACAAGCGCGGGGAGGACCGGAGCAATCGTATGCCCCAGATCCTTCGCGTATTGATATCCACTTCCATCAGATCCGGTTACCGGAGATGCTTTTGACCCCGTGGCAAGAATTAGTTTTTGGCAATGGTATCTCTTTGTGGCGGTGCGGATTTCAAACTGTTCTTTCTTCTTCACAATCCCACAAATCTGCACACCATATTCTACCGGTATCTGCAGTCGCTCTACCTCCATCTGAAGTACTTCCAAAACAGAGGCTGCCTGATCAGACCCCGGATAAAGGTATCCGCCCCGGTCTCTGGTACAGATGCCGAGTTCTTCAAAAAAAGCAATGGTCTTTTCTGCCGGAAACTGTTCGATCACCTGCCATGGAAAATTTCTCTGGCTACTTCTATAACAAGAAGGTTCCTGCAGACGATTTGAAAAATTACACCGTCCATTCCCAGTGGCAAGAATTTTCTTTCCTAATTTCTCATTGTGTTCTAAAATGCAGACACTGGCTCCTGATTTTGCTGCCGAGATTGCAGCCATCAGCCCGGAGGCTCCTCCTCCGACTACAATTACATTCTTCATAGTATCCTCTCCCCAGATCTGCCTAAATTCTTTATGAAATCAGATGTTTCTCCAGATTGTGAGACAGATTTTCTTTTCCTTATATGCTTCTTATAGTGTAACAAGACCTTTGTCTACCATTTTCTGAAGCGACATTAAAATTCCAAATTTTGCATGTTCCCATGTAAGCCCCCCTTGGAAATAAACTGCATATGGTGGCTTGATCGGACCGTCAGCACTCAATTCAATAGAAGATCCCTGCACAAAAGCGCCGGCAGCCATGATCACATCACTGTCATATCCAGGCATTGCCCATGGCTCAGGTGTGACATAACTGTCTACAGGGGCAGCTGCCTGAATTCCCTGACAAAATGCGATCACACCTTCCGGTGTCCCAAGAGTCACAGCTTGTATAATATCATGTCTGCTCTCACTTCCGTTTGGAACAACTGAAAATCCAAGTTTTTCATAAATATTGGCAGCAAACACAGCTCCCTTTAAAGCACCTTTTACAACTGTTGGTGCAAGGAAAAATCCTTGATAAAAGTCTTTCATCACCCCAAGGGAAGCTCCTACTTCTTTCCCAAGTCCCGGAGAAGTTAAGCGGTACGCACACTGATCAATATATTCCTGCTTTCCGACAACATATCCGCCGATCGGAGCAAGTCCGCCCCCTGGATTTTTAATCAGAGATCCTACCATCAGATCCGCGCCGACATCACTTGGTTCCATCCGCTCCACAAACTCTCCATAACAGTTATCTACCATACAGATTACATCTGGTTTGATCCCCTTGACAAATGCGATCAGCTCTCCGATCTGTTTTACTGAAAAACTCGGGCGGGTCTGATACCCTTTGGAGCGCTGAATGGTGACCAGTTTTGTCTTCTCATTGATTGCAGCTTTGATTGCCGGATAATCAAAGGTTCCATCTGAGAGCAGATCTACCTGGCGGTATGTAACTCCATATTCCGCAAGAGAACCTTTGGATGGACGGATTCCAATTACTTCTTCCAGCGTATCATATGGTTTCCCGACAGGGGAAAGCAATTCGTCTCCTGGTCTCAGATTTGCACTTAAAGTCAATGCAAGCGCATGCGTTCCACAAGTAATCTGCGGACGGACAAGCGCCGCTTCTGTATGGAATGTATGTGCATAGACTTCCTCCAGCGTATCCCTTCCCTGATCATTGTATCCATATCCACTTACATAGTTAAAGCACCCTTCACTGACTCTGCATTCCTGCATCGCCTGTACCACTTTCAACTGATTATATTCTGCTGTCTGATCAATTTCTTCAAACCGCTCCTGTAATGTTTTTTCAATTTCACTGCCAAATGCATAGACTTCTCTGGAAATCCCCAGTGTCTCATAAATAGCAGCCACTGTCTGTTTTTCTTCTAACATGGAAGATTCATCCTTTCTTTGATACTTTCTAGCAAATTTTGTAATAATTTTTCGTCATCATAATTCAACTCATCTTTCTGAACCCAGATTACATCACGCTCTCTCTTAAACCAAGTCAGCTGTCTTTTTGCGAAGTGTCTTGTATCCCGCTTAATAATATAGACAGCCTCCTCAAGAGAACAGTCCCCCTCCAGATACGAAAAGATTTCTTTATATCCAAGCCCCTGCATCGAGACCATCTGTTTTGTACAGCCTCTCTCTTTTAACGTCTGTACTTCCTGAACAAGACCGTTTCGGATCATCTGATCCACCCGTTGGTCAATCCGTTCATATAGACATTCTCGTCGGTCATTTAAAACAAAGTAACAGAACTGATAAGGAGACTCTTTTTGTCTTTCCCGCTCATTGTGTTCGGAAATCTTCTGTCCTGTCTGGTGATAAAATTCCAGTGCACGGATCACGCGCTTTATATTATTCGCATGGATTTCTTCTGCTGATTTCGGGTCGACCATGGCAAGTTGTCCATGGAGATATGCGGCTCCTTTTTCCTTTGCAAGTGCCTCCAGCTTCTCTCGATATACACTGTCTCCTTCATTTTCAGTGAAATCAATGTCATATAAAAGTGCCTGGATGTAAAATCCGGTTCCACCGACAATAATTGGTATTTTGCCTCTGGAATAAATATCTGTCATTGCCGCCTTTGCCATCTGTTGAAACCGTACCACATGAAATTCCTCTTCCGGTTCCAGAACGTCAATCAGATAATGTGGAACATCCGCCATCTCTTCTTTTGTAATTTTTGCAGAACCGATATCCATATGTCGGTAAACCTGCATAGAATCAGCGGAGATAATTTCTCCGCCGATTGCTTTTGCCAGTCCGATCGATGCCTTCGTTTTTCCGACAGCAGTCGGACCGGTCAATATGATCAATGGTTTTTTTTCTGTATCTATCATAGCCACCTCATAATCTACTCCTGTTGATTACAACATAAGCATGTAAATTGTTGCCACAGAAATTACGATTTGAATGATTCCAAACCGGAAAACAGTCTGTGTGTTCGACCAGTCCCACACTTTTCGCACATGATCATGCAGGGGAGTTCGAACATTTGTTAAGATCTTGATCTTTAAGAAACGAAGCAATGCTACTTTGACAATCCCGATTCCTCCATCTGCGATCAGCACGAATGCAGCGAAAATATATAAAAATGGACTTTCTGTCTTTAACGCTGCGATTGCAATAAAAATTCCCATCGCTCGGGATCCTGCATCCCCCATCATCAGATGGCTCGGAGCAGCATTGTACCACAAATACCCAAGCAAACAGATTACAAACAGCAAGATCAAATAAGAGAAGTTGTCTGTTGTCCCTTTCATTCCTTTTACAATATAAAGTGTGATTAACGTGATGATCGTCAACGTAGCAGAAAGGCCGTCTACTCCATCAGAGCAGTTTGTCACGTTGATAGACACCCAGATCAAAACGATCGAGAGCAGACAAAATACAACCGGAGGAATTGTCACAGAGATTCCTGGAATTGCAAATTCAATCGTGCTGGAATTGTAGTGCATAAAGGTAAGCGAAAGCACTACAGCAACCAAAAGATCGAGTAACCCTTTCTTATACTCATTCCACGGCTTTTCTGAGGCGTCATCCAGATAGCCAGTCAGCATCTCCGCAATGACAAGCACAATGTAAATGACGATCTCGACAGAAAGTTCCGAGAACAGTAGTGCCGCTGCCGCAAATACAAGAATAAAAATGATCCCGGCTCCTCTTGGTTTTCCTGCAGAAAGCTTTCCATCATGGGCAAAATCTCTGCCGGCATCTTTTGGAAGTAAATAGTTAAATTTGGTAATGCAGACACAAGTCATCAAAAATGCTGCCATAAGACCGATTCCTGCAAATAAAGAATAAAAATTTTCACTGATTATAAAGTTTATCATTTGTCCTTCCCCTGTTTCCTATACTATAATATTTTTACAAAATAAGATGCTATACGATTCTTTTAAATTTTTTCTCCAGCTCGCGTTTGGTCATCGCAATGATCGTTGGTCTTCCATGTGGACAATGATATGGGTTGTCCAGTTCTAAAAGTTCTCCGATCAGCGCATCCACTTCTCTGCCAGAAAGCCTGGAGTTCCCTTTTACCGCAGCCTTACACGACATCGAAGCAATTTTCTCCAGAACAATATCCGGTGCAAGATTTGTAGAAATACTGTCTGACAGGCTGTCTAACATTTCGATCAGCAGATCTTTTTTTGCAATACTGAACAGATTGTCTGGAACTGCACGGACTGCATAGGAATCTCCTCCAAAAGGCTCGATCTCAAATCCAATCTTTGTAAAATTTTCCATATGTTCTGATAAAAGCTGTTCCTCCTGCATCGACAGATTCAGAACGATTGGCGGACTGATCCGCTGCGAAGTGAACTGCTTTTCCTTCATCCGTTTCAAAGTCCGTTCATACAGCACACGTTCATGAGCGGCATGTTGATCGATAATATACATCTGATCTCGGTATTCTACAATCCAATATGTTTCAAACACTTGTCCTACTAAAGTATATTCCTGTTTTGCTTCTTTTGACAATAGCTTTTGATCAAAAAAATTTAGTTGTGTATCCTCTTCCGCCTCTTTCGGTGTTTGCAACCGTGCGATTTCTTGTGGCGTTTCTTGTAGGTTTTCCCTTTTCTCTTCTTTTCTATATATTTTTTCCTGCACTTTTTCAGACTGTCCGAATTGCTTTTTTTGTTCTGCCCGGTATGCCGCAGCCTCTTTGATCCTATCAGTGGATAATTGATTTCTATAAAGCCCTCCTCGGTCTTTCACTTCTGCCTGAGAGCTCTGATTGTGATAGGCAGTGACACGTTCCCGCATCTTCTTCATAAAATAATCTAGATTTTTCTCTTCAGAAGGAGCTTCTGCATACCGTGCTTCCTGCGGAAGTTTCTCCACAAAAACTTTTTCATTTTTTTTGTCCGGCAAAACGTCTGGAACAGATGGCGAGACCGCTTTTTCTAAGAAAGCACTCTTTTGGGAAACCGGTTCCGCCACCGATAATTCCACCCTTGGAATCAATTCTTTTTCGCTCAAAGCATCCTTCAGTGTATTGTAAATAAAATTATACACTTCCTGTTGTTTGCTAAAACGGACTTCCATTTTTGTTGGATGGACATTTACATCCAGATCTGTCCCGTCTATCGTGAAGTGTAACACAGTAAACGGATACTTATGCTGCATCGTAAACCCCTTATAGGCATCTTCGATTGCTTTTGCAATTATGCTGCTCTTTACATATCTTCCGTTGATATAGTAATTTTCATAATTTCTGTTTCCTCTGGAAATCAGAGGTTTTCCAATATATCCCCGGATTGCAACTCCGTTTGCCTTTGCATTGATTTCGAGCAGGTTTCCGGTAATATCCCTTCCATAAATATGGTAAATAACATCCTTCAGCCTGCCGTTTCCGGATGTGTGAAGTTTTGGCTGCCCGTTTGTGAGAAATTGAAACGAGATTTCCGGATGAGACAGCGCCAATCGCGTGATCAATTCACTGACATGGCTTGCTTCTGTCATCGGAGTTTTCAGAAACTTCCGCCGTGCCGGCGTGTTGAAAAAAATCTGACGGACAAAAAAAGTCGTTCCATCTGGCATTCCGATTTCTTCCAATGATTTTTCTGATCCGCCTTCAATTCGGTACTGTATACCCGCATCTGCCTCCTTCACCTTTGTACGAAGCTCCACTTGCGCGATCGCCGCAATGCTCGAAAGCGCTTCTCCGCGAAAACCAAGGGAAGCAATTCCAGTCAAGTCCTCCACAGAGCGTATTTTACTTGTCGAATGCCTTAAAAAGGCAAGCGGAACTTCTTCCTTTGGAATTCCACATCCATTGTCTGCAATGCGGATCAGAGAGATTCCGCCGTCTTTGATCTCCACGGTAATGGCAGTGGCTTTCGCATCAATTGCATTTTCCACCAGTTCTTTTACAATCGATGCCGGGCGTTCGATCACCTCTCCCGCCGCAATCTTATCGATCGTAACCTGATCTAAGACTTGAATATTTGGCATATCTGCTCCTTTCTCCGACTATTTCCACCGGTTCTTCAATTTATTCTGCAACCGGTAAATGGTATTTAAAGCATCCATCGGCGTCAGATTCGACACATCAATTTCTTTTAGTTCTTCTAATACATCGTCATCCTTGACCGTATCAAACAATGAGATTTGTGCCAGATCTACTTCATCATATTTTTTCTGGCGTGCTTTCGTCTCGCTTCCTTGCGCAGAAATCTCACGCACCTTTGTCGTAATATCTGCCTCACTTAATTCTCCGACAATTTCTTTTGCACGTGCAATGACGGATTCCGGTACCCCCGCAAGTTTTGCAACCTGGATCCCATAACTCTTATCCGCACCACCTTTTACAATCTTTCTCAAGAAGACAATATCATCTCCTTGCTCTTTGACTGCAATACAATAATTGTTCACGCTGTCAAGCTTTCCTTCCAGTTCCGTCAGTTCATGGTAATGTGTCGCAAACAAGGTTTTAGCTCCAAGTAGTTTTTTATTACTGATATGTTCTACAACTGCCCATGCGATGCTCAATCCGTCAAACGTACTCGTTCCCCGTCCGATTTCATCTAAGATCAACAGGCTGCTGCTTGTAGCATTTCGAAGAATATTTGCAACTTCGGTCATTTCAACCATAAAAGTACTCTGTCCGGACGCAAGGTCATCTGATGCGCCGACTCTCGTAAAAATACGGTCACAGATTCCGATATTGGCACTGTCTGCCGGAACAAATGACCCGATCTGTGCCATCAAAACAATCAGCGCAGACTGGCGCATATATGTAGATTTTCCTGCCATATTCGGACCAGTGATGATGGAAACACGATTTTTCTTATCATCCAACAGTGTATCATTTGCGATAAACATATTGTCCGGTGTCATTTTCTCCACAACCGGGTGTCTGCCGCCCTTGATGTCAATCAGTCCTTTCTCGTTGATCTTCGGTCGGACATAATTGTTCCGCTCTGCCACAAGAGCAAGAGACGTAAATACATCAATTTTTGCGACGGCCTTCGCTGTTTTCTGGACACGAAGCACTTCAGATGCAATTCGGTCGCGCACTTTACAATACAGAGTATATTCAAGCGCATACAGCTTGTCTTCTGCACCGAGGATTGTATCTTCCAATTCTTTTAATCTTGGAGTAATGAAACGCTCCGCATTGGCAAGTGTCTGCTTTCTCGTATAATAATCTGGTACCAGTTCTTTGTAAGCGTTTGTGACTTCCAAATAGTATCCAAATACTTTGTTATATTTCACTTTCAAATTCCGAATGCCAGTCTTCTCTCGCTCTTCCTCTTCCAGCTGTGCAAGCCAGTTCTTTCCTTCTGTTTTTGCCTGTCGTAGCATATCCACATCCGCATCATATCCATCTTTGATAATACCGCCTTCTTTCATCGCAAGCGGGGGTTCTTCCATGATGGATTCATTCAAAAGCTGATAAAGATCTTCCAACGTATCCAATTCTTCACAAATCTGCTGTAAAAGTTCTCCGTGCATTTCTGTTAAAATGTATTTGATATGCGGCAACATTTCCAGAGAATTGCGGAAAGAAATCAAATCTCTTGGATTCGCAGACTGATATGTCACACGGCTGATCAGACGTTCCAGATCATAAACCGGAGATAAATATTCACGGATCTCCTCACGAGAAATTGCTTTGTCTTTTAATTCTTCTACCGCCTCCAGCCTCTGTTCAATCTCATGCCGGTCAATCAGCGGCTGTTCAATATAACTTCTAAGCATTCTGGCGCCCATAGCCGTTTTCGTCTTATCCAGCACCCATAAAAGAGAGCCTCTTTTTTGTTTTTCACGCAATGTCTCACACAACTCCAGGTTTCTTCGGGAAGAGCTGTCCAATAACATATATCTCCCTGTCGCATATCCTGTAATATGTGTGATATGAGAAAGCGATGTCTTCTGAGTCTCATAGAGATATTTCAAAAGAGCTCCTGCTGCGATCACACCACAGTTATAATCTCCAAGTCCCATGCCTTCCAGCGAAGCTGCATGAAAATGTTCTTTTAAAATACGTGCACACATTTCATCATCAAAGAAATGCGTATCGATCGAATAGATCATCATTCCAAGACGATGTCTCAAATCGTCCAGATCAAGTCCGCTCATATAGAAGGATTCATTGCAAATAATCTCAGAAGGTGAAAATTTATGAATCTCATCCAAAAGCTTCCGTCCACTGTCAAGTTCTGTCACAAAATAATCCCCGGTAGACACATCTGCCACCGCCAGTCCATAGCGATCGGCGATATATACAATACACATGATATAATTATTCTTTGTCTCATCGAGTGCCTGCGCATTCATATTAGTGCCTGCAGTTACAACACGCACAACTTCTCGCTTGACAATGCCCTTCGCCTGTTGCGGATCTTCTACTTGTTCACAGATTGCAACCTTATATCCCTTTTCCACAAGCCGGTTCAGATAACTATCCACAGAGTGATACGGAACACCGCACATCGGCGCACGCTCCTCTAATCCACAGTTTTTTCCGGTCAGTGTAATTTCCAGTTCCTTGGACGCCGTAATGGCATCGTCAAAAAACATTTCATAAAAGTCACCAAGTCTGTAAAATAAAATACAGTCAGAATATTGTTTCTTCGTCTCCATATACTGCTGCATCATTGGTGTTAATGTAATAGTTTTGTTCATTTTTCCCTCTATTTCAAGCTTTTTTACATGTTAGTCAACGCTTACTACACCCTTTTTACACCCTTTTTACGTCTAATACCATGTCTTTTGCCACTTGCGAACTTGTATTTCGTATGAATATACATGGTTTTTGTATGTTTATTAGCGTATAAAGATGTTTTTTTAATATTTTTGAATATTTATTACATAGGGAAAATTTAAAGCAAATCTTCGTATTTTTTAAATTCTCTATGCATAAATTCGGTTTCAGGGTGTGTATAATGATTTGTCATTTGTGGATTTGAATGTCCCACAATATCTATTAAAACTCTAGTATCCATTTTCTGCTGATAGCAATTTGTAACGAATGTATGTCGAAACATATGTGGATGAATTTTGAGCGGCTCGTAAACTATATGTTCTTCTTTTGCGGAACGTTCTTTCTTAGAGTTTATTTTATCTACAAGCCTTTTACACTCCTGTTCGACATAACTTGTCAGAAAACAATTCCCCTTTTTTGTAGTTAAAACTAAACCAGGGTACTCTGTGATGATCTCGTTTTTTGAGCTCCATTCTTTATTTCTAATTTTATCATTTTCTTGAAGTTCCTTTAATTTTAAAAATGCTTCTATGACACCATCTGTCAACGGAACAATTCGATTGCTTGCATTTCTTTTCGGTGTTGTGATTTGCACACTTGATATTGATTCCGTAAGTCGTTCTCCCTGTTCATCAAAATAGCATTTTGTTTATCGTTTTGTAAACATGAAGTTCTTTCTTAACGAAGTCGATATCTTTCCACTGTAATGCGCATAATTCACCAACACGTAAACCGGTATGCAATAAAATGTAAAAGTAAAAACGTGAACGTGATTTTTTTGCTGCTTCAAAAAAGAGATCTAACGTATCTTTGGCAATGTATTTCATTTCTTCCTCCTGTTTTTTCGGTGTAAAATTCCTTTCTTTGCAAGAACGTATAACAACGCGCTTACATGGATTGTTTGAGATAATTAAATTCATTTCTGCGTATTCCAAGCAAGCACTTAATGCGTTTAAGGAACTTTTGACAGTGGAGGGTTTATATTTTTTAGAAATCTCATTAGTTGCCATTTGAATATGACTCTGAGTTAAGTCAATTAATTTGAGTTTTTCTATGCTACCTTTGATTCGATTATAATTATTATGGTAATTTCGAATCGTTGTGTTTTTTAATTTTACAGCACAAACAGTTTCCATCCAGTAATTAAACCATTCATCTAATGTAAATAATGATTGAGCTGATAATGAATCCTTCAACTTAACTTGTTCAAGATGTTTCTTTTTAGCTCTTAATGAATTGAGATTAGAATCATAAATGTAGATTGGCTTTGGAGTCATTTTCAAATAGATTTTTGCCTGATACAGTCCATCTTTTCTTTGACAAATCCCACGACCTATACTTTTCCCTTTTAAGTTTTTACCCATATAAACATCCTCCTTATTTCTGATCAACCTCACTAGAAACAAGGATACAAATTTATATTTAGTTATATATTATCAAATCTTTTCTTTTTATTCAAGGACAAATCATAATCTGTACCCCTGCTATTTCACTTGATCGTCAATCCATTTTTCCAACTTTTTTCTATGAATTAATATTCGTTTACCTATACGAACTTGCATGTTTTGTTCATATGTAAAAACGCGTGCTTTCCCATACGAAATACCAAGCAGTTCGCTTACTTCTCTAAGTGAGAGTAAAATCTTTTTGTCTCTTAGTTCTTTCAACATAGCTATTACCCTTTCTTTTATGAAATGTTTTCAATAAGAATATGGTAGAATTTTCGTAAAATAACAGGAATCAAATAGTGGGGCTGTTGCAAAATAGATGAGTAATCATCTATAGAGCAATAGCTCCCTTTTTTATGCCTAAAAGCAGAAAACGGACTCCGAAGAGTCCGCAAT
>NZ_SLZV01000027.1 GCF_004346095.1 Faecalimonas umbilicata | reverse complement strand
GCCATTTAAAACGAATAAAAAAGACGTTTTATTTCGTATACCCTAAACTAGCTATTTTCGTACCAGATACAGAGAAATATCCATGATTCTTGTTCGTTCATCTGAGATAGAAACTTTAAAAAACCTTTATTTTAAAGGAAAAAAGACTTGATTTATTAGGGAGGAATTATGGTGTCAAATTCAATCGCAAAAGAGTTTAAGTTTTTTTCATTAATTCAGTTTGCATTTCCCACAATGATTATGATGATGTTTATGTCTCTGTATACTATTGTAGATGGGATTTTTATTTCGAGACTGCTAGGCACGGATGCACTATCTGGAGCCAACATCGTATATCCGGTGATCAGTCTTGTTATTGCAGCCGGTGTCATGATCGCGACAGGAGGAAGTGCCCTGATCGGGAAGAAATTGGGAGAAGGAAAAGGGGTGGAAGCAAATGAGAATTTCTCCTTTCTGATTTTGAATGGAGTTGGAATCGGTATTTTCTTTATGATCGCAGGAAATTTATTTTTAGATCCGCTTCTTAGAATTCTCGGCGCAACGGACAGACTGTTGCCGTATTGTGAAGACTATCTGCGGGTGTCGCTCTTTTTGGCGCCTGCCTGTATACTTCAACTAATCTTTCAGACATTTTTTGTAACTGCGGGGCAACCTGCGCTAGGCTTAATACTGACTGTTGGCGGAGGAATTGCAAATATGGTCTTAGACTATGTGTTCATGGGTCCTTTGAAAATGGGAATTCACGGAGCAGCGCTTGCGACCGGAATTGGACAGTTGATTCCTGCTCTGGCAGGCATTCTTTATTTTCTGTGTAACCGAAAAACACTTTATCTGGTAAGACCGCGCGGGAATTTTTCGGTGCTCAGAGAAAGCTGTCTGAATGGGGCATCAGAGATGGTTACTAATCTATCAGGAGCAGTTGTGACATTTTTGTACAATTTTATGATGTTGAAATATCTCGGAGAGCCTGGCGTGGCCGCAATTACGATTGTCTTATATGGACAGTTTTTATTTAACGCACTGTATATGGGATTTTCTATGGGAGTTGCCCCGGTTATCAGTTACAATTATGGAAGAGATAATCGAAGTCTTCTGCAGCGTATTTTTAAGATTTGTATCAGTTTTGTAGGTGTTTCTTCTGTTTTGATCACGATGATAGCGCTTGCGGCATCTCCGCTCATTGTAGAAATCTTTACACCAAAAGGAAGCGAGACATATGAGATTGCAAAGACGGGATTTTTTCTCTTCTCAGTCAACTATGTTTTTGCAGGGATCAATATTTTCGCATCGGCAATGTTTACTGCATTTTCTGACGGAAAGGTGTCTGCAATTATTTCCTTTGTTCGTACATTTGTCATGATCGTAGTAAATATTGTTTTACTGCCCTATATTATTGGAGTCAATGGAATCTGGCTTGCAGTTCCGGTTGCAGAGTGTATGACATTGTTTTTATCCTGCAGATATTTTTGTGCGAAGAGAAAGATATACCATTATCTGTAAAGAGGAAAAACCTTCTGTCCTGCAGAAAAATCTTTTGGAAACAAATCAGAGATTTTCTGCAGGCAGAAGGTTTTTTTGTTAGATAGTATTTGCGGGAATAGCTGATGCTTCTACTGTAAATGCACGGAAAATCTGGATGATCGACAGGTGCAGATATGGCAGATATTCATCGATGGTCACCGGTTCCTCAAATAGGATACAGTTGTAGCAGGTTGCGTTGATCAGTTCAATGATGGTAAACAGCATCAACTCAGGATCTTTACAGCCAATATGATTTTTCTTCAGCATTCTCAGATAGTAATCGTAAAATTCTTCAGACTCTTTTGGGACATTGCTTGAAAAAGCAGTGCGAAAAATTCCCCAGGATAGATTTTTTGCGAGAAACTGAAGAAGCGAATGATCCTTCTTCAGGCGCTCGATGATATAGTCTGCCACAAAGAGGAGTTCCTGCTCGAATCCATTCATCGGTTGACTGACAAGAGCTTTGTAAGCATCGCAAAAGAGCTGTCCCGCCTTATAGACGATCAGTTTATCACGCAAGTCATATTTGTCTTTAAAATATAAATAGAAAGTACCTTTCGCAAGACCTGCCCGACTGACGATGTCAGAGATCGTTGTCTTTGCGAAGCCTTTGTCTGTAAATAATTCAAATGCATTCTGAAGGAGTGCATTTTTTTTCACCTTTTTATTTGTTTCTAATTTTCCCACTCGAATCCCTCCAATTTTTTGCTCATATGTATTATTTACGATTCCAAAAAGAAAGTCAAGCTATAAAAATGACCAAATTTCATTTTTAGTATTGACTATTAGTCATTTTTGAATATAATAAAGCTGTAAAGAAAAAAGAAAAAGTCAGGAGATGATTAGAGTGGTCAAAGTTGGTAAGTGGATCGCCAAACACCGGATATTTATTTTATTAGTAAGTATCTTACTGCTTATTCCTGCGGCAATCGGGAAAGCAGAGACAAAGATTAATTATGACCTGCTCAGTTACCTTCCGGGTGATCTGGAAACAGTAAAAGGGCAGGACATCCTTGTAGACGAATATGGTATGGGTGCATTTTCCATGGTTGTCGTCGAAGGAATGGAATTAAAAGATGTACAAAAACTGGAAGAAAAATTCAGCGAAGTGGATCATGTGAAAGATGTGATGTGGTATGACGATGTGGCGGATATCAGCCTTCCGGTAGAAATGATTCCGAAAGATTTGCGGAAAGCATTTTTTAACGGAGATGCGACAATGATGCTGGCATTGTTTGATAATACAACTTCTTCAGATGAAGCTATGGAAGCTGTTACAAACATGAGAAAAATTGCAGATAAGCAATGCTTTATCAGTGGTATGACAGGGATTGTCACAGATATTAAAAATATCTCATTACAAGAACTTCCAATCTATGTTGTGATTGCAACGCTGCTTTCTTTCTTTGTGTTGGAGCTGACGGGAACATCATTTCTCGTACCAATATTTTTCTTGATCAGTATTGGTGCAGCAGTTTTATATAACTTGGGAAGTAATATTTTTCTCGGAGAGATTTCTTATATTACAGAAGCATTAACAGCAGTACTACAGCTTGGAGTGACGATGGATTATTCGATTTTCCTGCTGAACAGCTATGAGGAAAATAAATTAAGATTTCCAGGAGAAAAAGAACGTGCGATGGGGCATGCGATCGCAAATACATTTAAGTCCGTTGTGGGAAGTTCCGTCACAACAGTTGCAGGATTTATGGCACTTTGCTTTATGACATTTGCACTTGGAAAAGACTTAGGTATTGTTATGGCAAAAGGTGTAGTGATCGGTGTCTTATGCTGTGTAACGTTATTACCATCTTTGATATTGATCTTCGATAAAGCGATTGAAAAGACAAAACATAGACCATTGATTAAAAGTATTGATAAGCCATCTGCGTTTATTACAAAACACTACCGTCTGTGGCTCATTCTGTTTGCAGTGTTGCTGTTCCCGGCAATTTACGGAAATAATCATACGAAAATTTACTATAATATTGCACAGTCACTCCCGGATACACTTCCGGCAAACGTGGCGAACAAGAAACTGGTAGACGACTTCAAGATGAGCAATATGCATATGATCCTGATGCAGAAGGATATGGATGCAAAGGATAAAAGAAAGATGCTGGAAGAGATTGACGAAGTCGACGGAGTCAAATGGAGCCTTGGAATGAACACATTGTTCGGACCGACCATTCCGGAATCTATGATCCCGGATGATATGAAGAAGATGCTTCAGAGTGACAATTATGAATTGGCATTTATTTGTTCGGAATATGAATCTGCAACAGATGAGGTCAACAAACAGATTTCAGAAATTGACAAGATTGTAAAATCTTATTCCAAACATGCAATGGTCATCGGAGAGGCTCCTCTGATGAAGGACCTTCAGGATACGACCGATGTCGATCTGAAAACAGTCAATGCCATTTCAATCCTTGCAATCTTTATCATTATTATGATCGTGTTTAAGTCGATCTCCCTTCCGGTCATCCTTGTGGCGGTTATTGAGTTCGCAATCTTTGTCAATATGGCAATTCCATATTATCAGGGAACGAGCCTTCCGTTTGTGGCAAGTATTGTCATCGGTACTATTCAGCTTGGAGCAACTGTGGACTATGCGATCCTGATGACGAGCCGTTATCAGAAAGAACGTGGAAAAGGAAAAGATAAGAAGACAGCGATTTCAATCGCACACAGAGCAAGCATGCTTTCTATTATTAGCAGTGGATTCAGCTTCTTTGCCGCGACCTTCGGTGTGGCGCTTTATTCAAAGGTAGATATGATCGGATCCATCTGTACACTGCTTGCGAGAGGTGCATTGATCAGCATGTTTGTAGTTATTTTGATCTTGCCGGCGATGTTTATGATCTTTGATAAAGTAATTTGTAAAACATCCGCAGGATTTCTTGGCAAAAAAACTGCCGAAAGGAGTAATTAGATATGAATAGAAATAAAGTAAGAAGTAATACAAACCGGAAAATGGATCTGAAAAAGAAAATGACAGCAGGACTTGCGGTCGGCATGGCAGGATTGATGGGAACAACTCCAGTTTTTGCAGCGGAGCCAGCAGATAAGAAAGTCTCAAAAGATGAGACCGTGTACGTGAATGCAGATGCACAGGGAACAGAACAGGAAATCACAGTTTCCAACTGGTTAAAAAATGCCGGAGCAGAAAAAAACTTAAAAGATGAGACCGAACTTGAAAATGTCAAAAATGTCAAGGGAGATGAGACATTTGAAGAAAACGGGGATGCGATTACATGGCAGACAAACGGAGTAGATATTTATTATCAGGGAACTACAGATAAACAGTTGCCGGTATCCATGAAAATGACTTACTATCTTGACGGCAAAGAAATAACACCGGAAGAGTTGAAGGGACAGAGCGGGCATTTAAAGATAAAAATTGACTATACAAATAATGCAAAAAAGACAGTGAACATTGATGGAAAGAAGCAGGAAGTGTACAGTCCGTTTGTGATGGTGACAGGGCTGATTCTGCCGGATGAGACGTTTTCCAATGTTATGATCGATAACGGAAAAGTAATCTCTGATGGACAGAAAAGCATGGTCATGGGAATTGCAATGCCTGGATTAAAAGAGAGCCTTGGTTTAAACAGTGAAGATTTTAAGGAAGTATCTGAGGATATCCAATTGCCGGAAAGTGTAGAAATCACGGCTGATGTAACAAACTTTACAATGGGATCGACGTTTACAATTGCATTGTCAGATCTCCTTGACGATGTTGACTGGAAAAACGTGACAGATTTCGATACGCTGAAAAATTCTTTAAATGACTTGGAAGATGCGGCACTTCAGCTGGTAGACGGTTCTGCCCAGTTATCGGAAGGTACACAGACACTTGGATCCAGCTATGCGGAGTTTGATCAAGGTGTGCAGACATTGAAAGATGGAATCCATACACTTCAAAGCGGCGCTGGAGAATTAAAGAGTGGTGTGGACAGTTACACAGCGGGAGCAGATCAGTTAAATGCGGGAATCCAGCAATACCTCGGAGAAAATGGGGAGCTGAATGTAAAAGTTACAGAATATGTAAATGGCGTGAATAAGGTTGTAAAAGGGGTAGAAGATTATACAACGGGCGCTTCTCAGCTCTCTGCCGGAATCACTTCCTACATTGGCGGTGAGAAGCAACTTGCAGCAGGAGCAGATAAGCTGACTGCATTAAAAGATGGTCTGTCACAGACAAAAGATGCAGTCGGACAGCTTTATGCGGCGATTGATGGAACCGGTGACAAGGATATCCAGGTGGCTTCTCAAAAACTTGCAGAAGGAACAAAAAAATTAAATGATGCAGTAAGCGGTATGAATAACCTGCTTTCCAATGTAGATACGATGACAGCCACAGGAAAAGACTTGATCACACAGACAGAAGGACTTTCTGAGGTGATGCAGAATCAGATTGCAGTTCCAGTGCAGGAAATGATGAAAAACGGCCAGGAATTGATGAAGATTTTAAGTGCTGTTACCACTCAATTGGAGACGATCAGCGCAGATAGTGAGGCTGCCGTTTCACAGGCAAAAGAAGCTGCTGCCAGTGAAGTAAATGCACAGATTGCAGAGCGAAATGGCCAGATCCAGGCGGCAAATCAGGCAGCGGCGGCAGCCAATGAGCAGGTGGAAGCTGCAAAAGCTCAGATTAGCGCTCAGATCGCAGAAGCTGAAGCAAATGGAAATACAGAACTGGCTGCTTCTCTGCAGAGTGCACTTGCGGCAGTTTCTGGAATTTCTGTAGATGCAGGAGTTTCCGAAATTGCTCCGGTTACAGTGCAGGATGTGCCGGTAAAAGTTGGATCAGTTGACACGACACAGATCAAAGAATTGTTAGAAAGTATGCAGAATTCTTTCGGTGAAATAGAAGGAACGGTAAACGGACTGACTCCAAAGTTGGCAGAAATGCAGAAAAAGATGGAAGACATCACAAATTTGAAAAAACAGATTCCGGCAGGAATGGCAGATCCGTTAAAAGCCAGTGTGTCTGAACTGAATACAGGCATGCAGGGACTCAACGCAGCAATCGGAGGGTATGCTGCGAATATGAAGAAATTAAATGATGGAATGGCAGTGACTGTGCCTGAGGCTTCTCAGGGTATCGATCAGCTCAATGCAGGATTTGCACAACTGGGCGCAGCCAATGATGCACTGCTTCAAGGTGCAGCGAAACTTCAGCAGAATACACCGGTACTCGTAGAAGGAGTACAGACATTGGCAGGTGGCACAACAGAGTTGAGCGGTGGTTTGCATCAGCTTGGAACACAGCTTTCTTCCGGAGGTGCACTTCTCGCAGGAAATAGTCAGGCACTGAGAGATGGAGTAAGCACACTTGTACAAGGAGCTGGCCAGCTTTCCGATGGTGGTAACACACTTGCTTCTGCAAGCGGAGAAGTCAAGAGCGGAATTGCACAACTTTCTGATGGAGCTTCTCAGTTAAAAGATGGTGCAGAAAAATTCAATGAAGAAGGAATTAAGAAACTGCAGAAAACAGTGGAAGATGCATTGGAGAAGATCCTCGATAAAGTGGATGCACTGACATCCGAAGACTGCTCTTATGACACTTACAGTGGAAAAGCAGATAATATGGATGGAAATGTGAAATTTATTATTGAGACAGATGCAATTGAATAAAGCAAGCAGGTTCTGTTAGGGCAAAGAAAAGGGACAAAACTTTATAAAATAAAGTGGAGTTCCTTTTCTTTTTGCGTGCTGGGATTCTATTGAGGCATTCCGCAGTTTCTAAGAAGTTCTCTTGTGAAACGGACAGTATTGTATATTTTTCTCTTAAATATTGGATCTGAAAAATATAATATAAAATAAATGGAATGTTGAAATTTGCTTTTTACGTTGTTACAATAGAGATACTGTTCACAGGACATAATAAAGAAAGACAGTTCGGACAGGGCTGTCTGGAAACAGAAGGGAAAATGAAATGTCAACGGAATTAGAAAAGTATTATAATAAATTTTGTGAAGAAAAACGTCTGACGAGAAGACACGGAAAGGTAGAATATATTACCTCGATGAAATATATCCATAAATATCTGGAAGGAAAAGAAGGAGCAAGGATTCTGGATGTGGGCGCCGGGACCGGAAGGTATTCGGTGCAGCTTGCAGAGGAAGGGTATGATGTGACGGCAGTAGAGCTTGTCAAATACAATCTTGGAATTTTAAAATCAAAGGGAAGCAGTGTGAAAGCTTATCAGGGGACTGCATTGAATCTGTCCCGGTTTGCTTCCGATTCTTTTGATATGGTGCTTGTATTTGGGCCAATGTATCATCTGTATACGATGGAGGATAAGGTCGAAGCGCTTGCCGAGGCAAAGCGCGTAGTGAAACCGGACGGGGTGGTACTTGTCTCTTATTGTATGAATGAATACAGCATTCTGACTTATGGGTTTAAAGAAGGACATATCCGGGAAAGCATTGCCTCCGGGAAGGTCAGCGAAGAGTTTCATGTACAGGCAGAGCCGGAGGATCTATATGATTATGTACGTCTGGAGGATATTGCTGCGATCAATGCAGGGGCAGGCATGAAACGGATTGAGATTATTGCTGCAGATGGTCCGGCAAATTATATGCGGCAGATTTTAAATGCGATGGACGATGAGACTTACCAGACGTTTATTGAATATCATCTAAAGACGTGTGAGCGCCCGGAATTGCTTGGTGCGAGCGCGCATACACTTGATATTTTGCAGATAGAGGAAGAAGGGGATTTCATAAAATAGATGAAGGCAGATGTAAAGAAAGACGGAAAATTATTTTTGGCGGAAGTGTCAGACAAGCTGCGTGACAGACTTGCAAAGCTTGCAGAGACACTTCTTGCGGGGCAGCAGGAAATTGAAAACATGCATGCATATTACTGGGAGAATTACACAGAGATGGACCAGTATGGGTATGAAGATTTTGACAATCAACAGGCACTGCTGCATCAGATCAATGCAAACAACGAATCACAGCTTTTATATCAGCGCTTTCAGAAGATGGCAGATGCCCCATTTTTTGGCAGAGTGGATTTTTTGTATGACGGGGATGAGGAAGCGGAGATTTTTTATATCGGCATTGGAAATTTTGCGGAGCGCACAGGAGCGATTCCGCTGATCTATGACTGGAGAGCCCCGGTGAGCGGACTGTTCTATGACTATGATAAAGGTCCTGCTTCTTATGAAGCGCCAGGCGGGACGATGGAAGGAGCTATTGAGGCAAAATGGCAGTACAAGATCCAGGGTGGAAAGATGATCTATGGATTTGAGAGCGATGTAAAAATCGATGATGATATTTTAAAGAAGGAACTTGGGCAGAATGGGGACGTACAGTTAAAAAACATTGTCCGTACGATCCAGAAGGAGCAAAATGATATTATCCGCAATACAAAAGATAAGATTTTAGTTATTCAGGGAGCAGCAGGAAGCGGAAAAACTTCGGTGGCATTGCATCGGATTGCCTATCTGCTGTATCATGACAGAGAACACTTAAAATCATCTAATATTCTTGTACTGTCGCCAAGCGGTGTGTTTTCAGACTATATTTCTCATATTTTGCCGGAACTTGGGGAAGAAAATATCCGTGAGATGAGTTTTGATCTGTTTGCTTATCAGGAATTAAAAGGAATCGTTCCAGATTGTGAGGATCGCTACCATCAGATAGAACGGCAGATGGAAGGAATGAGCAAAGAGGCACAGGCGCGTTATGAGCTGAAGCAGTCTCAGGCATATATCGGAACAGTGGAAGGATTCCTCGCAGGACTGGAGGAAGATCTTGTAGAACTAAAGGAGTTCGAGTGGCGCCAGATGAAAAAAACAGAGGAAGAACTGATCGAGCTATTTTACTTTAAATTTCAGGAAATTCCGCTTTTGGAGCGGATGTATGCAGTTATGGATTATGTGGTAGATGAGTTTGAAACACTGTATGACAGAGACTTAAGTGAAGAAGAGCTGGCAGCTGTGCGAGAGAAATTTGACCAGATGTATGTGACGAGGGATGTGTACCGGATCTATAACTGGTTCTTAGAAGAAAATGGATGGGAGCAGTTGCCGGATGTACCTTATGAGAGCCGTATGCTCTCCTATGAAGATGTATTTCCGGTGCTGTATTTGAAATACCGGTTAAGTGGCAAGGCAAAGCATAAGCAGATCAAGCATCTGGTCATCGATGAAATGCAGGATTACTCTTATCTCCAGTATGCTATTTTAGAGACATTGTTCTCCTGCAGGATGACGATTTTGGGAGACCGGGCTCAGACGATGGATGGCAAGATCCAGGATGTGCTTACATTTCTTCCGAAGATTTTCGGAAAAGAAATCCGTACGATCATTATGAACAAGAGCTACCGAAATACGATTGAAATTGCACGTTATGCAGAACAGATTACAAATGTGACCGGATTGGAATTTCTTGAGCGCCACGGGAAGGCAGTGGAGGAAAAAACGGTTTCAGGTATCGTTGGAGCGCTCCGGGACATCGAGGGACATCTGCACTTAAGAAAGGATGGAGTGCAGATCAAAGAAGCTTTTTCTGAAATAGCAGTGGACAGATTGGAGCACACAGAGGATGCTTTCGAGACGGCGGCAATCCTTCTGCGGACGGAAGCGGAGGCGAGGATGGTCTACGAATATCTGAAGGAGCAGCGGGAAGATATTCATTATATTGATCGGGACAGCAGTCATTTTGAAAAGGGAGTGACGGTCACAACTTTCTATCTTGCAAAGGGATTGGAGTTCGATCAAGTATTTGTATTGCGTGAACAGACAGAAAGTGCTTTTGAACGGCAGGCGGACTATATCTGTGCGACAAGGGCGCTGCATGAACTTTATCTGTATTACTTGGAAGAAAAATAAGACAGATGTCGGGAAGTGGGCTTCCTATAGCGAACAATCTGTAAGAAGAACGGGAGAGAAACATGAGAAGAGAAATAGATCTGAAAGAAATATCGGACGGTAGGCTTTATACAGAAAATGACTTGGTGAAAGCAGGATGCGGGGATTGCCAGGGCTGTTCTGCCTGCTGCCGGGGGATGGGAACATCGATTGTGCTGGATCCGCTTGATATTTTTCGGCTGACAACGCAGTTAGAGATGACTTTTGAGCAATTACTGCAAAAGTATGTAGAGCTTAATGTAGTAGATAGTGTAATCTTACCAAACTTAAAAATGACCGGAGCGGAGGAAGCATGTGCTTTTCTCAATGCAGAGGGGAGATGTTCCATTCATCCGCATCGTCCGGGTATTTGTCGTCTGTTCCCGCTTGGAAGATATTATGAGAACCATCGTTTTCAGTATTTTCTGCAAATACACGAATGTCCGAAGGAACCAAAGACGAAAGTGAAAGTAAAGAAGTGGATCGATACCCCGGAATTAAAAAAGAATGAACAGTTTATCAACGCATGGCATGATTTTATATTGGAGATGCAGGACAGACTTTTAAAACTGGGAGATGAAAAGACAAGCCGTGAGAGCAATCTATACCTTTTGCAGGAATTTTTTCTGACACCGTATGAGAAAGAGCGTACATTTTATGAGCAGTTTGCAGAAAGGCTTGCAAGAGCAAAGAAGGTTTTCCGATAGCAGGTTTTTTGACAGAGAACTTTACGGAACGATGATAGGAAGGAGATACGAAGGAAATGGAATATCAGATTAGAAAGGCAAAGCAGTCAGATCTTGCTGCACTTGCCGACGTGGAGGCATGCTGTTTTCCGGTGAGTGAGGCAGCTTCCAAGGAGGCGATCCAGAAGCGCCTGGAGACATTTGGAGACTGTTTCTTTGTGGCAGAGATGCCGCATGGGGAGGTGATTGGTTTCATCAATGGTTGTGTAACAGACCGGACTACCATCTGTGATGAAATGTTTGCAGATGTGACATATCACAGTCCAGAAGGGGCGTATCAGTCTGTGTTTGGACTGGATGTACTCCCACAGTACCAGCGAAGAGGGATTGCAGCAGATCTTATGGAACATCTGATTGCAGATGCATGGAAGCGGGGAAAGAAAGGAATGATCCTTACTTGCAAGGAACGGCTGATTCCGTATTACGAACGGTTTGGATACCGAAATCTTGGAAAGTCACAGTCTGTCCACGGGGGAGCTATCTGGTATGATATGCTCCTAGAAAGAGGTGAAGCGATTGATTAAAACCTATGTAGCGTTTGACCTTGAGACGACCGGACTCAGCGAAGAGAGAGACAGTATTATTGAGATTGGCGCTGTGAAAGTGACAGATGGAAAAGTGACGGATCGTTTCATGGAGTTTTTGAAGCCGGCAGAAGAGATTTCTCCGATGATCACACAAATTACCGGGATCACAAATGAAATGGTGGCACATGCGAGAAATACAAAAGAGGTCATTGATGATTTTATGGGTTTTTGTGGGGAAGAAGTGCTGCTCGGACACAATATTCTGTTTGATTATAAGTTTATGAAACGATATGCTTGTAAGTATCAGCATTCTTTTGAGCGAAGAGGGATAGATACGTTAAAGATTGCCAGAAAAGTGCATAAGGATCTGGAATCAAGGAGTCTCGAAGCATTGTGTGTACACTATCAGATCAAAAATGATGCGGCACACCGGGCATATCACGACGCCCTTGCAACGGCAAAACTATATCACTGCCTGGGGCATTATTTTGAGGAAAAGGAACCAAATCTATTTGTGCCGGAACCACTTTTCTATCAACCGAGAAAAGAACAGCCGGCGACAGAGAAGCAAAAACGGTATTTGGAAAAGTTGTGCGGCTGGCATCGGATTGCGGTCCCGGAGGATCTGGAAGCTATGACAAGAAGTGAGGCATCCAGATTTATTGACCGAGTGATCGCAAAAAGCGGGCGGATGGATCTCGAATAAGAAAACCTGTATTGGATATTGATTTTTCGGACATGATTTTATACAATGAAGGCAGATGATCATTGCAGAAAAATAATCAAAAAAACTGTTATTTTTCTGACAAAAACCTACAATATTCCCTTTAGATGGGAAGTACGTGTAGAAAAGGAGGAAAACATATGGTTCGTGAAATCATGGATTACATTTCATCTTGTGATGAAGCAGTGGGAAAAGCTTTGTATGCAGAGTATCACAGACAGCAGCGGAATCTGGAACTGATCGCGTCTGAAAATATTGTATCCCCGGCAGTGATGCTGGCAATGGGAACGGTTCCGACAAACAAGTATGCAGAAGGGTATCCGGAGAAACGATATTATGGCGGCTGCGAGGAAGTTGACGTATTGGAAGATCTGGCAATTGAGCGGGCAAAGGAGCTGTTTGGTGCAGAACATGCATGTGTGCAGCCGCATTCCGGTGCAAGCGCAAATCTTGCTGTATATCAGGCGTTTTTGGAGCCGGGAGATACGGTAATGGGAATGAACCTTGCACACGGTGGGCACCTGACCCATGGATCTCCGGTCAACATTTCGGGACGTCTGTATCATTTTATTCCGTATAATGTCAATGCCGATGGAGTGCTGGATTACGAAGAGATCAGGCGCCTTGCCCTGAAACATCAACCGAAGATGATCGTCGCGGGCGCTTCAGCATATCCGAGGGAAATCCGGTTTGATCTGTTTGCAGAGATTGCAAAGGAAGTCGGAGCTTATCTTTTCGTGGATATGGCACATATCGCAGGGCTTGTTGCGGCAGGACTTCATCAGAATCCGGTACTCTACGCAGATGTGGTATCGACGACGACGCATAAAACATTGCGAGGACCGCGTGGCGGTATGATCCTCTGTAAAAAGGAGTATGCAAAACAGATTGATAAAGCAATTTTCCCGGGAACACAGGGAGGTCCTCTGATGCATGTGATCGCAGCGAAGGCTGTCTGCTTCGGGGAGGCATTAAAGCCGGAGTTTCGGACGTATCAGGAACAGGTGGTAAAAAATGCAAAAGCATTGTCCTCTGCATTGATGGAAGAGGGATTTCATCTTGTGAGCAACGGAACAGACAATCATCTGATGCTTGTAGATCTGCAAAATATGAACATTACAGGAAAAGAACTTCAGAATCGACTGGACAATGTATATATTACTGTCAATAAAAATGCAGTTCCAAATGATCCGGCCAGTCCATTTGTGACAAGCGGTATCCGAATTGGTACACCTGCAGTTACCACAAGGGGACTTAAGGAAGAGGATATGAAGACCATTAGCCATCTGATCAAACTGACAGTGACAGATTTTGATACGAAGGCGGATGAGATCCGTGCAGCTGTCAATGAGATCTGCAGCCGTTATCCAATCTATGAATAATGAATAATTTGCTGTGCCATACATATACTTAAGATAAAAAGTATGTGTATGGCATTTCCTATGAGTCGAGAGTATGAAAAAGGGACATTTAAACATAAAATGGCGGAAGCGGCAAATCTTCCGAAAGATCTGGCACTGGGACTTCCGGTTGTGCATGTAACTGGGAGATCCGAAGCGTGCGTGGAAAATTACAGAGGGATTTTAGAATATACCGATTCGCTTGTGCGGGTGCAGACAAAGTGTGGGCAGATCCGCTTTACCGGGAAACATCTGCAAATTGAATATTATATGAACGATGAGATGAAGATCACCGGGAGAATTACGGCTATGGAATACGTGTGATCGGGATGTTTCACATTGGTTTCTGAAGCAATCGGAAAATAGTTCCAGGAGGATCCTATGTTTGTTTTACTCATGCGTTATTTGAAAGGTTACCTTCGGATTTGTGTAACCAGCACTTCCCCTGAACGGTTTTTAAACTTATGCCGAAACCGGGGGATTCTTCTGTGGGGGCTGTCCCCGCACGGGAGAGATTATGAAATGTATATCAGCATTCGTGGATTTCGGAAGTTAAAGCCAGTTTTAAAAAAGACAAAGACAAAGGTTACCATTGAGGAACGGTTTGGACTGCCGTTCTTTTTCCATAAATATCGAAAACGAAAAATGTTTTTCTGCGGGGCGGTCGGGTGTGTGATGATTGTTTATCTTCTTTCTCTTTTTATCTGGAATATCCATATAGATGGCAATCAGACGAGAACAGATGAGACGATTCTTGCTTTTCTGGAAGAAAAAAATACGGTACACGGGATGCTTCGAAAAGATGTGGACTGTGAGCAGATCGTAAAGGATATCCGGCAGCAGTTTGACGATATTATCTGGGTATCTGCGTACGTGAAAGGAACAAGACTGATGATTCAGGTGAAGGAAAACAGTGATACGATTACAATGCCTGCCACAGAGATGGAGAAGCCTTCTGATATTGTTGCGGACAAAGACGGGGTTGTAACTGAGATGATCACGCGCAAAGGGGTACCGCTTGTCCACGCCGGGGATGCGGTGAAAAAGGGAGATCTCCTTGTTTCGGGGAGGGTGGAAGTATTAAATGACAGTAAAGAAGTGATTGGTTATCAATATCAGACTGCGGATGCAGATATTTTTGTACAGACGGTCTGTCCATATGAAGAGAAGATGGAGCGCGCTTACGAGAAAAAGATCTATACAGAGAAGGAGCGTCGGAAATACTATCTCAAATGGAACGATATAAAGGTTTCTGTTGGGACGACAAAAAATCAGTATCAACACGCAGAGCGGCTGACAGAGGAGTATCGGTGGACATTAGGAGAACATTTTGTACTTCCGGTTTCTCATGGAATGGAGAGGGAACGAGAGTATCGTCTGAATAAGAAACTATATGGAAAAGAAGAGGTCCAGACGATGCTCAGTGAAAATTTTCACAGATTCTGTGGGGAATTAGAGAAAAAGGGGGTTCAAATTCTTGAAAATAATGTTAAAATACACATAGGTCAAAATCTCGCCACCGCAAAGGGAACATTGACCCTGATCGAACCGGCGGGGGAACAGAGAGAAACCGAAATTATAGAAGTAGAACAAAAAACAGAAGGGGAACAGTAAATGAGTATTCTGGAAGAAATCATAGAAATACCAGTGGAACATGAGCAGAATGTCTTCGGACAGTTTGATGCATTTGCAAAGAAGATCGAGCGGACACTTCATGTGACATTGATCGCAAGAGATGGAAAGGTAAAGATTCTTGGAGATGCAGCGCGTGTAAGTCAGGCAAAGAGGACATTGACGCAGCTGACAGCTCTCTCAGAGAGAGGGAATACAATCACAGAGCAGAATGTAGATTATGCGCTGTCGCTCGTATTGGAAGATCAGGAAGCGGGGATTGTGGAGATTGATAAGGATATCATCTGTCATACACTTCAGGGAAAACCAATCAAACCAAAGACACTCGGACAGAAAAAATATGTAGATGCAATTCGTGATCAGATGATCGTATTCGGACTTGGACCTGCAGGAACTGGAAAGACATACCTTGCGATGGCAATGGCGATCACTGCATTTAAGAACAATGAGGTGGGCAGGATCATCTTGACGAGACCTGCCATCGAGGCAGGAGAAAAACTTGGATTTTTGCCGGGAGATCTGCAGAGCAAGATCGATCCCTATTTAAGACCGCTCTACGATGCACTGTATCAGATCATGGGGGCGGAGAGCTTTTTGAAAAATTCGGAAAAAGGGTTGATTGAAGTGGCTCCCCTCGCCTACATGCGAGGACGTACATTAGATAATGCATTTATTATTCTTGATGAGGCGCAGAATACAACTCCAGCGCAGATGAAGATGTTTCTGACAAGGATTGGGTTTGGATCAAAAGTAGTGATCACCGGAGATTCTACACAGAAGGATCTCCCGGCGGGAACAACCTCCGGGCTTGATGTGGCAGTCAATGTTGTAAAAAATCTGGAGGATATCAGTATCTGCAGATTGACGAGTAAAGATGTTGTCAGACACCCGCTTGTTCAAAAAATCGTCAAGGCATACGAAGAATATGAGAAGAAAAGCAGCGCGAAAAATATAGGAAAAGAACGAAGGAGAAAGAAATAAATGACCGTTTATTTTGAGGAAGAGGGAGCGTATCAGCTCCCGTTTGACTGCAGAAAACTGGCTGAAAAAGTTATCGCCGAGGCAGTGGACTACGAGCAGTGTCCCTATGAAACAGAAGTGAACTTGCTTTTGACGATGAATGAAGAAATTCGTGAAATGAATCGGCAATTTCGGGAAATCGACCGTGCGACGGATGTGTTATCCTTCCCGATGGTTGACTATGGAACTCCAGGAGATTTTGAGTTCCTTGAGGAAGATGACTCTTATTTTCATCCAGAATCAGGAGAACTGATGCTTGGGGATATTGTGATTTCCAAGGAGAAGGTAACTGCACAGGCTGAAGAGTATGGACATACGGAAGAGAGGGAATTTGCCTTTCTTGTGGCACACAGTATGCTGCATCTGTTTGGTTATGACCACATGGAAGAGGATGAACGTGCTGTGATGGAGCAAAAGCAGAGGGAGATCCTTGAGCGGCTCAATATATTAAGATAACAAAAGAGGGATAATATGACGAAACAAATTAATAAAAACAGCGGTTTTCTACTG
Source organism: Faecalimonas umbilicata (assembly GCF_004346095.1). GTDB lineage: Bacteria > Bacillota > Clostridia > Lachnospirales > Lachnospiraceae > Faecalimonas > Faecalimonas umbilicata. The sequence continues at coordinate 26,430 of NZ_SLZV01000027.1, read as the reverse complement.
CAGGGTGCGATCCTTGCAGCAGCAGCCGTCATTGCAAAGATTATTGGAGCAGCCTACAAGATTCCTCTGACAAATATTCTCGGGGATGAAGGAATGGGGTTTTATGGCTATGCGTTTGAGGTCTATGCAATTGCGCTGATCCTTTCCTCCTTTAGTCTGCCGCTTGCAGTCTCAAAGCTTGTGTCTGCCCGTGTGGCAAAAAAGGAATATAAAAATGCGATGGCGATTTTTAAAGGATCTATTCTATTTGCAATCGGTGTAGGGCTCCTTGCTGCACTGGTCGTTTTTTTTGGAGCAGATTTCTTTGCAGATAAGGTAATGGCATCAGCGCCAAGTGCCTATGCACTTAGAGTATTGGCGCCAGGACTGTTTATCGTGGCAGTTATGGGAGTCGTACGAGGATATTTCCAGGGACTCGGTTCGATGATTCCGACAGCGATTTCTCAGGTGATCGAGCAGATCGTCAATGCGATCGTGAGTATTTTAGGAGCAAGCTATCTGCTGAAGGTAGGGGCAGAAGCAGCAAAAAGCAAGAACAGTCCACTGTTAGAACCTGCCTATGGTGCGGCAGGAGGAACGCTCGGTGCAGTCGCCGGGGCATTTGTAAGCCTCCTGTTTGTTCTGTTTGTGTTGTATGCTTACAAGGGAGTGATGAAACGGCAGTTAAAAAGAGATCACGGTACCTCTGTGGAAAGCTATGGAAATATCTATAAGGTATTATTATTTACGATTGCTCCGGTTATTATCAGTACATCGGTTTATAACATCAACCAGATTTTAGATCAGGTAATGTTTAGTAAGATTATGGCGGCGCAGGGACATGCTGTGAAGGATTACATGGCACTGCTCGGAATTTATACCGGAAAATATAATACGCTGATCAATGTTCCGCTTGCTATGGCAAGTGCACTCGGTGTGTCTGCAATCCCAAGTCTCGCTGGAGCGATCGCAGTCGGTGATCGAAAACAGATTTATGGGAAGATCCATCATTCCATCCGCTTCACGATGTTGATCGCAATTCCAAGCTTTGTCGGATTTCTGATGTTGTCATCTCCGCTTATGAATCTGCTCTATGGAGATCAAAGAAAAACTCCTGCGGCGATGTTAAGCCTCGGATCGATTACCGTTGTGCTTTACTGTCTGTCCACGGTACAGAATTCCATCTTGCAGGGTCTTGATAAGATGACAGTGCCGATTCGAAATGCTCTGATTTCTCTTGGAATCCATCTAGTGGCAGTCTTTGTGATGCTTGTGATGTTGAAATGGAATATCTATTCGATTGTTGTCGGAAATATTGTGTTTTCACTCTGCATGTGTATTTTGAATGCACATTCGATCCAGACGGCAGTCGGATACCATCAAGAAGTGAAGCGAACATTTCTGCTTCCTACAATGGCAGCATTTTTGATGGGAGTGGTATCTTATCTGGTATTCAAATTGTTTGATGTTTTGATCGGTGGAAGAGTTTTCCCAATCTTGTTTGCGCTTGTGGCGGCAGTCGGTGTTTACGCAGTGGCACTCATTCTGATCGGAGGACTTACAGAAGAAGAATTGTATGCGATGCCAAAAGGAGATATGCTTGTCAAGATTTTTCGAAAATTACATTTGATGAAAGGGTAGAGAAGAGTGAAACCAGTAAAAAAAGTTGCACTGCTCCATGATCTGTGCGGAGTAGGAAAAGCTGCGATGACAAATATGCTTCCAGTATTAAGTGTGATGGGAATTGAGGCATGTCCGATTCCGACGATGTTATTATCCACCCACACAGGAGGATATGGACAACCTGCGGTTGCCCGCATCTCTCCGGAATATATCAAAGGTTGCGCTGATCATTACTGCGAACAGAATGTGAAGTTCGATATGATCTTCATCGGTTATCTCGGAAATGAGGAACTGGCAGAGTCGGTATTATATTTCGTTTCTTGTTTTCCAGAGGCGATGGTCGTTTTTGATCCGATCATGGGAGATCATGGAAAATATTACAGCAATTTTGATGCCAGCTATGGGGAAGCATTAAAGAAATTAATCCCCTGTGCAGACCTGTTGCTCCCTAATCTGACAGAGAGTTGTCTGCTTGCGGGATATCCATATACGACAGAACTGTCCCGAAAGGATTTGAAAAAAATCTGTGAAACACTGCACGAGCTGGGGGCGAAGCAACTAATCATCACCAGTGTCCCGGATGGCAGAAGTGAGAAGTCCATCCTACTTTTTGAGCAAGGAATGATGACAATGTTGGAGACCACACAGCTTTCGGCAGAATTTCACGGAACCGGAGATGCATTTGATGGAGTCCTGATCGCCAGTATTTTAAAAGGCTATTCTCTTAAAGAGAGTATGATCGAAGCACACCGCTTCGTCTATGCCTGCATGGAGGAGAGCCTGAAAATGGAATATGAAGAAAGAGAAGGGCTGATGATCGAGAAGAATCTGTACATGCTTGTATAAAATAAAAGAAAGAGCGGATACTGTATAAAAAAGGAGTGGCATGGAAATGAAGAAGAGATACAGTATCGGCTTTTTTTGTTTTGCCTGTTGTGCGCTCCTTTTGCTGACTGCCGTCTATCAAATTCGTTACCGAAAGGCTTATGAGGAAGTGGAACGGCTGGAGGCACAGTTGGCAGAAGCGCAGAGACAGAAAGAAAAAAGCATCAGTGCAGATGGAACGGCAAAAAAAGAGAATGGATATTTCCTGAAAGAAAAGAATGGATACCTTGTAGTTTATCTCGCGGACGGAGAGACATTCTATGAGAGTACTGGGATCCGAACAGAGAGTCTTCCCGAAAAACTTCTAGAGGAGATTCGACAGGGAAAATATATCGAAACTACAAAAGAACTTTATGGTTTTTTGGAAAATTATTCCAGTTAGATTCCAGTAGAAAAACAGTAGGAAAACAGCAAAAACAGCCCCTTCCGGCTGGACTTTGTATCAGATATGGTGTATGATATAGAATGGCATGCGGCAAACTCTTGGCGAACCTCTCAGTTTTGTGGCATGCCGTTTCAGGCAAATGAGAAAGAACAGTGAGGTAAAGAGATGTTAGAAGAGAAGATTCAGAGAATCAATGAATTATATCGAAAATCTAAGGCAGAAGGATTGACAGAAGCTGAACTAAAAGAGCAGAAGATCCTTCGCGCAGAATATATTGAGGCTTTCAAGCGAAACTTACGGGGACAGCTTGATAACATTTCCATCAAAGAACCAGATGGAAGCATTACGAATCTTGGAGAGAAATATGGAAAAAAAGCCGCGAACAAAAAAGGACATTAGAAGACAGATCCTTGCAGTGAGGCGGACACTCCCTGTGGAGGAGGCAAAAGAAAAGAGCAGAGAAATCTTTCAGAAAGTAACTGCACATCCATGGTACATAGAGGCAGATACTGTTTTCTGCTATGCAAGTCATGACGGAGAAGTCCGGACAAGAGAACTGATGGATCAGATTCTTGCAGATGGAAAACGGCTTGCGCTTCCGCGTGTGGAAGGAAGAGAGATGACATTTTATGAAGTAAGAGAGCCGGATCGTCTGGAGGAAGGTGCCTATGGGATTGAGGAGCCATTGCCTGAAAATCCCGTGCGAAAGGAGCACAGCGAAAAGGCTTTGATGATCATTCCGGGAATAGTATTTGACCGCAGGCTGCACCGGATTGGATATGGCGGTGGGTTTTATGACCGGTATCTTGCCGGTGACGCACCATTTCATACAATGGCAGTTGCATATGAATGTCAGTGTATCTTAGGAGAGTTACCATTTGAAAGTCATGATCTGTGTCCAGAGGTACTGGTCACAGAAAGAGAGATTTATCAAAGATAGAAAAGAGGTGGAGGTATGCTTACAGGACTTCCAAAAGACCCGATATTATTATTGAGTGTGGTCAATACAAAATTACGAGATGAATACAAGAATCTAGATGCACTCTGTGAAGATCTTTCTGTGGAGAAGGAAAAATTGACAGAAACCTTAAAGGCAATCGATTATCTATACGATGCCGCGCAGAATCAGTTTATATAGAAACAAAACGATGTTGGCAATTTTACGAGAAAAGAACCTTAGGAGGTAGAAATATGAATGTATGCGAGTGTGTGATTTCTTGTAAATCCGGAGATCAGGTAATATATCGAGGAGTGAAAAAAGAAGATGCAGAAGCACTTTATCAGCATCAGTGTACGATTGCGCAGGAAACGTATTTTACATCCCTCTATCCTGAGGAGCTTCTCTACAATATCGAAAGGAAAGTGGAAAGAATCAAGGAAATTCAGAGCCATCCAGTCCATTTTCAGATTGTTGCAATTAACGATGGGAAGATTGTTGGTCAGGCAGAAGTGCGTGTAGTCAAGAACCATTTGAAATATAAGCATCGGGCGAATATAGGAATTTCTATTGACAGAGATCACTGGGGGATGGGAATTGGAAGCAGCCTGATGAAACTTGCGCTGCATCAGGCAAAAGAGAATGGGCTTGAGCAAATGGAACTTGGTGTTTATGCAGATAATGAACGGGCGATCCATCTGTACCAGAAGTATGGATTTGAGCAGTGCGGAATCTGGAAGAATGCGTTCAAATTAAAAGATGGTACATACCGAGATGAAATTCTAATGAGTAAAATTCTTTAAGAATCTCCTGCGACTGCTGCCCAGTAGTCAAATCCAAGGATACTTTCCCATCGGCGGACTTCAACAGTTCCGCCGATTTTTATGTTCTGATAGGTAGATTTGCTTACTTGAAGCCGCTCTGTTTTCCCTTGCCGTTCGGCATAGACGTAATAATAATCATATACAACTCTATAACCAGATTTCCCAGATTCTTTTTCCAAAACAATCAAATGTTCCGTGTTCGCAGGTGTAAATGTCAGGATTCGGTTGACCGGAAGCACAAGTACGATCCCAAGAATAAGCGCAGAGAGCACGACAGAAACTGTACGCATCCAGTGCTGCTTCAATTTTTTCTTATACTGATGAACAGCAAATGGAAGCAAGAGGAGGACTGCAAAGAAACATGCATACAGATACAGTTGCCAGTCACTGCACATAAAAAGGTAATATATATAGTTGATAGAGAAAAACAGTGTGAAAAATCCGCCCATGACAGGGAGAGGGAGGATGTAGTAATCTAATTCACTGTCCGGTTTCTCGTAAGGCAACAAGTGTCCCTGAAGAAGATAAATATACGGATAAAAATGGATATACACAAACCATAAAGTGACAAGGATCAAAACTGGTGCGAGAAAATATAATTTTCCCTCTAAAAATGAGCTGAAGATCCCGGCGGGAATGAAAAGCCACCCAAGGATCCGCAGCCGTTTTCTTACTTTTTTAATCGTATCCAGAGAGACACTTTCCCGGAATTGTTCCAAAGTTGTCTGTGCATGGAGCTCGAAAAGACAACTGCACTTCGTCAAAAATGGAAGTGCTGGAAGATACCGGAAAACATCATCACCATCTGTAAGCAGAGCAGTGATATCCAGAATAGGAATTGCATAGGTCTCCAACAGCATTCGCACTTTTTCAAAGTCTTTATCATCTTCCTTGATTTCACAAATCCGTTTTCTACTTTTGGAAATCAGAATGTAGTGTGACGGTTCTGTTTTTTGTGTGCGTGCCAAAGAGGTCTTGCCAGAATCAGAATTTGAAAGATCCCGCAGATCGACACGCATCAGACATTCGATTTCTGTCCAGAAAATTGTATATATTCGCTGAAATGGAGCATGGATACAGATCCCTTCTTCGGTATACAAAATTTTTTTGCCCAATAGGAACAGCTGTACAAAAAGAAGGATACTGGCGGGAAAGAAGATAATACATGAAAGAAGAAAACAGATGAGATTCCCCGAAACACATCCTGCCAGTGTGAAAAAAAGTCCGAGCAACAGATATAAAATTGCGAGAAACAGAAGTAATTTTTTTCGGGTTTTGATCGGTTTTGTCATGAGAGATCTCCTCCATATGTATAGTAGTTATTTTAGATTGATTGTATCATGAGCGAAAAATCTTTACAAGCGGCGAAAAGACGGCAAAAAGCAAAAAGAACATTTAATCTCATATGAGAAGTATGTTATACTATGTGCATGAAAGAAAACTATACACTAGAAGAACGGAGAATTGTAATGGAGATTAAAGAAATACTACAAAATCAAGAATCTCAGGCTGCTATGAAACAGCTGATGTCAGATGAAATTATGAATTTGATCCATGAAAATATGAAACCGAGAGATACCATCATGGCCTATTATCGCTGCGCGATTATGGAAGTAGAAACAAAATTCAAAGTGCTAAATGAACAATTTTCACTGGAATATGACCGAAATCCAATTGAATCGATAAAGTCTAGAACAAAATCGATGGAAAGTCTTGCAAAAAAAATAAGGGATCGGAACATTCCGAGCTCTTTGGAAGCCATTGAGGAAAATATCAATGATATTGCAGGAGTCAGAGTGATCTGTTCGTTTTGTGAAGATATTTATATGCTGGCAAATTGTCTGCTGAAGCAGGATGATATTACATTGATTGAAATCAAAGACTATATTAAAAAACCTAAGCCGAATGGATATCGCTCCCTGCACCTGATCATCTCTGTACCTATTTTCTTAAAAGATGAGAAAAGAGATATGAAAGTAGAAGTACAATTGCGGACAATTGCCATGGATTTTTGGGCGAGTCTTGAACACAAGATCAGATATAAGAAAAATCTTTCCGAGGACTTGCAGAAGGAGTTGGCAGAGGAATTATTGTATTGTGCAAATCAAAGTGCAGAATTGGATATGAAAATGCAAAAAATTCGAAACAAGATATAGGAAGAATCTATGTCTGCATGATAGTTGGAACAATTTTGCTTGCGATTTTGTGAAAACTTTGAAAAATTGTTCCGGTGAAAAGAAAAAATTGTTCTTGTATGTATGAAAAAAAAAGAGTTATAATAGTCGGGTGTCTGCTTAAAGGAATGCAAGAGAATGATAAAACTGCAGAGGAAGCAGCATAAAAAGAAAACAAAAGAGAAAGGAAAAATTATGCAAGATACCCAGAAAACAAAATTATTTGAAGAAACAGCGATCCCGAAGGCGGTGGCACAGCTGGCGGTTCCGACGATCTTAAGTTCGCTTGTCATGGTGATCTATAACCTTGCAGATACTTATTTTGTCGGGATGTTGAACAATTCAACACAGAATGCAGCAGTTACACTGGCAGGACCGGTGCTTTTGGCATTTAATGCGGCAAATAACTTATTTGGCGTTGGAAGTTCCAGTATGATGAGCCGCTCGCTTGGGAAAAAGGATTATAACACATTGAAAAAAAGTTCTGCATTTGGATTTTACTGTGCATTGATCTGTGGTGCAATTTTTGCACTGTTATGTACCGTGTTCAAAGATCCGCTGCTTGTAATGCTTGGAGCAGATGCGAAAACAGCGGCAGCAACGGGGGCTTATATGCGATGGACGGTTACATTCGGTGCAGTTCCTGCAATTTTAAATGTTGTGATGGCATATTTGTTCCGTGCGGAGGGTGCTTCTCTTCATGCCAGTATCGGAACAATGAGCGGATGTCTTTTAAACATTGTGTTAGATCCGATCTTTATCCTTCCATGGGGACTGGATATGGGGGCGGAAGGTGCCGGACTTGCGACATTTATCTCAAACTGTGTGGCATGTCTCTACTTCTTTGTGCTGATGTATAAAAGACGCGGAAAGACACTTGTCTGCATCCATCCGTCACAGTTTGGATTCCAGAAAGCAATCGTATTTGGTGTATGCGGAGTCGGAATTCCTGCTGCGATACAGAATCTCTTAAATGTAACCGGAATGACGATTCTAAACAATTTTACTTCTGCTTTCGGATCTGAGGCTGTTGCGGCGATGGGAATTACACAGAAAGTCAACATGGTTCCGATGTATATTGCGATGGGACTTTCACAGGGAATTATGCCGCTGATCAGTTACAATTATGCCAGTGGAAATCATAAGAGAATGAAACATACGGTCCTTTTTAGCGCGGCGCTTTCGGTTGGATTTATGATTCCGGTTGCGACCCTTTATTATTTGTTCTCTGGACCACTGACAAGTCTGTTCATCGGAAATGAGGCGATCATTGCGTATGGAGCAAGCTTTTTAAGAGGATTCTGTCTGAGTCTCCCATTTATGTGTATCGATTTCCTCGCAGTTGGAGTTTTCCAGTCTGTAGGAATGGGAAAAGAATCATTGATTTTCTGCATTATGAGAAAAATCGTGCTGGAAATTCCGGCATTGTATATCTTAAACAAAGTATTTCCGCTTTATGGACTTGCTTACGCACAGTTCATTGCAGAATTTGTACTTGCAGGTGCGGCGATATTCGTCCTTACAAGGCTGTTTAAGAAAATCGAAAAAAATGGTGTCGCAGTCTCATAGGAGTCAGAATACCTATGGAAGGACACCATAAAATCTAATCACATTTCACTGTGATCATAGTAATGTAATCGTTTTTATCTTTGATGGACATTTCATTTAATCCTTCTTCGTAAGCATAACCGGTGAGTGTGAGTTGATGCGCGCGTGCATATGAAAGAATGGATTGGTAAATAGCCGGAAGCTGCTCCCACCTGCCGATACAATATGCTCTCAGATAGCTTCCAGCCGGAAGGACTACGTCATATGTCTTTGAACCATGTGGGCAGTAAGCGAAAAAAGAATCGTAACGGTGAAAACAATTTTTTTCAATCTGTTCCATCGAGATTCGACTTCCAAAATTGTCATAAAGATGAAAAAGAGTTTTGAGGCGGAGAGAAAACTCTGCCGCAACAGAGAAATCTTCTTCATCATAATCTCCGGAGATTGGTGCAGAGAGCACAAGCTTCCGTTCGGGAAGCGTGCATCGCTCAATCTTACCGTGTTTGGATTGCATGCCGATTTTTAACCGTTCTGCTTTTTGTTCTAAAAAAGATTGTACGGATAAGAGCTGATTGATGGATTCATCGATCAGCTTTTTCTTTTTGATCATCATCTGGGAGAACGATTCATCCGATGGTGTTGTCACATATTCCCGGATTTCATCCAGGGAAAGTCCTATTTTTCGCAAAGTAAGAATGAGTTCCAATTGTGCAAATTGGAAACAAGTGTAGTAATGGTATCCATTTTCTCCAATGACTTCCGGACAAAATAATCCAATTTCATTATAATAATGCAAAGTTCGCTTGTTGATACCAGTGAATTTTGCGAATTCTCCGGAAGAATATAAATATTTTTTATGATTCATAAAAACACCTCTTGACTGTACAGTTACTGTACATTCTATAATACACGAGAGGAAAAGAGAAAGCAATCACAAGAAGGAGGATATGATGGAATTTACACTTGCAAATGAACAGCAATGGGCAAATATAAAGGAGATTTACTTGGAAGCATTTCCAAAGCAGGAGAGAAAACCGTATTTTATACTGAGAAGGTCTGTGAAAAAGGGAAAAGCAGTTGTGATGACAGCGACAGAGGGAGGAGAACTTTTAGGATTTACCGTACTGATTCCGTACAAAGATATGGTTATGGTTGATTATCTGGCAGTATCTTCAAAAATACGGAGCAAAGGTACTGGAAGTTATATTATGCAAAATGTATGTAGGCATTATGCCGGAAAGAAAATCATTCTTTTGATCGAGCGGTTAGATGACCAGGCACAAAACAGAGAGCAAAGAGTTGCACGAAGAAGATTTTATCTCAAAAATGGATTCACTTCTTCTGATATTTTTATTGAAGGAGTGAGTGGAGAGTTGGAAGTATTAAATTATAGAGGCAAAGTTTCACAGGAAGATTATATTTGTCTGCAAAAATATGCGCTTGGAAAATTGCTTTTTAAATTATCTAAAATCAAGATTGTAAAATAGAAGATACAAACAGGGTTGCGACAGTAGTGCAGCAACCCTGTTTCTTTTTTAAGCAGTTTCAGTATTTTGAAGATTTTGTGCTTTGATCCGTGCGATCTCTGTTTGGATTTCTTCCATTTTCTCTTTTGTTAAAGGATAGTATTTCATTGCAATCAGATTACAAATCAATCCGAGAATTACGATTCCATAGCATAAGAATACTCCTACATAATGCAAAGAAGGTGTATACGGTGTATTTACGTCTGGAAGGGTATCTTTAAATCCTATCATTGCAAATAACAATCCTGCGATCAATGGAGCAAGGGAGGAAATCAATTTGTCAACAAAGCTGAACAGAGTTCCCATCAGTCCCGGAACGTAACGGCCGGAGCGGTATACTTCGTAATCGGCACAATCTGCTGTCATTGGAATTACGATATTTCCAGAAAGTCCGGTAAATCCCGTTGCAGCAATGGAAAGAACGATATGTAAAATCGTGAAGACTCCAAATGCAAGACCGCCTTTTGCGTTTACCATTGTTGTAGCATCTCCAAAGAGCCAGAGGAGTGCAAGCAGTACGTTCATGACAATTCCACCGATACTTCCGATCAGCATTCCTTTGCGCTGTCCTAAGCGGGTGGCGAGTGTACCGATACCGAACATCATCAGAATCATAGCAGGAATTGTGATATAGCCCATGACCGTTCCGCTGATTGCAAAATTGCCGGCAACAATTCCGAACATGACAATCTGAACAGTTGTTGTGCGGGCATTTCCTGCAAGTTTGTCTGTGGAAGCTGCCACGACAAGCATTTGGATCGCTCTGTTGTGTTTTAAGATATCCCAGTAATCCTTTGCACGGATTCGCTCAGCTTTTCCAGTTCCGAAAAATTCTGTGCGATCTTTTGGAGCGATGGAAATGACTGCGATCACGGTTGCAATTGCACTTCCGATCGCTGTGATCAGCCACAGATCGTGAAAGAGATCGATGCTGTAGAAAGAACCATATTTTGTACTGAGCTTTGCCGCTACAACCGCCATGAGTGTCCATAACAAAGAGTTGTAAACACCATCAAAAATGGAAAACAGAGGTCTCTGTTTCGGATCGTTTGTAAGACAAGTCTGTGCTGATTTTGTCACGACACACTGGAAGGTGTATCCGATATAGTAAATTGCGGAAATTACAATGAAAAACCCAAATCGAATTGTTGTGTTTTCCGGAAGCCGATGTGTAACGTGGAAGAGAATGAAGCTCATCGCACAGAGGATTATCTGTCCGATAATCATAAATGGGCGGTTCTTCCCAAATTTACCATTGGTCTTGTCTACAAAATATCCAATAAACGGATCTGTGACACCATCCCAGACTCTCATTGCCATAGAAAAACTAGATGCTGTTACGACGGCAACACCTACAAATCCTGTCAGATAGTAGGCGACATAGCCCATTAAGAATAGATACATATTTGTTGCCAGATTATTTGCGGCGAATCCGGCAATACGCCATAGCGGAACCCGGTGGATTCCATTTTCTCCGTAATACTTTGAATTTGCTTTTGTCATAATGTTCCTCCTTTGCGAACGACGATTTTTCCTTATTGTATCATTGAAAACCAAATGACAATAGAAAAAAATATAGGATTTATAGTAAAATATATATAAAAATAATTTAAAAAGAACAAAATATATGTAAAATATACAATAAAACATTTTGACGAAAAAAATTCAACGAAAAAATACACAAATATAGTATAAGTTTATCGTTGAATACAATAAAAATCACCATATTTCAAATAAAAATTTGTAAAAGGCATTGCAAATCCGTATAAAAAAGGTAAACTTATTGGTAAGTACTGCTAATTTTTGAGAGAATGAAAGGAATTTGCTATGAAACAGAATTACGAAACAACAGTAAAGAGCATTCAGAATCCAGGAGGTCCAAAACTTTGCTGGTCTGAACAGTCCGGTATGAAAGTGATCGAGAAAGATGGGCTGTATTTTAAGGATCTTGCAGGGGCAGGAGAGTTATATCCCTATGAGGATTGGAGACTTCCGGCAGAGCAAAGAGCAAGTGATCTGGCATCTCGCATGTCCGTAGAACAGATTGCAGGTCTGATGCTTTATAGCAGACATCAATTTATCCCTGGAGTTTCTATGCCGTATTTCGGAGAAGTGACTTATAATGGGAAATCTATTCAGGAAAGCGGGCTTCCGGTGTCGGCAATTTCAGACCAGCAGAAGATTTTTCTCAGAGAAGACTTTATCCGTCATCTTCTGATCATTTCGGTTCAGTCTGCGGCAGATGCTGCAAAGTGGAATAATAATATCCAGTCGTTGGCAGAAGAACTGCCTTGGGGAATTCCAGTTGCAATCAGCTCAGATCCAAGGCATGGAACAACGGTCACATTTGAGTTTGATGCCGGAGCCGGGGGAGATATTTCACATTGGCCGGAACCATTGGGACTTGCTGCGACTTTTGATCCGGCTTTGATGGAGAAATTTGGAAAGATAGCATCCAAAGAGTACCGGGGACTTGGAATTACGACGGCATTATCTCCTCAGATCGATCTCTGCACGGAACCTCGCTGGAAACGGTTTGCCGGAAGCATCGGAGAGAGTTCCAAGCTTGGAGCAGATCTCGCGCGGGCGTACTGTGATGGCTTCCAGACATCAGAAGGAGACAGCGAGATCACGGATGGATGGGGATATGAAAGTGTGAATACCATGGTAAAACACTGGCCAGGCGGAGGCGCGGTAGAAGGCGGAAGGGATGCTCATTTTGGTTCCGGGAAATATTCCGTATATCCAGGTGATAATTTTGAAGAGCATCTGCTTCCATTTACAGAAGGCGCTTTTAAACTCCATGGCAAAACAGGAAAGGCAAGTTCGGTCATGCCATATTATACAGCGGTATATGGAAAAGCAGGTAATTATGAGAATGCAGGATCTGGTTACAGCAAATATCTAATTACAGATCTGCTAAGAAACACCTATCAGTATGATGAAGTGGTATGTACAGACTGGTCTATCACAGAAGATGCATCTACGTTGGAAAATCTGTACGGAGGAAAATGCTGGGGAGCAGAAAAACTGACGAGAGGAGAGAGGTGCTATCGTATTTTGATGGCGGGTGTCGATCAGTTTGGCGGATTAAATGAAAAAGAGCCAGTTCTTGATGCATACCGTATCGGTGTAAAAGAACATGGAGAAACCTTTATGAGAAAACGTTTGGAACAGTCTGCTGTCCGGCTTCTGAAAAATATATTCCGTGTGGGACTGTTTGAGAATCCATATTTAGACCCGGAAGTATCCGCAAGAACAGTTGGTTGTGCAGAGTATATGAAAGAAGGATTTGCCGCACAGAAAAAATCGATTGTCATGTTGAAAAACAAAGAAAATGTACTTCCGTTGCAAAAGAAAATGAAAGTCTATATCCCGAAAATCCACTGGCCGGAAAGTGTAGACTGGATGTGCCAGAAAATGGAGGAGCACTGGGATAGTCCAATTTCCAAAGAACTGCTGGAGAAATATTTCACAGTGACGGATCATCCGGAAGAGGCGGATGCAGCAATTTGTATCATCCGTCAGCCTGATGGCGCTGCATTTGGACTTGCAGGTGGATATGATGTCAGTGATAAAGAAGCCGGCGGAAATGGGTATCTTCCAATCAGTCTGCAATATCGTCCATACACTGCCGTTTACGCGCGGGAACATAGCATTGCCCAAGATCCAAATGATGAGTTCCCGGATAGAACTTACCGTGGAAAGACCGTAACAGTCAATAACGAAGATGATTTGGATCTTGTTTTACATACAAGAGAGCTCATGGGCGAAAAACCGGTGATCGTTTGTGTGAATATGCTTGGTCCAATGGTAGTAAAGGAGTTTGAAGCGGCGGCAGATGCGATCGTTGCGATGTTTGGTGATCTGTCAAATGCACTGCTGGAGGTGCTCAGTGGTAACTTTGAACCGGAAGGACTCCTTCCAATGCAACTTCCGGCAGATATGCGCACCGTGGAAGAACAGCAGGAAGATGTTCCGTTTGATATGGAATGCCACAGAGATACCGAGGGGCATATCTATGATTTTGGTTATGGAATGAACTGGCAGGGTGTCATTGCAGATGAGCGTGTCAGAACGTATGGACATCATTTGCCGAAAGAAAACTAGCGAGGAGACGTTGAAGACTGGCAGCTTTTTGAAAAGTCTATAATTCAAAGCACGAGGACTAAAATTTTTTAGTCTGAGTGCTTTTTTTGATTGAAAAAACTATCCTAAGACAAAGGGAAGAGAGGAGGAAAAGGAACAAGGTGGGAGGAGGCTATAAGAGAATGTCCTTTCAAGAACGGCTGGTAATTGAAAAATTATACAAAAATAATATGAACCTTTCAGAGATGAATGCTCTTGCAGGTATATTAAACCGAAATAGAGTCACTGTCTACCGGGAAATTATGAAGAATACGAATAATGGTATGGAACTTTATGATGCAAGAAAGGCTCAGAAGAGGTTTTTGGAAGAACAAAACAAGCGAGTACAGATTAAAAAAGAAAAGAGGAACAAAAATGTACAAAGAGTAGAAGAGTTATTAGTGTTATCTCCTACGATAAAGCAAAAGGAAATTGCAGAAATAATAGGTTGCAGTAGAAGTACCGTAGCCAATTACATGAAACAAATTCGTTTGAAAGAAGAGGAGGAGAAAGCGTGAGAAGAATTTTAAAGAAAGTAGTGGCGTTATTCACAATACTTTTGCTATTGATAGGAAGCACACTTCCGGCAATGGCAGTAGAAGAATCAGAATCTCAGGAGCTTTATCGTTTGACTGTTGAAGGCGAGCATGGAACACTTGAGATTTATGATGGAACAGGCAAACAACTTGTAGAAGCGGATAGCATAATAAAAGTTGTGGAAGGGGAGAAACTTTCAATTATTGCCAGACCAGATAAAGGATATCAACTGAAAAATCTTGTAATCAATGGAGAAGAATTGGAGGTAAACGAGGAAAAAGCAGAATATATAATGCCAGATCAGGACGTTATAATTCATGTTGAATTTTCAGAGGAAGAAAAGCAGAAAGAAGAAGTTACAGAGGAAATAGAACTAGAAGAAAATGAAAAAGAGAAGATTTTTTTCGCAGAAGATACAGATTATTCCCAGATCCAGCGGAAACCGTATGGAGAAATCGACTGGTCTATGTATGGTGGAGGTGGTATCACAGACCCATCTACCAAGAAAGTATTAGAAGAAAAAGGGATTAATGTTTTTGATGAAAACTATGGAGCAAAACTGGAAAAAAGATTTTCTGAAGAAATAAAACTTTATCAGAACAGAAGCCTGGAAGAACAATGGGCAGTGGGAAGCGTACATACTGGACATTGTGAAATTACAAATGCATGGTTTGTGCCAGAGGAAGGACAGTCCTACTTTGAGTTAGGAAATTTTTCTGGAGAACTTTCAGGAGCTGAGATGATTGGTTATGGATGGTGTGCAGATCATACAGCGGCAGAGCCACCAGCAGGGTATCCGGTTATACAGGTGGACGGAACTGTTACATCGGTAGATTTTAATTCGGGAATAGTAGAGTTAAATTTGCTGGTTACACCTGATGGAGTCACTGATGGAAGTAGTAATGAAAATGGACTGATCGGATATCAACATATTGGAGCAAAAGCCCGTATGCGAGTGGATTTTGGAGGATATCTGGAACTACAGAAAAAATCAGCAAATCCAGAACTTACATTAAATAACTCCTGCTATTCTTTGGAAGGTGCTGAGTATGGAGTATTTCAAGAGGAAAAACAAGTAACCACCTTGCGGACAGATGCAAATGGATATGCAAAATCTGAAAAACTTCCGAGTGGGGATTATACGATTAAAGAATTAACACCACCTAAAGGGTTTGCATTAGACATGCAGAGTTACAATGTCAAGATTACATCGAATGTTACAACTTTAGAGGTGACCGATTATCCACAGTCTGATCCAGTTGCAGTTGTATTAGGGAAAATAGACAGAGAAACAAATAAAGATAAACCTCAGGGAAGTGCTACTTTAGCAGGAGCAGAATTTACAGTGAAATATTATAAAGGATTCTATGGTACTGATCCGGCAATTAAAGGAGTAAAGGCAGAGAGAACATGGGTTTTAAAAACGAATGAAAAAGGAAGATGTTACTTAAGTGATGATTTTAAGGTTGCAGGAGATACTCTTTACTATCAAACCAATGGAAATCCTACAATACCATTAGGAACAATAACTATTCAAGAAACAAAGGCACCGAAAGGATATATTATCAATCCGGAGATTTTTGTAAGAAAAATTGAATCACAAGGAAATGCTGAAATAGTAGAAACCTATAATGTACCTACAATTCCAGAAACGATTATTCATGGAGGTGTTTTAATTGAAAAGTGGGATAGTGAACTGAATAAAAAGGAGCCGCAAGGAGGAGCAAGTTTGAAAGGCACAGAGCTTGATCTGATCTCTGAAAATGCTAATGCAGTAGTTGTCAAAGGAAAGACTTATCAGAAGGGTGAAATTATCACAACGCTGACAACCGATCAGGATGGAAAAGCACAGACAGAAAAAGATCTGCTTCCTTTTGGAACTTATAAGATCAAAGAGAAAACTCCGCCGACTGGATATCAGAATGCAGGGACGATTGAGCGGACGTTCAAAGTTGAAAAAGATCAAACCCTTGTAAAATTGAATACTGCGGATACTGCCATTAAAAATGAGGTAATTCGTGGTGGTGTGGAGATTGAAAAGTGGGACAATGAACTGAACAAGAAAGAGGCACAGGGCGGAGCAACACTGGAGGGTGCAGTTTTTGAGATCAGTAGCCTGAATGATCACCCGGTAAAAGTAGAAGGAAAACTTTATAAAAAAGGTGAGGTTGTAAAAACACTTACGACAGACAAGTCCGGAAAAGTTTCTACGACAAAGGATTTACTTCCATATGGAAAATACCAGGCAAAAGAGGTAAAAGCGCCAGAGGGATATAATCCAACCGGAGAAATCAAGCGTACTTTTTCCATTCAGGAACACGGAAAGATTGTAAAGTTGAATACCACAGACACCGCTATTAAAAATGATGTGATCCGTGGAGACCTGCAGTTGGTGAAATTTAAGGAATCTTCTGATGAAGACGAAGACCAAAAGACACCACTGGAAGGAATTATCTTTGAAATTACTTCTAAAACAACAAAAAAGACTGTTGAGATTGTAACAGACAAACATGGTTATGCTTCCACAACACAGTTAAATGTCAGCAAAAGAGGAAACCTTGCGTATGATACTTACATCGTACATGAAAAGAATCCTCCAGAGGGGACAAAGCCGGTAAAAGATTTTCAAGTCACAATCCAAAATGAAGGGGAAACCTTGTATTACATTCTGGAGGACAAGCTGATTGTCAGTCCAGTGCGGTTGGCCAAACTGGATGCAGAAACCGGAAAGATTATTCCTTTGGCAAATGCCGAGTTCCAGCTTCTCGATAAAAATAAAAAACCAATTGAAATGACAACACATTATCCGACAGAAGAGGTACATAAAACATTTAAAACAGACGAGAGTGGAACCTTTACACTTCCAGAAAAACTTCCGGCAGGAACATATTATTTTAAAGAAATCCATGCACCAGAGGGATACCTGTTAAATGGACAAGAAATCCGCTTTGAGATCAAGGAAGGACATGACTGGGCAGAGCCTATTTTAGTACAAGTAAAAGATCTGCCGGCAAAAGGACAGATTCGTATCCGAAAGAGTGATGAAACAAATGGAGAGGTGCTTGAAGGCGCTTCCTTTGAAATTAAAGCAAAGAAGGATATCGTGACACCAGACGGAACCATCCGGGTAAAAAAAGGAGAAGTGGTAGATACCATTACAACTGAAAAGGATGGAACTGCAACATCCAAAAAATTATATCTTGGAAGCTACCAGGTCAAAGAGGTATGCCAGCCGGAGGGTTATGTACTGACGGACAAGACGTGGGACGTAGAACTGAAATATAAAGATGAATCAACGGAACTGGTATACGAGACACTGGACATTACCAACGTTCTTACAAAAGTTGTGATTGAAAAAACAGTAAAGGATTCTGATGAAAAACTCAGCGGGGTACAGTTTGCATTCTGGAACAAGCAGATGACAGACGGACTGGATGATGGGATCGCGGCAAAAGAAACTGTAAAAACTAATAAAAATGGTCAGGCAGTCATCGAAGGACTGAAGCCGGATATGACCTACTGTATCCAGGAAATGGAAGGAATTGACGGCTATGCGATTGACGACCAGATTTTTGAAGTAAAGGTGGATCCGGACGGAAAGATTGAAGGAAAAGACAGCATTACACTTACAGTGGAGAATGCGAAGACAGAGATTACAGAAACAAATGCGATTTCTGTAGATACGAATACTCAACAGGGACTGCCAAAAAAAGAAGCAGTTATTCAAGACAAAGTATGTGTGAAGAACCTGCAGAAAGGGGAAACGTATCTTTTAAAAGGCGTTCTGATGGATGCAGAAACACAGCTTCCACTGCAGATTTCTGGAAAAGAGATAACATTAGAGAAAACATTTACGGCAGAAAAAGACAGCATGGAAGTTTCCATGGAAATTCATTTTGATGCGTCCGCATGTGCAGGAAAAACAATCGTTGTTTATGAACGGCTGTTCTTGGGCGAGAAAGAGATTTCCGTACACACAGATCTGAATGATAAAAAACAGACGGTTACATTTCCAAAACATGAAATTGGAACCAAAGCAACGGATCAGGATACCGGAACGCAGGAAGCCGTACCGAAGAAAGAAGCCACAATTTTGGACAAAGTTTCTTATCAGAACTTGATTGTGGGACAGGAGTATACAGTTAAAGGTGTATTGATGTCTAAGCAGACCGGGAAACCGCTTCTTGTAAATGGAAAAGAGATTCGTGTAGAGAAAAAATTCCGTCCAGAAAAACCGGATGGAAATGAGGAAATTGCATTTACGTTTGATGCTTCTTCTTTATCTGGTGAGAGTGTTGTGGTTTATGAACATTTGTATGTGCAGGGAATAGAAATAGCAGTTCACACGGATTTGAACGATGAAGGACAGACGGTTACATTTCCAAAACATGAAATTGGAACCAAAGCAACGGATCAAGACAGTGGAAAGCAGGAAGGAATCGTACAAAAGAAATCCACGATTATTGACACCGTATCCTACAAAAACCTGATTGTGGGACAGGAGTATACCGTGAAAGGTGTACTGATGTCTAAGCAGACCGGGAAACCGCTTCTTGTAAATGGAAAAGAGATTCTTGCAGAGAAAAAATTCCGTCCAGAAAAACCGGATGGCAGTGTGGAAGTTTCCTTTACCTTTGACTCATCTGCCTTAAAAAATCAGGAGGTCGTTGTTTTTGAACATTTATATGTGCAGGAAACAGAAGTAGCGACTCATACAGATTTGAATGACAAAGGACAGACCGTGAAATATAAGCTGGGAACTCTAAAACCGAGTATGCCGGGAAAGAGACCAAGCGGTGGAGTAAAAACAGGAGATCAGACATCAATACTGCTTACAGTGCTTCTGCTAACTGTTGCAAGTATTACGATTGTTGTTGTGTTCGTTTTCAGAAAAAATATAAGGAAAGGTAATCGAGAAAAGAAAAATGGAGAAGAGATTGGAAAATAGATGGGAAAAAGTGATTCAGAAAACAGCCCTTTTTTCTTTTTTATGGACACTTTTCTTTCCGCAGCCAGTTTTGGCTGCGGAGGGGACTCTGATAAAAACACAGACTTATGTTTCAGAGTCTGCGAAAGAGGAACGAAATGATTTCGCAGAAGAAATCATAGAAAAAGGTCACAAATATCGATTAATTCGCACTGAGTATCAAGTGATTGGAAAAGAATGCCTCGATAAAAAAGAAAAAGTGATCGACAGCGAAAAAGAACTGAAAAAAACAGTAGAAGAAAACGGTGTGAAATATGAACTGGTACGGACAGAAACGAAAGAAGAAATCATCAGTCCGGCACAGGTAGAAACGGTCACCGCTTTTGAAGATTATCCATCAGCAGTGACGGCAGAGATGGTTCCGAAGATAAAAAATGTGACGGTTACGGATTCGGAAACCGGAGAAAAAATGGAAGTTGTAGCTGAATTGACCGGACTGACAGAAACGGGGACTGCAGTGAATCAGACACAGATGACTGTGACTTATGAAGACTATGACGCTGCCTATTATGAATATCAGGGACACCTAATTCCAAAGAATGAGGAACAGCCACCGATTGCAGGGTGTGAAGCAGAACTGCTTGCACAGGCAGGTGCTTCAGAAGGAAGCCGGATCACAGAAATACACTGGGCTGGAGAACCTTATGAAAAGGACGGAATTTTATACCGAGAAGCAACTGCCACTGTGGAACAGTTGACAAAAACTTACCGTGCAGACTATAAAGGAACGTATCGCAAAGAGGCGGTTAAGAAAACGATGTATCATGGGATTTATGAGGCGCCAGATCCAGATGGGAAAATTCTGTATCAGATGGAAGCAAAAGGAACTTATGAAAAAATACAGGGAAAAAGCCGTATGCCGGAAATTATGATTGCGACTGGAATTGGGTTACTGCTTGTAATTTTGGCAGTTGTAATCACACTTAGAATTTTGGCCAAGAAACGAAAGGAGGAATAATATGACATTACTAAAAACATATATTACAGATTTTATAAATAATAATATCATGCCGCTTGGTGTGACGGTGATTGGTATCGCACTGATTATGGTTGCCTTTGCATTGATTTTAGGAACACAACGAATGAAAGAATGGGCAAAAGGGCACATTTTTGAAATTATCATCGGGGGAGCTCTTTTATATACGGCAACCCAGTGGGCGAAGGATTTTGCGGCTGCTTTCAAGTTTTAAAAGTAGTTGTAAAAGAAGATAGAAGATCATGAAGAACATTATAGAAAATAACTGGGTGTCCAAATGGACACCTGGTAAAAAAGAAGAAAAAGATGTGGATCTGAAACAGCCGGAAACATTCGCAGAGTACCAGAAAAAGACAATGAGTACAGAAAGGATCTTGTCCAGTGACAGGGTTCTAAAGAAGCTCCTACTTGTTATGAATCTTTTGATCTTTTTTGGAGGGGCATATGTATTACATCTGGTCTGGAATCTTCCGCTGATTTTGCTGAGAGAGAAACCGTTGTTTTCTTTGGTTTATCTGTTGCCAAGGCTGGTGTATATTCCTATCTTGTTGATTGTTATGCTTCTTGTAGATGGGATTTTCCTTTACAAAGTGAAAGTGTCATGGTCAGAAGAACATTTTAATCTGGGACAGAAGGGAACAGCACGTTTTACCACGACAGAAGAAATTAAAGAACAGTATAAAGCGATAGAGCCGTTAGAAACGGGATATCCGGGGAACCCAGGCATTTTGATCGCAAGGCATGGACAGAACTTTTATATTGATGACAGCGTTGTGAGTAACTTGATCCTTGGAATTACCCGTTCTGGAAAAGGTGAGGTGTTTGTAAAAACTTCCCTGGAAATTTATTCCAGAGCAGAAAAACAGCCAAGTCTGATCATCAATGATCCAAAGCTGGAGCTTTACAAAGTGTTTGCCAAGATTTTGGAACAAAGAGAGTATGAAGTACATCTTTTAAATGCATCTAATCCCAAGTTGTCGATGGGATTTAACCCGGTATCAGTGGCATTAAAATTTTATAAACAGCGAGATTATGATACGGCAGAACAGGTGGTCAATTCTCTCGCATACTCTTACTTTGATGTGGAAAAAGCAAAAGGGGATATGGTCTACTTTGTAAGTGCCGCTGCAGCCCTGTTTGCGGCGATGATCCTTGCTAGTATGGAAGATGCGATTCTTGCCGATCAAATAGAAAATGCAGAGCGTTATCGAAAATGGTGCAACTTACCACAGGAAGAGCAGAATGCACATCCATTCCGAAACCGGGATGACAATGAAAAGACGATCAATCTGTACAGTATGGTGATCAACTTTGGACAAATGGTGACCACTCCGGTGGATAAGAATGGAAATAGGACGTTATTAGATGTTTACTTTGAATCTCGTCCAGCGACAGACCGTGCACGCTTAAAGTATCTAGGTGTACAAGTAGCACCGGGAAAAACAAAATCGGGTGTTTTTTCAGAAATGCTTCGGGAAATTGATATTTTCACATTAAATAACGTGGCTAAAATGACAGCAGAAAGCACCCTTGATTTTACAGAGATTGGTTTTGGCGAAAAGCCGATTGCGGTGTTTCTGTCCACTCCGTCTTATGATGCATCGCTTTATAAACTGCCAACTATTTTCATCCGGCAGATGTATTATGTGTTGGGAAAAAGATGTGATGATGGGAAAGGAAAATGTGACAGGCAGGTCAAAGTGATCCTGGATGAGGCAGGAAATATGCCGTCTATTGAACTTATGAAAGTCATGACGACAATGGGACTTGGCCAGAATATCAGTTTTGATATTTATCTTCAGAATTATGAGCAGCTTGAGGAGCAGTATGGAAAGGAAATTGCACAGACGATCCGTGGAAACTGTGCAAATCACTTTTACTTGCAGACCAATTCCCAAGATACTGCAGAGAGCTTTTCCGGTATGTTAGGAAACCGTTCTGTGGTCGATGTACAGCGGGCAGGAGCTAAACTTTCCCTGCAGAAGTATTATACGGAATCCATCGGGCAGGAGCCATTGCTAGACAAAAATAAATTGATGGAACTTAGGGAAGGAGAAGTGGTGATCTTCCGCCGATCAAAACGCCGTGATCTGCATGGCAATAAAGTAAAACCAAGACCAATCTTTAATTCTATCGAAGAAGGAAGAGAACTCTGGTATGCCTATGAATATATGCCGAAAGAAAAGTATCCACACCCAAATGAAGTAGATTTTCTTACTATATGTACCGAAAGCAGGGAACACATACACCCGGAAGAGCGGATCTGGGATCTGCAAAAAAGCTGGAAACTTTTTGATCGAAAAAAGGAATCATGGAGGATTCTGGGACATAGAGCGTATGAGGAACTGATACAGATTTTGGAACGACAGCTAGGGAAAAACGCAGCACAGAGGTATCATTTCTCTGAGTCGATGACAGTTCCAGAATTAGTGGATGCAATTAATAGGATTGAGGAACTGGAAACAGTAGAAAAAGAAGTTTGCATCGAACTGATTCAGAAAAGGGAAGGAGGAGAAAATGACCGATACACAGATTATCGAGTTTCTGCAGGATAACTCGGAATTTTTCACATCCAATAGTATGGTCGCTGGGATTCTACGGTCAATCGGATGGATGCTAGTAAAACTGTTTACCACGGCAATAGATATTTGTCAGACCTTATATGATACAACATTTGGTCTGGTAGACATTACCAAGTGGACGGGATTAGAAACCTTTTTGGAAGATTTCAAACCGCTCATGGAGGCATTCTTATTTGGTTCTATCGTATTACTTGCCTTTATGATTATTCTCGGAAAGCAAAAGCAGAATCATCTTTTGACTAGTATGTTAGTTTTTGCAGTGGTTACTACCTCGTCCACCTATTTATTTTCACAGGTTAATATGTGGACAATCACATTTAAGGATGCCATATTATCTGGCAATGGTCAGACGAACGGAACAGAGCTGGTAAGGACGTATTTGTATGATTTAATTTATATCGACAAAGAATTGGGCGGACTGCAGAACATGAAGTCAGACAAGAATCCCCCACAGTATGCAGCATTGACGGAAAAAGAAATGGATTTTATCGACCTAGGGGAAACACTTCCCTATGACAAAAAAGGTCTGAGCAAGGATGCGAAAAAGATCCTGAAGAAAAAACTAGATTTCCGTTCCGGGCAGTGTGAACTGGAAGAGGTTAGCAATGGTGTAGCATGGACAGACTATGGAAATGACTTTTATTACCGGTACCATTTCCGGTTTGGAACATATTATCTGAGTGCAATCGCACTTCTGCTGGTGTTGATTGGACTGTCATATAAAAATACGAGGATTATCTATGAACTGTTTATCAGCCGAATCCTTGTTACACTAAAGTCGATTGATATGTCAAGTAGCAAAAAAACAGTCCGGGTGCTGGAATGTATCCGGGATGGCTATTATGCGTTGTGCTTTACTGCGATTACCTTGAAATCTTATTTTATGTTTACTTCCTATCTAAATGCACAGACCAGTATCAATGCCATTTTAAGAGCTGTGATTTTACTGTTTGTTGCATGGTGTGTCATCGATGGAGCAGATGTCATGGAAAAAATTACTGGAGTGGATGCGGGAATCTCCGGAGGCATGGGGAAGATGTTGGCAGCTTACCATATGGCACGTGGAGGAGCAAACATGGTGCGAAGCGGAATGAACACAGCTATGCAAATGAAACAATTTCAAATGATGAAAGAACAGACGAAAGCGATGAAAGAACATGCCGGATCTGGAAATATTTATGGTGCTGGAAATGGGATATCAGAATACGGAATGAACGATATGGATCAGATGTTGTCGCAAGGAGAAAAAGATGGAAGCGAGCAGCAAATGCCTTCTGAAAATGAAATGGAAAGCTATCAGAATCATACAAGTGAATCACAGGATAATATGGAACAGCAGACAACCTTGCAGGAAGAAAGCACTGTATCAGAAATGGGAGAAGATCATGCAGAAATGAAGATGGAAGGTATGGAAAAAGGTGCAGAGATGCAACAAACATTACCTTTCCAAACAGCAGAGACTTTGGAAGGCAACAGAGCAGATATAGGTGCAGAGAATGTGTTAGAGGGACAACAGGATGCAATGAATCAGGAGCTGGATAGAATGGAACAGCAGACAGATGGAATAGGAAGATATGAGAATAGGGGCTGGGATGAAAATGGGAAAAATATGTTTGATCGTTGGGAACAAAAAGTTCAGGGAGATATTTCTACTGACCGTCTAAGAGGAACTTTGGATAAAAATGTTCTGCAGGGAAATCAGGGACACTCAGCTTTACTTCGAAGCCAAATGGAAGATCAGAAAAAAGAAAGAACAACAGAGATGGGAAGAGTTCAGGAGAGAGCACCATACAGACAGCAGAAATATCCAGGCCATCAGGGAATCCATACAGGAAATTGGAGTGAGAAAGACCTGCATCCGAAAAATAAAAAATAAATATTGGACGAAAGGAGGGATATGATTATGCGCTATATGGTCACAAAAGAGATAGAAAGTGAAACGCAGGTAGTATGGTTTTTATATTTTCAAGATATGGTGTTTCTGACAGCATGGGTTGTCATGACGATGATCCTGCAAAAACAGGTACACACTTCCCTGACATTTTTCTTTTGGGTTTATTCTGTTGTGATGGGAGTGATTTTAGTCCTCCCCTGTGGCAGAAATCCAAAACGGCGTAATTACCAAAGTATTGTTTTATATTTTATGCGACCGAAAAACATATATAGTTATGCAGAAATACGGACAGTGCATGGATATGGGCAACTACAAAAAAATATGGAGGGAAAAGAAAATGAAGAAAGTGGAGTGGAATAAAGAGTTTCCCATCTCCGGCTATGACAGAGAAACAAGTAGTTTTCAACTTGCAGATGGCGATTATCTTCAGATGTATCAGATTATTTCAAAAGATCTGATCAATTCAGATGCAGATGAAATTGAGATGGACTGTTTTCAGTGGGCAAAATTTTATAAAACGTATTGGAGGGATATGGAGATTGTTTCTATGATGTTTCCATGTAACACATCAAAACAACAGGAGTATTGGAAAGAACGGTTACGACAGAATCAGAATCCGCTCTTTATAGATATGTTAAACCGGAATATCGAAGAATTGATTTTTCGAGAAAAACATACAAACCGGAAAGAATTTTATTTATTTCTTTTTGCGGAATCGAAAGCAGAACTGGCGGAAATGGAACATCTTATAAACAGTACACTTGGACTTGCAAAAATCAGACAGGCAAAAATGGGATTAGTAAAAGAAATACCAGAAGAGAAAAAACTACAGATTTTATTCAAACTAGCAAATAAAAACTCTAAGATTTTTTAAGAAAATGGGGAAAACAAATGAGAAAAAAGACAAAAAAGACCAGAGAGATTATACAGGATCAGGAACTCCTGAAAAAGATCTCTCCGGTAGGGAGGATTTCCCACCATGAAACTTATACCCGGACAGGAACCGGGTATGAGGCGTGTATCCATATATGGGATTTTCCAGCCGGATTAAATGATTACTGGCTGACGAAAGCATGTAACCAGCCAAATACCATTACAACTATTAGTATTTTAACAAAAGATCAGACAGTCGTAAAGAAAAATCTGAATAAATCTATCCAGGAACAGGATTCTAGGAAACGATTTGCAAAAGAATATAAGGATTTCTATGATGCGGCTGTCCGAGAAGAAGAGATGAAAAAACTCTATGATGAAATCAATTCGCTTGGAGAAGTTATAAAATCCATTGAAATTCGGATCTTCGCAGTTGCAAAAACAAGGATGGAACTGGAAAACTCTGTGGCAGGAATTTTGACACTCCCCACAGCTAAAGCAGGGGGATTCTTGCTTCAACCACTACTGCATTGGAGATAATACCATGCGGTATTTCAATGTCTTACACAGTG